>NZ_JBLZQF010000001.1:0-1039357 GCF_049199325.1 Rahnella sp. PD4 | reverse complement strand
ATACCCCTGCGGGAATCACATAGGAATGAAGACGACGTCTGGCAACATGTTGTAGCATCTAAAAAATGACTACGAAGACGACAAAGACCCCATCTGATCCAGATATTGACTGATTAGACGACAAACGCGTTCACCGGATTTACTGCCTGCTGAAACTGAATTTTCGCCGTAAGGGAAAGCAACGTCTGCCGGTGCGCAATCCGGCTCCGCTGGCGACGCCGGAAGCACTTAACCAGAGCTGGTCGATAGATTTTATGCATGATGCGCTGGTGTGTGGTAGACGCTTCCGGACCTTCAATGTGGTGGATGATTTTAACCGTGAAGCGCTGGCGATAGAAATTGACCTGAATATCCCGGCGCAACGCGTCGTGAGAGTGCTAGACAGGATAGTGGCAAACCGCGGCTATCCGCTGAAGATGCGGATGGATAACGGGCCAGAACTGGTCTCACTGGCACTGGCGCAATGGGCCGAAGAACATGGTGTGATGCTGGAATTTATCAAGCTGGGTAAGCCAACACAGAACGCGTTTATAGAACGGTTTAACCGAACATACCGGACAGAAATACTGGATTTTTACCTGTTCAGAACATTGAATGAAGTACGAGAAATAACGGAGCGCTGGCTGGCTGAATATAACAACGAGCGGCCTCATGAATCCCTGAACAACCTGACGCCGGAAGAGTACCGGCTGATGGCCGAAAACCCGGAAGTCTCAAAAAGTGCGTGGAACTAAAACAGGTGTGCTTACACAACGGCAACGGCAACGGCAATAGCCACGGTAATAGCAATGGCAATAACCACGGCAATAAAGCTCAGGGAAATGGTAAATCATCCGAGCACACGGGGAATCGTAAAAATTACGGTAAGCCGGACCATGTCTCGTCAGATATCAGCTTCTCACGTGCCCGTTCACTCGCAATAAATTATGGACTGACCGGATATCAGTCACTACCGCCAGGAATCGCAAAAAACCTGATGCGCGGCAAACCCCTGCCGCCGGGAATCGCCAGGAAAGCGGTTCCTGCCGCAATGCTGAACGAGTTGCCATATTACCCTGGTTATGAATGGCGGGCCGTGGGTGATGATTTAGTTCTGGTTGCCCTGAGTACTGCAATTGTTACTTCGATTATTAATGGCGTATTCGATTAAAATTGTCATAACACGCTTTTAAGCCCCGCATTGGACTGCACCCCAAAAGTTGGACACCCAACTGAGTTAAGGTGCAGTTTTTTATGCGCACCACGATGAAGGTGACTATGAGGGGATATCCCGTAAAGGGTTTACGCATTAAATCCTACTAAGGCTAAATCAATCATTATCTGAAGAATGTTCCGCTTGCCAGTGAACTTTTTTCGCTACAGATTCAGGCAGATAATGGTTTATTTTTCCTGCCTTATTGTGCATGTGGGGCGGTGGTGATAAATATGAGCCACTTTCTACCACAGGTATGACTTTTTGTTGCGCTCACTCCTTTCCAGCTCTCTGTTCCGTATTGATCTGCGACGCCTGATTCTGATTTTAGCTGTGATGAGTGCCTTTGTGACGTTGGCCAACAGCTTTTATGCCAGTTATCGTGTACAGCGCCAGTTACTGATCGACAATACGCTTGAAGAGAACCGTGTTTATGCGACGAAACTGGCTGCCAGCACGGAACAGTTTCTAAAAAACATGCAAAAACAGCTCGCTTACAGCAGTACAATTGCGGCGGGCCATTTTGACGATCGTGAAATCCTGCAGGCGGAAACGGCTCGACTGAAATACCAGACAGACAGTTTTAACTCTGTCGTGCTGACCAATGCGCAAGGCAAAATTCTGGCCACTTCTCCTGACAGCCTGCAGATGGTCGGCCGTATTTTGAATACGCCCGGAGCTCTTGAAGCACTGAAAGAGCGCCGCCCGCTGATCAGTAAACCTTATATTTCTGCCGCTCAGAATCTGGTGATTGTGATATCGGCACCTATTTTCCACCGCGACGGCAGATACCTCGGCTATATTGCCGGCACCATTTATCTGCGGCAGAAAAGCATTCTGAATGAGTTACTCGGCGAGCATTATTACCGCGATGGTTCCTATATTGCCGTACTCGATAACGAGCGCCGCATTCTCTATCATCCGGATGCGTTTCGTATCGGGGAAGTGCTGAAACCGCGTCCGGTGACGGAAGTGGTAAAACAACATACCAATGGTAGCCTGATGGTCACCAATCTGGCCGGAGAAGCGATGCTGGCCGGTTATGCGGTAGTGCCGTCGTCTGGTTGGGAAATCATTACCCAGAGGCCGACCGATGCGACGCTCAAGCCGCTGGAAGGGTTAATGATCAAGGTGCTCAAGCATCTGACACCCCTGGCATTACTGACGCTGATTTGCGTCTGGCTATGCTCGCGTATGATTGCGCATCCGCTCTGGCTGCTGGCACGAAGTGCCAATGAAATGGATAAGCCGGATATTTCGACGAATATCCGTGAAATTCCGTCATGGTATTTTGAATCAACCCAGCTCAAGCGTGCCTTGCTGATGGGTATTAACTTGCTGCAGAAAAAAATTGGCAAGCTCAAGTTTGAAACGCAGACGGATCCGATGACAGGGTTGTTCAACCGGCGCGGGCTGGCGATGACACTGGAATCCGTGATTCAGCAACGCCAGCAGTTTTCGGTTATTGCGCTGGATATTGATCATTTTAAATCCATTAATGACTCTTACGGGCATAACATCGGTGATGAAGTGATTAAATCTCTGGCGGAGCAAATCCGCAATAATGCCCGTGAAAGTGACATTCTCTGCCGCGTTGGCGGAGAAGAGTTCCTGGTTTTACTGCCGGGGGCAGGGCTTGCCGAAGCTGAAATCATTGCAGAACGTTTGCGTCTTAATGTGGAAAAAATGTCCTTGCCGGGTATTCGCCCGATTACCATTTCGTTAGGCGTAGCACATTGCAATCAGCTATCGGGTGAACCTGACGCTTCGCTGAAGAAAGCCGATGAGGCGTTATATAAAGCCAAGCAGGATGGACGTAATCGCATGATTGTTATTCATGAATAAGTAGAAATTCATCTCATCAGGGCACCCGGCGGCCCTGATGCTGTTTATTTAGCCGCTGCAACCTGCTGCTTTTTGGCCTGCGCTGCGAGATGATGCCCGACAGCGCATCCTGCCACCGCGCCGAGTACAGCGTGATGTTTCAGATGACCGACAACGCCTCCCGCCACTGCGCCTTTAAGACATCCTTCCGCCTGAGCAAATGAACTTACTAACATCATGCTGAAAATGGCTATACCCAACATCGTTTTTTTCAACTCAATTCTCCCCAATGAACAAATAATGCTGTCACAGAAAATGTCATAACCCCTGCGGTTTGTCATTTTGCTATCTGTAAGCAGGTACTGCCGCTGTTACTTCTCAGAGAAGATAAACCGTTTGCCGGCGGCTATTGGCGACTTATTGCGGTTACAACTGGCGAAGCGGTTAACGGCATATTGAATAAAGGTTTACTTTATACGTTGAAAGGGAAGGGCTTTATTTTTATTACATCTGCTAGACTTATAGGCAAGTAACCTGCGGAGGTCTGCTCGCTCCGCTGTCTCCGGTTATTTTCCACCCGTGAAGAAGGATGCCGCTATGACGCATCAAGAACAATTGCAGGCCCTGATGGTTCGCATTGACGCGCTGGAACAACGTGAAAGACACCTGACGTATGCTTCTAATGCCTATCAGGCGATTTTGACAACATTACTGGGAATACTGGATAAACCGACTCGTGACCGGGTGATCAGCATGGTCGACCAGGCCCATGACGTAGCTTATGCCAGAGCTAATCTGGAGCAGAAAGGAAATATTCTGGGTGCTGATGATATTACCCAGCGCATTTTCTTATTTGCGCAGGGGCGTGCGGCACAATCCAGGAAGTGAAGGACAGATCATAAATGAATGACTCGTTGCCCGAAAAGGCTGCGAGGTTTTGTAGTGCCGCAGGATCAGCAACGCCGGTCGGCTTTTAGCATATTAATTGCTGCGCCCAGCATGATACGGCGCTGGACACCTGTCGCGCGGGTCAGTTGCTCGTCGAGATAACCAATCAGCGCATCGGCACTCAGAGGCTCACCTCTGTGGCGCATCTGAATGACGCCATCACCGATAATACGCGCCACTTCATCCCAAAGCGGTTGGATCTCACTGTCCGAGAATTTCATAACAGCTCCCGTTTGTGTGATTTACGTACAATCTATCATCTGGGCTGCGCGTGGCAAGTGGGTTAGTGGAAAGACGGGCGGTGCGGAGCATTTGAAAATGCCTCTCCCCGGACAATCCATTGCCGTAAGGAGAGGAAGGCAGATTAATGCTTAATTACATACAAATCTTTGGTGTAAACGTAATTAAGCAGGCTGTCGTTGAATCCCCCTACGTACGGTTTGACCAGACGAGTACTGACGTAATGGTACAAAGGAATGACCGGCGACTGCTCGGTTAATACCTGTTCCGCCTGCTGATAAGCTTTGCCCACGTCCGTTTTGTTCGTGGCTTTTAACGCATCATCGAGTGCCTTATCGTAGGCGGCATTATTGAATTTTGGCGTGTTCTCACTGTTACCCGTGCGCAGGGTATTCAGGAAAGTGGAGGGTTCGTTATAGTCTGCAATCCACGCATAACGCACCACTTCATAGGTACCCTGATGCATGGTATCCAGCATGGTTTTCCATTCCTGATTCTGTAAAACGGCATCGACGCCCAGATTCTTTTTCCACATTGAAGCCGCAGCAATGGCAATGCGCTGATGCGCTTCAGAAGTGTTATATAGCAGGTTGAATTTCAGCGGATGGTTCGGACCAAAACCGGCTTCAGTCAGTAACTTTTTAGCTTCTTCGTTACGCTGTTCCTGTGTCAGGCTGGCTTCTTTAGGTTTGGCAAAAGTAAAACCGCCGGTGTTATCCGGAGAAAGATGCCAGGCTGGGGTTTGCCCCTGACCCATTACTTTACCGGCAATGATCGACTTATCAATCGCCAGATTCAGCGCTTTACGCACGCGAACATCATTAAACGGCGGCTTCTGGGTATTCATTGCATAGTAATAAACGGCCAGATACGGGCTGACATGAACCTGTGAGCCCAGCTCTTTTTTCAGTGAAGCAAACAATGGCGAAGGAACGGTAGACGTGATGTCGATCTCACCGGCCTTATAGCGGTTAACGTCGGCGGTACCGGAAGCAATCGGCAAATACGTGACTTTATTGATGACAGTATGTGCGTTATCCCAGTAGTTCGGGTTACGTACGGCAGTGATACGTTCGTTGACCGTCCACGTATCGAGTTTAAACGGACCACTGCTGATCAGATTGCCTGGCTGAGTCCACTTATCGCCGTATTTTTCCACATCCGCCTGACTGATTGGGGAGAGAGACGGGTGCGCCAGCATGCCGAGAAAATAGGAAAGCGGTTGATCAAGCGTAACTTCCAGCGTCTGCTTATCCAGCGCTTTGATACCCAACTGGTCGGCAGTTTTTTTGCCGGCAATAATGTCGCCGGCATTCAACACGTGCATGCTGCCCAGATAGCTTTCATAAGGTGAAGCGGTTTTCGGGTCGATCAGACGTTGCCAGCTGAAAACGACATCCTGCGCGGTGATGGGCGAACCATCCGACCAGACGATGCCGGGGCGTAAATGGAAGACCCAGGTTTTGTTATCTTTGGTATCCCAGCTAGCCGCGAGTGAAGGTTGCGCATTGCCTTTATTATCGATAGTGACCAGTCCGGTAAAAAGATCGCTGAGGATATTAAATTCCACATCGCTCTCGACTTTATGCGGGTCAAGGGATGCAGGTTCACTGCCATTATTACGGACAATTTCCTGTTTGGCTGCCAGCTCGACACCTGCAGGAACATTTGCAGCGTGCGTGGCGAATGAAGCCATGAAAGTACCGGATAGAAGGAGTGCGAGAGGAAGTTTTTTATAGCACCCATAAGTTTTACGTATCGTCATTGCCATTTCCTGCCCTGTCAATATGGTTAAATATCAATGAGTAACAGGGTATTCATACCTTTCTTCGAGCACTTTAGCAATGATTAAGACATTTTTTGTCTCGCCATGTGAATGCTGACACAAAGGTTCAGTAGTCAGCGTTCTCATGGGCAGGGATCCAGTAACCATCGATAAAATCTTCGATGGGATAACAGCCCGCCTGGCGCAGCCCTTGCTGATGCATAGCGACCGTGCATTGTTTCTGAGTATTAAAGGCATCAACCACTAAGTCTTCACATCCTCCGCCCAGATAACAAATAGTCAAAACAAGTGCGAACATAGCGCCTCTCCTTTTTTGTCATCCTGTTAAGCATAGAACCATTATGCGCCTGGCAACATCCGGCGAGGCGCGTTTGCTGCTTATTTATCCGCATTGTTTAACCGCAAAAACGTAACGATGCAGAAAAGAGAATTTCAGGAAAGAGCGTGATATCCTCGCGGCCATAATTTTTATGAATGACCGTTATGAAAGGAGCAGCTCATGTCCGAGTCTTTGAACAGAGAACAGGAAATCGAATCCGATCTGGTTGCATGCCAGCTGGTAATTAAACAAATACTGGATGTGATTGAAATTATTGCGCCAGCGGAAGTGCGCGAGAAAATGTCTCATCAGCTGAAAAGTATTGATTTCAGCAAGCATCCTGCCGGAGCTGATCCTGTGACAAAGCGTGCTATTGAGAAAGCCATTTCCTTGATCGAGCTGAAATTCACGAAGCACGATAGCTGATAAATCGTTGCCATGCCTGCATTTGCGGGCATGGCAACGCTGCTGTACAACGTAGAAATATCCGGCCTATTTATTGTCGACCACTTCACCCACCCGCTTGAAAATGGGGCAGTTTGCCACGCCGATGACGCCACTGTCAGAGTGAATATATTGCGAGCTGACAATTCCTCTTGCTGTTAAGTACTGGCATTTCAGACCCAGCCCTGCAGCATTCTCATTGCTGCCAACTGTCACGCCATAACCCGAGAAAAGAAAAATCGCGTAAATGACGGCCAGCACGATGATGGTTTTAATTATGCCCATTCTGTAACTCCCTAAATCCCTTGTCCTGAACGATTCAGGAGGTTGATAAGCATAGTAGAATTTATTTCCAGGAAAATGTCACTGCAGCAGAATCCTAATCAGCAAAACCGTGAAGATGCTAAAAAAAATTGGCCCCTGAAAAGAGGCCAATAAATTACTGAAGAATGCTATTCAGACCGGGAAGATTACCAGCGGTATTTCATACCCAGATTAGCTGCCCACGGCTGGTCAACATCGCTGCCACCAAGGTAATTAGCCCCTGCGTAAACGGTGAAGTTTTTGCTCATGTCGAACTGTCCCCCTAAGCCAACGCGGACAGCGGAACCATCAATGCCATTGTCGATACGGTCGCCATTGATGTTTGCATCGTTGTTAGCATCCTCATACACATACGCCAGAGTGGCGTAAGGGCTGACTGCCTGACCTGCACCCAGATCGAAGGAATAACCCAGATTACCACCCAGTTCATAACGTATGCTGTCATAAGCCTGATCACTGACATGCATATTGTTGCTCATGCTGTAATCATCATCGCCGATAAACACGCCAGTCATACTTGCGTAAGGCGTCAAATAAGCCTGAGGTGCGAATTGCCAGTCATAACCCACTTTCAGACCAAAGCCCCAGGCATCAGTGGAGCTATCACCTGATACTTGCTGACCGTTGCTCATGGTGCTGTCTGTTGAGTTGCTGAAGTGGCTGTAGCTCAGGGAAGTATCAAAGAATGCGCCGGTGTTGAAGTCCAGACTGGCGTAAACACGTGCTGACTGGCTGTCAGTATCCGCATCCGCATTATCCATAGACAGGCTGGATTTCGCGAAGCTTGCGGCCATACCTACCAGCCACTGCCGCTCGCCGCCCCCTTCGGTGACTTTATCCAAACCAACCATGACGCCATTGACGTCCTGATCGTAATCAATCACGCCGTTGTCGCCGTTTTGCTGACCGCCGAAGTAGTTGACCCACACACCTCCTTTATCATTGCCTTGGGTGTGACGTGAACTGTTCATGCGGGCTTCTAACGTGTCTTGTTCCATATGCCAGGTTGCAGCATTGGAAGAAGGCAGGCTCAGGGCAGCATTAGCGGTAGAGGTAATACCTTGCCTGGCCAGTACTACGGTATCGTCGTACTGCTCTGCCTGATAACGATAAGCACCCAGATCAGCGGTGTTAGCATGAGTAAAGGTCGCATTGCCGCCGTAGATACGGATCAGCTCTTTATTTTGATAATCAGCAACCTGGCCTTCACCTGTCGCGTTATCGATACGGACCTGATAATTGCCGTTTGTTACGCCATTCACGGCCAGATGACCATCGGAGTTGATACCGAGGGTGCCCTGATCATAAATATACTCTGCGGCAGTTTTGTCACGTGCATTATTCATGTCGGCGTTAAGGACATACTCACGACTTCCGATATCGAAAGTACCGCTATCAGTCAGAACCATGTTATGAGTATCAATCTGCCCTAAATCCAGGTTCAGCTCAGAACCGCTACCGACTACAATGGTGTTGGCATAAAGAGAGGCGCTTTCTTCAGTCAGCGATGCCTGACTGCCTGAGTTCAGGTTCAGTACATCTGTTTTAACATCGCCGTGTGCAGCAATTTTCAGCGTTGATGCATTGGTCAGAGAGATGTGATCTGCCAGCAGGCCAGATTCAACGACATTGACCTGAGACCGGTTATTAACCGTCAGGTTGTCAATATTTGACGTTTTAGTCGTGTCCCATTCGGAACCGTTGTTTAGCGCGACATTAAACAGACCGCTTTGATAAACATCATCACCCGTCAGATAGCCGGTGGTACTGCTGAAGACAGAGCCCGGCCAGATGCTGTTAGTGCTGTGGTCATACAAGGCTGAATCCATCTGAACTTCAGAAGTGGCTGCACCAACCCATTTGCTGCCATTGTCCAGCGTCAGATTCAGTTCATCTGTATCATCCCAACCATTGGTATCCGGCACGCCATCGGCATTGCTGTCATGACCACCGACATAATAACCTTCGTCGAAGGTGCTGACAAAATCGACATCACCTGCAATGGTTGAATTATTGAATATGGCATTGGTTTTCATTGCATTATCAGCGGTTGCACTGGCAACAACAGATAACGCAATATCATCAGCCGGAATACCCGTCGCGCTGATATTACCATAATCACTTGGCTTATCCGACTGGCCGTAGAAACCGCTGGTTTGTAATTCTGTGTAAGAACCCGAAGTCAGCACGGAATCATTTACCGTCAGGGTATTATCAAAAGTATTACTGTTATTACTGTCTGTATCAGCCCACTCGTAGCCTTGCGTCAGTGCAATGCCCGCGACGTGAGAGTTATTTTCGATAACGATGTTACTTTCCTGATTCAATGTCACTGCAACACCCATATCGTAGGTATTCAGGGATTCATGGTCGCGAATTTTATTATCATCAGTAATGTCATAATCGAAGTGTTCGTAAGTATCATTAATGGTGGAGTTATCAATGGTCAATTGCAAAGGAGACTGGTCATAATCATTACGGGTTGTGCCGCAATCACTTGTCATGCACTCAGAGGTGATCATGCCGTTAACCGTGGTATTGGTGATATTAAACGTGTTGCTGTTATTGCTATCAAAACCGAGATAATGAGTGGAAATAACACCATTAACGACAGCATTATTGATAGAAGAGTCGATGTCTCCGCCAGTATAGCGGGTGTCAGCCCCATCATTATCTACATACCCACGATATCCGATATGACCCGCCAGCGTGGAGTCATGATAGAACGTATCGTAAACGGTGCCAGAAATATCGGCTGACATTGCTACGGGGGCCGCGACTGCAACAGCGCAGGCTAGCGCTATTTTAGAAACGAAGAACTTTTTATTCCATGTATGCATTTATTAATCCCTCAACAAAAAATAGTCAGCATGAATCAGCTGAAAAATAATTCAGCCATTATGCTTTCATTTATATAACTGAAGAGACAGAAGAACTGTTCGACGGCGGGATGATATTTTAACGGGTGGTATAATTCAACAAGGAAGTTCCTGGAAATATCCGCAAAAAGTCACTTTATTTAAAGATGAACGCAATATTATTGGGTTTATTAATCAACTGTAAAACCAATAATTTCTTTATCTGTTTCTAAATAGCAGTGATAAAGCACGCATGCGAGTAGACGTGGGTAAGACTTACCTGTCTCAGATTCTGGGATGTAACACCAGGCACAAGCCCGGCTATCTTGTCAGTGTAAGGTTTAGGGGAAATATTTGTTTTTAAAATTTTTCGGGAATGCGTTAATAATTTCACGTTCTGTTCTTTCTTTATAAAAATGCCTGGGGGTTTTATTAAGATGTCTATTTTATAGAAATTATCAAAGGTGAGTTATCAGAAGTGCAGGCACGTAAACATGACTTTGCTTGACCAAGATCAAACACGGATTGTCGCTCTATTTATAGATAAAACTTATACATTTTATTGTTTGATTTACGTATGTGATTATTACACATTGTATCGCACGTAAAAGCTATCGCTTCGTTATATTGTTGTTTAGGATATTCGTCGTATTATGTCCTTCTGTTCAGTCAAATGCCGGACGTCGCCTTTGAGCCCTGATAGACGTTTTTTAAACCAAAAGAGACCTGCCATTAAATTGAAAAAGCCTGTTTTCAATGTCCGGAGGATCGTCACGTTCGTTCTTTTCCTGCTCATTTGCATCGGCCTGTATCTGCTGGCCCTAAACAGTTACTGTGATCAGGGGGGCAACTTTGATCTGGGCGTATGTGCAATTACCTCATTCATCCCTTTTTGACGGATGTCAGCACGGCTTACGGTTGGGTAAGAAAACCCTGTTTTTTTGCGAATGGCTTCCCTGACCTGTCGGGGATGGTAAGATGAACGCTCTGAACAGTCAGTGGTAGGGTAGTCAATGTTTGATTTCGCAATGGGCCAAAACAGCCTGGCTTCATTGGTGCTGTGTGCACTTTCAGCACTGTTGTTTGTATTGGTATGGTTTTTTATTAGCCGCGCCAGTGTCAGGGCAAATGAACAGGTTGCTCTGTTACAGGAGATCGCTGAGCAGCAACGCCAGCAGACAGAATTACTTAAGATTCTGGCTGCACAGGTGAAGACTAACGTGTCTCCTGTTGAGGCAGATGATGATTCTGCACTCAGCCTGCGTGGCTTTATTCCTGAAAGATAATTTGGTTTTGTTAACCCGCCTTCCGGCGGGTATTGCCCGTATGCACTTTGGTCCTATTTTCCCTTCTCGTTCTGCATCATCACTTTCATAAAACTGTCTTATTTCTCCGGTAGTCTCCACGCATGTGCCTTGCAGGATGGAACAACTGATGATCAAATGGTCTGAAGAAAATGACAGCGAAGTGAACCACAACATAGCCTTACTGACCGGAGAGGAGCCTGAGAAGTGGTATCCCTATGGCGGAATGAAAGGCAAAGATTATTGCAACAACCCCTCCGATGCGTGGCCGATCATTTGCGCCAACAGAATCAGTATTAATTTTAAAGAGTTACAAAGCGATCCTCTCTGGCTGGCTGAAATAAGCAGTCCTCAGGGGCAGTGGCAGGCGCAAAGCAAACGGCCGCTTCGTGCCGCTATGGTGTGTTTCCTGCTTAGTAAGACTTGCGCATAAACAAAAGCGCAGAGATACTCACAGAGTGACAAAGTTTTGCAAAGAAGTGATTCGAATAAGCGTCGCATAAAGCGATGCGTATCAAGTGATTAATGTTTCCTCATTTTGACAGTTGTGTCTAAGGCGGAGTCCATTATGAAGCGCATCATTAAAGGTGATAAAACTCTCTCCCATCTGGTGGTTGCCCATGCAGCTATCGACAGTCATGAAAAAGCCTACGGCAAACGCCGGCAGGGCTGGCCTTCAACCTATCTCATCAAATATAAAGATGCGCGTGTCGCGGTCGAAGTTGTGACCCGCAGACAGTCCTATGTTGCTACCCTCATGATCGGCGCCAGAAATCTGACCAAACTTTGCGGTATGCCTGCCTGACAGTCAGTCAAATGTTCCCGTTCCCTCAAACCGTGCCGGAGATATCCGCCACGGTTTTTCGTTATACAGGCTTTCTCATCAGACAACGTTGCCGCAAGCTGCCCCGATAGAAAGGCCGTTTCAGAATATGTGACATCAGTGCGATGGCATCGAAGATCAGCAGCAATGTACCCGTGATAACCAAAGCTGACAGCCCCAGCAGGGCCAGCAGGAAGAGTTTGACTGATGCCGGAACGGTCATCCGGCGAAAGCGGGAACGCAGCCATAGCCGTCCATATTGTGTCTGGATCTGCATAATATGGGTCAGCCTTGACGCAAAGTGTTTACGCTCACTCTTAGTGTTCGTGATCATAAGTCATCTCCTTTTTGAACATCTACAGTGAAACATGAAGTTATTAAGATTTTCTTAACCCCCCGGCATGCCTGAATTGCCACATAATTTTTCACTTTCGCTCTGTAGTGTGTTCAGTAAATATGCTAATTGATCCGTATCATGGCTTTACGCTGCCGCCACTAAAAAGTGATCTCATGGAGCCTTATGTCAGCTAAAAACCCCTATTACAATCCGTCAAAAACACATCACACACCAGATGGTTTTACCAATGCTGAGCCCCATAACCGTCAGGAGGGTGATCTCAAACGCTGGCGGAAAGAACGTAAGGCGCTCCGCCTGCCAGCGCCTCCTGAGAAAGGTTACGAACAATTTACCAGCCAGTGGTGGCAGACTGCCGATTTTAGCGGGTCTGATGATCGTTTGTGGTTTTTAGGACATGCCTGTTTACTGCTGCGTGTTGCCGGGCGCTACATTCTGATGGATCCCGCCCTGTCTGATCGCGCTTCGCCAATGAGTTTCTACGGGCCTAAGCGAAAAACACCGGTGGCGGCGACGGTAGAAGCACTCCCACCGATAGATGTTGTTCTGTTATCCCACAATCACTATGACCATCTTGACCGTGCAACGGTTCGTAAGCTATTACGACGATTTCCGCATGTGCAATTTATCGTGCCTTTGGGCATGAAGCGGTGGCTTAAGCGGCGCGGAGCGCATTATGTCGAGGAACTGGACTGGTGGGATGAGCATCAGTTTGGCGAACTGACGATTACGGCTGTCCCGGCACGTCACTGGAGTATGCGGACATTATGGGATCGAAACCGGTCTCTCTGGTGTGGATGGGTGGTCAGCCATCCCGGTTTACAGTTCTTTTTTTCCGGCGACAGCGGTTACAGCAACCAGTTCGACGTGATCGGACAACGTCTGGGACCTTTCGATTTAGCGGCAATTCCTGTCGGTGCCTATGCACCACGATGGTTCATGAGTGCGCAACATATGGACCCTCAGCAGGCTGTTACGGTGTTTACAGAGCTGCGTTGTAAAAAAGCGGTTCCCATTCATTGGGGTGTTTTTGAATTAGCCGATGAATCTCTGGACCAGCCATTGGCTGAATTAGCCGAAGCCATAAGTCAAAGTAAATCGCCTGAAATCGAATTTAAACCTTTAAAAATCGGTGCAAGCATTTCTAAAGATTGAATATCATTTCCTTAGTCATCAGAGACAGGTAAGCAGACATTTTATTTATCGAATGAGAAGTATTATCACTTGGTGAGAGGGTTCAAATAGCACTTACATTCCGTAGGTGTTATGCGAATGTTAATTATCAGGTTGCTGCGGGTTAAATACCCATTTCTAAGGCAATTTTAACGAAATTCAATATCTTGTTATGAGGCTATCAGAAATTTCCCCTCATGAGTAAAGGTGGTATTTATCTTTTAAAAACAATCGCTTGCTTGCTCCTTGTTAAGCCTGCCGGGCTGCGGGTTGTGCTTCATCCCCGCTGCTGCCTTCGGGCAGGTAACGCACTCAGCCGCTTATCAGTAGAAGGCTAATATGGGATTTGGATCACGGTAATTAATATTAGTTTTTCATATTGATATTTAATATCTGAATAAGTCTGCGGTGAGTGTTTGCAAACTGTTATGTTAATTTAACCAAGTCGCAAACTTTAATTCATTATAATGTCAAAATCGACACTATAAAAAATCGCCATTAGAGGGCGTCCGGATTTGGAATTCATTTTCCCTGAAGTCAGCTGGGTTTTACTATTATCAGGACAGGAAGTACAGGTGCACACAAAAGGTGCGTTTAATGATTTTCACCGTTTGTTTTGCACCATTTTATCCATCTATGGCGTAATTGATTATTGCATAACCAGTCATATTGGCAGGCATTGACTTTCGGCATAGGTCTTGTGTGTTGTACACGTCTCCGTCAGCGCCGCATGATGCGCCGCCACCGGCGCTACCCCGTACTGTAAGGCCTGTGTAGCGATACGCTGTGGGGGCTGGCGTGGAGAGTTTGGGGTGACGCAGACAATAAAAATTCAAATAAAGGTGAGGTTTACGCTTACGGTTCTGCATTAAATGATCAATAATCAAAACAGGTCGTTATTGTTTTGTTTGATATGCAGGTAAAACTGCAAAGCAGAAAAAAGCATGTCTATCAACATATTTCAGCTTAACTGAACACGAAGTGCCTTTAACCGGCTCAAATATGTGCGACATGTCCATCACTGATTAAAAATGGCTTGCCATCGAATTCAGAGTATGTGATAACGCATCTGGGTAAAACGAGGTACAGTTCTGTATATGTGTGGCATTTTCAGTATAGAAGTTCTGAGTAAAGACGTTCACGTTGAATACCGCTTCTCTGCCGATTCTAATCTTAGTGCCTCAAGCAGTAACGACTCTAGTTTGTCTATGTAACGCCGCTGGGCGGTTTAAACAATCCAAAGGAAATACTCAAGATGGCAAAGATCAAAGGTCAAGTTAAGTGGTTCAACGAGTCTAAAGGTTTCGGTTTCATTACTCCTGCTGATGGCAGCAAAGACGTGTTTGTACACTTCTCTGCAATCCAGGGTAACGGCTTCAAAACTCTGGCTGAAGGCCAGAACGTAGAGTTCGAAATCCAGGACGGCCAGAAAGGCCCGTCAGCAGTTAACGTAACTGCAATCTAAGCAGCCTTCGCTGTAAAAAAACCCGCCAAGGCGGGTTTTTTTGTGTCTGCCGCTGAAGCTCAGAGGATCATAATTCCTGACTGTTGGTTACGGCCACTGATACCCGGATGTGTCGGGTTTTGTGCCCGCTGATGGCTGTTACGGCGAAAACTGGTATACCTGAATCCGGTTCCTGCCGAATCGGGCGAGCAAATTGTACAACTGCCGGTATGATCAACGTCTGCGAACCCCAACGCCCGCAATTTGGCTTCGGCAATGGCAGCCAGATCAAGATGACGTTGGTATGGTGTGATGAGTTCAGAAGGTAAATCGACACGTTGTATAAAGGCATCAATCAGTTCCTGACTGACCTCATAACAGCACGCCCCCGCCGCCGGGCCGACAGAGGCAACCCACTGTGCTGTATCACCCGACTGATTAATCCGCTGTGCCATCTTTTCCAGAATGCCATCGATCAGCCCGCGCCAACCTGCGTGTACTGCCGCTATTTCTTTGCCATCTTTACGACAGAAAATCACCGGCAAACAGTCCGCAGTGAAAACGGCCAGAAGAATGCCTGGTGTTGCTGTGATGAAACCGTCGGCTTCGCCGCATTGCTGGCCCGGGACTGTAACATCCACAATCCGTGTGCCGTGTACCTGTTTTTTTTCGGGCCGGGTTGCTTCATAGCGGCGCAGATGCTCAGGGAGTAGCGCCTGTTTATCGCCGAAGCCATGCACAATACCGGGAATTTGACGGAGTAAAGCTGAGTGGTCACTCATCTCGTTTCTCGTTAGAAAAATGTTATGGAACCAGTGTAGCCGCCTTTGAACGGGATTTTCCAGCTGTTGCAACACCGGAACACCTTCTTTAGACTTAACACTATTGCGAATCTTCGCTCCCTCAGACTTTTCTTGCAGGTTTTCCGCATGACTTATCAGTGCCCGCTTTGTTTCCAGCCGCTTACGCTGACCGGTCAGCAATGGCGTTGTCCGGCTAATCATCAGTTTGATAATGCGAAAGAGGGATACGTCAATCTGATGCCCGTGCAGCATAAACGTTCAAAGCAGCCCGGTGACAGCACAGAGATGATGGTATCACGTCGTGCATTCCTGGATGCCGGACACTATCAGCCTCTGCGGGACCGTCTGACTGATATTCTTGATAAAGCCATCCCGCAAACTGCAGACGCATTGCTGGATATTGGCTGCGGGGAAGGGTATTACACGGCAGCATTCGCTGAGAGGCTGATGCCGCAGCGTGCGTTGAGAGTTTTCGGGCTGGATGTGGCGAAAGTTGCCATCCGTTATGCCTCCAGACGATATCGCGATGTGTCATTTTGTGTGGCCTCCAGCCATCGCTTGCCTTTTGCTGATGGTTCGCTGGATGCAGTTATTCGCATTTATGCACCCTGTAAGACGCAGGAATTGTACCGGGCGATAAAACCGGGCGGGTTGGTGATCACGGTGGCGCCAGGGCCGCGTCACTTATACCAACTGAAAGGGCTGATTTATCAGGATGTACAACTGCACACTGATCTTGATGAACGGCTGGAAGGTTTTGACCGGATAAGCACTGAAACACTCGCCTATGGCATGAAGCTTTCCGGAGAAGAGGCATTTAATTTATTGCAGATGACGCCATTCGCATGGCGGGCGACAGAAGCAGTGATGACCAGCTTAAAGGCTCAGACGGCCTTTGAATGCGAGACAGACTTTCTCATCAGAATACATCAGCGTCCCTCAGCGTAAATAACCCAGATGCTCCAGCAGGATGTTTAATCCTATTGCGATCAGCACTGCACCTCCCAGAATTTCGGCCCATTTGCCTAGCAGCGGGCCGATAAAACGTCCGAGCATCATCCCAAGCGTTGACATCACCGTGGTCGCCATACCGATGAGCAGCGCGGTATGTATGATGTTCACATCAAGAAAGGCTAAACCCACACCGATCGCCAACGCATCAAGGCTGGTGCAGACAGCTGTAGCCGCCAGGATCCAGAAACTATGACGGGTTGCCGTCGTCAGGTTCTCTTCCGGCTTATTTTTCAGCCCTTCGATGATCATGCGTACACCCAGAATCAACAGCAGGGTAAATGCGACCCACTGGCTCCATTGCATGATGTACCGGCTGGCTACCAGTCCCAGAGACCAGCCAATCAGCGGTGTGATGGCTTCTATAACACCAAAAATAAGACCCGTACGAAAGGCTTCCCGAAAGCAGGGACGGTCGAGGGTAGCTCCTTTACCGACTGACACAGCAAAGGCGTCCATAGACATGCCAAAAGCAAGAATAAGCGTAGCGGATATATTCACGAGATTAGCCCCCAAATGACGGCGAAACCTTACCACACTCTTTTTATCGGGGACAACACCAAATAAAATAGGGTTTTTAAATAACGCTGTAGTTTGGAGGGGAATAGAATTTCAGGGACAGCGTAATTAACGACACTTTAAAGGGTAAGGTTAATTAAATCTCTCGTAAGTATGCATCGTGCTATAATCAACAATACGTGGATTTGTTGTAAGTTATTGAGTATTAACCATAATTTTGTATATTTTTTCAAGGTCATCCAGTTCGTTTACACGTATTAATAACTTTTTCTGTTCTAATTCAAATACCAGGATGCCGTCTTCCGAAAGATTCATACTGCGGATCCGATCATAGGTGATGAAGGTGTTGGCGAAATAAAACCCCTCCGGTTTGAACAGTATTTTTGGCCAGCGAATAAAAGAGAGATAAAAAGCAATCAGCCCCAGGCCGATCAATAAATAATTGGTAATAGCGGTGCCATTCGCATGGATATTATTATAGAGAAGAATAGCCAGAAGACCGATGAAGATAATCGAATCGAGTCTGTTGCGGCGGCGCAGGTTGACCCGCAGGCGCGTTTTGCCATTGCGTGTGCCCATGATGAATTCGTCATAGATAGCGTAGGCAAGTAACAGGAGGGTAAAGAGGGCGAGGACGATATCGGTTACAGACATGAAAACTCCGGCTTACAGCCATCAGGCCAAAACAAAATGAAAATCACAAAGACATCAATAGCAGACATAAAAAAGCCGGGGGAAAATTTCCCCCGGCTTTGAAGGTTATCAGAGACCTAACAGGCCAATCCAGTAACCGAAGATACCGATGGCAAAGAAGCCAACGATGATCCACAACGCATTCACTTTCTTACGCAACAGCCACATGCAACCGAAGGTCAGCAGCAATGGCACCAGACCCGGCATCAGTTGGTCCAGAATACTCTGTACCGTGGTGACGGTGGTATGGCCCGTCTGGTCAGTGATTTTCGACACCACCAGCGGAATGTTAACGTGCGTCCATTTGTTAACCAGCGCCCCCATGACAAAGAGGCCGAGAATAGACGCCCCCTCAGTCAGTTTTTGCAGGAAGCCGCCGCCCATATCGTTAACGATATCGACACCTTTTTTGTAGCCATAAGACACACCGTAGTAGCGGGTCAACAGGCGTACAAGGTTAAACAGAACGAAGAACAGCAACGGACCCAGCAGACTGCCGGTCATGGCGATACCCGCCCCCAATGCAGCAAACACCGGACGCACAGTACCCCAGAAGATCGGGTCACCCACACCGGCCAGAGGCCCCATCAGACCGACTTTCAGGCCGTTGATGGCCGCGTCGTCGATAGGTGCACCATTGGCACGCTGTTCTTCCATCGCCAGCGTCACACCCAGAACCGGGGCAGCAACGTAAGGATGGGTATTGAAGAATTCCAGGTGGCGTTTGATAGCCGCTTTACGGTCATCGTTATTCTCAGGATACAGACGACGAATTGCAGGCACCATACAGAAGCAGAAGCCTAACGCCTGCATACGTTCGAAGTTCCATGACCCCTGGAAAAGGTTGGAGCGCATAAACACACCGCGAATATCGCTGGCCGTGAGTTTTTTAACTTCAGTTTTATCAACCATGTCCTTCACCCTTAATCCAATTCGTTATCGAGATCGTTAACACCCGGTGCCGCCGCCGCTTGCGCGGATTTGTTGTATTTCGGGCTCAACTGGATGTAAAGAACCGCCATCACCACACCAATCACACCCAGTGCAACCAGGTTGAAGTTGGTGAATGCAGCAGTCACGAAACCGAGGTAGAAGAATGGCATCAGATAGCCAGCACGCATCATGTTAATGACCATGGCATAACCTACCACGACGATCATACCACCGGCGATGTTCAGACCGTTGGTGACCACTTCAGGGATAGATGCCAGCAAGTCATGAACAATCGCAGTACCCACGGAAACAGCAACAATCACGGCAGGGATGGCGATACGCATTGCCTGCAGAACCAGTGCTGAAACGTGGATCCAGCTAATCGCGTTCAGATTCCCTTTTTCAGCCGCTTTATCCGCTGCGTGCTGGAAGGCGACGGTGATGGTACGAACGATGATGGTTAATACCTGGCCTGCAGCTGCCAGCGGGATCGCCAGTGCGATACCCGCGCCGACGGATTGTCCGCCTGCGATAACCAGAATGGTAGAAATGATAGAGGCGAGGGCGGCATCTGGCGCGACAGCAGCACCGATGTTCATCCAGCCAAGTGCGATCATTTCCAGAGTACCGCCGATGATGATCCCGGTTTTCACATCACCAAGAACAAAACCGATCAAGGTACAGGCGACTAACGGACGGTGAAACTGAAATTCATCCAGGATCGAACCCATCCCGGCAATACATGCAACAATAAATATCAGCACAATTTGTAGTGTGGTGATCTCCATTGCACTTCTCCTATGACCAAAGGACGCTGAGTATAAACAGGCACACCAGACAGATAACGTTGAGGGAATCTGCCAACAGCAATGCGCTTATTAATTCATTTTATTAATGAGATCCATCATCTTGAGGCGTGAGTCAGTAGAGACTTTGCGCACTTCAAGTT
Organism: Rahnella sp. PD4; assembly: GCF_049199325.1. Lineage (NCBI taxonomy): Bacteria > Pseudomonadati > Pseudomonadota > Gammaproteobacteria > Enterobacterales > Yersiniaceae > Rahnella > Rahnella sp. PD4. The sequence continues at coordinate 1,019,415 of NZ_JBLZQF010000001.1, read as the reverse complement.
CGATACCTTTTTCATTCAGTTTCCTGAATGCTTCGATATCTTTTTCGTCGACAGACACGGCGTTATTCACCTGAGTTTTGCCCTGACGGAAGGCCATACCCCCGATATTTACGGAGGTAATGTTCACACCTCCTTCAACCAGACGTAAAACATCTGTCGGGTTAGTGAACAGCAACATAACGCGGTCACCCGCGTATTTTGGGTTATCCCAAACACGGATAGCTTTCGCAACATCGACAACGTGTGCGGTAACACCAGGAGGGGCAACCTGAGTGAGCAACGTTTTACGCACGGTATCGGCAGCCACTTCGTCGCTGACAACAATAATGCGGGTCACGTTGGTTTCTTTGGTCCAGCGGGTCGCGACCTGGCCATGGATCAAACGATCATCGATTCGGGCAAGGCCGATCTTCATATGATCGTTCGGGCCGGCAGGTTGCACCGGAGCGGCTGCTTTCGGCGCCGGAGCGGCGGCAGGGGCTTGAGCTGCAGGTTCCGGTGTTTTCAGCGCTTTTACGCCGATACGCCCCGTTTCCACTGCAATGGCGACCAGTTCTGCAAAAGAAGGGTTGTCATCGCGGGCCATGAAAGTCTCTGCCAGCATCGGGATGTTAACACCGGTGACAACTTCGTAATTTTCTTTATCGACAACAATACGGCTGGCGGCATTGAACGGGCTGCCACCCCAGGTGTCGACCAGGAAAAGGACGCCGTTGCTGGTGTCTAAACCGCCCAACTTTGCCGTGTACTTTTCGATCAGGGTTTCGGCGTTCTCGCCGGGAACGAAATCAATAAAGGCGACATTATCCTGTTCACCTAAAATCATTTCCGCTGTTTTCAGCAACTGCTCAGCCGCTGACCCGTGCGTGCCGATGATAATAGCAATACTCACTCGCTACCTCCTCTGTTAACTCTCGGAAAGAGTTATGCACATAAGTAATGGTGCTGATGATATCCGCCCGTTTTTATTCCTGAGGCGGACAGGGCATTCCCTGCTTCCTGACTTTCCTTAATTTCTGATAAGACTGCAAAACTGTAAAATGGCAGAACCTCATCGGGTTGTGCGACGTGATTTATTTTAGTGTGCGAAAAAATAATTTTTGTGACGACTGTCCGTTATTGAAAGACGTATTGTGAATACGGTTTCACATTGCACATTAAAACAGCATAGATGTTTCAAATTGATGCCGGAGGTAAAAAAACACTCTTTCTTCACATAATCATTCCTGATAGAGTGATTTTCCGAATAATTGAACAGGAGTACCGGGCCTCAGCCCACCCTATGGACTGTCACCGACGTCGCTATCCTTCGCTTTTTCACCTCATTTTTACTGGCAAATCTGCCCCGATGGGCCTGATTTCTGCCGCACTGAAACCGCTTTCATCTGCTTTTTATGCAGCCCATACCTCCGGACGGTCATCTGACAGCCTGGTGTATCGCGTTTTCGTGCGTCTTTTTTCTTTAACTCATTGCGGAGTCTGATATGGAATTTTTGATGGACCCTTCAATCTGGGTCGGTTTGCTGACGCTTGTCGTGCTGGAAATTGTTCTGGGCATCGATAACCTGGTTTTCATCGCGATTCTTGCCGATAAACTGCCGCCGAAGCAGCGTGATAAAGCCCGTATTATCGGCCTCTCGCTGGCATTGGTCATGCGTTTAGGTTTGCTGTCACTGATTTCCTGGATGGTGAAACTGACCACACCGCTGTTCAGTATTGCGCAATTTAGTTTCTCAGGCCGCGATCTGATCTTGTTAGTCGGGGGGATATTCCTGCTTTTCAAAGCCACTACCGAGCTGCATGAGCGGCTGGAAGGGCATGACGGGCAGGGCACACCGAACCGCGGCTACGCCAGTTTCTGGGCAGTAGTGGCGCAGATCGTGGTGCTCGACGCGGTATTCTCGCTGGACGCGGTGATCACTGCGGTGGGTATGGTGAATAATCTGGCCGTGATGATGACTGCGGTAGTGATCGCGATGGGCGTGATGCTGCTGGCGTCCAAATCACTGACTCGCTTCGTGAATAACCATCCGACCGTGGTGGTGCTATGTCTCAGCTTCCTGCTGATGATCGGCCTGAGTCTGATTGCTGAAGGCTTCGGATTCCATATTCCGAAAGGTTACCTGTACGCTGCAATTGGTTTCTCCATCCTGATTGAATTGTTCAACCAGATTGCGCGCCGTAACTTCCTGAAAAGCCAGTCCAGTCGCCCGATGCGTGAACGTACAGCGGAAGCCATTCAGCGACTGATGGGCGGAAAACGCCGGCATGAGCATGAAGATGAACCTGATGGCGATGTCGTGCCGGTCAGTGAAACCTTTGCTGAAGAAGAACGGCATATGATCACCGGCGTACTGACGCTGGCGTCACGTTCCCTGCGCAGTATCATGACGCCACGTACCGAAATTTCCTGGGTAGACTGCGAGAAGTCACCGGATGAAATCCGCAGTCAGCTTCTCGATACACCGCACAGTTTGTTTCCGATTTGCCGTTATTCGCTGGATGATGTGATCGGTGTGGTACGCGCGAAAGACCTGCTGGTGGCGCTGGAAAACGGTGAAAGCATTATTGCTTTTGCGGAAAGAACGCCGCCGATTGTGGTGCCGGAAACAATGGATGTCATCAAACTGCTGGCGGTTTTGCGCAAAGCCAGAGGGCTTCTGGTGATGGTCAGTAATGAATTTGGTGTAATTCAGGGGCTGGTGACGCCGCTGGACGTACTGGAGGCTATCGCAGGCGAATTCCCGGACGAAGATGAAACACCGGACGTCGTGGCTGATGGTGATGCCTGGATTGCTAAAGGCGGAACGGATTTACACCTGTTGCAACAAATTCTGGACGTCAAAACGTTGGTGAATGCGGACGACGACTTTGCTTCTCTTGCCGGGCTGCTGCTGTCGAAATCAGGCCAGATGCCGGTTGTGGGGGAAGTGATTGAAATGGCATCACTGCACTTTGAAATCCTTGAAGTGTCGGAATACCGTATTGAACGGGTGCGTATCAGGCATCTGACATCCGACGAAAAATGGGATGAAGACCAGTAACGGGGATTTATTTCGGGATGTAAAACGGCGACTCAGGTCGCCGTTTTTTTGCGTCGGATAAAACTGATTTTCTTCTTCAGGTCGGATCTGTCTTATCCTGCAATTCCATGTTCTGCCTTGATTTTTTATACCGTTCAAGCCAGATCGGGAACACATCAATAGGCATCGGGCGGGCAAAATAATAGCCCTGTAAGGAGTCAACCCTGCGCTCACGCAGATAATCCACCTGCTCACGGGTTTCCACACCTTCGGCAATCAGCTTCAAATTGAGGCGCTGCGCCAGCGTGATGATGGTATCCGTGACGGTTGCGTTAATCGCATCCGTGCCAATTGAAGCCGTAAAAGCCTGATCGATTTTCAGCACATCGGGATTAAGGGTTTTTAAATAGCTCAGTGAACTGTGGCCTGTCCCGAAATCATCAATGGCCAGCAGAATTCCCATTTCTTTTAATTGTGAAATTTCGGCAGCACGTAATTCCTGTAACCGTGTCCGCTCCGTCAGTTCCAGCATGAGAGAAACTGATGGCTGCGCCGGAAGCCACAGCTTTCGGATGTCATCAACAATTTCCATATTCGTGAAGTGCTGTGCTGCAACATTGATACTGACGTAAAAACCCGGCGTTGCAGGAAAGACTGACAAATTTTCAGCGACTGTCTTAATAAGATAGCGTGTCAGTGCAATGATTAAGCCGTGCTGTTCAGCCAGAGGGATAAATACGTCAGGCGATACCCATTCCTGACGGCGGTTCTTCCAGCGCATCAGCGTTTCCACCCCGATACAGCGGCCGTCCGTGCTGTTGATAATGGGCTGGCAATAGACTTTAAACTCGCGCTTGGAAATGCCGTGGCTGATCGGATAAGCCAGGCTGATGCGGCTGCCTGAGAACAGATAAACGGCTGTTGCTGTCAGCAGGCTTATCAGAACTGACAGCGGCAGATGTGAAAAGAGTTCCTTCCATGCCAGGGTGCTGGCTTGATCTCCATAAATAGAGACCGAAAAATCATATTTTCCCGAGCGGACACTCAGCAGAGGCGGTTGCGGCAAGGCGCTGGAACTGGCGATGGCCTTTTTGCCGTATTCGAGATTTCGCTGCCCGACGTTGAGGACTATGTGGCTGGCATAAGGCGGTTGGGGTTCCAGCAGGAAATTCGACAAGATGCCGATGTTATAGATAAACAGTTCGCCGTTAAGATTATCCGGTGCCGCCGGATGCCATAAAACCAGCGTCGGTGTATCGACACGGCTCCATTTCGACGCACGTAACTCAAGCTGGGTTTTGCCTTGTGCGAACGCAGGCAGGGTGTCGTTAAAATTCAGATCCAGCGAACCTACCAGGCTTGAACAAGTAATAATGCCGTTGCTGACGAGACTGATTGAACGCAATGTTTGCATCCGTGCAACGGTTTGTTGCAACAAGGGCTGCAGCACGTTACAGCTGAGCGTGGTATCGAAAGGCATTACTTTGCCGGCCGGAGATGCGGGCTCAAGCAATTTTTCCAGTTTTTCAACGGTGTGAAACGCTACCCGCTGCTGATCTTTGGCGATAACCTGAGCTTGTTCGTAGATACGAATGCCCAGCGTGAGAAGCAGCGTACATATTCCCATCGCACTGGCGAGCGCAATGCGATAGTAACGATATTTCGCAAGTCCGGTCTGGGAGAACAGCATCGTTCTAATCCTTTTATCCCGTGTTAAATGCAGGCTCAAAATTATTATTTTTAAAGGGTTACCGATGCGTAACAGCCATTTCGTTTTTATAGAGAGTCGCTGTAAATCGTCTGCCGCCCGGCCTGAGTTGCAGCAAACTCCGTATATTTCTCTGTTCAAATCAAAAAAATAGTGCAGGTGACAGTGTCACTTGGGTTTTTCCTGGCCATTTCCGACATTTAGCAGATGTAATAAGAAGAGGTTCGGACTGGGAAAAACAGGCGGAAATCAGCATGCCGTACCTGCAGGGTATAATGCAAGTCTCACTACCCTTTTTTATTGATAATACAACGGGTTGTTGTTAGCGAAGGTTTTATTGCTGCTGGCTACCCGCCAGGGGGTATTTCCTGTGGTAAGCAGGTCGAAAATTATACAACCCGAACATACCGCAGGAAAATCTCATTTTTGACCGAATCAGTCGCACTGAACCTTAATCGCCAGACCCCCGCGTGAGGTTTCCCGGTATTTGGAATTCATATCCTTACCGGTTTCATACATCGTCTCAATGACTTTATCCAGTGAAACTCTCGGCTCACTGGTACGGCGTAACGCCATTCTGGCAGCGTTAATGGCTTTTACTGACGCGATAGCATTGCGTTCTATGCAGGGCACCTGAACCTGACCGGCAACCGGGTCACAGGTTAATCCCAGATTATGTTCCATACCAATTTCGGCCGCGACACACACCTGTTCCGGGCTGCCGCCCAACAATTCCGTCAGGCCTGCCGCCGCCATTGAACAGGCTACCCCGACTTCACCCTGACAGCCGACTTCTGCGCCTGAAATCGATGCGTTCATTTTATACAAGATACCGATAGCGCCGGAAGTCAGGAAATAGCGCAGATAAATGTCCGGACTGACCGACTGAATGAACTGGTCATAATACGCCAGCACCGCAGGCACAATGCCGCATGCGCCATTGGTTGGTGCCGTCACGACACGTCCGCCTGCCGCGTTTTCTTCGTTAACCGCGAGGGCAAACATATTCACCCAGTCGATCACGTTCATCGGATCACTGGAGAGTTTATCGTTAGACACCAGCATCCGGCGCAGGGCAGAAGCCCGACGCGGTACCCGCAGCGGGCCGGGCAGAACGCCTTCGGTGTTCAGGCCGCGATCAATACAGGCCTGCATGGTGTGCCAGATTTTCTCAAAATACTGCTCAATGTCCTGCTTACTGTGCTGCGCCAGCTCATTCTTCATCATCAGACCGGATAATGACAATCCGGTTTCTTTACATTTTGCCAGCATTTCACTGGCCGAATTAAAGCTGTAGGGCACGGTCACTTCATCCAGCACCGGCTGACCGAAATGCTCGTCATCCACGATAAAGCCGCCGCCGACTGAGTAATAGGTCTTGCTGTAAATCATTTTGTCGCCAGCAAAAGCGTGAATCTGCATGGCGTTTTCATGGCGTGGCAAATTCTCCCCGCGGAACACCATACCGGTATCGCGTGGGAAATCGACTTCATGGTGGGTTTCGCCCAGCGGCAGGCGCTCTCGTTGCTCAACGTCGCGGATAAAATGGGGAATGCCGTCGATGTCGACGGTATCTGGCTGGTTACCCGCCAGACCTAAAATAATGGCGATATCAGTGTGGTGGCCTTTACCGGTGAGTGACAAAGAACCAAAAACGTCCACGGCGACACGCGTAACGGCAGGCATCATGCCCTTTTCCAGCAGATCATCAGCGAACTGTTTCCCTGCTTTCATCGGGCCCAAAGTGTGGGAACTGGAAGGGCCAATCCCGACCTTGAACATGTCGAAAACGCTAATCACGTCGAATACTCCTGTAATAGATTGCGGCAGGGAACGGGATCCCTGGCTTCCATAAATGAAAAAACATCAGAGACTGTCTTTATGGACGGGTCTCTTATTCCTATGGATAGACTTATAGTTTAAAAGGGCTGAGAGGCAAAAGTTTCATTTTTCGCATGAAATAAACTTATTTGATGCAAAAGTGTGATCGAAATGTAATCAGCGGGCTCAGGCTTCAACCTGCCGGGCCAACTGACGAATGATTCCCGCCGTCAGTCCCCAGACAAATTGCTGCTGATACCAGGATAGATACACCCGGTGATGAATGCCTCGGCGGTGAATATCCAGAGGGTAATAACGTGTCAGATCAAACGCTTCCCGCAACGGCATTTCAAACAATTCGGCAACTTCATCTTCAGCCGGATGTAGCGGAACATCCACAGGCAGCAGTCCGATAACCGGTGTGACCTGGAAACCGCTGCTGCTGTCCTGCGGTGATAATGTTCCTAATACATAAACCTGTTCAGGCGGGATCGCGACCTCTTCATGTGCTTCACGTAATGCGGTCGCAATAATGGATGCATCGGTCGCATCTGCTGCACCCCCCGGAAACGCTACCTGACCAGGGTGTTTACGCAACTGATCGGCGCGGCGCGTCAGTAAAAGGGTGGGTTCCGGACGGCAGATAATCGGTATCAACACAGCAGCATGGCGGGTTCCGCGCAAGGCTGCAGCGGGCCTGCGCGGCGGCTGCAACTGAAAACGCAGAATGAAATCTTCCACAGCAGGTGAAAACGTCGGTAAGGGCGTGTGTTGTGCCTGCAGCGTCACGGCTGTATGTCTCCTAATTCGGGCAGAATACGGGCGATTTTATCAAAAGTTTCCTGATATTCCGCCTGTTCCTGACTGTCTGCGACGATCCCGCCGCCCGCCCAGCAGTAAATTTTACCCTGCGCGGTGAGCAGCGTGCGGATGGTAATGTTGCTGTCCATCGTGCCGCAGCAGCTCAGATACGCAATGCTGCCGCAATAGCCGTTGCGCCGTTGTGGTTCAAGTTCCTCAATGATTTCCATGGCGCGTACTTTGGGTGCACCGGTAATCGAGCCGCCGGGGAAACAGGCACGCAGCAAGGCGCTGGCGTGACAGGTTTCCGGCAAACGTGCGGTGACAGTGCTGACCAGATGGTGTACGGCGGGGAAGGGCTCGACTACGAACAGTTCCGGGACCCTTACACTGCCGGGTATCGCCACGCGACCAATATCATTACGCAGCAAATCGACAATCATCAGGTTTTCGGCGCGATCCTTTTCCGATGCGGCCAGCCGTTCTGCCTGCCGTGCATCCTCAGTCGGATCTGCGCAGCGGGGCATAGTACCTTTAATTGGCCGGGTCTGGATCTGCCCGTCTTTAAGCCAGATAAAACGCTCAGGTGAAAGGCAAAGAACGGCATTTTCCGCGAGACGCAGAAATGCGGAGAAAGGGGCACGGTTAGCCTGACTGAGGCGCAGGAAAGCCTGCCATTCGTCGCCACTGTATTCTGTTGAAAACCGTTGCGCCAGGTTAATCTGGTAGCAATCACCGCTGTGAATATATTCCTGAATCTTACGGAATTTTTCACCGTATTCCTCACGGCACATATTCGCCCGCCATGGCGCATGTAAACGGAAAAATGCCCGGGGAGCAGCGGGGCGCTGATACTCTGTCAGCCAACCTAAACGTTCAGAAATGTCACCGTGACAAATCAGCGTCAGACGCTGTAAATGGTGATCAGCAATCAGGGCCCAGTTATAAATCCCCACCGCCATATCCGGCAGGTTAATATCCCGCGCAGCCGTTTCCGGCAGTGTTTCTATACGACGTCCCAGATCATAACCAAACAGGCCCAGTGCACCGCCCAGAAAAGGAAAATCTGCGGTACGTTCTGCCTGTAAACCGGCTACCGTCAGTTGCTCTTCCAGTAATGCAAACGGATCTTCTTCCCGCGTTTCGGTCATGCCGTTGTGCTCAATCTGTGTTATCGCGCCACGTGTGGTGAGCGTGATCAGCGGATCGGCGACCAGAATATCGAAACGATTATGCTGATGCTGTGCCGAACCGGAATGCAGCAACATGGCCCATGGCAAAACTGAAAGCGGCGCAAACCCTTCGGTTAATGCGTCGGGCTGATAGGGTAGTGAATGGAAAACAACGGGCTGAGCGGATTGCATGACGGATACGGGTTTCTCTGGCGCAATGACGTATTTTCTCGGATCCTAACACAGATCGGCCTGCCTGAAAGCAGCGCAGGCGATTTGCGTTAATAAGGCGTATACTGTGCAACCCCGCACTGCGCGGGCTTTCATTATCACCCGTACAACAGGACACTCCCATGCTGACAGGTATGCCTTCATTATCACATCATGAACAAGAACAGGCCGCCGATCGTATCCGCCAGTTAATGGAAACCGGTATGAGCAGCGGCGAAGCCATTGCGACCGTAGCAGAAGAAATTCGCGAAACGCATAAAGGCGACCGTGTGACCGTCATTTTTGATGACGAAGACGAATAAGTACTGAGCCGGGGGAGCTTCTTTCCCGCAAAGAAAAACCGGACCCTTTTCAGGCGTCCGGTTTTTTTTCATCTCAGCGTCGGAAATGGCTTAGCCTTTAACGACTACCGCAGCCGCAGCCTGTTTGGCCTGTTCCACGGCGTCCTCAACGTTGTCCGCAATTGCCAGCGCCACACCCAGACGACGCTTGCCGCTGATTTCCGGCTTACCGAACAGACGGATCTGGTTGTAACCGGTCAGTGCATTTTCCAGGCCGGTAAACGTCACGTTGCTGCTGGTCAGTTCCGGCAGAATAACGGCAGAAGCGGAAGGGCCGAACTGGCGGATATGGCCCACCGGCAGGCCGAGGAATGCGCGCACATGCAGGGCGAACTCTGACAAATCCTGAGAAATCAGCGTCACCATACCGGTGTCGTGCGGACGGGGGGATACTTCGCTGAAGATCACATCATCGCCACATACAAACAGTTCAACGCCAAACAGACCTTTACCGCCCAGCGCTTTTACGACTTTCTCGGCGATATCCCTGGCGCGTTGCAATGCCAGATCTGTCATCTGCTGCGGCTGCCAGGATTCGCGGTAATCGCCGTCTTCCTGACGGTGTCCGATAGGGGCACAGAAATGAATGCCGTCCACGGCGCTGATAGTCAGCAGGGTGATTTCAAAATCAAATTTCACCAGACCCTCAACAATGACACGTCCGCCGCCTGCACGGCCGCCTTGCTGGGCGTAATCCCACGCCGGCTGCAACTGATCAGCCCCGCGGATCAGGCTTTGACCTTTGCCTGAAGAACTCATTACCGGCTTGATAATACACGGGTAGCCGATGGCGTCGATCGCCTGACGGAAAGAGGCTTCATCATCAGCAAACTGATAAGTGGAGGTGGGCAGATTCAGCGTTTCGGCTGCCAGACGACGGATGCCTTCGCGGTTCATGGTCAGGCGGGTTGCTTCAGCACAAGGCACGACGTTGTGGCCCCGTTTTTCCAGCTCGACCAGCATGCTGGTGGCAATCGCTTCGATTTCCGGCACGATAAAATCAGGGCGTTCGCTTTCGATAACCTGTTTCAGTGCATCGCCGTCCAGCATGTTAATAACATGGCTGCGATGGGCAACCTGCATCGCAGGTGCATCGGCGTAGCGATCAACCGCAATCACTTCCAGACCAAGACGCTGGCATTCAATTGCCACTTCTTTGCCCAGTTCGCCAGAGCCTAATAACATGACGCGGGTGGCGCCGGTGCGCAGTGCAGTACCAATGGTTAACATAGCTTCGTACCCAGATCTGTGTGAGGGAAAATAAGAATTTCGGTGCAAAGTATATCTGAAATTATTGCCAGCGAAAACGATTGCGCAGTGCCATTGATTGATTCAGGCGTGGAATAAAAGCGGAATTTACAGGATTTTTTTAGCCATTTTCTGTCGGTTAAGGCAGCCGGCGGGCGTCTCTGTTATCATTTAGCCAAACCATGGCGCCAGGTTTCCTGCCGCTGCCCCGATTTTTGCCTCACATAAAGAGTTATCGCCTTGAGCACGCATTCCTTTTCTGCCCTGACATTGCCCGCTGAGCAACTTTCTAACCTGAATGAACTGGGTTACACCGAAATGACCCCGATTCAGGAAGCATCATTGCCCGCCATCCTGCAGGGGCAGGATGTCCGCGCCAAAGCCAAAACCGGCAGTGGTAAAACAGCCGCTTTCGGTATCGGTTTACTGAACAGCATTATTGTTTCGCAGTTTGTTGCTCAGGCGCTGGTGCTGTGTCCGACACGTGAACTGGCCGATCAGGTCAGCAAAGAATTACGCCGTCTGGCGCGTTTTACCCAAAACATCAAAATCCTCACTCTGTGCGGCGGTCAGGCTATCGGGCCACAGCTTGAATCGCTGGTCCATCCGCCACACATTGTGGTGGGTACGCCGGGCCGTATTCAGGAGCACCTGCGTAAAGGCACGCTGAAACTGGACGAACTGAAAGTGCTGGTGCTGGATGAAGCGGACCGTATGCTGGATATGGGTTTTAGCGAAGATATTGAAGATGTGGTCAGTTATACACCGCAGGATCGTCAGACGTTGCTGTTTTCAGCTACCTATCCCGACGGTATTGAGCGCATCAGTTCTAAATTCCAGCGCCAGCCGCTGAAAGTTGAAATCGAAGGCGAAGATGACATCGCTGATATCCAGCAGATTTTCATCGAAGCCGACAAACATCAGCGTTTATCGCTGCTGGCCGCCGTGCTGTATCAGCATCAGCCGACCTCCTGCGTGGTGTTCTGCAACACCAAACGCGACTGTCAGGAGGTGTGTGATGCCCTGACCGCTAAAGGCATCAGCACCCTGGCGCTGAACGGCGACCTTGAGCAGCGCGACCGCGACCGCGTACTGGTGCGTTTCTCCAACGGCAGTTGCCGCGTACTGGTGGCGACAGACGTTGCCGCGCGCGGGCTGGATATCAAACAGTTGGGTCTGGTCATTAATTACGAACTGTCTTTCGACCCGGAAGTTCATGTTCACCGCGTGGGCCGTACCGGCCGTGCAGGCACCCGCGGACTGGCAGTCAGCCTGGTCACGCCGCAGGAGATGCCGCGTGTGACAGCGCTGGAAGATTATACGCGTCAGCGCTTTACCTGGCAGCCAGCCGCTCAGGCCCTGGCCGCGGCCCCGGTGGCGCTTGACCCTGAAATGGCAACGTTATGCATTGACGGTGGCCGTAAAGCCAAAATCCGCCCCGGTGATATTTTGGGCGCGCTGACCGGTGATGCCGGGCTGACCGCCGCTGAAGTGGGAAAAATTGATATGTTCCCGGTTCACGCTTACGTTGCGATTCGTCAGAAGAGCGCGAAGAAGGCGTTGCAACGTTTGCAGGAAGGGAAGATCAAAGGCAAAAACTGCAAAGCCATTATCTTGCGTTAACAGCGTTTCTTTTCGCTTTATGTCGGGCGTCTTATTGTTAATGTTGTGTTATTGCCTTGTTGAGGATTATATTAACTAACGCACATTATGACCATGCGTTATGTAGGGATATTGTCCGGCAGGGTCAACTGAATGAACGACAAAGACTGGGAAGACGAACGATGAAAAAGATAATCTTGGGCGTTGTGGTCGCAGCGGCAGGCATGAGCGGGCTGAGCCAGATTGCGCAGGCCGATGAGCCTGAAGTGAGAACGGCAACTGTAACGCCTTGTTCCACGGCAACCAAAGAGGATGTGGCTGCACTGGTTAAACGTGATTTCCTGCAAAACCGTATCCCGCGCTGGGATGCAGATAAAAAAGCGCTTGGGACGTCCACGCCGGTGGCCTGGGTGGTGACTGACAGCATCAGCGGCAGTAATGCAAAATGGAATGTCCCGTTAACCGTACGCGGTGATCACACAGATAAAACCTACCAGGTAACCCTTAACTGCCAGATAGGCGAAATCAGCTATAGCGCGCCGTTATAGCCGGTATTAAGGCTCTGATTGCGTCCGTGATTTCTTCGCGGACGCATTATTTCCCCTGCATCGACGTCTCTTGGTTTCCCCGTCTAAACCTGTCACTCTTATCACACCACAAAGAGGACAAAGAGATCCCGCGATGATGACACCTCCAAAGGCTGAAAAACGCCCGCAAATTTTGAGCGTCCACGGCGATGACCGTGTCGATAATTATTACTGGCTGCGTGATGATGACCGCGCCGATCCTCAGGTTCTGGCTTATCTGACGGCCGAAAACGAATTTACCGGGCTGACCATGCAACCGCATCAGGCATTGCGCGAAACCCTGTACGGCGAAATGGTTGCGCGCATCGCGCAACAGGATCATTCCGTTCCCTACGTCAAACATGGTTACCGCTATCAGACCCGTTATGAGCCGGGCAACGAATACGCCATTTATCTGCGCCAGCTTGCAGCAGAACATGAAAATTGGAGCACGCTGATCGATGGTAATGAGCGGGCCAAAGACAGCGAGTTTTACACGCTGGGCGGTCTCGATATCAGCCCTGATAATCAGCTGATGGCGGTGGCAGAAGATTTTCTTTCCCGCCGCCAGTATGACATCCGCATCAAAAAGCTCGATGATGAAACCTGGACGGAGGATCTGCTGAAAAACACCTCCGGCAGCAGTGAGTGGGCGAACGATTCACAAACGCTGTATTACGTCCGCAAACATAAGAAAACCCTGTTGCCGTATCAGGTTTACCGGCACGTGATCGGCACCGATCCGAAAACTGACAAGCTGGTATATGAAGAAAAAGACGATACGTTTTACGTCGGACTGGATAAAACCACGTCAGAAAAATATATTCTGATCCATCTGGACAGCACCACAACCTCAGAGATACTGCTGCTCGATGCCGATGATCCGCAGGCTAAACCACAGGTATTCCTCTCGCGCCGTAAAGATCATGAATATGCTCTCGATCATTACCTCGGGCATTTCTACATCCGCTCTAATAAAGATGGCAAAAACTTCGGCTTATATAAAAGCGAAGACGGTGTCGAAGCCCGCTGGCAAACGCTGATTGCGCCGCGTATCGAAGTGATGCTTGAAGGCTTCAGCCTGTTCCGTGACTGGCTGGTGGTGGAAGAACGCCATCAGGGACTGACGCAGTTGCGTCAGATTCACTGGAAAACAGGGGAAGAAAAATCGCTGGCATTTGACGATCCGACCTATACCACCTGGCTGGCGTATAACCCCGATCCGGACACCGCATTGCTGCGCTATGGTTACTCTTCAATGACTATGCCGAGCTCACTGTTTGAACTCGATCTGGATACGCATGACCGTACGTTGCTCAAGCAGCAGGAAGTGAAAGATTTTGATGCGGCAAATTATCGTAGCGAACGTGTCTGGGTTACGGCCCGTGACGGAGTGAAAGTCCCGGTGTCACTGGTGTATCGCCGTGAACTGTTCAAGCCGAATGAAAACCCGTTACTGGTTTACGGTTACGGATCCTATGGCAGCAGTATGGATCCGGCTTTCAGCGGGAGCCGCCTGAGTTTACTCGACAGAGGATTTGTTTTCGCACTGGCGCACATCCGCGGTGGCGCAGAACTGGGCCAGCAATGGTATGACGATGGCAAGCTGTTCAATAAACTTAACACATTCCATGACTTCATTGATGTGACCAAAGAACTGGTCGCGGAAGGCTACGGTGACGCCGGACAGGTTTACGCCATGGGCGGCAGTGCGGGTGGATTGCTGATGGGGGTGATCGTTAATCAGGCGCCAGAGTTGTATCACGGCATTGTAGCGCAGGTGCCGTTCGTTGACGTGGTGACCACCATGCTTGATAAATCCATTCCCCTGACCACCGGTGAATATGACGAGTGGGGCAACCCGAACGACAAAGCATATTATGATTATATGCTGCAATACAGCCCGTATGATCAGGTTCGCGCACAGGCCTATCCGCATATGCTGGTCACCACCGGCTTGCATGATTCGCAGGTACAATACTGGGAGCCAGCAAAATGGGTAGCAAAATTACGCGAGCTCAAAACCGACGATAACCTGTTGTTAATGCATACCGATATGGATTCCGGCCACGGCGGGAAATCCGGACGATTCAAAGCTTACGAAGATATCGCGCTGGAATATGCTTTTGTGCTCGCCCTGGCAGACAACGCCTCTGTGCGCTGAAGTATGAAGGGGAAATAAAAAAACCCGCTCTCGGCGGGTTTATTCTACGAAGTCCATTGTTAAGCAGAAGCTTTCTTGGCTTTTTTCTCAGCCTTTTTTTCGGCCGGGGTCTTCAGTGGCTTTTTCTTCGCATTTTTTTTGCTATCCATTCCTTTACTCATATTCGCCTCTCTTAAAGCTGGTGGATTGGGTTGCTCTGCTATTTACTGCTTAAACCGCTCCGGTTGCAAGCGTCTTTGTGAATTTTCTTCGCTCCTGCCTGGCTGCTTTATCGATGTTACGGCCGGGGCAGTAAGTGAAACTGCACGATAAGTATGCGAACGGCATGCAAAATAACGATTTTTGCTCATAACATCTTGTCGTGGGCTAGCCGATGCGCTGTTATGAAGATGAATGCACATCAATCAATACACTGGCCAAATAGAACAGGAAATGTCATGCCAAAATTAAAAGGGTTGTATCCGCCCAGGGAAGCTTATGCCAGTGGCATGCTTGATACGGGGGATGGTCACCAAATTTACTGGGAGCGCAGCGGAAACCCGAAAGGCAAGCCAGCAGTATTTCTCCACGGCGGGCCCGGTGGCGGCTGTTCATCGGTACACCGTCAATTGTTTGATCCCAATGATTACGACGTCATGCTGTTTGACCAGCGTGGATGCGGACGCTCAAAACCGCACGCCAGTCTGGAAAACAATACAACCTGGCATCTGGTCGAAGATATTGAGCGTTTGCGTAAAATGGCCGGCGTTGACCAATGGCTGGTGTTTGGGGGTTCATGGGGTTCAACGCTGGCGCTGGCGTATGCTCAGACGCATCCTGAACATGTCAGCGAGATGGTATTGCGCGGGATCTTCACGTTACGTAAGCAGGAGCTGTCCTGGTATTATCAGGACGGGGCTTCCCGTTTCTTCCCGGAAAAGTGGCAACGTATTTTGTCGATTCTTTCGCAAGAAGAACGTAAAAACGTGATTGCTTCTTACCGGGCCCGTCTGACATCCGGCGATCGCGCTGTTCAGCTTGAGGCCGCTAAAATCTGGAGCCTGTGGGAAGGGGAAACCGTGACGCTGCTGCCTGCGGAAGGTGCGGCATCCTTTGGTGAGGACAATTTCGCGCTGGCGTTTGCCCGTATTGAAAACCACTATTTTACGCATCTGGGTTTTCTGGAAAGTGATGACCAGTTGTTGAAAAATGTCGAACGTATTCGCCACATTCCGGCCGTCATTGTGCATGGTCGATATGATATGGCATGCCAGGTGCAAAATGCGTGGGATCTGGCGCAGGTATGGCCGGAAGCGGAGTTGCACATCATTGAGGGGGCAGGGCATTCGTTCGACGAGCCCGGCATTCTCGATCAACTGATCCGTACCAACCAGCGTTTCGCCGCGCGGCGCTAACCTTCCCCTGCGACTCCCGTTTACTTTTGCTTTGGCTCATAAGGTAAGCGGGAGAACTTATGTGATTCCCCGCGATAAAACATCACCCGTTCCCGAAAATAGGTGCGCAGATGCGCAGGCTGCTCGCGTTCCGCCATCTCAGCGACAACCGGCATGTTGTAGCGTTCTTTAAAGGCCACCGCGGAGGCCGCAAGGTCGACGTTGATACGATCCATTTCTTCTTTGCTGATTTCAGCCAGATTGATGCTCATAACTGCTTCCTGATGATCGATTTTGCCACATTGTACCCGAGGCTGGGGTCAGCGTGAATATTGCGATTTTGCTTTTATTTCCGCGCAGCTAACAAAGAATGCGGATAATTCTAATGAGTGAATAAGAACCATTCACAAAAGGTAAATGATAAATATCTACAATAAGGCGGGGTAATTAATATCTCAAATAAGAATGATTCCTTTTTAATACGCTTCTGTATGTTAATGATTATCATTTTTGGATATTTTATTTTTTAAAAACACTCATTAAATCAGTGGCTTAAATTAAATTGTTATTGCGGTGAATATTAATGTGAATCGGGTGTTTTTATTTTGTATTGATACGGGCATAATGCAGATAAATAAATCCCCCACCTGCTTTAATTTAATTTATGGAGCCGTGCCGTGCTTAAAAAAGAAATGATTGATCAGCTTAATGAACAGCTGAACCTCGAGTTTTATTCTGCCAATTTATATTTGCAGATGAGTGCATGGTGCAGCGACAAAGGTTACGAAGGTGCCGCTGCTTTCCTGAAACAGCATTCAATGGAAGAAATGGACCATATGCATCGCCTGTTCAAATACGTCAGCGATACCGGTGCTCTGCCTTTGCTGGGGGCGATTGCCGCTCCGCCGGTTGCCTTTGAATCCCTGACCGATCTGTTCAAGCAAACTTACGAACATGAGCAGCTGATCACGCAGAAAATCAATGAACTGGCTGATCTGTCCATGACGCTGAAAGATTATTCTTCCTTCAACTTCCTGCAATGGTACGTTGCTGAGCAGCATGAAGAAGAGACGCTGTTCAAATCTGTCCTTGATAAACTGGCACTGGTCAGCAATACCGGTAACGGTTTGTTCTTCGTTGATAAAGATCTCAAAAATATGGTGGCACAAACCCCGACAGGCTAATTTCCGATCAGGGGTGTCCACAAAAACGCAGAGTGCTTCCGCCTCTGCGTTTTTTTATGTCTTTTTGGCAAACGTTTTACGGCAGTTTGCGCTAAAGTGACGGCGTTATAAATTCATCGTTAAGCAAGCCAAGGAATCATCGTGTTCAAAAAAACCACTTCTCTTTGCCGTGTCCTGACAGTCTCAGCCGTTATGCTGAGCGGATTTATCTCACAGCAAGCTTCTGCTCATGCTCATCTGAAAACGGAAACCCCTGCGGCAGATTCGGTTTTAACCGTCAGCCCGACTGAACTGTCTCTCGGATTCAGTGAAGGCATCGAGCCTGATTTCAGCAAGATCACCCTGACGGATGCCAGCCAGAAAGCGGTTAAAACCGGTAAAATGGCGCTGGCAGCGAATGATAATACTCAGGCCGTTCTGCCACTCTCCGATGCGTTGCATGCGGGAAAATATATTGTTTCGTGGAACGTTGTCTCCGTCGATGGTCATAAAACGCACGGTCAGTACAGCTTCACTGTTAAATAAGCGATGAGCCTGACTGTACTTTTCGTTCTGTGTCGGTTTGCGCATTTTGCTTCGCTGATGCAAATCTTTGGGTTGAGTGTTTTTTGTTCGCTGCTGACACCTGCCGGTTTCTCAGCGGTGTTGCTGCGCAAAAACCAGACCCTGATGATCTGCTCTGCTTTTGTCGCGGCTGTGACTTCGGTCGGTATGCTGGCGATTCAGGCTGCGCTGATGGGCAACGGATGGGGCGATGCGCTGAACCTGAATGTCTGGTTGCTGGTGTTAACAACGGCATTTGGTGAAGTCTGGCGCTGGCATTTATTACTGACGGCCGCGCTGTTGCTGGTGCTTCTGATGGACTGGCTGCCTGTGCGGAATATGCTGATTTTCCTATGCTCATTCGGTTTACTGATGAGCCAGGCATTGGTCGGCCATGCCGCGATGCATGAAGGTATACTTGGGGTTATCCAGCGAAGCAATCATGTGGTGCATCTGCTCAGCGCGGCTTACTGGTTCGGGTGTCTACTGCCGTTACTGACTTGCATGTGGTATACCCGACAGCCTGCGGCAAGGCCGTATGCGCTTGCCACACTTATCCGTTTTTCGCTCTGGGGACAGGCTGCCGTCGCGCTGGTTATCCTTACCGGTATCATCAATACGACCATTATTTTACAGCGCTGGCCGACTGATATGACATCACTTTACCAGCGCCTTCTGGTGGTCAAAGTGTTGATGGTCGGGATGATGGTGGCCGTGGCTGTGTTTAACCGTTACCGGCTGGTGCCATTAATGAGTAAAGATCCCGACAGGGCACAACATTATTTTGTCATGATGACCTGGCTCGAATGGGGGCTGGCGCTGGGTGTTTTACTGCTGGTGAGTGTGTTTGCCACACTGGCACCGCGCTGAACGGGTTATCTGACAGGTATCAGGAATTAAATATCATCGAGGAAAAATCATGAGGAAAACACTGCTAGCCTGCGTGCTGCTGACCTTATCTGCCAGCAGTTTCGCGGCACCCCAGTTGGAAACGATCAGCCGTCTGCAATACGGTAAAACCTGGGCTTTTACCCGTGAAGAAGTGATGCTGCAATGCCGCCCCGGTAATGCGCTGTATGTGATTAACGACAGTACGCTGGCGCAATATCCTCTGAATGATGTGGCGAAAGAGCAGGTCAAAAACCATCAGGTCCAGGCCGTGCCGTTGGAGAAAATCTGGCTTGATGACCCGCAGAATCCGGGACAGAAAATGAGTCTGGCTCCCTTTATTGCCAAAGCGAGATCACTTTGCTGAATGGCCGTGCCGACGATAAATGACTGATGTAACTTCCATGTTTTGCGTATGTTGTCACACAATGAAAATAATACATCATTGTTATTATCACTATGTTTCAAACTGGGTGGAAAATAGCCATCTGTCGTCTACGCTTTAAGTTGTACGGCTTAACCGCCTGCATTAATGCCAACTTTTAGCGCACGGCTCTCTCCCAAGAGCCATTTCCCTAGACCGAATATAGGAATCGTATTCGGTCTTTTTTTTGAACATTTCTTAAATCAATAACTTATCGTTAAAACAATCACTTAAACCACTTCTTGTTACCTTCAATGCTACTCATTTGGACTTTCTGTCGCCACTTTGTCGCCACCCATTTGAGCCAGCGGATTCAGGTGAATAGCGTCTTCCAGGTGATCCGGAGCGAAGTGCGCATAGCGCATCGTGACGCGGATATCTGAGTGCCCGAGGATGCGTTGCAACACGATAATATTGCCGCCGGCCATCATGAAATGACTGGCGAACGTATGCCGCAGAACGTGCGTCATCTGTCCTTCTGGCAGCTCAATACCGGCCAGCCTGATCACCCGATAGAACTGTTTATAGCAGGGCGAGAAGGACACACCTTTACGGGCGATCAGTTCGTCATACAAAGGGCGGGAGAGGGGAACGGTACGGTTCTTTTTACCTTTGGTATTGATGAAGGTGAGTTTGTAGGGCGAAATCTGCGAGCTTTTGATTTTGGCCGCCTCGTTCCACCGTGCGCCGGTCGAAAGGCAGACTTTAACGATAAGCGTTAATTCGTCATTTCCATGTTGTTTGCAGGCGGCCATGAGCAGCAGAATTTGTTCCTGAGTCAGCCATGCCATTTCACGTTCCGGCTGATCAAACTCGCGGATATTCTCGAGAGGGTTTGGCAGCGACCATTCCCCCAGTCGTTTCAGTTCATTGAATACCGCCCGCAGAAAAGCATGCTCACAGTTCACCGTGCCGGTGGAAACTTTACGGGTCGCCAGACTGGTACTGTAGCCATTATCAATCTCGCCGCGCAGTCGCTGATCGCGATAGTGCGCCCAGTCCTTTGGTGTGATTGTGCTGGCGATCGGGTCACCCATTCCCGCGCTGATAATCTTCAGTTTGCCTAGCCGTCCCTTTTTATCATTCAGAGAGCAGCCGTGCAGGCTGTACCAGAGATCGACCAGTTCGCTCAGCTTCCGCCGGTCTTCCTTCTCACCCAGCCAGGGTTTGTTTTTCGCCCGTTCCATGGTGTAAGTTTCAAAAGAAACGGCTTCACCCTTGGAATCAAACTGCCTGCGGCATCGCTTGCCCTCGCGTCCGTTCGGGTAGCACTCACATAACCATTTGCCTGTAGACAGTTTTCTTACACTCATCACATCCTCCTTTTTTGAGAATGTGAATTTTACTGTATATAAAACCAGTGTAAATGTTTGATTTAGTCGCGTGTATACATGCAGAGGGGTTACTTACATTGAATGGTGAGTTCTTTTCGATTGAAGCCAGGCTCTTTAGATACGTCAATGTATCCATTTGGGCAGAGGGTGTTTGCTTTCTCGTAGCAAACACCCCAGCCGGTAGAAGCACCACAACCAATCAAATACTCTTTAACCCCGCCTGGACGATTGATTTCACTTACGGTTGTGCAACCAGTAAGAAATGACGCTACCACTAAGAAGAGGGCTTGTTTACACATTTTATTTATCACTTTAGTGAGAGTCGGAATTAACGGCACAGTAAAAACTGCTATGAGTTGTCGTAATGAATATTAGAAGAATAACGAAGGTACTACGCAGTTAAATGTCATCTCACTTTGATGCTTGTTAAAGAACCCGTCATTTCTTATTTTCTAATGCCAGGAATAACCAAACCCGCTTTCGCGGGCTTGGTCTTAGTCTTAGTGTATTTGAAGGGACTGCTGACTATGTTTATCAGGATGCAACTGAACAGCATGAACGGTGCCAGGTTCAACAATGATGTCCGCAATAGACTCATGGGTTTTAAACGTGCAACTGCAATTGATATTCTGACATTGGTGATAACGTTCTTTGGTATTGATACTCAGATAACGGCTGGAACGTGCGTGTGCTGCGTGTTGGCATTTCGGGCAGTGCATCATAATAATCACCATGCAATCATTTTAATCAGATGCGGTCATTGTATGTCACAAAGAAAAGCATACATCTTATATTACAGTGATTTACATTGTATTTCGGACGTCTTATTCTCAATATATCTGGATTAATACGAAGGAGAAAATATGCTGATTTATAATGTCTTCGGTCGCTATCTCGGCGTTAATAAAACACCAGAAGGTTGGCAGGTATTTCGGGCTGATATGTCTGAAAGAAAATTTTCTCGCCTGAATGACATCATCATTCCCGATGATATGACTGAGGGTGAAATTCCTGGCTGGCTCGGCGATATATTTCATGAGGCTGCCAGTGAACTCCATCCTGACGTCAAACGGGTCGAGTGATCAGCTTTCAGTAGCTTCATAACTCACATCCGACAGCAATACTTCCAGATTCAACATCGTCACAAATCCGCTGCTGCCCAGGCTGTGCGTCACCTTGCTGATTATCCACGGCTGCGCGTCGATCACGGATTTAAAGCCGGACACCGCCACCGGCGTTTCAGGAAATAAATCCGCCCGCCCGCGCGCCAGGGAAATTGAGAATTCGGCGACGCCGCGCTGGAGTTTGTCCCACTTCGCCTGGGCTGCCCGCATGGCGGCCTTTTGCGTGGCATAGACGGTGGTGAGGGTAAACACGTTTTCATCGCTGCCCGCCAGGTAATCGCCTTCTTTCGCCTCCGGCGTTTTCTGCACCTTCGTGCTGACCTTCTTTGCCTTCGGATGTTGCAGGGCGCGCAGGTACTGCACTTTCGGTTTTCGCTGAACCTTCACCTTTTTCGGCTTCGGGTCTTTGGTATGCAGCCAGCTTGCCGAAACGCCGGTATACGCCCCACGGTCAGCAATATTGAACGTGTGCCCGTCGCCGTCGCTGCGGATAATCGTCATCTGCGGGATTGGCTTCCCGCTGGCCGTCTTTGCCGCGCCTGGCTTGATAAACAGCAGGCTGCCCGCCTTGATAGCTACAACCGCGCCGTTCAGCTCCGCCAGGCGCGTGATAAATTTCGCGTCCGTTTCCTGGGTCTGGTCAATGTGTGAGACCTTTACGCCCCTGAACGGCTCGGCAACGGCGGGCTTGAGGTTGTTGCGCGCCGCCACGGCGGACACCACCGCCTCCAGCGTCGTGTCGTGATAAGAGTTGTCGCGGCGGGAATTCAGGCTGCCGCGATAGTCCGCGCTGCGGGCGCGGATAGTCAGCGTGTCCGGCGTGCCGCGATGCTCCACCTCATCCACGGTAAAATCGCCTTTGTTCGTCAGCGCCTGGCCTTTCCAGCCGAGCGCGATATTTATCACCGCGCCGCGTGGCGGCATCTCCAGCAGGCCGTCGGTGTCGCTTAGCGCGATGTCGAGCTGGTCAGCCTCAAAGCCCCGGTTATCCGTGAGCGTCAGCGAAATCAGCCGGTTACTCACGTCCTGCGTGATGTCCTTACCGCCGACGGTCACCGTAAAGTCCGGCGCGAACTGCCCGCCCATGCCGCTTACCGCGTCCGCGATCATGCAAATAACCCTCCGGCCGTTGCGGCAGCCTGGTTAACCAGACCGCCCGCCTGATTTAATACCCCCTCACCCCAGCTGTTCACGTCACCTAACATCGTGCTCAGGGAGTCATCCACGCGGGTGAGCGTCAGCGTAAATTCAATCTTTCGCGCCATGCCGTTGGAGAAAAATTCCGTTTGGGTTTCGCTGACGCTGTTGATTAAAAACAGCCCGTAAATCGTGCCGCTTCCGTCCAGCAGCGGCCAGACCATGCCCTGATCTGCCATCAGGTTCAGCGTCAGCAGCGACAGCTTGCCGCCGGTGATTTCCGGCAACAGCACGCCGGAGAGGGTGATTTTCTCCTCATTGACCCCGAGGAACTGAGGCAAGGGGCGCAGGCCAATGCGGTTATTCGCCGGCCAGCGGTAATCCACATCGCGCTGCAAACTTTGATAAGGGAGGGTCTGCAACTGAAACACAAACATCCCGAGTACTAACATCATGGGAATATCTCCTTAGTCGTTATCCATGCGTGAACGTTGCTGTGCGGCGCGGGCGCGGTCACGGGCTTCCAGTTCAGCGCGGATTTGTTTTCCCGCATCTGCCCCACCCAGGCCATTACCGGCTGAAATCTGGTAGGTATGCGTGCTGCGGTCTACATAGCTGCCGCTGCCACCGGCGGAAACGGGCACATAGCCCCCGCCGAGCAATCCGCCCGGCGGCGGGGCGGCAACGCTGACACCCTGCGCCGCGCGGTTGGCTTTGTCGGCATTCTTATCCAAATCAGCAGACTCGTCTTTTATCAGGCCGAGCTTCTCCAGCAGCCAGACCACGCTGCTGCGCAGCTTATTGGCCACCTGCAACGGCGCGGTCAGTGCGTTAGCGACCAGATGACCAAACGACACCCCCGCATCTTTACAACTGTTCAGCGTTTCCTGCGTGGATTTCACGGGTTCAATCAGGTCTTTAAACCACTGCCACAAGGCTTTGAGCTTGTCCCCAAGCCAGTCAAACACCGGCTGCAACGGCGCAAACATCTCTTTTACCGGTTCGAACGCAATCCCTAACCCTTCAATCACCCCCGCAAAGAAGGCGCTGATCGGCTCCCAGTATTTACGGATAAGCAGCGCCCCGGCGACAATGGCGACACCGACGGCAACAATCGGCCATGTCAGGCCGCCGATCACCGTTGCAATCGCGCCGCCCACCGTGCCGAGAATGGTCCAGAGCATGCTGGCGGCGGCAACAATCAGATTAATCCCGCTGATAACGGGACCGGCCACCAGGCCAAACATGCCCAGCGCGCCGATAATCAGCAGCGCACCGCCCGCCACCTTGCCGAGCGTGGCCGCCAGGGCTTTATTGTTCACCACCCATTTATCCAGTTTCAGCACGTAGCCGGTGGCAGTTTGCACCAGTTTGCGCAGGGACGAATCCTGCTGATCAAACAGATCAGTCCCGACCGCCTCATAGGCGGACTGAAATTCCTTAAAGTCGCCGCCGAGGTTGTCCTGCATGATCGCCACCAGCGCCTCGGTTTTGCCGTCCGAGGTTTTCAGCGCCTGGCTGAGCTGGTCGAGCTTGCCGGAGGAGGCATCCCCCATCAGCACCGCCGCCGCCGAGCTGGCTTCCTCGCCAAAGATGGCTTTCATGTACTGCGCACGCTGCGACGAACCGAGCTTGTTTTTCTCAAAGCTCTTTTGCATTTCTTTCAGGATGGTAAACAGCGGGCGCATGTTGCCTTTGCTGTCCGCCGTTTTCACTTTCAGTTCGCCGAGCGCGGCGGCGGCGGTGCCCGTCGGTGCCTGCAGGCGGGTAATGACCGCTCGCGCGCCGGTGCCCGCCATCGAGCCGGTGATTTTGGCATCCGCCAGGGCGGCGGCCATCGCGGCCGTTTCTTCGACGCTGATACCGGCCTGTTTCGCCACCGGCGCGGCATAGGTCATGGTGTCTGACAACCCTTCAAAGGTGGCCGCCGACTTATTCATGGCCGTAGAAAGCACGTCCCCGATGTGTGACACGGTGTCATTGGTCATGCCGAACGCGGACTTCACGCCCATCAGCAGGGTGGCGTTCTCCTCCATGGTGCGCTTGTTTGCCAGGGACAGATTCAGAATAGTCGGCGTCGCCGCCAGAATGCCGTCCTTGTCCGCGCCGGACTTGGCGACGATGATTTGCGCGGCGGCGGCATCGTCGGCAGAGGCGGCGGTGTTGTCGCCGAGCTGCCGCGCCTGGGTGCGCAGCGCGGTCATATCGGCGGAATCTTTCTCCAGCCCTAATGTCGCCTGCAATTCAGAGTTTTTCTGCGCAAAGTTAAATCCGGGCATCAGCAGCCCGACACCCGCCGCCGTGCCCGCCGTCGCAATCCCGACACCGGCGGCACCTGCACCGATCACGCTACCGGCCAGTTGTTTGCCCGCCTGATACCGGCCTTTCACCGCGTTGAGTTTGGCCTGCTGCGCGCTCACCCGTGCCAGGGATTCACGCTGCCGGTTGAGCTGGGCGGTGGTTTCGCTGATGGACGTTCTCAGGCGACGCTCAGAGTCAGACAGCGTGCGCGTGCTGATGCCCGCCTGGGTAAGTTCGGTGCGCTGACGCTGCACCGACTGGCGCAGCCCGTTGAACTGGGTCTGCAACTGCGCGGCGGTACGCTTGGCCGATTCCATGGCCTGCGCCTGTGCGCGGGTCGGGCTGGCGGTGTTTCTGAACTGAATCGCCAGCGCCGCCGCTTCCGCTTTGGCGTCTTTGAGTTTTTGACCGGTGACGGCGAGCTGTGCGCTGGATTTACGGAAGCCGTCAATTTTCCCGGCCTGGGCGTTCAGGTCTTTGAGCGCGGCCTGTGAGGTTTTAATCTCTCCGGCCAGCGCCTTACTGGCGTTTTGCACTGATTTAAACGGGCGGGTTGCCTGGTCAACCGCCTTTAACAGCACCTCTACTTTTAAGTTACTCACTGTCTGTGGCTCCGCTGCGCTGCATGGCCTTATGACGCCACACCAGCAGTTCGGTCAGCGTCATCGGGTTCAGTTCTGACGGCGGCCAGTGGAAGATCACCGCGATATCCGCCATCAGATCATCGACTGCCAGGTTAGGCGGCAGCGTTACCGTGCCGACTTCGGCGATAAAAAACCCACCACCTTACCCGCCAGCTCCACCAGGTCGGGCAGGCTCAGTGACTGGCAGTCCTTCGGCGTCAGGTTCGGCGCGGTGATGCGGGGCAGCAGCAGGGTCAGCGCATCAACGTCGGCATTCGCCAGGGCAGCCAGGCCGATCCCGCGCAGGTGTCCGGCATTCGGTTTGATGACTTCAATCTGTTCAATGACGGTGTCGCCGCGCTTGATCGGTTCTTCCAGGATAACGATATTTTCATTTTGTTCTGACATAGCGGTGTCTCTTCTTCAAAAGGCGAGGTTTTGCGCCGGGGTTCGGCGCGGTTAGGGGTTACAGGCCGATGTTCTGGCGGTGCTGCTCCAGGCGGTCAACGCCGTTCACGATTTCCACCATGTTCACGGTATCGACTTCAATCACGTCTTTGCCGTCAATCGTGAGCTTGAAATAGGTACACTGGGTGGTGATTTTGGTTTCGGTGTCTTCACCCTGTTTGTATTCACCAAAATCCATTTCCTTGTGACGGCCGCGCAGGGAGACTTCCACGGCGGAGATGTCGCCGGTGTCGTCGCGCTGGAAGGAACCGGCAAAGCGCAGCGGCACGGCGGCCACCGCCCCCCACTGCTGAAGCACCTGTTCATCCAGGCCGCCCACCGTCCATTCAAACGTCAGGGCGTCATCGTCCAGGCCAAAATCCACCGGGGCTGAACCGTTCATGCCGCCGCCGCGATAGTTCTCCAGCTTGCGGGTCAGCTTCGGCAGCGTCAGCGCGCTGACCGTGCCGAGGTAGCTATTGCCGTCGTTAAACAGGTTCAGGTATTTGAGTTTCTTAGGCAGTGCCATGTTTGAGCGCCTCTTAACTGTTGATGGCCGTGGCGAACGTCGCCAGGTACTGGTCGGTGATGCGCTGCCGCAGGGTCAAATCTTCCAGCGGCGGCACCGGCGTATAGTCGTAATCAATGGTGAGCTTGCCCGCTTTCAGGGTGTCCACGGTGTTCGCCTCCGCGTCATACCAGCATTTGCCATCGATGATCAGACCGGCGGTTTTCATTTCGCGCAGCTTGGCGTTGATGCCGCCGATCATGTCTTTGATAAGCGTCGGGGTCATGGGTTTGTCCATCGCCCACAGGTGCGCCTCCGCCATAGTGTCTGCGAGCACCTGCGCGGTGCGCGTGTAGTTCTCAAACAAAAATAGCGGGTCTTCAGAGCAGGTGCGCTGTCCCCAGAACTTAAAGCCGTCCTTGCGGATAAGGGTGGTGACGCACGCCTGGTTCAGCAGGTCGGCATCGGTGCCGGGGGTCTGCAAATCCCAGTACACGCTGGCCGACAGGCCGGTGACGCCGTTAATGCCGACGTTAGAGAGTGTTTTATGCCAGCCGGTTTCTGCGTCGATTTTGGCACGCAGGCCGAGGGCGTAAGCCGTGGCGGGGGCGATGTCGCTGGCGTTGGTGGTGGTGTTCCAGGCCACGAAATCCGGCCAGACCACCATCAGCTCACGCTGGCTGAAATTATCGCGGTACTTGATGGCATCAGAGACCGTTTTACAGCCGTGTGCGCTGACGTAGCCGAATGCACGCAGTTGCTGACAGACGGCGGCCAGTGCGGTCGCAACCTCCTGATTATCCAGACCCGGCACGCCGAGAATGCGCGGCTTTACGCCGAGTTCGGTCTGCGCGGACAGCAGGGCTTTCATGCCGGTATACATGCCGGTGGCGTCCGTGGTGCCGATGAGGTTGGAGGTGGTTTCCGCGTCGGTTTCGCCTTCGGCAACCCGCACGACGACGACCACCGGTTTTGCCTGGTTGGCGATGGCCATCAGGGAGGCGTAGAGCGTGCCGGTTTTACCGGCCTTACCGGCGGCGGTCAGCACGTTGGTAATCAGTACCGGCGTATCGAGGGGGAACGCGTCGGCGTCGGCATCCTCTGCGGTGCAGACCATCCCGATGATGGCGGTGGAAACGGTGGAAATAACGCGGGTGCCGTCGTTGATTTCAACAACGCGCACGCCGTGGTGATAATCAGCCATGGTGTTTTTCCTGTGATTGGGGTGAGGTCAATCATCGCGTGTTGGGGGCAATCAGGCACGGCGGGAGGGATGTGTGGGAAATGGCACAACGCAGGCGAGGCAACGTCAGCAATGACTGTGCTGCAGGTTCCGGACAGCACAGTCAGGGGCAACGATGCCCGATACAAAAAAGCCCCTTTCGGGGCAGCGTCATTCTCGGATGTGTATCAGTCACGCCATACCACGGCGGCGGCTTCTTCCGGCGTGGTGGTATTTTCAACATCGTCCATCAGGCTGACCAGCTTTTGCTGTGCGGCATTCAGATACGTCACCCACGCCACGCGCACCGCCTGGACCTGCGCCGGGGTATGGCTTTTCAGTGACCATTCCGCCTCTTTTGCACACCACAAGTAAGCGCCCGTCTGTGCAGAAGCCGCACTGGACAGGTTTTGTTGATCGGTGATCTGGGAGGGATAACGGTAATCGCTGCCCAACGCATCCGCCGAAAACCCCGCCAGTAAATAATCCTGACAGGCATTTTTCAGCCCGTTTTTTTGAGCCGCCTTTGCCTCCTCCAGGCGCTGCGCCGCCGGTATTGCCGCCGGGGGAAGCAGGACACCCTCAATGAAGCGGTAATCCGGACCGATGCTTTGCCACTGCGCATCCGTGACCGGGATGAATCCGCGGGCAGCCATGGCGGCGCTTTCCTGTTCAGTGAACGCGCGGCCATCGGCGGGCAGCTCAATGCGCATACTGTCTATCACGCCCTGTTCGTTGATAGTAATAAATTTCATTTGCATTCCTCAGTAACCTACGGCCAATACGTTTACAAGACACCCCTGCGCGTTGGGATTAAACACATCAACGCTGGTGGCAGAGATCCCGGTCGTCCACATGGCCGAACGTTGTTCGGACGAGGGGTTTACCGGCATTGAAAAAACCTGCGGCGTCGCGTTGAAAGCGAGGGGGTAGGTCCACTTCACGGCGCTGCCGTTAGTGGTCGGGATAGAGTTGCGGCAAATTTGCAGCCCGCCGGGAAGGCGGGCATACACGCCGTTTCCATTCGTTCCGGTAATAAACTGCCCCTGATTAACGGCGGAAGACGCGCTGCCGCCCACGGCGACGTTAAAAGCCTGCGTCGCGCTCCCCGCCAGTTCGGCTTTTTTCGCCAGCTTATTGAGCACCGTCGCTGAAAAATTCGGGTCATTACCCATGGCTGCGGCCAGCTCATTGAGCGTGTCGAGCGCCTCCGGCGATGTCCCCACTAAGGCCGCGATGGCCGCCGTAACAAACGCCGTGTTAGCCAGTTGCAGATCGTTGCTTGCCGGTGGTGCCGTCGGGGCTGTGGGGGTGCCGGACAATACCGGACTCACTTTGGGCGCATACTGCGTATGGGGATTTGTCGCGGCCAGGTGCTTTGCCAACGCGTTATCGGCATAGGCTTTCACCTCAATCACCGCCGCGTCCACGGACTGGCGGGTAGCCAGCACCACGGACGGGTCAATTTTCAGCGTCACCGCGTCGGTGCTGTTGATGATTAAAATCATGCGCACGGTCTGCGTGCGGCCGCTGCCTTCGGCGAGCATCGGCTTATAGGTTTCGGGGCAGTTCGCCACGGCGATCAGCGTGTTGTCGCTGTCGTACAGGCCGATTTCACGGATCCAAAACCCGCCCTCATTTTCGGGAATGATTTGTTCCGCAACAATCTGGCTGCTGTTGGCGGCGTCCACGCTCAGGGCGTTAAGCAGGGCGCGCCGCTTTTCGTTGATAAGCGAGGTCTGCGTGCCGGTTGGCGTGGGCAGGGTGCCGCCGCCGTCACCGACCCCCATCTGGGTAATTTGTACTTTTGTACCGAGTGCGGCGGCGTTCGCCAGCTTTGCTGCCCCCTGGTTGGTCAGCAGGGCAAAGTATTTGGTTGTCATGGGTAGATTCTCACGGTGTCGGTAAGGTGAACCGCCGCACCGGCGTAACCACTGCCGGAGACGGTGATACTTTCAGGGGTGTAGGGGTAAACGGTCAGCATGTCGCCGCCGTAGCTTGCGGCGGCCACGGGTAAGGTGCCGCTGACGTCCAGGTTGATGGACAGGCCAATCAGATGGCGGCTGGCCGGTTTGGCGTCGGCAATCAGTCTTTCCATCTCTAAATACATTTCTTCGGTGATGCCGGTTTCCAGCACACCGATATCCAGGCGAAACGTGCCTGGCTCGTCATTCGTTTCCCACCACTCGGTCACGTTAATCAGGTAGCCGAGCGGCTCCACCACGCGCCGGATGGCACCGAGGGTTCCCTTGTGGCAGTGAATGAACCACGCCGACTGAATGACGCGGCGCTTAGTGGCGACAGGCCAGTTTTCATCCCAGCGATCAACCGACAGCGCCCATGCCAGGTACGGCAAAAGCTTCTCCGGACAGGTCAGCGGATCCCAGAGTTGCCGCAGCGGCACCGGCACGTTTTCAAGCGCGGCGCAGGCATCGGCGGCGGCAACCTCAAGAGCCGAGGAACCGGCAGGCAGCAGGCGATCACTCATCGTAGCCGCCCACTTTCAGGGTGTACGCGGTGCAGAATGACGCCTGCGTTTTATCCAGCTCGATGTCAGCGGCGGGGCTTTTCAGCTCCACCCGCTGCACACCTTCAACGTGCAGCGCGGCATAAATGGCGGACAGCCGGATGTCGCGGCCTAAACGGTGCTGCGCGGTGGTGTAAGCAATCAGTTTTGCCTCGGCGGCTTCTCGAATGGGTTCGGCTTCCGGACCAGGGAACAAATACAGCACGGCATCAATGGTGTAACTGACCACGGTGGCAGACTGGACGGTCACGCGGTCAGCCACGGGGCGCACGTTCTCGTCATTGAGCGCGGCCTGAACCACGGCCAGCAGGTCAGCGGGCGCGGTGCCGTTGCCGGTCTGTGCCAGCACGGAAATTGTCACGCAGGCAGGCGACGGACTGATGACCGAAATATCCGCCACCCGCCCGTCAGCCGAGCGCCCGTGATACTCATAAGAGCCGACCGGACCGGCCACGCTCAGCCCTTCGAACGCCTGCTGCGCACGGATACGCAAATCCGCATCGCTTTCCATCACAGCAGCCACGGCGGGCACGCTGACCGTATCGGCAGGGGTGATCGTCAGGCGTTCCACGCTGAACGTGGCGGCGATATTGTCGAGATCATTACCGGAGGCATAAGCCAGCATCACCGCCTGTGCCGCCTCGTTTACCCGCTGACGCAGGATCACTTCGCGGTAAGCGTTCTCCTCCAGCAGTTTCACAATCGGCTCAGACTCCAGGGTCAGCGTGCGGGCAATTGCGGCCTGCTGGTCTTCGGGGTAAAGCGAGACCAGCGTGGCTTTGCGCTCCGCCAGGAGGGTTTCGTAATCCAGCACCTCCACCACGTCGGGGGCGGGTAACTGGCTCAGGTCGATAGTTGCCATGGTTAGCTCACGGGTAAGGTTAAGGAAATGGCGGCGGACGTGTCTTTGCGGGTGCCGGTGATATCCACCACCATTTTCCCGTCGAACGTCGTTTCAAAGGTGATGCCGGTCAGGCTGACGCGTGGCTCCCACTTGAGGATCGCGCTGTAGCAGGCCGCCATGATTTGCAGGCGCAGCGCCGCATTCTGCGGGCGGTCAGTCAGCATCGATAGCAGTGAACCATAGTCACGGCGCATGACACGGGAACCGACGGGCGTGCGCAAAATGTCGCTGACCGACTGCTGAATGTGCGCCAGGTCTTCGACGCTGCGCCCTGATTCGCGAGCCAGGCCGATGTATTTGGCGTTAGTCATGAGCGCAAAGGAAAATAAGGCCAAGAATGGCAACCAACCACCAGCCGCCCGCATCGTTCGCCAGCATTCCCCCTGAAATTGACGCACAAAAAACTGACAAGAAAACATTCATTAAAAACTCCTCGTTATCAGGCGGGCGCGCCAGTGTTGCCACCGCCCGTCTGGACGCCGCCGTGTTTATGGGTATGAACAACCACGCCGTTTGACGTGAGACTCCCGCCTGAATGGGTGAGGTTGCCGGTTAGGGTTCCGCCTTGTTTCACCTCCAGGCTGCCTGTCGTGAGCTTGTTGGTGCAGACCACTTCCGGCGTGTCGAGGGTGATGCGGGCTGATGCGGTGCAGGTGATGTCCGGCGCAGTCACCGCGACTTTTTCCGAGGCGTTTACCGTGGCGGATTTGATGCCGGTTGCCAGCAGTGCGCCGGTTTCGGGTTCGTATTCGATCACCGCACCGTCAGGGAAAGTGACGTGTACAGCATCGGCGGACGCAGACGGTGCCGGAAATTCATCAGAAAAAATGCCAGGCATCACAAAGGCGGTATCCAGCTCGCCGCCCAGGCAGAACAACACAACCTGTTCACCGTCAGACGGCGCCCACCAGGAACGGGAACGCCCAGCGCGGGACGTCAGCCAGTGCAGCCAGTCGGTGACGTTGCCGCCAGTATTGACGCGACAGGTCGCCGTCTCTAAATCAACCTCGGCAACGGTGCCAATGCGGATCAGATTGCGCAGCAGGCGCGGAATGTCGTTGTTTGGGATGGATGTATTCATGGATAAAAGAATGCCGCCCTGTCAGGCGGCATACAATTTGAGGTGGGTTGATGGCGGGTGGCACAACTTGGAGGCTGCTTTGTGCATATGGGTAATTTAGATGTGGATGTTTGCAGTGAGCAATCCCCTTGAACGCTGTTATATTTCTTGGGATATACATTCTTCTTAGCATAAACTAAGAATAATATTTTCTTGGCTACACATTTTGTGTCTTGCCATATTTACTCACAATCATCGATAAAGATCATCATTCGTATTATATTGGCTCAAGATGAATTGACATCAAAAAAGGATTAAAATGAACTTTGAAATTATGATGAGAGTTTCCGGCTTTACTTTTGAGGCCGAAACAGTTATGAAAGTTATGAGGGAAGAGAATGATCTCGCCAATTGTCTTACAACACATTTAGCACTAGAGCGCTTCATCGAAGCGTGGATATGTGGATATACTGAAATTGAAGATTTATTTATCAATGACTCTAAAAATAAAGAAAAATCACGATTCTCCTTAGGCTTTATGGGTAAGGCGCAGTTAGCACAAAGAATGGGGCTGCCAATAAAAGCCTTTCGCATTATCGATAAATTAAATTCGATCAGGAATGGGTTCGCCCATAGAACTAATTTCGAAGGCGCATCTCATCAAGATTTCATGGACTTAATTAAGAAGGTTGATGAACTTCCATCCTATGGTATGAAATCACTTAATGATGCCGACTATGAAGTCTTTGTGGATTTTGGGGATACAAAAATACGTCATCAACTTATAAGCGAAGATTGTCCTCATGGGTTGCGTTATACAGCTATATGTTATGCCCTAATGGCACGCTGCTTACATTTCATTGTAAATGAATTAATTGTCCCGCAGCTAGATGATACTCATAAAGCCATAGCGGGTTATAAAGTGACTGGGGTTACGTACCAAAAAAGATGATTTTAACCATTGTAATTAGATGGTTGTGTCAAAAGTTTAATTGGCATTGAAAACCATAGATTTCATTTCGGAGGGTTAAATGGGTAATGTGAAAATTTATGCTGGATTAGTAAACGGTGATTTAATGCCGATTATTGAAGATAAATCATCTGAACAAATAGTTATCGCTTTTACAGGTGATGACACGGGCGCGCCACCTTCTTCGGTTACGATCGAGGTAATTACCGATTCAGGAGTCAAGGTAAAAATTCACATTCCGAATAGTTCTGCTGACGCCATTGTAACTATGGACGGGAAACGAGTCTGACTTATATCGGCCTTCCGATTTGATGACTTCGTTATGTGAAGATCCCGTCATTCAAACCGAAGGCGCTGGTGGTTTACAGGATGAGGGTTTTTAGCAACTCTTCTTCCACAATCTTCACATCCTCCGCGTCCAGTCCTAACAACGGGCGCGCCGGATACTGCATTTCTTTTGCACGGACAGACGGGCGATCCCGCAGCCCGTACTGATGCACTTTTGCCATCCGTTGCACCTGTCCGGTGAATTCCACCACCGCGTCATCAGCAGTGCCTTTGGCCTTCATGTATTTGGCCGTGCGCAGTTTGGCGAACATTTCCCGCTTAATGCGGCCTTTCTTTGCCCGCAACGGCTGCGGGCGGCGCGGGGTGAACGGCTGCCCTTCCGGCGTAACCTGCTGCTTAATGCGTTGCTGCTGGTGTTTGCGCAGGCGCTTCGCAATGGTCGCCGCCATCGCTTTCCGGTTCTGCGGGGACAGCGCGGCAATCAGCCCCGCCAGGCGGGTATCAAACGCAGTCAGCTCACTCATTCCACTGACTCACTAACTCGCCGTGCAGGTACAGTTCACGCGGCCTTTCCACCGGCTCCGGCAGAGGCGGTTCCGGAAAATGCTCCACGTGCAGACCGGCATCAATCTGTTTCACGATCACGCGCTCGGTGAGCTGCACGTCAATTGCGATATCGTAGGAACCATCATCGAGCATATCGGCCTTGAATTTAAAGCCGGTCTGCTGCTTTTCGGGTGTCGCCATGATGTCCGGCTGATGCTCGCGCAGCCAGGCCAGGATTGGGACAATGATCAGATCGCAGTCCTGGGCAAAGTTGGTGATCAGCAGCTCGGTCTGATACTGATATTCAAACGACAGCGAGCTGGCTAACGTGGAAACGATGCGCCCGTTATCCACAAACATCCGCAAGGTATCGGGGCTGGCTTGCAGCACGGGCACGGCGTCAGTTAAGGCTTTTCTCAGTTGGGCGGGTTTTAACACGGTGTTCCTCCTGGCATTGTTTGACCGCTTCCACCTGGAGGCCGCAGGCTGTGAGTGCCGCCTCCAGGTTTCTGACATCACTGCTTAAATCGCCGTTAGTGGCCGGTGAGCTTGCCGGTATCGGGCAACTCGTTACCGCCGGACAGCCAACGTAAATAATCTGCGGCGCTGGCAAAGGCGGGGCGTTGGTGCATCCGGCCAATACCGTCAGGCAGACGAGCTGCATACCAGTCACGCATTTCCTGATTTTCATTAAGTAACCTTTGAAGGTGAATTTCACGATCCCGCGCTAATTGCCCCGCTTGTGATAGCTGTGCGCGCAGGCTTTTTTCCTGGCGTTCGCGCGTCACGGCCTCATCACTCAGGCGGTTAATGGCGTTGTCTCGGCTTTCAATACCGGCGGACAGCGTGCCGATAATGCGCTGCGCCTGGTCTACTTTTTCAGTCAGGCCGCCGATACGCCACGTTTGCAGCCCCGCCAGCGCACAGGCTGCCAGCAGTAACAGAATTAAAATGCGCATCAGACACCCCGCAGGCAGTAGGCCAGCTCATTCGCGCGGCGGCGCTCCAGGCCGGTGACGCGTTCGCCCTTCACAAACACCCAGCGCGGCAACTGCTCGCAGGCGTCACGCCATCGACCTTTATTGATGAAAAACCCTAACGTTGATTTGCACGCCGCCGTCACGCCGACGTTAAAGGCAAAAGACACCACGGCGTCGTACACCGGCTGCGGCATGGCAACCGGCATACAGCGCGCAATGCCTTTCTCCACCCGCATCACGTCTTCCACCAGGTTAACGGCGGCCTGCCGTTCACTGATGTGCGTTTGTGGTTTCACGCCTGCGGTGTGCCCGATGCCGTTTGTCCAGACGCCCGCGCTGCACTGATAGGCAGACAGGCGGCAGCCCTCAAAATCAGCAATCAGTGCCAGACCGGCGGCGGACGTTTTCAACGTGGGCGTTTGCGGCAGCAGCGCGGCAATTGCCAGGACGGCAGCGACGGCGCAGCGTCTAACGATTGATGGCTGCATTGATTTCTCCACTGATGCCCATTTCTTTCAGCAGGCGGTAGGTTTTGCGACGGTAATACCAGTTCACCAGGAAGGTCGCGACGCCGACGGCGGCACCCACCAAAAAGGCGATATCCTGATAAGACATGCCCCCCAGCCAGGCCAGAAAGACGGCGATGCAGTAACAGATAAACGAGGTGATGCGCTCCATGGTCATCAGTCCCAAAGTGAGACGGTTTCACTGACTGCGGCCAGGGTGATGTCCGGCAGCTCCACCGCGTAGCCATGGGGCAGGATTGCCCCGCGAGTAGCTAAACCAACGTTAGCCGCGTAAACCTGCTCCATCACCGACTCGGTGCGCCCGTAGTACCGCCAGCAGAGTGAATCTACGGTGTCGCCCTGTTCGGCATAGACTTTCATCAGAGCAGCCCGATGATGCAGTGAGACACACCGGCGACGTCGCTGATGGCGTTGCGTCCGTCCCGCCATAAATCATCCACCGTACTTTCCACGATTTCGGCCTTTTGGCTGCCCTTGTCGGTGGTGTCGTTATTCGGGTAACGCTCCGCCAGGAAGGCCGCCGCGATAGACGCCACGGCGCGCTGATAGGCGCAGACCTTCACGCTTTCATCATCAATCTGATCGGCAGGAACGTCAGCCAGGCGTGTAAAGCCCTGGGCAATCTGCGCATCGCGAAAGCTGAACAGCTCGGCATTCACTTCGGTCATGGCAAACTTTGCGGCGGTGCGCAGCCTTTTCGCCGTGACGGTGCCCTCCAGGCGCAGCGTGTCGCGCAGCTCAACCGGATCGACATCAGGCCAGAAATGGGTGTTTCTAATCGCGGGTTCCGTCGCGGCGTCCGGTTTCGGTGCTGGTACAACAAGGGACATAATGACCTCTGAATAGGTGGACGGTGGACGCCAGCGTTGAACGCGGTCAAAGACCGGTCTCGGCTGGCGTGCCGTCCGGCGCGGGGCGCGTTCTGTTTAGCCGTTGGCAGCCTTTTTGATGGCTGATTCCAACCGCTCAATGTCTTTTTTAACGCCGCAGTTGCTGTTTAGTTGGAAGGCGCGTTTCAGGTGTTGCAGGGCGAGCGGCAGTTTTTCCGCGTCGCGATACAGATAGCCGGTGATTTTGTGCAGCTTGGCGCGTACCTGATCCGGCATGTCCTGGCTTTCCGTCAGTTCCATCGTGGTCATGAGTACATCGAGACTGACTGGCTCACCGGCAGCATGAGCGCGGGTGCTCATGTCGGCGATTTCCTCCGCCAACGCATAACCGGCAGGACGTTTACCGAACGGCATCGCCAGCTTGTAATGCAGCGCATAGCGGGCGATTTCGAGCGCACCGGCGTAGTCACCGGCATCAATACGCCAGATCATTATGGTCATCAGTATGGCGTCCTGAGCGCCTTTACCCTCAGCGAGAACGCCTGCCACCCACGGCGCATATTCAGGCAGCATCTTGCGTTTGAGTTCTGCCTTTTTCTCAGCGGAATAGGCTTTCTTCAGGGCTTTCTGGTCAGCATTAAGCTTTTGCAGCAGCAGTTCATAGCCAGTGGCATGACGCAGCAGGCTGGTATCCTGCTGCGCGGCTTCGATAGCTGACTGCCGCAACAAATGACGTCGGGCAGGGCTGGTCATGGCTTACTCCTGAGCTGCCGGTGCGGTGGTACCGGATGCAGTTTTGATGGCATCAACGATCGCCGAGGTGAATTTGCTGAGATCAGCTTTTTCAGCTGTGTCGTCTTCTCCGGCGGTCACTTCGATGTTCTCGATCAGACAGCCGCAGCCGTAATCTTCAACCACATAATCCTCGTTAATGGATTCGTAGTTTTCGATACGGTCACGCTTCGGCACTTCCTCAACGTGGCGGCGGTGCGTGCCGTCCTGCCAGTAAATGGACAGGTTATCCAGACGGGTAATCAGCATGGCGTTAGGAGGGAAGCCGGGCACGCGAACGGCGGGCAGATTGCCGATGCGTTTCTGGCTGACAATCAGGTCGGCGGCCATCGCCTCAGTGTTTGGCTGTTGTTTGTTGATCAGCGGGAAATACTTATCCGCGAGCAGCTTGCGGCCACAGATAACCACCAGTTCGGTGTCGTCCTGATAGATTGGGTCGATCAGTTCATTCACCGCATCAAAGACTAGCGCGTCGAGGTTTTTGTATTCACCTTCGCCACCGACTTTCACCGTCTCATTGGTCACGGTGCCGTCTTCGGCGACAATCATGCCCATCACTTTGGTTGGGGCATTCAGGCGGTATTTTTGCAACCAGCCCACGCCGACATCCTGCAACAGCGGATTCTGAACCCGGTTAGACGTCGGTGCGCGTGAAACGCCATTAAAGCCGACCAGGATGCGATCCAGTGCCTGACGCTTGATAATGGCGTCACGCAAACGGGTCTGAAAATCGTTGTAGCGCGCCCACAAGTCCAGCTTGCTGTACATCCAGTGGAAGTCGTAGTTGGTTTTGGTGCAGTGATAGCCTTCCTGATCCAGCTTGGTGAAATCAGCCGTTTCACGCTCGTCACCGGCGTCAGTGTTGGTTGTACTGGCAATCGTACCGGTCACGCCGACGCCAACTTTAGCGCCCATCATTTCGTCCACCGGAATGATGTTAATACGGGTCAGGAACTCTGAGGACTCCTGCAATCGGGTCATCAGGGTCTGAGTGACGGACGGCTCGACGTTAAATTTCTTGTCCAGTGTGCCGACGTCAACGTTGTTGAGTTTGGCGAGCTGGGAGAGGAACGCATTAAATTTAAAGCGCGTTTCTTTTTTCATGACTTATTTCCTGAGGGTGAATTAAAGATGTTGGATCAGCAGTCGGTCACTGTCTCGTCAGCGCCTGTGCCGCCGGTTGCGTGCGGGCGCTGGTTAAAGTTCTGCGCCGGTGTCTGCGCAAGCTTGCCTTTCAGTTCAGTGAGGGCGTCATGTTCGGCAGCGGTGGATTTTTCCAGGGTATCGACGCGGCTCAACAGATCGGTCAGGCTGGTTTCATGCTTATTCAGTTCAGTCTGAGCGTATTGAGCGACCTCGCTGACAGCTTCGTGAACATCGGCCAGGCGGGCATCGTCTGACGCCTGCTTACGTGAAAGCTTTTGTTTCACCAGGGCGAAAAGAGAAGAGGCAGTTTCCGGCGCATCTTCAAACTCAATCAGTGCTTCGGTGGCGACGGTGAAGAGGCTGTCCGGATCGGTTTTACGACCGGCCAGCGGGTTCTGTTTTGCTGTACGGCTGAACTCCAGCATTTCAGTGCCGAGGCTTGCGGGGTCATCGGTGACGGCCAGACCGACCAGGTAGGATTTATTGGAATTGGCGAAATTGCGTTTGATCTCCATCGAGGTGTAAACCTTCTGCCCGTCGCCGACCATCTGCGTTAAATCCGCGGTCGGGCTGATCATCGCGTACAGCGCCCATTTGTCATGCAGCAGCGGTTCAGCTACATCATCGATCTGTTCAGCTTTCAGCTGGATCACGTCGCCATAACGGCGGAAATCGCTGGTTGGTAGCACGCCTTTGATGTGCTCCAGATTGACGCGGGCGCCATAGGCTTTCGGGCTGTATGTCTCCGCCATTTGCTTGATGTCGTTAGCATCAATTTCGCGGCCGTCGCAGGTGTCGCCTTCGACCCCGATGCGAAACCATTTAGATACTTTCTTTGCCATGTAACTGACTCCGGTAATGAGTGTTGAGAACGGGAGTTAGTTTCCAGACAGTCACCGCAGGCCGCCAGCCGATGCGGGTTGTTGCCCGATGGCACAACGTGGGCAGCGCGAAAAACAGCTGTCTGGCCGGTAACGTGGCGGCATGAATATTTCAAACTCCACCATCATCAGCGACCCGCGCCGACAGGCGGCACTGCTTTACTGGCAGGGTTTTTCTGTGCGGCAAATCGGGGAGATGCTGAGCCAAAAAACACCGACCGTGCAGAGCTGGAAAACTCGCGATCAATGGGAGGCCATCGCGCCCATTTCTCGTGTGGAAACCAGCATGGAAGCGCGGCTGATCCAGCTAGTCATGAAAGATGTAAAAGAGGGGAAAGACTACAAAGAGATCGACCTGTTAGGCCGACAGATTGAACGTCTTGCACGAGTGAACCGTTACAACCATACCGGCAGCGAGGCTGATTTAAACCCGAACGTCGCTAACCGCAACAAGGGTGAACGAAAGGCACCCGATAAGAATGTTTTCAGTGATGAGGCCATCGAAAAGCTTGGCGATATCTTTATCGAGACATCGTTCGAGTATCAGCGAGGCTGGCATCAGGCCGGACTTCAGCACCGTATCCGCAACATCCTCAAGTCCCGCCAGATTGGTGCAACCTTTTACTTTGCCAGGGAAGCTTTGATTGATGCGCTGACCACCGGCCGTAATCAAATTTTCCTGTCAGCCAGTAAGGCGCAGGCGCACGTCTTTAAGAACTACATCATCGACTTTGCCCGACAGGTTGACGTGGATTTAAAAGGCGACCCGATAGTGTTGCCGAACGGCGCACGGCTGATTTTCCTCGGAACCAACGTCCGCACCGCGCAGAGCTATACCGGCAATCTCTATCTGGACGAATACTTCTGGATCCCTAAGTTTCAGGAACTGCGCAAAGTCGCCTCCGGTATGTCGCTGCATAAAAAATGGCGGAGTACGTACTTTTCCACGCCATCCAGTCTGGCACACAGTGCCTATCCGTTCTGGTCGGGGGAACTATTCAACAAAGGGCGCCGCAATAAGGCCGACAGGATTGACCTAGATTTAACGCACTCGCACCTGTCAAAAGGCGTGCTGTGCGATGACGGCCAGTGGCGGCAGATTGTGACGGTGGAAGATGCTCTGTCAGGCGGCTGTAACCTGTTCGACCTGGAACAGCTGCAACTGGAGTACAGCCCCGCCGAATATGAAAACCTGCTGATGTGTGAGTTCGTGGACGATCAGGCATCGGTATTCCCGTTCGCTGAGTTGCAAGGGTGCATGGTGGATAGTCTGGACGAGTGGGAAGACTTCGACCCGTATCTTAAGCGGCCATTTGCCTATCGTCCCGTCTGGATTGGTTACGACCCGTCGCATACCGGTGACAGCGCAGGCTGCGCGCTCATCGCTCCGCCGGTGGTTTCCGGCGGCAAGTTCCGTGTGCTCGAGCGTCACCAGTGGAAGGGCATGGACTTTGCCGCGCAGGCCAGAAGCATCGAGGAACTCACCAATCGTTATGCCGTTGAGTATATCGGCATCGATGCGACTGGCATCGGGCAGGGTGTGTTCCAGCTTGTTCAGCAGTTCTTTCCTGCGGCGCGTGAGATCCGTTACAGCCCCGAAGTGAAAACCGCGCTGGTACTCAAAGCAAAAGACACCATCAGCTCTGGTCGTCTCGAGTACGACACAGGACACACCGACATCACCGCGTCGTTTATGGCAATCCGCAAAACGATGACCGCCAGCGGCAACCGCTCCACCTACGAAGCCAGCCGCAGTGAAGAGGCCAGCCATGCCGACGTGGCGTGGGCAATCATGCACGCCCTGTTAAACGAACCGCTAACCGCCGCCAACGGCGGACAAAGCCCGAACATTCTGGAGTTCTACTAAATGAGCAAGCGCAAATACCGTAAAGCTACGCAGACCACGACCACTGAAAGCCAGCAGGGCGCAGAGGTATTCAGTTTCGGTGATCCGACGCCGGTTTTAGACCGCCGCGAGATTCTGGATTACATCGAATGCACCGGTAACGGCCGCTGGTATGAGCCGCCGGTGAGCTTCGACGGTCTTGCCCGCAGCCTTCGCGCCGCAGTTCACCACAGCTCACCGATTTACGTGAAGCGTAATATCCTCGCCTCGACATTTATCCCGCATCCATTGCTGAGCCAGCAGGAGTTCAGCAAATTTGCGCTGGACTATCTGGTGTTCGGGAATGCGTACCTGGAACTGATCCGCAACCAGCTCGGCGAACCGTTACGCTTTGAGGCCGTGCCAGCTAAATATGTGCGTCGCGGAGTGGAAGAGGGGACGTATTGGTTTGTGCAAGGCTGGAAGGATCCGCACCAGTTCGCAGCAGGCAGCATCTTCCACCTGATCGAACCAGACATTAACCAGGAGATTTACGGCCTGCCGGAATACCTGAGCGCGCTGAATTCCGCCTGGCTCAATGAGGCCGCCACGTTGTTCCGCCGCAAGTATTACCAGAACGGCGCGCACGCGGGCTATATTTTGTATATGACCGACGCCGCGCAAAGCAGCAGTGATATTGATTCAATGCGTAAGGCCATGAGAGACACCAAAGGTCTGGGCAACTTCCGTAACCTGTTCATGTACGCGCCGAACGGCAAGAAAGACGGCATTCAGATCCTGCCGCTAAGTGAGGTCGCCACCAAGGATGATTTCTTCAATATCAAGAAATCAAGCCGTGATGACCTGCTGAGCGCGCACCGCGTTCCACCGCAGATGATGGGGATCATACCTGATAATGCCGGAGGGTTTGGGGATGTGGAGAAGGCGGCAAGCGTGTATGTCCGTAACGAGCTGACGCCATTGCAGGAACGAATGAAAGAATTTAACGACTGGTGCGGTCAGGAAGTCATCTGTTTCAAGCTCTATCAGCTGGGTTAAATCTCAAAGTTTTGTTTAAGCTTCGCCAGTTGGCGGCGATATTTTGACGGTTAAAAACCTGTAACAATCTTTTCCCACTCTACGCAATACACTTCATAGCCAGAGGTAAGCGGCTATCCATACAGGGATAATGAAGTTAATTCGGGCGGTATATACCGCCCGAAAACTCTTATTTATAACCGAAAAGTCTTTCTTTCAACGTTAGCTCTCTGTAGCCCTTTACAGATATATTCAGTAGGAACTTAAGGTTTATAAATGGATATTTTTCATTTATGAAAGTATGAAGTTCACCATGTGATTTTAACGATGATTTATGTCTCATACCTAAAGTGAATTTAAGATGCTTCCCATACGAAATCTCATCCCCATTCTCGCCAATATACCTGCCCTTGCGAGATTCATATATTTTATCTGAATGCTTTGTAATCTTAAATTTAATGCATTGAAGATCATAATCACTGTCGTTGATAACTCTAAATTTATAGGTTAACAATTTATAGGTAGAGTAACCGCTCGTCACTCCAACGTTACCTATATGCGCAACAGTATTGCTACTGGTGATTCTCTTTTCAGAAGAGTGATATTTATAGTATTTAACTGCGTGGAGTGCAAGGATCTTGCGCATAGCATCCCGACATTCTTCATCATCTATTGGAGTAATATCTTCTAATATTTTTTGAATATTATTTGGGGTTTTATGGGATAGGCTAATTAAATAAAATAATTCACGCATCCAAACAACACGCTTCATAACCTTCAGGAAATCTTCTAATCCAGAGGAGCTATAAGCCTGCATCTCGCCTACGATTTCCTTGAATGCCGGAAAGTCAGCTTTTACTTGATCAGTATTTTGGATTTCCTGCACTAATATATGCGAATAATCCATTCTAACTAATTGATGATAATATTCAAGAATGGCTGACTCAACACCAGCATTGTGAGCCAAAATATAAGTTTCTTTTGCTTTATCAACATCTGCTTTCGTCCCTTTACCGTTTAGTAGGCAATAAGCAATATTTTTTAAGGCAGATGCTCGATGTTCTGTGTCTACATCAGTCGACCAATATTCAAAGCCAGCATACCAATCTTCAGGGAGATGCCCATTATAGATTTCTAACCAACCATTTTCTGCTACTTTTGCGATCTGCTCTTTCAATGCAATTACTCCAATTTGCTCAGGTTAAATTTTTTCATAGCATGAGTCAGTTCTCAGCAGGGGCTTGCCAACTGCTTAACATGCTTGAATTATCGTTCAATAATCGAACAGTATGCGTAATCGCATGGGCAAAACATGAATCTGAGCAGATACCTCGCAGATAGGATGTATGAATTCACTAAACTTTATCGACTTTATAGCAGAAAAAAAAACGGTACAAAAGCCCCAAATTCAATCGGCATATGCTCTTTTAAGGCTGCATTTTCGCTTAGATATCTTTGACCTCTGTCCCTCCTTATCAAGCAGAGGTTCAAATTAGCTTCAGTTGGGCGGATGAGATCCATAAGCCGGAAAAAATTCCTGGTCATCAAACCTGTGTATAGCCTCCCTTGGATCCAGAAACACAAACAAATCCCCAATCTTTACTCGCCTCATTTTCACCCTCCCCATCAGAGCGCCTCAGCGCTATTCTAAGAGCGTCTATTTCCAAACGCGTCCCAACTTACCCATCTTGAGAAAGGCACTCAGAATTGCGCTGACGCCCCCGATTTTATGGTTCAAGCCCCCTCTGCGCGCAATGCTATCCCCGCCTCGCCTGCCCGCTTTATAGGTCGTTTTTAATGCAGATGCACGATCCATTCAGATCCTTGCCAGAATTGGCGGGAGCCACCATTTTTTAGGGTCTGATCGTCATGCAAAACAATGCACGTTATGCATGCATTGCCACTGGCATAGGTAATCAAATGGATGAACAGCGGTCTATTCAACGCCAGTGACTTCGCTGATGGCTATGTACTCTTGCTCTTCTACATCTAATGCGCGGTCAGCAAGCTCTGAAATCATCTCCATAACAATATGGATCTCATCAACTTTGCATTGCGCATCCCGCGATATATCAGCCATAAGCCGGATTTTTATCAGCGCAATTTTAAGCTCATGCGAGGAATCCATTGCTCACTCCTGAATTATAAGTACTGTGCATGTATACAGTACTATAGGGTTTTTTTATAACAATTTCCAGTATAATCATGCCTTAAACTGCTTGCAGCCCATCCAAAAGGTCATGAATCAGTTTTCTAAATATGGAAGAAATCAACCCTTCAAATTTCTTAAGCTATTTTTATGTTCATGGTCTTTTAGTAAGTTTTTCTTCATACTATATTCTTGATAGAAATCTCTTTTTGATAATATTAAGTTACTCCCACGACTGATTTCTGATAAGAAATCAGTTTCATTATTGCATGCTCCTAAAATGGTTAATATTTGGCTTACACTCATGAACAGTGAGTTGTAAAACGGCAATCTTTGAGGCTGCTTTGGATCCTCCATCAAAATTAAATAATTATTTATGTCTTTAATGAAATTCCTCCAATCATTAAGTTTTCCATCAACATCTTTATCTGAACTTGATATTATAGATGATATGCTTGAGCTCAAAATTGTTTGTAAGGTTATAAGGTCTTGTAAA
Organism: Rahnella sp. PD4; assembly: GCF_049199325.1. Taxonomy (NCBI): domain Bacteria; kingdom Pseudomonadati; phylum Pseudomonadota; class Gammaproteobacteria; order Enterobacterales; family Yersiniaceae; genus Rahnella; species Rahnella sp. PD4. The sequence continues at coordinate 974,671 of NZ_JBLZQF010000001.1, read as the reverse complement.
CTACCAAAGTCATTTAAGCTAACTGATATCTTTTTCACAACCCTGTTATTAAGACTAACTTTGTTTATGCCATTTTTGTTTTTTATATTTATTTCACCATTTAGATGTAATAAATATTCTATTTTGAATGCTTGGGATTGAGAATGTAGAACACTAGCAGCTAGTGAAGTTAGAATTTCGAAATCTTGACCAAACAAAGCAGCATTTGTCATCGATTTTTTCTTTACTTCGAATATGAAGATTGTACTATGCGTTTCTACAATCAAGTCTGACTCACCAACATTAAGTTTCTTGTGGAAAAAATAATTCCCATAAGTCGTCTTTATTCCTTTACTTTCGAAAGCATTAATAAGTAATTTTTCAACCTGACATCCTAATTTAGAATCTTGATTGTTATTATAGATTCCACTAGGGTATGAAATTTGATAGAGAACTGCGTTTGAGACAGAAAAACTACACAGGCTTGATGGCAGTAAGAAAAGGCCATCATTCGATTGGTATAATGGCTTTGAGTAGAAGCCTATAGAATTCTTTCCTGGGGGGAATATAACTCCTTTTTCTAATTTTTCGTTTTTGAAAATAAATATTTTATTTAAAACTTCGGAAACTTTTGTTATCGGTATTTTTGTTTTTTCAGCTATTTCCTTAGCCGTTATTTTTTTGATGCTAGACTTGTTTGATTCTTTTATTAATGATATGCCAATCTTTACAATAGTTTTTAATGATAAACAATAACTCTTCTCATTGTTATCGATAAACTGTTTCGTCAAAAATGTTATGATATTTTTAGCGTGCTGGGGGTTCCATTGTTGTAATGGGATTAAATTGTCATACAGAATACATTCTTGTAGAAATTTCACCAAATATTGATCATTTAAATATATATTTTCATAAATGCTGTATGGCTGAATTTCATAGGTGGAAACCAAATCCGTTAAGATTCGTTTTAGCTTATCGTACACTATCTTCTGATATGCTTTGTCATTATTTTTTTTTAGGGATTTTAAATTACTTAACCCTACTAACATTAAATACCCCCAAGGTATTGCTAAAGGTATGTCTTCATTAGAACGCGCCACTTGGCGAGTAATGTGGTATCTTGACATTGTCGAATCAAAGAGAATTTTAATTTCGTCAAGCATCAATCTTATGATCGTCTCCCCACCTATCTCTCGACATAAATGTAAAATTTCATTGTTTATGAAGTTGAAAGAGTTGGAGTGTATGTAAATATCATTATTGATTGTTTCGAACTCAACCCCTAATTTAATAAGTCTAGAGCATGACTCTGCAAACATTACCTCCTTCTTATGAAATGATATGTTTTTGTGTTCATCTAGGAAATAGACACTATCATTTCTAGCAGAATGAATTGCATTGACTATCTCACCCCAATCTATGAATTCTGGAATTTCATTAAAATCTAAATCTGGAATTATTCTTCTGGTTGCTTCGATGAGAAAATCTATATATTTAATTAATGGAGTGATCGGGTGATTATAGCAAATATGTTTAAATATTGATTCTTTTTTTAAGAAAAGCGCATGGTTTCTTATTTTGTTTACATCATTGGGGCAAGTTTGTTGTATCCTCCTATAGGAATCCTCCCGAGATGCGCTAATTATCAAGCGGTTGCGGGATGCTTTTTCGATTAATTTAGTGAAATCTTCAGTTGTAATCATTTTAATGTCTCACTCTCATCGATATGTTCGATAACTATTTTATTAAGCAGAGTAAGTCTGAATTTAACTACTTTCAATAAGAAATTTATAGGGGGTAAATATAATTGCTATTTCTATCTGTCGGAAGTTACCTTACTCTACGCTTCGCAAAAATTGAAGTTGAGTATTGGCAAATTGCACACTCGCGCCGCGGCTCAATGCTTCCAGTTCCCAAGGCTCGGCAGTAATGCCCTGTTTCAACAATACGTGCTCAATTTCCGGCATCCGCGCCCGTTCTTCTGCCGTCAATCTTGCCGACGGTGCCACATCACGGACTTTTGTCGGGTCGAAACTGCGCTGTGCCTTGCTGACTCTCGGCGTTTCCTCACGTATACGCGCCACAATCGCCCTCACGGCGGCAGTGTCTGTCCAGTCAATAACTCGCAGGTTGTCAGAATTGGACGCTGTAGGTGCGCCCCCAGCCTGGCTATCGAGCCTATTTGCGGATTGTTTCTTTTCACCTAACCCACAGTTATTGACAGGACTCCGAGGCGCGCCGGGGGCGCTTTTTAAGGTCAAAACCTCAACGTCAACGGCGGAAGAAACGATGCGCCATTGAGTTGTACGGGTTTCATAAACACGGGAGTCGCCAAGGTGAGGGGCAAAAATACCCACAACCTTTTTCACCTCTTCATCGTAGGCGTTCAACTCGTCAGCCAGGCGGCGGGCTACACGCACAGTCTGATCGTCGCGAGGAACATTTGCACCGCCCTGGGCTGACATGTACGCCATAAAATCACCGGCATCAGCAGCAGCGCGGACGGCTTCCACTTCTTCGTCAAAGGTTTCAGTCAGACTAATGGAACGGATGCGGCGGCACTCACGGTATGAACCCATGGTAGGCAGGCCGATAGGGCGAAACTGGGGGATCCGCCAGGTAGCAGCCCAGGCGGTGACAGCGGCAGCGGAATCTGTCAGCAGCTCGCCGGTTTCATGGTCGCGCTCGCCTTCCAGTGCGTAACCGTCGATGTTCTTTGCGATGTATTTGGCGATATAGCCAGCCGCGCCGCCGCGATTCAGGTGTTTACAGTCAAAGCGGTTTTTAGCTGCGCCGCGTTCGTCACCGTCTTCTTTCATGGCGTATTTGCGCATGATATCGATCACCGGCTGACGCATAGCGGGTTTAGTGAATAACATCATGTGCCAGTGCGGCGTCGCGTCGTGGTGAGGCTCTACAACACGCATCCCGTAAACGGACAGGTCGCTATCTTTGAACGCGGTGCGCATTTTGCTCCAGATCCCGCACAGATATCGCTGTGCATCTTTCGGCGTATAGGCTTCTTTGTCCCAGGCGTGATTTCGCTGAACGCGCTTTTTATCGCCCTTGCCAACCATGCGGGTCGGGTGATATTTGGACGGGGTGGTGATAGTGAGGAACATCCCGACGTCGCCATTCGCAGCAGCATATTTTTCAGTGCCGGCGATCGTGCTCATTAGCTCCATGCGGCGGATTTCAGGGTTTGAAATACTCGCCATCACTTTGTCGATCAGACTGAAACGCTCGCCGGTTTCGATGTTTTCCAGGTCGCAGCTTTTCAGGTAATCGAGATTCGACAGACGGCGTGCACGTACTTCACGGATAGCCTGCTTACTGGCATACGGGGAAGCATCACGGTTCACTTTGCCGATGGCGATCAGCAAAGATTCACGCCAGCGGGTGCGCTGGCCTTTCAGTTGGCGTAACCACCAATCCGGATTAACCAGGCGTGACATGGCAGCGATAGCGGAAACGGCATCCAGTTTGCCTTTGCAAAATTTTGCCCAATACATCGGCGTGATATTGAAAGCCTGTGCCATACCGGCGATTTCGCGGTATAGCTCGCACTGGGTATCACGCTCAAAAAGAATCGAATTATCCCCGTTGTACTGAGCAAGCAACTGATCGCAACGTTCTTCATAGATTTCTTTCAGTTGTCCGGCGATGTCCTGGGCGAACCGGCGCAAGGGTTTATCGCCCATGCTCGGCAGGCTGTGATAAGTGTCTGCCTCAGACATGAATTTCATGGAGGCTTTAACATTCATCGCGTGAGCGGCATTGACCGCTTCGACACGGGGAAGGATGCTGCGACCAAGGGTATAAACCAGATATTTATTGGCGGCATGAATGCCCTGCGTTTTCAGCAGATACGCATGGCGACCTGTGAAAATTTCCCGAAGATCGGTAGAGAGGTTTTTTACTCTGATTAAAACAGCTTGCCCCTGATCGTATTCATCACGGGTAAGCGGTCTTTCCAGGCCAGAAACGGCCTGGCGTGGTTTGTTCCAGGGAAACGCCCAGACTTCGGGCGTTTTAATCTGCGGAGTGAAGCGGCTGGCCTGCATTACATACCGTCTTTGATATCAATGACCAGATAGCCAGCATTGATACCGGCCAGGATGAGTAACGCCACTGAGAAAATGATCACTTATTTACTCTGTAATGTCTGGCGTTCAACTCAGCGAGTTCTTTGCAGTAGACACAAAGCTCAACCCCTGGCAGAGCTGCACGGCGTTCCTCTGGTATCGGACGATTACACTCGATGCAGAACATTGCGGAAATGCCCGCAACAGTTGCCCGGGCGGCTTGGATTTGGGCGGAAAGGACGAGATCAGCGCGTTCCTGGGCGGTGTCGATTACATCAGCCATAGTTACGCCTCCGCTTCACTTTGGATTCGGTTAGCTTCAATGCGTAGTGCTTCTGCAGCTTCAATCCCTGTCATTTCACGTTTGAGGATAAAACTGGCAATCGCTTCCAGGCGGCCGGCAAATACCACCGCTCGATTGGCGCGTTCTTCAATACGAGCAGTGTCCAGCATCAACGATAAATCAGGAACAGAAGTGTAATCGCGTTCTGGTGAAGCCCAATCAATGCCCATAACTGGCAAACCAACAGTATTCTGACGTGTGTTCTCAATAATATTATTCATATAAAACTCCTGTTTTCAGGCAAAAGAATGCCCGGCGGGTTGACGCCAATTAATTTAAATTCGGGTTAGTGTTTAATATTTATCTTGCAGTCATCATCACTGATAAATTTGGGCAGTGATTCAGTTAAACCAAGCAAAGAATTTAGCGCCGCAACTACTTGATGCCTTTCCGTCGGCGTTAATTCAGCAAACTTCATCTCAAGATGGCGACGAGATAAGCCAGCATGAAAACAGATTGTTCTACGCATATGCAGCGGCTGAGTATCAAATGTTTCCTGCGCTACATTCTTTCTGAAATCAAACATCTCTTTAATTCGGGAAAGATGTTTTTTGCCTATTTGAATATGTTCTTCATTTACTAAAGACATAATCACCTCAACTAAACAGACGCTTTAAAAGCGGTTTTGAATTTCTCACGGCCTGCGGGGCAGTGGCTTGTGACATTGAAGGATTCCAACGCTTTCCGCCTGGCAACTCGATGCAGCCGTGACCAAAGTGGCGAGATGGACTCTGCTGTTTTAAAAAAGGAGCAATAGAAACAGCCATATTCACATCAGCCCATTTGTCGTGACGCTTGCAATAGCACCAACCGCAGATGCCAGGGCAGGGGATGCCTGCACTCGGCCTTGAACAACTAAACCGATCAGTGACAGATGGCGAATACCAGCATTAACACCTTCGAGTAAGGACATTCGACGCTGAGAACTGACCGCACCCCCTTTCACTGCATCAGCTGCAATAGAACCAACGGCGGCAGTTGCTTGTAGTGCGTAGGTTGATAGATTAGAAGTAGCAATCTCATTGACCGGAACTGACGGCAGGCAATTTATCTGTGCCAGCATGCCATCGAGAAGGGTCGCGTCCTCAGTCAGGTCAGTGATTAAAAGAACTTCCTCACAGGTAAGTTTATGAGGTTGTTCAGGGTTGAACTTATTGCGTAGGATTTGGGGTTTAGTTCCCATTAGCGCGGCAAGTTCGGTAAGGTTATGACGATTCACAAATGCCTTGCATGCATCGTCAAAGTGAGCGTGTTTGGAAACGCGATAATCAAACATTGTTAGTCCCTGCTAGTTTGAATAATCTGACTCAACGATTTATGTAGCGGCACTTGATGGCTTGCTGACGGTTTTTCTCACGCCAGGCCTCAAGATTGATCAGAGCATTGCCATGACGCTCCATTACGACAGTTTGCATTTGACCTGTTTTTCGGTTTTTGCGTTGCTGGGTGATTGTGGTTGAAGGCGTTGGGGCAAGCAGGACAACGCCGTTAGCGATCCACTTTTCGAGGACAGCGGAACTGATGCCGTTAATTGCAGCAAAATCTTTTTTAGAAATTGTCGGTGAGTTAGCGAGTGTGGTCAGTTGCAAACTTATTGAGTTCACGATGGTTGCAGAGAGGGCTGACTCTAAAGCTGGTAGTAACTGGGATACTACAGAGTTTAACAGTTCCTTAGAAACGGTCGTCTTATCAGAGGGTACTTGAATTGCATTCTGAAGTGACATAACGCAAAATCTCCTTTCTGTCGTTTGAGTTCTACTGTGTAACATGTGGTGTGTTGTCACTTTAGATCGTAAAAACGATTTGGTAAATGTTTTTTTATCACTTCGGTGCTTTTTATGATTGGCGAAAAAATGGATAGTCAGGAAATCCTGAACAGATTGATGTCGGCATATGGTGTAAATTCACAGAAGGCCTTAGCTGAAGTCCTTGCTATACCTGCGAATAATATTAGTGGCTGGATACAGCGAGACAGAGTCCCAGGCAACCCAATCATTAAATGCGCACTTGATACGAATGCAGACCTTCACTGGTTAGTTACCGGTGAGTTTGCAAATGCAAACATTTCAAGTTTTCCGAAGCGGAAACTAGAGATGAGTCTCAGTGGAAAGACATTGATAACTACAATGCTTTCAAACGGAGGCAAAACTGTACTGAAACGCATCATGGAAGCGTACGAATTTAGTACACAAAAAGAACTTAGCGATTATCTTGGGATCTCAACAGGTACCATAAGTACGTGGATTCGTCGTGAATACTTTCCTGCTGATGTAGTTATTGCATGTGCTCTTGATACCGGAGTGTCATTGGACTGGTTAGCAACGGGGAGTTCTCAAAAGGCCAATAGTAATCAGCTCACTTTCCCAGAAAATATTCATTCAATTCCTTATTTATCTTTGAACTCTGGAAAATTAGAAGAACAAGGTGTTTGTAACCTTGACCGATTGTTTATCCCAGAGGGGTTAAATATTGATTCTATTTATCTTTTGAATACAATTAGAACGAAATACTTGGTCAGTAGAGATTTTAATGACATATCAAATGGGATGTGGTTATTGAGTATTGATGGAATACTTGATATCTACACAGTCTCAAGAAGGCCACGTAATAATTTGAAAATATTTAACCAAAGAGCAGATTTCGAATGCTCTACTAAAGATGTGATACCAGAAGGTGTAATAATTGCCTCTTTTGAAATAAATATTTAAACCAGCAAGGATTGTTAGATGATTGCAGTTTCAGAATTACTTCTAAAATACATTCCGTCAATGTTAGCTGCATTAGCAACGGTTGTAACGCTCTGGAAAGGGTGGGTGTATTCATCAGATCGTATATATGAGCAGAGAGAAAAATCTAGCAAATTTATATATGAGCTGTACAAAATATCTGGTGAGGAATACTTAAAAAAGCTAAGTATTGAATATGGTTATGCTGCTATAACAAGGGATAATAAATTAAGCTTCGAGCAACGCAATGCCCTTCTGACAAGTAAGAATCCAACAAGTGATATTGATGCTTACCGAAAATGTAGTCACTTGCTTACTATTTCTTGTAATCCACTCCAGTTTGAATGGATTTCAAAACGGCATAAATTCCTATACTATCGCAAATTAGTAATGGTGGTTATGACCTTAGTTTATACAGTTGGCGCGTACGCTTTCACTCTACCCTTAACTTATAATGTCATGGTGCCAGTATCAGTTTTAAATAAAGTTAATGTATTCACCCCGCTCAACAAAGGTTTATTAACATTATATTTAATATTTGTCGGAGGTTGTCTGGCTCTCTGGAGCTTGAATAAAGTTTCAAAAATAAGGATCGCAGAAAACCTTAGGAAAAATCACATTTCATAATTTCAACAACTATTTAATGAAGGTCATTATGATTGCTCCACCGAGGCTTTATAGATTTAGAAACTTAAGTGGACACACTTCTGATGAAGGTGTAAATATATTTGAAAGAGAGATGGATGCACTGAAAAATAGTTATTTATATGCTTCATCGTTCTATTCAATGAATGATCCCATGGAAGCATTCTATAGTGTGGGTGGAGAAAATGATCTGCTAATTAGTGAGTTTATCGGAAGTGAGTTTAATCTTCTTGAAAATTCTCAGGAAATTTTACGCAATACAATTGACAATTTTGCTTTAGTTTCATTTTCGAGCACCTATAGTGAATATCCGATGTGGGCCTATTATGCTGGAAATTTTTCAGGAATGTGCCTTGAGTTTGATGTTAACCGATTTACTATTAGCGATTTTAAAAATGAGCCATTAAGAAAGGTCAATTATTCAAGTATACCATTGCCACCGATTTCTTTTAAAGACTTCAGTGCTGGGAATATTGGTGAAGAAATGCTTCTAAGAGTCATACAGAAACGCGAGGAATGGGCGCATGAAAAAAAGTGGAGATATTTGACAGGGGAAGTTGGAAGAAAATATTATGCTGACAATGCATTAATCCGTATTTTCCTAGGGCCAAGAATTAGTCAACCGCACAGAGCTTATATTTGCGAACTGATGAAGAGTAGAGGGGTCGAGGTTATTCAACTTTCTGTCATAGGTTACGAATTTAAAGAGGAAATTATTTTACATAAAAATGTACAATGTGAAAGAGTGGGGCAGGGTGGGATATATCCAGAAGAAGATTTAAAATTAATATTGGATGAGCTTAAAAATTTCTTTGGCGAATTTTATGAAAAATTCCTATTAGAATGCAATGAACTTTCAATAAATGCAAATATGGAAAGTATCTTTGATATTCATATGTCAAAATTTGATAGTGTGAAAGCCGTATATGTTGGGGTTATATATAAATTAAGAAATGGTACAGAAAAATTTGAGCGTCGATACTATGACTCTTCTGTAAAGTTGATAGCAACTAAATAGCATGGTTATTAATGTTTCCAAAAGTAACGTTTGAAGCTAATAAACCCTTCAATTGGCGGGTATTTTACATGAAACTGAGAGTGTAAGTTATATGATATTTTAGCTGACTCACTCATTATTTTATGTGCACAGTTGTCATCCTCCTCTTGCTTTAATCCATGAGTAGGAATGCCTTTAGTCAAAGCCATATGGAAGTCAGATATCATTTCTTGTTTTGTAGTTACTCCTCTTTTATCTAATAATTCAAGCTTTTTGAATAAGAGCGATATTTTATTTAATGCATATTTTTCAAAATTTCTTTGTTGGCCTTTTGTTGAGGTTGGAGAAAGATAGAATTCACTGCCTTTCTCGGCCAGAGTGTCAATTAAAGTATTACATGAGTCAATCAGCGATTTAGATTCTGTCCTAGTAGAATTTACTTTTGCTAACCTATACGCAATTCCCCAACCAACAATAGCTAAACTCGGGGATAATAAAGAAATTAGACTGTCCATAATATAATCTCAATCTTTCTGGTTGTTTTTTGCCATAGCCATGAATTTTTTGGCTTGAATTTCATAGAAAGCCAATGGGAATTTATATATGATTATTCTATTAATATATTCAGGATCAAAGCCAGCCCGAATGAGCCCTCCAAAAACTTCTTCCATGAAAGACGAACCAAGGCCAGGAACGCCTGTAAAATCAATTGTAAGCTTCTCTTCACCTGAAAGTTTTTTAAGGGCAGGTATCAAGTGGTCATCTCGGAAAGTAGTTGCATTGTATGGACCATCCTCGGGATACCTACCAAAAGGCTCGTCTGAAAAATCCTCAGCAACATTTATTAAGTTTTTTTCTTTCAACATGGTATGCCTCACACATTCCCGTAGCTACAATTCCAATGTACGAGTGTACCACAAATAGCTACTTTCCTCTTTGTTATTATTGGCTGTATAGTTCTAAGTTGATATTCATAAACAAATTCCCCAGTTAGAACTGTCAAAGTATGTTGCCCCATGAGTTCATTAACTGGGCTTTTCATATCCTCTGACCCCATTCCCCTATTGACCAAACCTGATCTTGAATATCCCTGCAAAAAAGCCTCGTTGAGAGCATTCTCATCGTCTTGACCGTTTTTGTATGAACCTAAGACTCCAACACCGCGGTCATGGATGATAATATTTACCGTTTTTTGTTTCGTATTTACCCATGCACATTGCCACCATCGTATACCTAGTTCATCAGGACTAACTATACCTGACTTGTCTATGTAAGCATGGTATATCACATTTAGAACTGCTTCTTTCATGGCCAAATTCAAAAAGAAAATATGTTCTTGACTGAGGTCTTTAATGCCTCTCAGAATTTCATCGGCTTTTTTTAAAATGGACTGATCACAGGAGGTTTTAAATTTATTATTCTGGATAACAAGATTTTCAACATCCTGAACGCACTTACAGTTTAAGGCTTCCCAAACACCCGACCTACTCAATGCTGCGTCATATGATAATGTACTACCTAAAGCGAGTTGCTTAATTTTAATTCGATTGAATCCATACTTCATATGCAGGAAGTTAACAGTCGAGAATAATAATAATGCAGCACTGGGCTCAATCTCAATGCATGAGGAGAAGCTTATTTCCAAATTATACCCATTTAGAATATTGCTCTCTATTTTTTTAAAAAAAGTAAAAGTATCTGTATAATACTGTTCGTCTAGGAGGCTAAGAACTTTAGGTGCGGAAAGAGATGTTGATAGATGGATCATGTCCTTAACTCCATGAAAGGACTGCTTTATATTGCTTAAATAGAGCATATTCTTTCATAAGAAAGCAAGGGAATTGCTTGGTTTTGCTTGGTTTTGGATGGTTTTTATTTTGCGTACGATGATGTGTACAAAAAATTATACGCTAATACAATGAGTTAAATTTTTTAATTATCTTGTCTAATAATTACTCCTATTGTTTGGTGAAATCAAAACACGCCATACGCATGTCGCCTTTTTATCGCCACTAAAAAATATAAGTTAATGTTTTTAAAGGTTTTTAAAAGTATTCGGTCTTTTTTTTACCATTTGATTTATAACGACGCGCCAGAATGCCTGAGTAATTATGTCCGCTCGAAGCGCACCGGGATGGCGTCCGGTTTTTCTGCTGGCAGAACTGAGAATGAACTCCGTATTATTATTCTGCAAACACCTCTCATTCACTTCACCAGGCGTCATATCATACGCTGCCAGACACAGTGGTAATTGTATAGCCAGTTGCTCCCCTGTCTTTCCCTGAATTACCCTCAACCTGTTTTCAAAAATATCCGTTTTCTTCAGTAACCGAATACCGGGCGCGACGTTGCAGCGGTCGATAGGGATGTCATCAATGCCGCTCTGGCGCCAGAACTTCGATGTCATGCGAGAGGGGCTCGTACTGCGTGAAGCGTCCACACATAAATTCCCTCCGTGGCGAGATTTTAAGTATAGACATAGTGATTAACGTGACGGGACATATTGCCTGGTTATGAATGCAGCAGTATTCTTAATCCCTTCTAATCAAAAGGATATTGAGAATGGACACAACCGAAGAGTTGGGCGGGACCTATTTCTACCATGGTCATGCCAATGTAACTGCCCCTGAATTGTTTAATCTGATTTTCATAGAAAGTTTATCTGATTACTTAGGCTTGGATACTTCTGCTACAGTGATGATTATCATTGGCCAGCCTTGGATTCCCATCTCAGGCAAGTTATCAGCTGCAACCAATACGCCAGGAACGAGTGTCATTTCAAAAATAGCCAGAGCGATGTTTAAAGAAAAAAGGTTGCCATTCGGGGTGCGACTAGAAGCACCAATGGGTAAAGGCTCAAAGATGAAGATGGTTCCTACAAGTAAAATCGCCCCATTTATAGGTCGATGGACTCCATGGCTAGGTTATGCGCAAATTGTAATAATGCTTCAATTAGTTTCCAAAAGGACCAGAAATAAATATAACCTTATCGCGCGCCCATCTGACCGTATCGTATGGCCATCTTTCTAATGAATTTAGATAAAGAGATCTGTGACTATCTAACCGATAAATACGGGTTCCGGAAAAGCTGGCGGGATCCCGAAATTGTTCCTATCCAGAAATTTTGGTCAGTGCAAGATGATTGGCAGCTGTTGCCTGAAGATTTGGCAGAGATATTGATTGATGTCTTCACTAAATATGGTGTTGATTATTCTAAGTTTGATATGTTGAATTACTATGAAGCTGAAAGGGCATTTTGGCAGAGAAAACCACCCAAACGTGATCTAAAACCATTAACCGTTGAAATGATTATTGAAGCGGTGAAGGCCAAAAGGTGGTTTTATGATTAAGGGGCATTTTGCCCCTTTTAATTATGCGGTCTGGCGATCATTCCACGAGTCAGCAAATATGATGTTCCCATCATTGTGCTTCCACGTAATTTTTTCGTACCGAAGTTCAACTGTTTCCATGTGATTGTCATTAGGATTGCTGTTTGCGGCAATTGCTGGCGAAATTGAAACGATACGTACCTTTTCTAACAGCATGTTGAAATACTCTACTTCCTGACCTGCATCATTGATCCGATACCATTTGATCTCCGCAGACTCAAGGCCTTGGCCTGTTGCTACTGCCTTGTAAATGTAAGGGCTGGAGCTGTCAAAGTCCTTCACGATGAGCAATGGGGAGTGCATGCGGGTACCCGTTACTTTACCCGTCGCGTTATCGGTAGGGATCATCAGATTATGATGGAATCCTTTTACTTCGATGCTATATTCCCGTCCGATGACATCCACACCGCCTTTAATCAGAGCGCCGCCGTCGTCTTTAAGCCATAAATAAGCTGATATTGCCATTTTCTTAAGTCCATTTTAAAAGTGAGGCATTACGTTATGCTTATGCAGATAAAGACACAGTTAGAGAACATTTAAAAAGGAGATTTTCAGAGGATTATTATTGATGACCGATTATGCAATCCATAAATCCAGTCTCGAAAATTCCCCGAATTTATTTCGAAATGATGCTAACTGATTGATATTTAATGAAGGTATAAACAAGTGACGGAAGGCTTTACTTTAAAGAGTTTTTAATTAATCCATTGATAAATAGGTATGAGTAGCATTTATTGCCGCGACGGGAATCGTATTCAGTTTTTTTGTATTTGGATTGAATCACCTTACTCTTGCTGTCAGTCATTTGCCCCGCAGTTTTCGTTTCTATGTGGATGTTCTTGGTTTTACACCACAGGCGACATGGCTTCATTTCGCGAGAAAATACAGCATGCCGGTGCCACAGAGTGGAAAAGCAATAAGAGTGAAGGGGAGTCAATTTACTTTCTCGATCCCGATGGCTATCAGTTAGAGGTTCATTGTGGTGACCTTGAAAGCCGGCTCCGTTCCTGCAAAGAAAGCCCGTACGATGAAATGGAATTTTTCTGATGTATTTGGCTTATTTTAGTGATTTTCCATTGCCTCATAACTTACATCAGACAGCAACACCCCTGATTCGGCGCAGTTACAAATCCACTGCCGTCCGGGCAGGCATACAACTTTAGTCAGATTGTCTGTCAAAGGCACAACGCCCTTGAAGTTTAGCGAAAAATATCAATTAATTCATGGGGTAAGCTTAGTTAACGGATCGTCAAAAATTTGCCTTAAAAGATCTTTGTCAGAACCACCAGTGATGTTATTTTGACAGTTCTAAGGTCAAAAATAATTATTTTCATGCTATGAAACGAAATCTTGATCACCAGTGAGGACATGATGATTTATTCAAGTTGGAGGTGGGTGGTCTTACTTCCATTGCTTACAAAACCGGTTTCGTTTGTTTTTTTTGGTGGCGTAATATCGTCATTTATCATTTTCCCTTTGCTATACAGTCAGGAAGTTCAGGAGTGGAAAGGGAATGTTAATAATATCCATAATATGGGGAGTTTTTATGATCCTGATAACTCAGGAGGAGTCATTGCAACTGAGAACTATACTCATCACCCCTCACCTTACACCGAGGTGCAAGTTAAAACGTTATTGTTCTCTAATACAGGTAGCCCGCAGGAATGTAATGCAAAGGTTCGCGACTTTTTAAATTCCCTCAAAAATATACAGCCTCGCAACATATCCGTTGTATTAACGAGAGTATGTATTAATCGTGGTTTCGCCATTGGAAGATTTGCAGATGATAACACATTAATTTCAGTTTTACCTATGCATGATAAAAGCTACAACTTGGCAGGTGTTAAAATACGGAAATCAACGATTATTGAAAAGCCTACTTTTTTAAAATCTGTACTGAATTCATCAAATGCCTGGCCTGCGCTAATTATAATTTTTTTATCTATGCTCATTAGTTACTTGCTGTCATTAATAGCAGGCGGATATCTCAGGGTTCTGAATGTATATGCTTCTACTGATGGGCTGACAGGTTGCCTGCGAAGAGAGGCATTTTACGCGAAAGCTACCTACGAACTGGCGAAAAGTAAAAAAAATAACTTACCTTTTAGCGTATTAGTCATAGACCTTGATCATTTAAGAGAGGTAAATAACTCTTTCGGTCACGAAAAAGGTGATTTGGCAATTTCTCTTTGCGCAAAAAAAATACTCAAATGCCTGCGCAGCAATGATTTTGCCGGCAGGGTAGGGGGAGATGAGTTTATCGTTGCACTTAAAAATACCGGGGCATCTGATGCGTTTTTAATCGCAAATAGAATTCGTGAGGCAGTTAAGAGCATAAAGCTGGAGGGGTTATTTCTGTCAGTGAGTATCGGCATATCTCAATATGATAAAGACAATGCCTCATTACAAGAGATGATTTCTAAAGCGGATGCAAATCTCTATATTGCAAAGCGACAAAGAAATGATGTTGTGTATTAAGGTGTAACCATGAAATACTTTCATCAGTTTCATGGCTGGAAATATTTAAAGCGAGGGTGTTGACTGGTTGAATCTATTTAAAACTCTCGCTCAATATATTCAAATGCACCTTTTCAATGATTTTAAAATCATCAGGCGTTAGCCTTAACAGAGGGCGCGCCGGGGACTGCATTTCTTGTGTGCGGGCAGACGGCCCCGTACTGATACATACCTGGAGACAAACTGCTTACCCTCGCGCCCGCTCGGGTCGTATTCGCACGACCATTTGCCGGCAGACAGCTTATTTACACTCATCACATCTTCCTTTCTGAGGATGTGAATTTGGCTGTATGTAAATACAGTGCAAATGTTTGATTTAATTATTTGATATGAGTAGCAGGAGAGGAGCGCCACAGGAAGCGAACTTAAATAAAATTGATATTTAATTTTGTTAGCCAACAAATTTGCAGTTGCCTTACAGAACAACTAATGACAAAATCTGTAGATTAAGAATAACAATAATAAATAATATCTCTCTGATGTTAAGGGAGAGAACGACCCCACAATGTGGGGAGATGTTTTTTCTAACAAGGAAAAATCATGGGTGCTTGTCCAACCTGTTATCGGGAAATCGATAACCATCACTGTCCGTTCTGTGAAGAAAAAGAACGAGATTTTCATCGCCATGACAACATGGGAGCATATGATAAAAGTCAATCCTATACGCCTCCCCCTAACAATCTCCAGCAAGATTACAAATCCTCATACGGGCATACCGGCGGGAGAAATTCTGGTACACCAGGCGCATTAGATAAACTTTTCAAAGGTTTTATCTACGCCAAATGGACGTCCTTGTTGCTGATAGTTGTTTTGGCTTACAAAATTTTCCTGTCATTAAGATTCCTGCTTCACTTTAGCAGTAGCTTTCTTAGCCTTGCTCCGTACGTACCGCTGGCAATACTGGTTGTTATCGATTTACTGCTGTTAGGTTTATTTATCAAAAAACATAAATCTAAAAGTAACGAAGCCGGAAAACCGTCAGCTTGCGGGCTCTTATTTATAGCATTGCTATTGTGGTTCTGGTATTTGCCGTTCGTGGTAATAACTGCATCTTTTAGAATGATGTAGTATCGAGAATCAAATTTGAGTGGCTAAAAGGGTGCGTTGTGCACCCTTTTTTTAAAGAGAGCCGGTTTAACAATAAGTGCATATTCCTTTCTGGGCGTGTTTTTTAACCTTTCATCTAAGAAGTTTTTCCAGTTTTACCCCCATCACATCTCAATTAAATTATACCCCCGGCTAATTAGGACATTTTTCGGGCAATCTTAGGTTCAGTGGATTTGAAGTGACTACTGGCTGTGCTTATCAGGGTGCAACTGAACACCTATTGCAATGTAATAATAATAATCCTATAAATGATAGCTAGGCTTATTGAATTGGATATTTTATGACTGTTCAGATTAAAAAGTTACTTCCTTCAGAGTGGGAAAGCGCATTCCCGATCATTGCTCAACTAAGAAACATCACCAAAGGCGAATTTTTAAAAAGCGTAAGAATTCAAACTCTGAACGGATATGAGCTTGTTGCTGCAGTCCTCGAAGAAAGGATTATTGGTGTGATGGGTATAAGACCTGTACACACGCTGGCACGAGGTTCTCACCTGCACATTGATGATCTGGTCGTTGATGAGAATGAACGCCAATCAGGGACAGGCAGATTGCTTCTTGATTTCGCTGTTAGTGAGGCTCAAAGCAGGGAGATGAATTTTGTTTTTCTTGATGCAAGGAAAGAGGCAATTCCATTCTATGAAAGGAATGATTTCATCTTCCACGCTTCTCCTTCAATGAAAAAAATCCTCTGATTTCACCGGGTTTAAGGCATGATTATTTCTTATTCTTGCAACAGAGGAGAACGAGTCTGATTGCTGTAGCCTTAATGTTGTCTTGAACCCATTATCCTGTGCTGCTTCATAGCTTCTAACCTCTTGCCCATCCACAATGGAAATAAAACTTTCCGCTCTCATGCTGAACTCTGCAGTTAAAGCATTTGATTCTCATTTGCAGCCGGACAAATAGCGTTGTAACGTTGAGGCTCCGCCACAACGTTAAGGAAAGGAAAATGAAAGCTGCTGTTGTTAATCAAGACCATTCAGTGGGCGTCGTCGAGAAGACTCTGCGCGACCTTGAACATGGTGAGGCACTTTTAGAGATGGAGTGCTGTGGTGTATGTCATACGGATTTGCATGTCAAAAACGGTGATTTTGGTGACAAGACCGGGGTCATCCTCGGTCATGAAGGGATTGGCATTGTAAAGAAAATTGGCCCTGGAGTCACTGCGCTGAAAGTGGGCGATCGTGCCAGCGTCGCGTGGTTCTATAAAGGCTGCGGGCATTGCGAATATTGTACAACCGGTAACGAAACGTTATGCCGACAGGTTATTAATGCAGGGTATACCATTGATGGTGGCATGGCTGAAGAATGCATTGTCTCGGCCGATTATGCGGTGAAAGTTCCCGACGGTCTGGAGTCTGCTGCTGCAAGTAGCGTGACCTGCGCAGGCGTGACCACTTATAAAGCCGTAAAAGTATCAGGTATTCAGCCGGGTAAATGGATTGCTATTTATGGCCTGGGCGGTTTAGGTAATCTGGCTTTGCAATATGCGAAAAATGTCTTCAATGCCAAAGTGATTGCTATTGATGTTAATGATCAGCAATTAGAGTTTGCCGCCGATATGGGCGCAGACCTGACCATTAATATGCTAAAAGACGATGCAGCAAAAATTATTCAGGAGAAAGTCGGTGGCGCTCATGCAGCGGTGGTAACGGCAACGGCGAAATCCGCTTTTAACTCAGCAGTTGATGCGATGCGAGCGGGTGGGCGTATTGTTGCTGTGGGTTTACCGCCGGAATCAATGAGCCTGAATATTCCTCGTTTGGTGCTTGACGGCATTCAGGTCGTGGGTTCACTGGTCGGTACCCGTGAAGATCTTGCCGAAGCGTTCCAGTTTGCCGCTGAAGGTAAAGTGGTGCCGAAAGTCACCAAGCGTCCGCTGGGCGATATCAATGCGATATTCCATGAAATGGAACAAGGCAAAATTAAAGGCCGGATGGTGATCGACTTTACCCATAAGTAAGCTTTTCAGTGTATCGGGTGACGCAGCTTAATGTCTTTTGCTGCGTCACACATGGCTTGATCTTGAGACGGCACAAAAAAAAGCCCGCTCGGGGCGGGCTGAAAGGGGTAATGCGAGGGTCTTACACACTATGAAGGACAGTTCACAGTGGACACAGGAGAAGAAACATCGTCTTCGGATATAAAAGTAACAAACCCAATGTCTATTTATGTCAAAACTAAGTAAGTTTATTTCCCGACTTGTAACCCCTTCAGAACACTGTTTACTTACCCGCTATACTCAAATATTACATGTGAAAAATCAATGTGCTGCTAAAGCCTGGTGGTGCTAAAGGAACACTATGCGATATTGGGTAAGCGTTATTGTGATTATCATTGTTGCCTGGTGCAGTGGCCCGTGGATAAGCCGTCACGTTCCGTCGGAATATAATCCTTTCTCACCGGTGACAATTAATGACCCGCCAAACTTCATTACCCGCTACAAATTAAGGAAGCTGGATAACAATCCTCAGCAATGTCTGGCTGTGCTTGAACGTGCCCGGCAAGAGGGGGCGATTAATTTTACCCGCGCCGGAAATACGGGCGGGAAATGCCCGCTGACTGATGCAGTACGGGTTCGCGGATTTGGGGATGTTTCATTGAGTTCAAGCTATCTGGCGAGCTGTCGTCTTGCACTAAGCAGCGCAATGTTTGTCGCACAGGTGGCGAAACCGCTGGCCATTCAGAAACTCGGTTCGCCGCTGGTACGTATCCATCATTTGGGCAGTTATGCCTGCCGGAACGTCTATAACAAGCCCGATGCCAGACTTAGCGAACATGCCACGGCGCAAGCGCTGGACGTTGCCGGTTTCTCGCTGGCTGACGGACACCATATGACAGTTCTGAAACAATGGCCTCAGTCTGGTGCAGAAGGGGAGTATGTGCGGACGTTATTTTCAGAGAGTTGCCCGTATTTTGGCAATTCCATCGGGCCGGAATACAATGCAGCGCATGCCAATCACTTTCACCTCGGCATGCGCTGGTTCGGTTTTTGCCGTTAATCCTCTAAATAGCGTTCGACCAGGCGCGTCCAGTAGGCTGCACCAAAGCTCAGGCTGTCATCATTAAAGTTGTAGGCCGGATTGTGTAGTACCGCACTGTCTCCATTGCCCAGGCGCAGGAAGCAGCCGGGCTTCTGTTGCAGGAAATACGCAAAGTCTTCACTGCCAGAGATTGGCGGAAGATTATCGATCACGTTTTCTTCACCCAGCAATTCTTTCGCCACTTCCATAGCGAATGCCGTTTCCTGGTCATGATTTACCAGCACCGGATATCCGGAAACATATTCAATTTCAGCGCGGGCGCCGTAACCGGCAGCATGATTTTCCACCAGAGTGCGGATACGTTTTTCAAGGATTTTGCGCACTTGAGGATCGAAGGAGCGAACGCTCATTTCAAGGCGCGCTGTTTCCGGGATGACATTCGCCGCATGGCCTGAATGTAATGAGCCTATGGTCACTACCGCTGTTTCATTGGGATCAATATTACGCGAAATAACCGACTGCAAGGCGATGACCAGACTGCTGGCAACCAGTATAGGATCCACCGTCATATGCGGTCGGGCCGCATGCCCGCCTTTGCCATGAACTGTGATATTAACCGTGTCGCAGGCTGCCATAAACGGGCCGGAACGGAACATCATTTTGCCAACCGGATAGCCGGGATGATTATGTAACCCGTAGACGGCATCACAGGGGAACCTTTCAAATAACTGTTCGGCCAGCATGCGCTCTGCGCCGCTGTTAAATCCAATTTCTTCCGCTGGCTGGAAAATAAGATGCGCTGTGCCGGAAAAGTTTTTGCTGCGCGCAAGCTGCGCGGCGGCGCCCAGCAGCATCGTTGTGTGGCCGTCATGGCCACAGGCATGCATTTTTCCGGGAAACTGGCTGGCGTAGCTTACGCCCGTTTGTTCGGTGATGGGCAGAGCATCCATATCTGCACGGATACCGATGCTGCGGGACCCGCTGCCAAGCTTCATGGAGCCGACAACGCCATACCCGCCAACGGCGGTGGTCACCTGATAGCCAAGAGATTCTAGCTTTTCAGCGACGAATGCTGCGGTTGCAGATTCTTCATTGGAAAGTTCTGGATATTGGTGCAGGTGCTGGCGAACCTGGCGCAATTGTGGAAGGAGATCCGCCACGTCAGCGAGGGTGCAAAGTGATTTCTTATTCATTATGGGATCTTTTTTGCCTGAAAGAAATCCGGCCGTTATGGCCGGTGCCACGTCATTACCTTTGACAGAATGCAATGTGAAATTCAGGCTGGCAATACCTAAATGAGACAGGAAAAGGTCTTTTGAAAATAATGGAATGTTCAATTCAATAACGGTATGCAATTGATGTAGCAAGCTAAAGTTTTTTCCGTGGCATTACGCAATTCAGTATTCTGTTGCTGGATGGTGTGAGCGGTTGCCTGTACCGTTGTGAGGTGAACGGGCTGGCAGGTGATTCAGGAAATATCAGGCAAATGGTTTTCCATCCACCTGATAAAAGGTCGCAGATAAAAAGCAGAGGGCGGGAGGTAATAGCGGTGTTCAGGCAGGCAGATAACTTATTGAATGCTCGAGTGAGTCACATTGAGAATCGATAAGCACATTCCATACGCCTTTATAAGGGATCCCGACATAAGCGGTATTTTGATCGTTAATTGTCAAAATATCGCCGAAACCTGAGTGGCGTCCTTTGCGCTCAACATCATTTTCACACATCAGATGAATGTGACATTTTTCTGAACAACGTATGACGACAGTGTCGCCACCAAACAGACTCAATCTGGCTCGAACGATAGGCATGGCTTCCCCCAATAAGATAAAACACCGGAAATACGCTGCAACCGAACACTACCTGATCTTACGCCACCCGAACCGGGAGTGATATTGGTCACAGAACGCTCTGGAATCTATAAAACCAGACAAAAGAGGGGGGAATAATGACCTTAATCAATAGTTGTAATAATCTTCCGAAGATTAATTGTTAGCCACTCGGGCACATGTAAATGAAAATGATCTAATTTCAAATAAGGAAATTGAAATGTTGTTGTCAGGTTATCGACAGGTGAGGAACCCAGATGAACGGTAACATACAGAGCGTATTTTTCTGCGAATTGATAATGTGTGTTCATTCGTTACAGAGTAATAAAATAGCTGCTTTTTCTTTCACAAGCTGACACCCTATAGGCTTATGGCATGTGCGCTCGCTTTAAATTGATTATTATCGGATTTTTTGCCGTCTCACGCGCCCCTTTTGCGGGTGATGAAAAAAATGCGGGCGCTACACTTTCTCATTTTATCCAGTTATAAGGGCATCGGATGAATTGCTCCGAAAAATTCAAATATCTCAGAAACTTCAGTGCGTTATCCCTGGTTCTGAATGCTTTTTTTAGCCTGCCGGCACATGCGGATGACGCACTGTTACGGGCGTGTGGTAATGCAAAAACAGCCAAGGATTGCCAGTTGCCTTTCCAGCAGGGACTTTCCCCTGTGCAGATGGCGTTATCCCGCGAACCACTCTGGGGTTATGTGGATACCACCGGGCATATGGTAATCAGGCCTGATTTCAGTGAAGCCCGGGGCTTTGTGAACGATCTGGCTGCTGCGAAAAAAGACGATAAATTCGGGTATATCGATAAAAAAGGCCACTGGATTATTGAGCCTAAGTTTACGCGGGCAACCGATTTCAATGCTCAGGGCACTGCCCTGGTCGTGACCGATAACCGTCTGGTGCTGATTGATCGCAAAGGTGCGGTCATAAAAACGTTGCCGTTTGCCGTTTCTCTGGACAGCCAGGGATTTGTGCGCGGTCAGGCACTGGCAAGCGTACAAACACAAGTTTCTCCTGCGTTGTGGAATGCCTCAACGGATCGTTCCCTTTCCCTTCCTGATGATGTTATTGCCCTGGACTTGCCTCAGTCCGGGCTGATCCCGGCTAAAAAGCGGGATTCTGCACAAGACGGTTACTGGGGATATCTGGACGAAAAGGGTGACTGGGCAATTGACCCGATGATCCTGAAAACCCGTGATGAGCCGCAACTTGGCGGCGATGTCGTTGCGGTGAAAACTAAGAACGTCTGGATGTTCGTTGACCGGCAGGGTGTCTCGTTAAACAAAGAGCAGTATAAATCGGTGCGTCTGCTGGTTTCGGGGAGCTGGCTGGTTACAGGCACAGATAACAGCAAACAACTGCTCAGCAATAATCTGGAAAAAGTACAGGATATTCCTGCAGATCAATCTGAGAATATCCTTGTCTGGGGCAAAGCTACGCTGGGAACGGGCAGTAAAGGTATTGTGATTATTGGTGCTGATAACCACGTTGCTTCGCTGAAAGTGAATAAGCCGCAAGTTCTGCAACAGGCGAACCGCCTTTGGGTGATGCAATCTGAGGGTAAAACGCCTCAGGTTGCGCAGATCTATGACAATAACGGCGTAGCACTTCTTAACGATGCCACGCTGACAGCGCTGAAAGATTACCAGCTCAGGCCGCTGGGTACGTCGCCAATGACCGATGACATCAGTTCTTTGGCGCAAGCAGATAGCCATGCAGCAAACAGCCTGCCATGGGCAGTTCTGACGCCCGCTGATACAACAAAACCGCCTGCAATTCTCACCTCCCAGGGAAATGTGCTTTCTGACCCGCAGTGGGCATCGGTTGACGGAGATGCTTCTCAGGCACCGTTGATCATCCACACGGAGAATAAAAAAGCAGGAGCGGTCGATGCGACAGGCAAATGGGTTATCCAGCCAGTATTTACCCAAATTTCCCCGTTTAACGGTGACTATACCTGGGCCACTGACAACGCTGGAAATACAGAGGTTAAGCACCTGATTGATCGTAGTGGTAACGCGATTGACGTTCCGGCAAATATTCAGCAAGGTGCTCAGCGTTTGTCATCCGGGCTGCTGTTTTATACTGAGGGTGAAAAAGACGCTCAGCGCTGGGGATTATGGGATGTCGCGAGCAAAAGCATCAAAGTTTCTCCTCAGTTTATCCAGATTGATTCGTTTAACGACGGTTACGCGCTGGCGCAGACAGATGCGGGCTGGGGCGTTATCAGAACCGACGGCAGTTGGGCGATCGCGCCTGATGCGGGCCGTAGCGGTAAATTCCAGTATATCGGGCAGGGTGTCTTTACTCTTTCCGATAACGATCAGCCAGGTGAACGCGGTGCACTTGCCAGCCATTACAGCCTCTACAGCGCTGAAAGCGGTCAGACTTTAGCGACAGATTTACTCTCAAGACCGCTGCCAGTAGGCCATCACCACTGGCTGGTTCAACCTGCCGAAGGTGGTGTTGCATTGCTTGATAATGCAGGGCGTTTTCCTGTCAGCAAGGCAATTACTGCATCCTCAAGCTCTGTTGATGGAGACTGGGTTATGCTCAGTTTCTCCCCTCATTTCGGGGCAGTTAACAGCCGGGGTGACTGGCAAATTCAGCCGCTTTATACCGCTGAATTTAATTTCATCCCACCTCTTAATCTGAGCCGTGCTGTCAGTGATGGCCGTATTACACTGATTAATGATCATGGGGCGGTGCCTTTAGAGGGGTTTGAGCAGGCTCAGGCGCTGAACTCGATGGCGCGTTTGGTCATGAATGATGACGCTACCGGCGAGACTGTGTTGTATGACAATGACGGCAACGAAATTCAGCGTTTCGCCGGACTCAATAGTCTGCAAGCGGATAAAGCCAGCTCCGGGGTGATCCCTGTTCGCGATGGCAACGGCCTGTATGGTTTTGTTGATCAGCAAGGGAAGAAGCTGATCGGTTCTTACTTCGATCAGGTGGGCGCAATGAGCAATAATTTTGCTACCGCCATGAAGAAATCGACTTATGGGAATCTGCTGGGCTATATCAATACTACCGGGCGCTTTGCTATTTTACCTAAGTTCGACTGGGCGAATGATTTCAGCGAGAAACATGCCTGGGCAGGGGGTAAAGGCGTGGTCAGCTTGCTTAACAGTGATGGTGCTGTGCAGGCTAAAATTCAGGTGCGCTGTAATCAGCGTGTCATTGTGGATGCAAAAGGGGCTTATCTCTGGCCAGCCAAGGCTCCTGCATGCGATAACGGGGGTAATTAATGTTTGTCAGCAAATCTTCAAGGCTACGAAATGCACTCCGTTATGCGCTGAATACCAGCAGCACACTGGCCTTATTGACGCTGACAGCCTCTGCAACTGCGGCTGAACCCGACAGTTGTTTTGCTCCGTTACCGGCGTCACAGGCGGAGGTGCAAACGCATAATGCATTGCCTGCGGTTCAGAATGCATGTATCCGCGATGTACATGAAAGCCGTGCAGCAGTGCTTTTGCCTGCAGCGGATACGCAGGGCGAACGTTGGGGCTTTTTAGATAACCAGGGACAACTGGTCATTAAACCCGTTTTTGAAAAAGTCGGTGACTATCATTTTGGTACCGCGGCTGCCATGCAACAAGGCAAGTGGGGATTCATCGATCTGACCGGAAACTGGATGATTCCGCCGGCTTTTGATCATGTTCAGCCCTTTACTGAATCCGGGCTGGCTGTGGTGACGGCAGGCGGAAAAACCCAGATTATTGACCGCAAAGGGGCACAGGTCGGTAAAGCGCTGGATGAATTAGTCGATGACGCCACCCTTAGTGACGGCGTTCCGGCCCGCCTGAGTCTGACGTATAACAGTGTTCTGCTTTCGCCTGACGGTGTCCGCCATGTGGCGACCGACAAAATGGAAGTCGTGGAACCTTTTGGCCCGAAAGATCTCTTTATCGCTTTTAACGCCAGCAAAGGCTACGGCATTGTTGATGGTAATCTTACCTGGCGTGTTCTGCCGCAATACAGCGCGATTACTCTTGATCCGCAAAACCCTTCTGTCGCGATGGCGAAAAATGCGGAAGGAATTACGTTAATTCGTACCGACGGCGTACCGGATGAACAAAAGTACTTGTCTGTCAGTGAAGAAACCGGGGCTTTTTGGCTGGCGAAAACTGCGGAAGGGATCAAGTTACTGGATAATTCCGCTGGGGTTATCGCAACCTTTAGCGAAGCAGAGGCCTCTTCACTGTATGTCTCCGGTGATTATGTGTTGAATCCCGTCACTAAAGACGCTCTGACATTATACGTACCTGGACGTAAGCAACCTCTTTCGTTGCCCGTTGGCAGTGAACCCTGGGAGCAGGACACCGGTGAATATCTGATCACCACTAAAGGTAATCCGAAAAAGGTTAATGCGATTGTTGCACCGTCCGGAGGAATAATCGGTGGCTCGCAGAATGTGGGATGGCTGGCGCAGATTACCGGCGCAGAAGTGATCAACCACCGTTTGTGGTTGCGTAACGAACAAGGAGAGGTTGTCAATATTGTGGATGCATCCGGAAAGGCGCTACTGACTCAGAAGAATATCAGTACCCTTGATGGAAGCCGGATTGAACCCCTGAATATCAGTAATGATACCACTTCTGCACAATCACCACTGGCGTTGATTCGCCCCGGTTCCGGAAACGCTAAAAACGGTGCCGGCTTCCTGCGTCCGGACGGCTCGCTTCAGCTTGAGAGCAAATGGCAGGATATTCAACCTGCTGATGCAAGCGGCAATATCGAACAGTTTATTGTTACAACGGCTGAGGGAACCGGTGTTATCGATGCCCAGGGCAAAATGGTTATCCCGCTGACAGAAGACAATATTTCGCCATTTGTTCATGGCTATGCGCTTGATTATCTCGATGGGAAATTGACCGCCCTGGATCACGCAGGTAAGCATTATGATTTGCCCGGCGTTTTCGAGATTGAGTCTGTTGGTAATGGCTGGTTCCGTTATCGTGAAACTGCAGCCGACGGCGCGCTCTGGGGCATCTTTGATATCAACACGCAGAAAACGGTTGTTCAGCCCTCTTATCAGGATGTCGGTGACTACGCCAACGGGCTGGCGGCCTTCAGAGCGCCGGGGGGCCTATGGGGCATCGTGGACAGCCAGGGTAAAACCATTGTTGAAGCGAAATATGCGAAGGCAAAACGCATCAATTCTGCACTCTGGTTACTGACACAACCGGCCGCCGCTGACCAAACTGAATCCAGTGTGGTTGCTGAAATCATAGGCAATGATGCGAAAGCAAGAATCGCGCCAACGGCCGGGTTATCAGTTACTCAGTTCAGTGATGGACGTATTCTTGCCACCTCTTTCGCAGGGCAGTCCTGGCTTTTGGATCCTCAAGGCAACATTGAATTGCATGAACAGCAAACCCGTATCAGTGCGCTGGGTGATTGGGTAAAATTATCCCGTAAACCACAGCAAGGCTATATTTCTGCGCAAGGAGAATGGCAAATTCAGCCAGTGGCGGAAGTTGCCCAAAGTTCTGCTTTTGTACAAGGCCGCGCTCTGCGTTCGACACCTGCAGGGTATGAGCTGATCGATGATAAAGGTGTGCGGGTAGCGGCTATGCCTCAGGGCCGATGGTCAATGCCGTCAGCCAGCGCATGGTCTGTCTCTTATGACCCGCAGGATGGCGCGCCAGCAACCCGTTATGTCGATAACACCGGTAAATTGATGCTGACGGTACAGGGACAAGCCAGTCTGATGGTGAATGATCACGCTGTACTGACACGCTCAGACGGTACGAAAACCTGGATAAACGCTCAGGGGAAACAAGCCGAAGGCATGGCGTATGCAGACTTAGGGTTGCCTGTGGATGGCCTGGCCTTCGCCAAAACTAACCATAATTACGGTTTTGTCGATATGCAGGGTAACTTTGTCATTGCCCCGCTATTCAGTGCCGTGTCCCCCTTTGACAGCGGGGTTGCCGTTGTTTCAACACCTGCGATGTCGATGATGATTGATAAAACAGGTAAACCGCTTGCAAGGGTCGACAGGGAATGCGGCATTGCCGTTTTATATGGCACCGGCAGTGCAAGACAGTGGCCGGTAGCGATGCCGGAGAACTGCGGACCTTAGTACATGTTACGGCTTGCAAAACCCGCTGCGGCGGGTTTTTTTGTGCTAATGTTTAACTGTTATGGCAGTGAACTATCTCAATTGAAAGGATAAATTATGATTCCGCAGATCCCACTTAAATACAGGGATGCAGAGCGCTGGTCGTTTGGTGATACCGAGTCGTCAGCAGACGAACTGGCTAAGCGTGTTATTGAAGGCATAAAAACCGCCACCTGTTCTAATCTTGATGATGACCCGGAACCAGAACCAGGCGAAGTCTTTGTGGTGGTTGATGGCCGCAATAATCCGGTGTGTGCCGTACAACTGACCGAAGTGAAACAAGTTCCTTTTGATCAGGTGACAGAACAACACGCCTGGGAAGAAGGTGAAGGCGACCGCACGCTGGCTTACTGGCGCGCTGAACATCAGCGTTTCTTCGAAGAGTACGAGATGTTTGAACCCACTATGCCATTGTTACTGATGAAATTTCGGATGATAGAGAAGTTCTAAATCTCTGAGGGGGCCTGATAAGGAAAATCAGGCCTTAAATCCCCGTCGCTATATGATCAGTCTGAAGTGGTCTGTCCGGCGTTCAGGAATATGTCATGTCCGTGAATCCAGTGTCTCATCGCGCTTTTACAACCCTTTCCGGTATACCTTATTTCAGTCAATGGGAAGACCCTGATTGCGCTGCCGGCATTATTGCCGGTGAACTTGAACTGAGTGATATCAAACTCTGGGCACAATCTGGCGCATCTAGTCAGCAGGAATTTATTGAGTGGGCAAACCATGTCTGTGGGATGTGCTGTCTGAAAATGGTGCTGGCAGCTGTTTTCGGAAAAGTAGTGCCTGTTCTTAACCTGACTCAACACAGCCTGCCATATGGCACCTATGTGCGTGAGGGGGATAACATTAAGGGATTGATTTATGCGCCTTTTGTTGAGTATGTACGTCAGGAGTTGGGGCTGAAAGCAGTCGTCAAAGTGGGAATTTTTGCTGAGGATATTGCTGCACAAATGGCCGGTCACCGGTTCTTCATGGCTTCGGTGCACCCGTCAATTCGCATACCGGAGACCGTTCCGCCGTCTAAAGGTGGGCATCTGGTGCTGGTGACGCATGCTGACAGAAAGTATATAACCTTTCATAATCCCTCCGGTCATGATATTCGCACGCAGCAGGATGTCACATTACCGGTGGATGTCTTTGCCCGCTTTTTTGCCGGACGGGGTATTTCACTGGTTGAAAACGCTGGCTGACCGCAAGCGGCATGGCGAACACAATTCCGTTCGCCATGCGGTATTACTCCAGTCGCATGATCCACTCATCTTTCTGTTCGTCATACTTCTCCTTGTATAGCACCGAGTGACGACCATCCACTACGGCCGGAACACTGGTGTGGTCATCCCAGGCATCAAGTTGCATACACAAATCAGGATCTGATTTGCAGGGGATGTGCACTTTATCGCCGCCTTTTGCTTCAGGCGTCGAGAGATGTGCATCGTCAATTTCGTAACTGCCAATTCTTATGCTCGATTTTCCCATCAGGTACTCCTTGCCAGAGTGACGTGTGTGATTTCAGTAACATCAGGTACGACCAGTTGGCCTCCCTATATGAGGATAGCTGACAGCACAAAAAGTGCCAGCCGAATTTTTAACGAAGCAGAAAACAGCCAAAAGAAAGAGGAGGGGAAGATAAAACAGCCGCACGGCAAATAGCGCACGGCTGCACAAAAGATTAAAGTTGATTAAACCTGACGGAGACGGGCATGGCGTTAATCTGGTTGCGACCATTGTTCTTTGACAGATACAAAGCTTCATCAGCGGCGCTCACAATATCCGACTGATCCTCAATGTCCGGATCCTGATCTGGCATATAAGTCGCAATTCCCTGGCTAATGGTCACGCGGTTAAATTCGCTGAAGCTGTGCTTGATACCCAGTGCTTCAATTGATTCCATAATGTGCTGTGCCACAATCCACGCACCTTTCAAATCAGTATCCGGCAAGATCGCGGCAAATTCTTCGCCGCCAAAACGTGTCACGACATCGGTACTGCGTTTGAGTGATTTTCGCAAGGTACGGGCTACCAGGCGCAGGCAGGCATCACCGGAAAGATGTCCGTAGTGGTCGTTAAAATGTTTAAAGTAATCGATATCTATCATCACCACGGTCAGCGGCGTGCGGTTACGCTTGGCACGCATATATTCGTGGCTGAGCACTTTTTTAAACTCACGCCGGTTCGGTAATTTGGTCAGTGAGTCTGTGCGCGCCTGAATTTCCAGACGGCGGTTAGCTTTGACCAGTTTCAGTTCAAGTAATTTACGTTCATGAACGTCTTCAGCGGTACCGTACCAGCGCTGAATAGATCCGTCGGAGGCATAACTCGCTGCCGCACGAATACGCATCCAGTTCCAGCCGCGGTCAACGTGGCAGAAGCGAACTTCAATATCCAGTGGTGCGCCTGTTTTCAGGCAATGTTCCCAGGTTTGTACAGCAGCACGGCGGTCTTCTATATGCATACTCTGGATCCACTTATCTGCCAGAATATCCTGGCGCGTCATGCCGGTGATCCGCTGGAAGCGTGAGCTGACGTCGTTAAGCAGGCCGCGCGGATCTGCTGTCCACGGGATTTGCGGGTTCAGCTCAACCATATTGCGGTAATGCTCCTGGCTTTCGCGCAGTGCCCGTTCCATCCGTTTAAGGCTGGTAATGTCCGTCATCGCGACGGAAAGGCCATTAAGCTGATTTTGTGTATCACAGGCCGCTTTGATACGGACAAAGAAAACTTGATTCTTACCGGGGATGGAGAATTCGCGGTCAGGCGTGGTTTCATTGCGCTGCGCAAGTTCCAGTGCGTTATTGAGCAACGGAGAAAGGCCGGGCAGGAACACGCCAACTTTACGGCCAATCGCTTCGTATGGTTGCAAACCGATAATATTCGCCATGGCATCGTTTACGGTGACATAGCGCATTAGCAGGTCAATAAAACACAAACCGACCGGTGCATTGGAATAAATGGTTTCAAGCTGGAAGAGGCGCTGACCAGGAGCCTGATCAAGGCTGGTGAGATTGCGGTCGATCCCCCGATAACCCCGGAAATTACCTTCATTGTCAAACAGCGGAACACCGCTGGTTTCAAGAATGACTTCCGTACCGTCAGGGCGGATGTTGCGGTTTAGCAAACCACCGAAAGGTGCGCGCCGTTCGACGATAGCGGCAAACTGCTCGCCGACCCGTTTGGCTTCATCGGGTGGCATGAAGTCAAACGGCGTTTTTCCTAATACTTTTTCAGGCGGAACTCCCAGAAACTCGATGCATTTATTCGAAGAAAAAACATAACGCCCCTGCGTATCGACTTCCCAGATCCAGTCAGAATTGTTATCGATGATATCCCGCAGGCTGGCCATTTGCTGTAATAGCAGTCCATCTGCTGATTCGAGTTTCATTTCATCCGACATGACACTTCTCCGACTGGCAGGTCTTTACTCAACATCAGGCATTAAGGTTTATATCTGAAAATGATATATCACTAGCAATGTTATCTTGATGGCAATAATACATGTCACGGTAGGATTATTCCTACTTATAATTCAATAAACCTTTCTGGATAATATAAATAATTATCGACTATATACAGCATAAAATTTTGACTAAGTAAGGGTTCTATACACTTTGTCATCCGGATTTCATCTAAAGACTACGATGAACAGAATTCACCAAAACTTACCGGGATGAATTTTTATCGCTACGAATAGTGATCAGATAGAGTATTCTGCGCCATCAGGATGATTTGATGGCACAGAAGTTTGCAAAAGTGTCGGATTAATTAATCATCCGATAAAATCTGTGGTCGGATCGCGCCATCCCTGACCAGTTCACGCGGCAAACTATTTTTAATCCTGCTGCCGATCCGCTTTGCTAATCCCAACGGCTGACCGAGCCATGTCACCAGACATTCATCAGCCGGAGGGGAAGTTTCCGGATAAATATCGACGCCGCGGAACCAGCTTTGCGCCAGTTCATCGTCAATGTCAAAACGGTTTTTAGCATCAGTATAGCTGAATGCCACCACGGCTTCGTGCTGCCAGCGGAAGCCTTTTGGAAAGCGTTCTGCCAGCCGGATACCAATACGCGAGAAGCGCACCTTGCCAAACAGGGGTTCCAATACCGCCGGGAACATCCAGATCTCTTTGTCACGCTGCCACAACGTGTATTGTTTTTCCGGCCATGAAAGCCCGGACTGAGCGGCGGCTTTGATAATTTCCGCGCTGTCCAGACGGGAAAGCGGAGAGAAAGGAAAACGGCCTACTTTATACCCCGGAACAGGCAAGCGCGGTACAGAGTCCGTTTTACGAAAACGCGCGACGAAGAAACCTTCACTGTCATAAACCTGAGGGAATACGTGCAAATAACCTTCCGGCGTTACCGCTTTCTGCGCACCTGCGAATAAATCAGCCAGCGACTCACTTTCCACCGCATGAGCGTACGTATCGAGCAGCCACTGGCAGACCTGTTGATTTTCCTGTGCGTTGAGGGTGCAGGTTGAATAAACCAGTACACCACCTGGTTTCAGCGCATGAAAGGCACTCTCAATCAGTTCACGCTGTGTGGCGGCAATTTCTGAAACGCTGTTTTCAGACCAGTTGCTCATGGCATCAGGATCTTTACGGATAACCCCTTCGCCGGAGCAGGGGGCATCCAGCAGAATCGCATCGAAAGTTTCCGGCAATGCGGCACCAAATACACGCCCGTCAAAGTGTGTCAGTGCCGTGTTGCTGACACCACACCGGCTGATATTGGCATGCAAAACTTTTACCCGACTTGCGGAATATTCATTGGCAACGATGCCCCCCTGATTTTCCATCAGCGCCGCTATCTGGGTCGTTTTTGAACCCGGTGCGGCGGCGATATCCATCACCAAAGCTGGCTGAGTATCATGCGAAAACAACGCGGTGACCGGCAGCATAGAGCTGGCTTCCTGAATGTAGAACAATCCTGCAAGATGCGATAAGGCATTGCCTAAGCGCGATTCATCGAGCGCATGGCGGTTGATCCAAAAACCTTCGGCGCACCAGGGCACAGGCTCTAAATCCCACTGATAACTGCCGGCGAGTGTAAGAAAGTCTTCCACGCTGATTTTGAGGGTGTTGACCCGCACACTGGGGCGAAGAGGGCGCTGGCAGGCGGCGATGAAATCCTCCATGCTCAGGCTGGCAGGCATGATGGCACGGGTAGCTTCCAAAAAAGCGGCGGGTAATTTATCAGCAAAAGTGCTGGCAGTGGTGAGCTTTGACAAGAATGCGGTTCCAGAGCTGAATAAGTTTTCAGCCGCGGAGTTTAGCATATTTCGCTTTGGGGGGAGGGCCTGAGTCATAGTCCGGCAAGGAAAAGGCCACCCTGAGGTGGCCTCCGGTGAAAATCATATTGGTTAGTTTTTAGGAATGGCGGTACCCCATTTCTGCCAGTCTTTCGGCGCTTCCGGATTGAGCAGGAAATGGTTGCCATTGGCGGCTTTCGGCGCCAGCGGCGTTGTCGGCGGGGTCGCAAAAGCGATGCCGCCGCGGATAAACTGTTGGAATGTGCCGCTTTTAAAGACGCCGCCAGTCAGACCGAACTGCAAGTCATAACCCGATGCCAGCCAGAAAACGGAGTTTTCACGCACCAGATACTGGTATTTTTTGCTGATTCTCAGCGTCACGTTGACCCGGTCAGCCATCGCGCCAAGGTAGAAGCCTGAGACAGTTCCCACTTCGATACCCCGGAACAACACCGGCGTACCGATTTGCAATGAGCCGACTTCAGCAGCGTCAACAACAATGCCGAGACCGTCGGTGTAACGGGAGTCTGTGATGGTGGATTCCTGCAGGTCAAAATTGCGCGCCGGAACCCCTTTGCCTGCTTCAACGTTGATGTAAGGCTGGAGCAGGGTTTCCAGATTGCTGACACCGCCAGCCGAGATCTCCGGCGAAACAATCGAGAAGCGTGAACCGCGACGGGCAAAATCATTCACATATTCCGGATACAGCACAGCTTTGGCCGAAACCTGATTAAGCTGCGGATCGAGTTTCAGTGATTCGACCTGACCAATCGTAATGCCCAGATAGCGGATTGGCATGCCAGCGGAAAGCTTACTGGCATCATAAGTGTTCAGCGTTATCTGACTGCCAACGGCGCGGGCAGAAGTTTCGGAATCATACAGAACCCGTTTCACCCCTTTGCTGGTGGAGACACCTTCAAGATTATCAAAGCTGATGGCGCCTTTTAGCGCACGATCTAATGGCGAGGCCTGAACGGTCAGACCGCTGCCATTGAGTTGTACTTTCGCACCGCCTTCAGCCCAGAAAATACTTTTTTCTGACAGAAGGTTCCGGTATTGCGGCTGAATATACACATCGACTTCAAATTCGTTCGCTTTCGGGCGTACATTTACAATTTGCCCGACCTGAAACTTACGGTAAAGCACCACCGATCCTGCCTGGATATCTGGCAGGTTTTTTGCCGTCAATGTCAGCGTGGCGCCAGGCTGATCGCCCTGAATACCTTCAGCGGCCTTTTCTGCGTTGCTGTAAAGCGGGTATTTGGGCGCGGGCTCCCCTTTGCTTCCAGGAATAAGGCGGATACCCCCGTCGACCCATTCCTGCGCGCTGGCGCCCAGCACTTCCATGCCATCAATACCCAGCTTCACATCCAGGCGGCTGTTGACCACAAATTTGCTGTCTTTATGCAGGAGGTTTTTATATTCCGGCTTGATCGCGGCATTGAACAGAATACCTTCGTCAGTCAGCGTGCGGTCGATGACGGAACCGACGTTGATACCATAAAGTTTGATCGGCTGCCCCGCATCAATCCCATAGCTTTGCGGCGCAATCAGCTGAATCTTGACAGTGCCGGGGTTCTGGAGCAGACGCTGGTTACTGTCAAGCACCACGAAATGCTTTTGCGGTTCGCCATCGCCTGGGATCAATTCCAGGGTATTCCCCGTCAGCAGCTGGCTGAGATTAGCGTTGTTCAAACTAATTTTCGGGCTGTTCATTTCGATACGTGTACCCGTGCGCATCAGATCGACTACCGAAGGGTCGACAGTCAGTTTACCGACCACCTTATTGTTTGGCTGCAACGTCACATTGGTCAGCGTACCGACCTGCAACCCCTGATACATCAGCGGTGTCTGTCCTTCTGACAAGCCGTTACCGTTTGGTAAATCGAGATTAATCTCAACCCCGCGCTGGCTCTGCGCCAGATCCGGATATAACACGTAAGACTGATCTGCTTTGGCCGGATTACCTTCATTTGGCGAATCCATTGCAATGGCACCGTTAACCAGTGCGGCCAGGCTTTCCATTTGCACTTTCGCGCCGCTCAGGCTGAAGTCGCCTTTAAAGCCGGATACGTTCCAAAAGCGCGTGTTGTCTTTCACCAGACCGGCAAAACGCTTGTCGATCAGCAAATCAATGGTGACGCCGTCATTACCACTTTCAATGTCGTAATCGTAAACTTTCCCGATAGGAATTTTGCGGTAATACACCAGCGAACCGGTGCTGAGTGAGCCCAGATCTTTCGAATGCAAATGAATCATCAGTTCACCGGTATTCAGGCGGAATTTAGGCTGAGTATCGAGGGCAACGAAATGATCTTTTTCTTTACCTGGTCCCGGCATCATGCCGATATAATTACCGCCCACCAGCGCATCAAGCCCGGAAACCCCGGCCAGTGATGCTTTCGGAGTAACCAGCCAGAACTGTGTGCCTTCACGCAGGGCGTCAGATAAATCGCTTTTGATACTGACTTTTACCTGAATGGTACGCAGATCTTTAGTCAGGCTGATGGATTCTACTGTCCCAACCTCAACCCCCTGATAACGCACAGGAGTACGGCCCGCAACGATACCCGCTGCCGACTGGAAATCGATCGTAACAGTATTCCCACTCTCCTGATAGTTGCTGTAAATCAGCCATCCGGCGATCAGTAAAGCAATAAACGGCAGAAGCCAGAAAGGCGAAATCCGGCGCCTGTGTTTTATCCGTGCTTCAGTCGGAGTATTCGGCGTTTCCTGTTGCATGTGCATCCCAAATCAAGCGGCTATCAAGCCATTCAACGGCAAGAATGGTCAGAATTACGGCAGAGCCAAAGTAGAAGGCAGCCGGTCCCATTGTAAAAGACAAAAGCTGGTCACGGTTTACCAGCGACATCATTAAGGCAATAACAAACAAATCCAGCATCGACCAGCGTCCTATCCAGGTGACCAGTCGCAGTAAGCGGATACGCGTTTTCAATCCCTGAATCGCTTTAAAATGGATACTGAGTAACAGCGTCAGCATCACAATCACTTTGGTAAAAGGCACCAGTACGCTGGCGATAAACACAATCGCGGCAATCGGTATGTTCCCTGAGGTGGCCAGCGAAACGACACCGGAGAAAATAGTGTCCTTCAGTTGCTGCCCGTTGGCATAAATGATGGAAATGGGTAACAAATTGGCCGGGATTAAAAATATCATTGCCGCCATCAGCGCCGCCCAGGTTTTTTGCAAACTGTGTTTGTAGCGTAGACGCATGGGCACGTGACAGCGAGGACAGCGCCCGCGTTCGTCCGGCAATCCCGTGAATTTGCAGGCAAGGCACAAGCGCAGTGAAGACGGCACGCCTTTCGGCCTGCGCTGCGGATAAAACTCCTCCCACAACTGCTCAATATTCAGATTAATCATTGTCAGCGTGACCATCACGGTCATCATCAGATACGCAGTAAGCGCAATGCCGGCGTTGATATCCGCATATTCCTTGACCTTGATACTGGCGACGGCCATCCCAATCAGATAAATATCGAGCATGACCCAGTCTTTCAGGCGATCCAGCATCAGCAATACGGGCTTGAGATTCATTCCCAGCTTACGGCCAAAATGCAGATAAAGTATAGAAATCGCCAGGGTAAGCGGCGCTCCGATGGTGCAAAACGCCACCATGCTTGCCGTAACCGGATCGCCCTGGCGCGACATCTGCCAGATGCCTTCGAGCAGGCTGGCATCAATGCGCGTGCCGAGCAGGCGAATGCTGATCAGCGGTTCGGTGTAGGCGAAAGGCATCAGCAACAAAATGCTGATGGCCATAGTGATCAGCCTGGGGAGGGAACAGACTTTGCCTTTCTCTACCTTGGCATTACAACGCGGACAATGTGCCGTTTGCGTCCGCTTCAACGCCGGGAGCGAGAAAAGGTAATCACATTCATGGCAACGCTGGTAGCGAACATGCGGTAACTGGGCTGATATTGTGTGTATTTTCATAGTACCTGGAATAGTAAAGAATACCTGTTGTTACAATTACGCATCCCCAAAGGGGGGCAGGCGAGGCCATCACGCCAAGATCAGCCAGGTTTTTTTGACAAAATAACGTATTATGCGGTCGGCAAACAGTTATTGTAGGTGAGTCTTTTTGATGTCACACAGGATTAACCTTGTTCATATGGGCATTTAATGCTTATTTTATAGAGGTTAAGCACAACAGAACGGCTCAGTGCCCTTAGGTTATTATTGGTTACTACATGAATAAAGAAGCATTCTACACGGAATTAAAACGTGATTTGAACGCCTTGATCGCCGGAGAAAACAATTTTATTGCGACTCTGTCGAACGCAAGCGCCTTACTTTTTGAGCGTCTTGATGGCGTCAACTGGGTAGGTTTTTATCTGCTGGACGGTACAACACTGGTGCTCGGGCCATTCCAGGGTAAAATTGCCTGTGTGCGTATTCCGGTAGGAAAAGGTGTCTGCGGTACCGCAGTCGCGGAAAATGCCGTACAGCGTGTGGGGGATGTTCATGCCTTCCCCGGCCATATCGCCTGTGACGCAGCAAGTAATGCCGAAATTGTTCTGCCAGTGACCGTTAATGGCACAGTGATCGGCGTATTAGACATTGATAGCACCGTTTATCAGCGCTTCGATGAAGCGGATGAACAGGGGCTGACAGAGTTAGTCAGCGGGCTTTGCCAGCATCTCGAAAACTGCGATGCTGAAAAATATGTCAATCTGATTGTAAGTTGATCGTCGGATAACGTGGCATTTAATAATGGCGTCATTATAATGTCGCCTGTTCATGCCTGCGCCGGTTGGCAAACCCGTTGTAATCAGGAAATTTCATGGAAAATCAACCTAAGTTGAACAGTAGTAAAGAAGTCATCGCCTTTTTGGCTGAGCGGTTCCCGCTTTGTTTTACCGCCGAAGGCGAAGCACGCCCGTTAAAGATTGGTATTTTTGCGGATTTGGTCGAACGCGTGCAAGGTGAAGAGAATCTGAGCAAAACTCAGTTGCGCTCTGCTCTGCGTCTGTATACCTCAAGTTGGCGTTATCTGTACGGCGTTAAAGTTGGTGCGGAACGTGTTGACCTTGATGGTAACTCATGTGGCGTTCTTGAAGAGCAGCACGTAGAACATGCCCGTAAACAGTTGGAAGAAGCGAAAGCCCGTGTTCAGGCACAACGTGCAGAACAACAGGCTAAACGTCGTGAAGCCGGTGAAACCACTGAGCCACGTCGTCCACGTCCGGCCGCTAAAAAACCTGCGCCGCGTCGTGAAAATGCGCCCGCAGCTGTGGCTGGTCAGGAAAATCGCAAACCACGTACACCTCGCCCACCGCGTGAGGAAAAACGTGAACCGCGTCAGGTGCCAGTAACAGACATTTCAAAACTGCAAATTGGCCAGGAAATCAAAGTCAGAGCAGGTAAGAGTGCTATGGATGCCACCGTATTGGAAATTGCCAAAGACGGTGTCCGCGTTCAACTCTCTTCGGGTCTGGCGATGATTGTACGCGCAGAACATTTGCAGTTCTGATACGGAGGCCAACTCAGGCATGAACAAATTTGTCAGATTAAGCGTTATCGCGGGTCTGTTAATGGCAAGTGCAGGGCTGGTGAATACCAGCTTTGCAGCGAACGAGAGTACACCGGTAACTCTCGCTCAACTTCCTAATTTAACGCAGGATCCGCAGGATGCAACGGTGAGCGAGCGTGTGACTGCTCGTTTTACCCGTTCACATTATCGTCAGTTCGACCTTAATGCAGATTTCTCAGCGAAAATCTTCGACCGCTACCTCAACATGCTCGATTATGGCCATAACGTATTAATGGCTTCCGATGTCGCACAATTTACTGATAAACGTGCCACCTTGGGTGAGGAACTGAAATCCGGTCAGTTAACCACGCCATATGCTTTATTCAATCTGGCTCAAAAACGCCGCTTCGAACGCTATGACTACGCATTAAAAGTGCTTGAGCGTCCGATGGATTTCACCGGCAATGACACGATTGAACTTGATCGCAGTAAATCACCGTGGCCGAAAGATCGTGCTGAGCTGGACAAATTGTGGGATGCAAAAGTCAAATATGACGAGCTGAACCTCAAACTGACCGGCAAGAACGATCAGGAAATTCGTGATGTGTTGTCCAAGCGTTATCATTTTGCGATGAAACGCCTGACGCAAAGTAACAGCGAAGATGTTTTCCAGTTGATTATGAATGCCTTTGCGCATGAAATTGACCCGCACACTAACTATCTGTCTCCGCGCAGCACCGAGCAGTTTAATACCGAAATGAGTTTGTCTCTGGAAGGTATTGGTGCCGTCTTGCAAGGTGACGACGATTATACCGTCATCAATTCTATGGTTGCTGGTGGCCCGGCGGCCAAAAGTAAAGCCATTGCGGTTGGTGATCGTATCGTGGGTGTCGGGCAGGTTCAGGCAGGCAAACAGACTCCAATCGTGGATGTCATCGGATGGCGTCTTGATGATGTGGTCGCGTTGATCAAAGGCCCCAAAGGCAGCAAAGTCCGTCTGCAAATCTTGCCTGCGGGTAAAAATGCCAAGAACCATGTGATTACGCTGACCCGCGAGAAAATTCGTCTCGAAGATCGCGCCGTCAAAATGACCATCAAGAATGTTGGCGCCCAAAAAGTCGCTGTGATGGACATTCCTGGCTTCTATGTGGGCCTGACGGATGATGTCAAAGTTCAGTTGCAAAAAATGGCTAAGCAGAACGTTAACAGCTTAGTTATCGATCTGCGTACCAACGGTGGTGGCGCCCTGACGGAAGCAGTTTCGCTGTCGGGTCTGTTTATTCCAAGTGGGCCGGTCGTTCAGGTGCGTGACAATAATGGCCGCATCCGGCAGGACAGCGATACCGATGGCGTCGTTTACTACAAAGGTCCGCTGGTGGTTCTGGTTGATCGCTTCAGTGCTTCGGCATCAGAGATCTTCGCGGCCGCTATGCAGGATTATGGCCGTGCGCTGATTGTCGGTGAACCGACCTTTGGTAAAGGTACGGTTCAGCAGTACCGTTCGCTGAACCGTATTTACGATCAGATGCTGCGACCTGAATGGCCTGCGCTCGGTTCTGTGCAATATACTATCCAGAAGTTCTATCGCATCAATGGCGGCAGTACTCAGCGTAAAGGGGTTACCCCGGATATCCTGATGCCAACCGGTATTGAATCGATTGAAACCGGCGAGAAGTTCGAAGATAACGCACTTCCGTGGGATAGCATTAATGCGGCGACTTACACCAAATTAGGCGACATGAAGCCGTTCCTGCCTGAATTGTTGAAAGATCATGAAGCCCGTATTGCGCAAAATCCTGAGTTCCAGTACATCCAGCAAGACATTGCCCATTACAAGGCGCTGAAAGACAAACGTAACATTGCCTCTCTGAATTACGCACAGCGTGATAAAGAAGATAAAGAGGATGATGCACTGCGTCTGAGTCGTCTGAATGAACGCTTCAAGCGTGAAGGGAAGAAACCGCTGAAATCTCTCGACGATTTGCCGAAAGATTATGTTGCTCCGGATCCTTACCTCGATGAAGCTGACCATATTGCTGTTGATCTCGGTAATCTGGAAAAGTCTCAGGCTGATCAGGCACCGGCGAAATAACGGTTGTGAAAGCCATACTGAAAGCGCACTCCGGTGCGCTTTTTTTATGCGTGTGTTTTGTATGAAGCTTCGAAAGTATCCCGCAGAGTGATACGGAAAAATGTTGATATTTCAGGTCACTCTGTGAATAAAACGCTTCAAAATGTAAAGTATTGTGAATTCAGGTCTTCAGAACGCGCGGGCTCTTGAATCCTGATAAGAAGCCCATAGGATCAGTACAGCCGGGTGCTATGTGCCGGCGGTATGACTCGCTAATAACAATGAAGTAACAATGAGGAAGTGAAATTTTATGATGCGTATAGCGTTGTTCCTGCTGACTAACCTGGCCGTTATGCTGGTATTCGGGCTGGTGCTCAGCCTGACTGGCATTCAGCACAGCAGCGTGCCGGGGTTGATGATCATGGCCGGGCTGTTTGGCTTCGGGGGTGCAATTGTCTCATTGCTGATGTCGAAATGGATGGCGTTACGCTCTGTGGGCGGGGAAGTTATTGAACAGCCTCGTAATGAAACTGAGCGCTGGCTGATGGAAACAGTACGCCGTCAGTCTCATCAGGCGGGCATTGCGATGCCACAGGTGGCGATTTATCACGCGCCCGATATTAATGCGTTCGCAACTGGGGCGCGCCGTGATGCCTCTCTGGTGGCCGTGAGTACCGGACTGCTGCAAAGCATGAGTCAGGACGAAGCCGAGGCGGTTATTGCCCATGAAATCAGCCACATTGCTAACGGCGACATGGTGACCATGACCTTGATTCAGGGGATCGTGAATACCTTTGTGATCTTTATTTCACGTATTATCGCACAGGTGGCTTCCGGATTCCTTTCCGGCAACCGGGATGGCGAAGAGAGCAGCAACGGCAACCCGTTAATTTATTTTGCCGTGGCGACCGTGCTGGAGCTGGTCTTTGGTATTTTGGCCAGCATGATTACGATGTGGTTCTCGCGTCACCGTGAATTCCATGCGGATGCGGGTTCTGCAAAACTGGTAGGCCGTGAGAAAATGATTGCTGCGTTGCAGCGCCTGAAAACCAGTCACGAACCACAGGAAGCGGGCAGCATGATGGCATTTTGTATCAACGGTAAATCCAAATCATTCAGTGAGCTGTTTATGTCTCACCCGCCGCTGGATAAACGTATCGAAGCGCTGCGCAGCGGTGCATATATCAAGTAACCAGCCTTTGGTCATTACTGATAAAAAACCCGGCAAGTTGCCGGGTTTTTTTATGTCAGGATTTCAGGTTATCCGCCTCTTTCTGGCTGCTGGTTTTCTGCGTCATCCTTAGCAAGCTGACCAGCGCGCCGGTTCCGGCCAGCGTCCCCGCAAGTATCAGCGATGCGTGGGTGCCATGTTGCGGGAACAGGTTAAACATGAGGGCAACCATCGCCGCGCCAGTTGTCTGACCCAAAAGACGCGCGGTTCCCAACAGTCCGCTTGCTCCGCCACTGCGATTTCGCGGTGCAGCCGTGATGATCGTATGGTTGTTGGGGGACTGGAATAAACCAAAACCGGCCCCACAGAGCAACATGCGCCAGATGATGTTCAGATGAGAAGGCTCTGGTGGCAGCAATGACAGCGAAAAGAGCCCGAATGAGAACACGACCAACCCGATTCCCCCCAGCATTCCCGGATGAAAACGTTCAACCAGACGCCCGGCAATCGGTGCCATCACCATCGTCGCCAGCGGCCAAGGGGTGAGCAGAAGACCCGTTTCCACGGAATTCAAGCCGAGTGTATTTTGCAGGAAGAAGGGCAAAGAAACGAAAGCCAGCATCTGGGCACTGAAAGAACACAGCGAAGTACCCAGTGACATGCTGAAAATAGGAATACGCAATAAATCGATCGGCAACAGCGGGAACGGCTGCGAAAGCTGTCTGCGTACAAAGAACCAGCCGATGATCAGGAGGGCTATGACTTCCCCCAGGATCAGCGTGTGGTTCTGGCCTTGTGCAAAACCACTGATGGCACTGATGAGCAGCCCGAAGGTCAGGGCATTCATCACGCTGCTGATGATATCAAAACGCTGCCCCTGACTTCGTGTCGCATTGGCCGGTAAAAACTTCAACCCGAGGAGCAG
Organism: Rahnella sp. PD4; assembly: GCF_049199325.1. Lineage (NCBI taxonomy): Bacteria > Pseudomonadati > Pseudomonadota > Gammaproteobacteria > Enterobacterales > Yersiniaceae > Rahnella > Rahnella sp. PD4. The sequence continues at coordinate 933,004 of NZ_JBLZQF010000001.1, read as the reverse complement.
CGCAACGATACCAATCGGAACGTTGATAGCGAACAGCCATTGCCAGGAGGCCACCGACAGAATACCGGCGGCAATCGTTGGCCCCGCCGCCGCTGAGACGGCGACGATAAGCGCATTAATCCCGACGCCACGCCCTAAGAAGCGCTGCGGATAAATAATTCGTATCAGCGCGGTATTCACACTCATGATTGCTGCCGCCCCGAAACCTTGTAACACGCGGGCGACAGTCAGTGTCATCAATGAATCCGATAAGGCGCAAAAGAGCGAGGTGATGCTAAATACCAGCAATCCCGTCTGGTAGATACGGCGGTAGCCGAAGATATCACCGAGCGAAGCCAGCGAAAGCAGGGAAATCGTGATCGCCAGCTGATAGGCGTTAACCACCCAGATAGAGGTTGCCGGGCTGGCATGGAAATCATTAGCGATAGTGGGCAGCGCAACGTTAGCGATAGCACCATCGAGTACAGAAACGGTAATACCGAGCGCAATGGTCAGAATAGCACCATATCGTTGTGGGACGGGTAATCCGTCAGCAGGTGAAGGAGTCATGAGGCCTGTCAGTGCGTAGTCATCATAGAGGGGAATATTACTACGCTAATTAACGTAAAGTGACAATTGTCACATGAGGTAATGAATTTTTTATCTGTCTGTCGGGAATGAAACTGGCTTAACAGTTCTTACATTCTTGATCAATGGGTTGATTGCTTCTCAGCGAGGCTTGCCATTATAATAAAAACCACGTTCTATTTTTTTTGAAACAATCTCAACGCGAGCAGGTAATATATCCTATGGCTATCGCAGATCTTGATAAGCAACCCGATTCCGTCTCCTCAGTCCTGAAAGTTTTTGGCATTTTACAAGCGCTCGGGGAAGAGCGTGAGATCGGTATCACTGAACTTTCTCAGCGTGTGATGATGTCCAAAAGCACCGTTTACCGTTTTCTTCAGACGATGAAATCTCTGGGGTATGTTGCACAGGAGGGGGAGTCCGAGAAATACTCCCTCACGCTCAAGTTATTTGAACTGGGTGCCAGGGCGTTGCAAAACGTCGATCTGATCCGCAGCGCTGATATTCAGATGCGCGAATTATCCCGTCTGACCCGCGAAACCATCCACCTGGGCGCACTGGATGAAGACGGGATTGTCTACATCCATAAAATTGACTCGATGTACAACCTGCGTATGCATTCACGCATTGGTCGGCGCAATCCGCTGCACACCACGGCAATCGGTAAGGTGCTGCTGGCGTGGGGCGATAAAACCGAAGTTAATGCGCTGTTGCAGGTGATTGAATTTACCCGCAGCACTGAAAATACCATCATGAATGCTGCCGATTTGCAGACTGCGTTGGATCAGGTTCGCGCGCAGGGGTTCGGTGAAGATAATGAAGAACAGGAACAAGGGCTTCGTTGTATCGCAGTGCCTGTATTCGATCGCTTTGGTGTGGTCATTGCGGGTCTGAGTATTTCTTTCCCGACGATACGGTTCTCAGAAGAAAGCAAAAGTCATTATGTGGAAATGTTGCATACTGCCGCGCGTAATATTTCAGAGCAAATCGGTTTTCACGATTATCCGTTCTGAATTACCGTGTTCTCAGATACTGCGTTATTTCAGGCATAAAAAAACCGAAGCCACTGGCTTCGGTTTTTTGTTGGTAGCAATCTGAAATTAACGGTGTGCCAGCTCCGCTGTTTCTTCAGAGTCCATTACCGATTTATCTGTCTGTTTCAGCAACTGGCTGGTGATGGTACCGGCAGTCATTGAACCGCTGACATTCAGCGCGGTACGCCCCATATCAATCAGGGGTTCGACAGAAATCAACAGGGCAACCAGTGTAACCGGCAGCCCCATGGCCGGCAATACGATCAGGGCGGCAAACGTTGCACCGCCACCCACACCGGCAACACCGGCCGAGCTCAGGGTAACGATACCCACTAAGGTTGCAATCCATACGGGATCAAACGGGTTGATGCCAACCGTGGGGGCAACCATCACAGCCAGCATGGTCGGATACAGACCAGCACAACCGTTCTGACCAATCGTTGCCCCGAAAGATGCCGCAAAGCTGGCGATAGATTCAGGGATACCCAGACGGCGTGTCTGCGCTTCAACGCTCAGCGGGATGGTCGCGGCACTTGAACGACTGGTGAAAGCAAAAGTCAGCACCGGCCAGACTTTACGGAAGAATTTCGCCGGATTAACACCGGTGAATGACAGCAGCACCGCGTGAATAACAAACATGATGCCCAGCCCCAGATAAGACGCCACAACGAAGCTGCCCAGCTTAATGATATCCTGAACATTCGAACCTGCGACGACTTTTGTCATCAGAGCCAGTACGCCATACGGGGTCAGTTTCATAACCAGACGCACCAGCTTCATCACCCATGCCTGCAGGGTATCGATGAAGGCCAGAACACGCGGGCCTTTTTCTGCATCATCTTTCACCAGTTGCAGGGCCGCGACACCCACGAAGGCAGCGAAGATCACGACGCTGATAATGGATGTCGGGCTAGCGCCTGTCAGGTCAGCAAACGGGTTCTTCGGTATAAAGGAAAGAATCAGCTGAGGTACGCTCAGGTCAGCCACTTTGCCGACATAATTAGTCTGAATTGCCGTCAGCCGCGCCGTTTCCTGCGTGCCCTGTACCAGGCCGTCAGCGGTGAGACCGAACAGGCCGGTCACGAAGATACCCACCAGAGAAGCGATAAGCGTGGTGAACAGCAGGGTGCCGATGGTCAGTAAACTGATTTTACCCAACGATGACGCGTTATGCAGTTTCGCCACTGCGCTCAGAATAGAGACAAACACCAGCGGCATGACGATCATTTGCAGCAACTGGACGTAGCCGTTACCGACAACATTGAACCAGGTAATTGAGGATTTCAGTACCGGATCATCGGAACCGTAGATCAGCTGTAAAGCCAGGCCAAATACCACACCCATAGCCAGACCCAGCAAAACTTTTTTTGCCAGACTCCATTGCTTGTGGCGGGTTTGCGCCAGCAGCAAAAGCAGGGCAACGAAAACCACTACGTTAAGAACGAGCGGAAGATTCATACCAGACTCCAAACTTATAATTTTGATAAATGAAACGGGTGTTTCCGGAAAGGACTGCACCATCCCAAAGCATTGGGGTGCAGAATAACAGTTTGATGGCCTGACTATTTATATCCAAAAGTAATTCGTTATAACTTTTTGGTTATATTTGTATTGATTTTAGCCAATCTGGCAGTGTTCCATTCTGTTCAGATGAATAATTTCAGCAGGTGATTAAAAAAATCCGGATTTATTGCACCAATGATGGGCGTCCAGTCTGGCCAGAAAAGGGTCAGACCGACCAGAATAAGGCAGAGTGTCCGTTCGAGCTGATTCCCTTGCTGACTGTTAATTAAAGGTAACCGGAAACGCCACCGACAAGGCCAGAGCAGTGGCACACCTGCGGGTGTCAGCATATCAGCCAGAATATGGCTCAGATAACCAATAATCATGGCGTGGAAAGCGTCAGCTGGGATCACCCAGTCGTGAGGGAAATGAGTACGTAAAAGAAAAATCCCACCGGCCACAGCCAGCAAACTGTGAGTGAACCCGCGGTGACCGAAAGCCCGCGCGATGGGGGCTGACAGCCATTTGAGACGCTGTCCCAGCACCGATTTGGGGTGATCAATATCAGGCAGCAGACAAGTAAGCAAAGAGCCGGGAATGATATGCCACCAGTCACCATGCGCCAGCTCGGGAGAAAGCTGTGCCTTCTTGGCAAATACTGCACAGGCTATTGAGAAAATGAGATGGCCTTCCGCCGTCATGACGCGTCCGAACTGGATAACTGTTATTTTATCCAGTATAAGTGAAACTGTCACAATCTTGGAAGAGATGCCCTGTAACTAATTGTCAACGAGCTGATAAAAAACAAGAAAGGCGTATAAACAGACGCCTTTCGGTGTCACTTATGGTGCCATTAACGCGCAAGCCAACCGCCATCGACGGCAATCGTGTAGCCATTAACGTAATCAGATGCTTTTGACGCCAGAAAGACGACCGGCCCCATCACATCTTCTGGCAGACCCCAGCGTCCGGCGGGGATCCTGTCGAGGATTTCTTTGCTGCGTTCTTCATCTGCACGCAACTGTTCCGTGTTGTTGGTCGCCATATATCCTGGGGCGATCGCATTCACATTGACGTTGTGCTTCGCCCATTCATTGGCCATCAGTCGGGTCAGACCCATTACGGCGCTTTTTGACGCCGTATAGGAAGGCACCCTTATTCCACCCTGATAGGAGAGCATAGAGGCAATATTTATAATCTTGCCGCCGTTGCCTTGCTTGATGAACTGTTTCGCGGCTGCCTGAGACATAAAGAACAGCGTTTTACTGTTCACATTCATCACATCATCCCAGTTTTTCTCGCTGAATCCGATGGCATCTTCGCGACGGATAATCCCGGCGTTATTGATCAGAATATCGATATGACCAAATTCTCCGACAGCCTTCTCAATCAGCTCCGGAATACCCTGAATGCTGCTCAGGTCTGCTCTCAGATCGAGAAATCGGCGACCTGCCGCGGTGACCTTTTTTTCTGTTTCTGCAGGTGCTGACAGGTTAATACCCACGATATCGCATCCCGCCTGCGCAAGGCCTAGCGCCATGCCCTGGCCCAGCCCGGTATTGCAACCGGTGACGATGGCGACTTTGCCGCTTAATTCAAATGAACTGAGGATCATATTCAGAGTCTCTTTTGCCACGGCGCGTTCGCCATAAAAGATGAGTCGCTCTGCCGGTTAAAGCAGAGCGGGGAGGAGTTAACGCAGTTCGCTGACTTTGACGTGATCCATGTCGTCGAATACCTGGTTTTCACCGACCATGCCCCAGATAAAGGTATAGTTTTTGGTGCCCACACCGGCGTGGATTGACCAGCTTGGAGAGATAACGGCCTGTTCATTGTGCACTAATAAATGACGGGTTTCCTGTGGTTGCCCCATCATATGGAACACGGCCGTCTCTTCTTCCATATTGAAGTAGAAATACACTTCCATACGGCGTTCATGGGTATGGCAAGGCATGGTATTCCACAGGCTGCCTTCTTCCAGTTTGGTCAGCCCCATGGTCAGCTGGCAGGTTTCCAGAACGTCAGGCACGATGAATTTATTGATGGTGCGGCGGTTACTGGTGGCTGCATCACCGATGGTCTGCGGAGAGGCTTCCGCCAGCGTGATTTTTTTGTTCGGGAAAGTGGTATGAGCCGGTGCGCTGTTGTAGTAAAACTTAGCCGGTTTTAACGGATCAACACTGCTGAACTCAACCCGTTGTGCCCCTTTGCCGACATACAACGCTTCTTCATGACCGATTTCATACGTCGTGCCATCAACCACGATCAGGCCCGGACCACCAATATTGATCACGCCGAGTTCGCGACGCTCAAGAAAATAGCTTACGCCAAGCTGTTTACCAACTTCATCACCCACGGATACCGTTTTTTCAGCGGGCATGACGCCCCCGACAATGATGCGGTCAATATGGCTGTAGGTCATGGTGTAGGCATTTTTCTCGAAAATTTTCTCAATGAGAAATTCACGGCGTAATTCAGCGGTATCAAGTGTTTTAGCGTGGTCGCTGTGGATACTTTGACGAACTTGCATGTGGGTGCCTCTCATAGATGACGAGATTAAGGAGGACTTACCGGGCGAGTCTGACCGTTGCGTGGCAGTGACAGGGTACAGAAGCAGGAGAGCTCCCGGCTCGTCCTTGTTGCAGAAATCATAGGTTGATTGACATGTTAATTCAATAAAAATGAAATGATGTTTTATTTATTTTATGAGTCAGTTCAAGATTTACGAAATTAAACGAAGCTTAAAAAATTTCGCAGTGGAAATGTGGGATGAGGACATTCAGGCAGGAGGGAAATCCTGAAATTACGCAGCCGCATGTGCGGCTGCGTATAAAGTTAACTGATATGCGCTACACGCAGTTGTTCGAGGGAAGAAAGTTTGACATCTGCGAGCGCCCAGCGCGGATCCATACTGTATTCCTGGTCCGGCACTACCACCGAGCGCATACGCGCGGCTTTGGTGGCGATCATGCCATTAAAAGAGTCTTCGAGCGTCACACAGTGCAGGGGATCAACCTGTAATTCTCCCGCAGCCAGCAGATAGACCTCAGGATGGGGTTTGCTGTAAGGCAGCTTTTCCGCAGAAACACGAACCTCAAAGAAAGATTGTAAATTAAACATTTCCAGCACGGTATCGAGCATAAACAGCGGTGATGCAGAGGCAAGACCAATTTTAAGCCCCTGATCACGGCAAAGTTCAAGGGCATGATTTACGCCAGGCAGCAGTGGCCGGGTTTGCTCCACCAGTTCAATCGTGCGGGCGATGATCATCGAGCACACTTCTTCCTGATCCGGACCCCGCCATGGAAGCGCCTGATACCACATTCTGACCACCTGATCGATACGCAAACCTAGCGTATCCGGCAATAAATGGCGCTGGGAAATATCAACCCCCAGGCGACTGAAAACGTCCAGCTCAGCCTGAGTCCATAAACGTTCAGAATCAATTAACAGACCATCCATATCGAAAATTGCTGCATTAACAGGGCGGATATAAGCCATGAAAGCGGACTCCCTTACAATAAATAGAAACCCACTCTAACATTGGCGGGAATGTAGGTGAAATCAGAGACGGAGGGCTGTTGTCCCGGCACTGCCATGCTAACTGATTAAAACATTGGGCGGAGCAGCCTTTCTGTGGGTAAACTTAGCCGTTGCTTTAGGTATCCTAACAAGGGGAATTCATGACGTACCAACAAGCCGGACGTGTGGCAGTCATTAAACGAATAGCGGGATGGATCATCTTTATTCCTGCTCTGCTTTCAACGCTGATTTCTTTGCTGACTTTTATCAATGAGCACACTAAAACGGAGCAGGGCATCAACGCGGTCATGCTGGATTTCGTCCATGTGATGGTGGATATGGTGAAGTTCAATACGACGTTTCTCAATGTCTTTTGGTACAACTCACCGGTGCCTGCTTTAGGACAGGGTGTTACCAGCGCGAACGTCATGTTCTTTGTCATCTACTGGCTGATTTTTGTGGGTCTGGCACTTCAGGCTTCCGGCGCGAGAATGTCCCGTCAGGTGAAACACATTCGCGAAGGGATTCAGGATCAGCTTATTCTGGAACAGGCGAAAGGGGTTGAAGGACGTACGCGTCCGCAAATCGAAGAGCGTATCGTGATACCGCGACACACTATTTTGGTGCAGTATTTCCCATTGTATATTTTGCCAATTATCATCGCTGTCATCGGCTATTTCATTCTGAAATTATTAGGATTAATTGCCTGACATACTGACGACATATTTATAACGCTTTTCGGTAAGCATGATAAATAAGGCCTGAATACTGACGAGTTCAGGCCTTATTTTCTCAGGGCTAAAAGATTAATTTTGCTAACTGATATCTTCGTGTAGCAGTCTTTCTATGGCGCGTTGTGCAACCACAAGATGCTGACCACCGAATAAATTGCTGCGGTTAAGCAGGTAATATAACTGGTAGACGGGTTGCCTGGAAATGAAGTCATCAGGGAGCGGAGTTTCACTTTGATAACCGTCATATAATTGCGGCGGGATATTAGGATACAACGGCAGCATAGCCAGATCGCATTCCCGGTCTCCCCAGTAGCAGGCAGGGTCAAAAATCACCGGACCATCATCCGATAAACCACAGTTATGCGGCCATAAATCGCCGTGTAAAAGTGAAGGTTGCGGCTGATGATTCTGCAAGCGTGCATAAACCATGGCCGTGATATCTTCGATATTGCCAAACATCATCCCTTTTTCTGCAGCCAGTTGTAGCTGCCAGCCAATACGCTGTTCAGCAAAGAAGGTGGCCCAGCGTCGTTGCCAGCTGTTGGGCTGCGGAAGCGTCGCCAGTTCATTATCGAAATCCAGACCGAATTGCAGTTGCTCACTCCACTGGTGCAACGTGGCAAGTTGCTGACCTAAAACATAGGCATTATGTGCATCCAGCGGTTTTTGCGGGATATATTCGAGTAAGAGGAAACTGTAATCACGATCACTGCCTACGCCATAAACTTCCGGTACCCGGACGGTCTGGCTGCGCGCAAGCAGGGCAAGCTGATCGGCTTCAGCGGCAAAGATAGGCAACATTTCGCGTGTATTACATTTTACGAACACATCCCTGTCGCCGTAACTCAGCCGCCAGGTAGGGTGGATTTCGCCCCCCGGGAGCTCAACACGTTCGCGGATTTCAGCATTACCTAAGTGTTCACTCAACAAACGATTGATGGCTTGCCACATGGTATTACCCCTTCTGACTGGCCCGATAATTCATTAAGTTAGCGTTTTTCTCGCTTCGAAAACCCGATCCGGCGCACGGCTGAATCAGATGATGATGTCAATTTATGTCATTTCTGAGATGGCTAAATAGGAAATGCCATCAGCGAACCGATTAATTTAGGAATAAGTAACCTGAAACAGGTTTTATAAGCGGAATTGTCTTATCGACATCCTCTCAACCCCCTTGTTTAACAAAGCAATAATAATAATAGACGAAAAATATATTCAGGTGTGGGAAGAAGATGTATATGCTACATCTCGTCCCAGTCGCGAGAGAGATAACGTGAAACCAAACATTCTTTATTTGATGGCCGCGCTATTGCTGGCGGGTTGCGCTAAAGAAACACCGGTTCAGACCACGCGTTTTTTGAATCCATCGCCGCCACCTCAGCGCGATACTTCATTAATGCATCCGGGGCCTTATGGTGATGTTATTCACCAGGCGGCAAATACTTACGGCGTCGACGAAACACTCGTTAAAGCGATCATTCAGGTCGAATCTGGATATAACCCAACCGTTGTCAGCAAATCGAATGCGATTGGGTTAATGCAGCTAAAGGCCTCAACGGCAGGACGCGATGCCTACCGGATGAAAGGACGTTATGGTCAGCCCACGCCGCGTGATTTAAAAGATCCGGCGGTTAACATTGACCTTGGAACGGCTTATTTAAGCATTTTACAACAGCAGCTTGCCGGCATTAATAACCCTGAAACCCGCCGTTACGCCACTACGCTGGCCTATGTGAACGGAGCAGGGGCATTGCTGAGAACGTTCGACAAAGATAAAACGTATGCGATTGCGAAAATCAATCTGATGACGCCCGCAGAGTTTTCTGCCCATGTGCAGAAAAAACATCCGGCACCACAAGCCCCACGCTATCTGTGGAAAGTGAACAATGCCTATCTGGCGATGCGATAAGCATGGTTTTTTCCGCCAGCGGCTCAGGCTGCTGGCGGGAAGGTTTTAATAATCTCGATAATGCCGTTGATAACGAACTGAACGCCCATACACACCAGCAAAAATCCCATCAGACGTGAAATCGCCTCAATTCCGCTTTTCCCGACCAGACGCATAATCGCCCCGGAACTGCGCAGGGATATCCACAAAATCAAACCCACTAAAAAGAAAATCATCACCGGCGCAACGATAATGATCCAGTGCGGATAGTCAGATGACTTGACCGTCGAAGCGCTGCTGATAATCATGGCGATAGTGCCTGGTCCGGCGGTACTTGGCATCGCAAGAGGAACAAAAGCGATATTTGGCGAATCCTGCTTCTTCATTTCAGCCGTTTTGTTTTCGATAAGGATTCTTTCTTCCACGTGCGGCTGAGGGAAAAGCATCCTGAAACCGATAAAGGTGACGATGAGTCCCCCCGCAATACGCAGACCGGGAATGGAAATCCCGAAGGTATTCATCACCACTTGTCCTGCGTAATACGCCACCATCATGATGATAAAGACATACACTGAGGCCATCAGCGACTGCTGGTTCCTTTCCTGAGTGGTCATATTCCCTGAAAGGCCGAGCATCAGGGCAACGGTTGTCAGCGGATTTGCCAGCGGAAGCAGCACCACCAGACCCAGTCCAAGTACCTCAAATAATTGCCTGATTTCTGTCATCTTCTTCTCTTTTTCAAATGCATCTCTGGTTACCTTAGCGTCTCAGAGAAGATTACACGAAAAATATCCGCGATTAGCAACACAGGTTGCTGGAAATTCGCACTTTACGGGTGGTAAACTTGTCGGCTGTTTTCGCGTCGCATCCCGGTACAAGACCGTGCAGTATTCAGGGTGCCTATATTTGGCAAGGTAAAGCTAAATAGCGTGAATAACTACGTGAATTTAAACTCAAATATTTTTCTAGATGTGCTCTGTCGTGTGGGGCACCACTGTAGATTAAGGAATTAGCATGCCTGTCATTACTCTTCCTGATGGAAGCCAGCGCGTTTTTGATCGCCCCGTTTCTCCTCTGGATGTTGCCCTTGATATCGGTCCTGGTCTGGCGAAAGCCTGTATCGCGGGTCGTGTTAACGGCGAACTGGTTGATGCCACCGATCTGATTGAGGTTGATGCGCAACTGGCGATCATTACTGCTAAAGACGAAGCCGGTCTTGAAATTTTGCGCCACTCCTGTGCGCACCTTTTGGGTCATGCCATTAAACAACTCTGGCCAGACACCAAAATGGCAATCGGCCCGGTTATCGATAATGGCTTCTACTACGACGTCGATTTAGATCGCACGCTGACTCAGGAAGATATCGAACTGCTTGAAAAGCGCATGCACGAACTGGCTGAAAAGAATTACGACGTTATTAAAAAGAAAGTCAGCTGGCAGGAAGCGCGTGACACCTTTGCAAGCCGTGGCGAAGAATACAAAGTGGCGATCCTGGATGAAAACATCAGTCATGATGATCGTCCGGGCTTGTATCACCATGAAGAATATGTGGATATGTGTCGTGGCCCACATGTACCGAACATGCGTTTCTGCCATCATTTCAAACTGCAGAAAACCTCCGGTGCATACTGGCGTGGCAACAGCGATAACAAAATGCTGCAACGTATTTACGGCACCGCATGGGCAGATAAAAAGCAACTGAATGCATACATTCAGCGTCTGGAAGAAGCCGGTAAACGTGACCACCGTAAAATTGGTAAGCAGCTTGATCTCTATCACATGCAGGAAGAAGCTCCGGGCATGGTGTTCTGGCACAACGACGGCTGGACTATTTTCCGCGAGCTGGAAGCCTTTGTACGCATGAAACTGAAGTCTTATGACTATCAGGAAGTAAAAGGTCCGTTCATGATGGATCGCGTGCTGTGGGAAAAAACCGGTCACTGGGAAAACTACAAAGAAGCGATGTTCACCACTTCTTCTGAAAACCGGGAATATTGCATCAAACCAATGAACTGTCCGGGACACGTTCAGATCTTCAATCAGGGACTGAAATCCTACCGCGACCTGCCATTGCGTATGGCTGAGTTCGGCAGTTGCCACCGTAATGAGCCCTCCGGCGCATTGCATGGCCTGATGCGAGTTCGTGGCTTCACTCAGGATGATGCCCATATCTTCTGTACTGAAGAGCAGGTACGTGACGAAGTAAACAGCTGTATCCGTATGGTGTATGACATGTACAGCACTTTTGGTTTCGAAAAGATCGTGGTGAAATTATCCACCCGTCCTGAGAAGCGCATTGGTACTGATGAAATGTGGACACGTGCTGAGGATGATCTCGCGGCTGCGCTGACTGAAAACGATATTCCGTTCGAATATCAGCCAGGTGAAGGGGCGTTCTACGGTCCGAAAATTGAATTTACCTTGCATGATTGTTTGGATCGTGCGTGGCAGTGTGGTACCGTGCAGCTCGACTTTTCATTACCTGGTCGTTTGAACGCCTCTTATATTGGCGAAAGTAACGACCGTCAGGTTCCGGTAATGATTCACCGTGCTATCCTGGGTTCGATGGAGCGCTTCATCGGTATTCTGACTGAAGAATACGCTGGCTTCTTCCCGACCTGGATGGCTCCGGTTCAGGTAGTGATCATGAACATCACTGATGCACAAGCTACCTATGTCGAAGAATTAACTAAAAAACTGCAAGATGCAGGCATTCGCGTTAAAGCCGACTTGAGAAATGAGAAGATTGGCTTTAAAATTCGCGAACACACGCTACGCCGTGTTCCTTATATGTTAGTTTGTGGCGATAAAGAGGTCGAAGCAGGCAAAGTTGCTGTTCGTACCCGCCGCGGCAAAGACTTAGGAAGCATGGATGTTAGCGAAGTCGTTGACAAACTGCTGGCGGAAATCCGCAGCAGAAGTCTTCATCAACTGGAGGAATAAAGTATTAAAGGCGGAAAACGAGTTCAACCGGCGCGTCCTAATCGCATTAACAAAGAGATTCGCGCGCAAGAAGTTCGCCTCACAGGCGTCGATGGCGAGCAGATTGGTATTGTCAGTCTGAATGAAGCTCTTGAAAAAGCTGAGGAAGCGGGCGTCGATTTAGTAGAAATCAGTCCGAATGCCGAGCCGCCAGTTTGTCGAATCATGGATTACGGCAAATTCCTCTACGAGAAGAGCAAGTCGACCAAAGAGCAGAAGAAGAAACAAAAAGTTATTCAGGTTAAGGAAATCAAATTCCGACCTGGTACCGATGATGGCGACTATCAGGTCAAACTACGCAACCTGATTCGCTTTCTGGAAGATGGCGATAAAGCTAAAATCACCCTGCGTTTCCGTGGGCGTGAAATGGCGCACCAACAGATCGGTATGGAAGTGCTTAACCGCGTCCGTAAAGACCTGTGTGAAGATTCTGAACTGGCCGTTGTCGAATCCTTCCCTACGAAGATCGAAGGTCGTCAGATGATCATGGTGCTCGCACCTAAGAAGAAACAGTAAGGCTTCCAAGTAATCCTGCTGCGCGGTGCCCGCACCGCGTATGCTGGATTCGCCTTTCTGATTCATGTTAATAACAATGCGAAGTGGAATTTAAAATGCCAAAGATCAAAACAGTACGCGGCGCCGCTAAACGCTTCAAAAAAACCGCCAACGGTGGTTTTAAGCGTAAGCACGCAAACCTGCGTCATATTCTGACCAAAAAAGCTACTAAGCGTAAACGTCACTTGCGTCCAAAAGGCCTGGTATCCAAGAACGATTTGGGTCTGGTCTCTGCATGTCTGCCGTACGCATAAATACACTTTTTTTCATCTAGAATATAAAACTCAGGAGAGCATATGGCTCGCGTAAAACGTGGTGTGATTGCACGTGCACGTCACAAGAAAATCTTAAAACAGGCGAAAGGCTACTACGGTGCCCGTTCTCGCGTATATCGTGTTGCATTCCAGGCTGTTATCAAAGCTGGTCAATACGCCTACCGTGACCGTCGTCAAAAGAAACGTCAGTTCCGTCAGCTGTGGATCGCGCGTATCAACGCAGCAGCTCGTCAGAACGACATGTCTTACAGCAAATTCATTAACGGCTTGAAAAAAGCTTCTATTGAAATTGACCGTAAGATCTTGGCTGACATCGCGGTATTCGACAAAGTGGCATTCTCTGCACTGGTCGAAAAAGCGAAAGCAGCTCTGGCGTAAGTCAGGTAAAAGAGGGAGCTTGCTCCCTCTTTTATATTTTGTGTTTAAAAACATTCTGTTTCGTTGTTTAATAACCACCGTTTCGTTTGAATTCCGGCACAAGATTTACAACCGATAAGGTAACGCAAGCATGAACACTGCTATTTTCCGTTTCTTTTTTTACTTTAGCGCCTGACTCAGGAAGGCTTTCGCGCGTAAGAGAAGAAACGAAAAGTAGCGCCTAAGCCTCCCTCGTGGAGGCTTTTTTGTATCTGTGCTTTATACAACTAAGGTTCAGGGTCAAAATCGCGCCCCTGATTAATCACGGTTATTTTACATCGGGCCATATTGGCCAGAAGAAGAGGAAAGCAATGCCACATCTCGCAGAACTGGTTGCCAATGCCAAGGCAGCCGTAGAGAGTGCTCAGGATATCGCCGCACTGGATAATGTGCGTGTCGAATATCTGGGTAAGAAAGGCCACCTGACACTCCAGATGACAACCCTCCGTGAATTACCAGCGGAAGAACGCCCGGCTGCGGGTGCAGTCATCAACGAAGCGAAAGCGCAGGTTCAGGAAGCCCTGAACGCGCGTAAAAATACGCTGGAGTCCGCCGAACTCAATGCCCGTCTGGCTGAAGAAACGATTGATGTTTCCCTGCCTGGTCGTCGTATCGAAAACGGTGGGCTGCACCCGGTGACCCGTACTATCGACCGCATTGAAACTTTTTTTGGTGAGTTAGGTTTTACCGTGGAAACCGGCCCGGAAATCGAAGATGACTATCACAACTTTGATGCCCTGAACATTCCAGGTCATCATCCGGCGCGTGCCGATCACGATACTTTTTGGTTTGATGCCAAGCGCCTGCTGCGTACACAAACTTCTGGTGTTCAGATCCGTACAATGAAAGACCAGCAGCCGCCGATTCGTATTATCGCGCCGGGCCGTGTTTATCGTAACGATTACGATCAGACGCACACGCCGATGTTCCATCAGATGGAAGGTCTGATTGTCGATAAAGGCATCAGTTTTTCCAACCTGAAAGGCACATTGCACGATTTCCTGAATAACTTCTTTGAAGCTGATTTGCAGATCCGTTTCCGTCCTTCCTATTTCCCGTTCACTGAGCCTTCCGCAGAAGTGGATGTGATGGGCAAGAATGGTAAATGGTTGGAAGTGCTGGGTTGCGGCATGGTGCATCCGAATGTACTGCGCAACGTGGGCATTGACCCTGAAGTGTATTCCGGTTTTGCCTTCGGGATGGGGATGGAACGTCTGACAATGTTGCGCTATGGCGTGACTGACCTGCGTGCATTCTTCGAAAACGATCTGCGTTTCCTCAAACAGTTTAAGTAAGGCGGGAATATCACATGAAATTCAGTGAACTCTGGTTGCGTGAGTGGGTAAATCCAGCCATCAGCAGCGAAGCGTTATCAGACCAAATTACCATGGCCGGCCTGGAAGTTGATGGCGTTGAGCCAGTGGCAGGCGCATTTAATGGCGTGGTTGTCGGTGAAGTTGTCGAATGCGGTCAGCATCCTAATGCCGATAAACTGCGTGTTACGAAAGTCAATGTGGGCGGCGATCGTCTGCTGGACATCGTTTGTGGTGCGCCAAACTGCCGTCAGGGCCTTAAAGTTGCAGTAGCAACAGTCGGCGCTGTATTGCCGGGTGATTTTAAAATTAAGGCCGCAAAACTGCGTGGTGAACCTTCAGAAGGTATGCTGTGCTCATTCTCCGAATTAGGTATTTCAGAAGATCACGACGGTATCATTGAACTGCCACTGGATGCGCCAGTCGGTACTGATATCCGCGAATTCCTGAAACTTGATGACACCACAATTGAAATCAGCGTAACGCCAAACCGTGCCGATTGCCTGGGTATCCTCGGCGTGGCGCGTGATGTTGCGGTGATTAACCAGTTGCCACTGGTTGAGCCGGAAATGAACCCGGTCAAGGCAACGATTGATGCCACTATTTCCATTGATGTGCAGGCCCCACAAGCGTGTCCGCGCTATTTGGGTCGCGTAGTGAAAGGTATTAACGTTAAAGCGCCAACGCCACTGTGGATGCGTGAAAAACTGCGTCGTTGTGGTACGCGTTCTATTGATGCCGTGGTGGATATCACTAACTACGTGTTACTCGAACTCGGTCAGCCAATGCATGCGTTTGATCTGAACCGCATCAGCGGCGGCATTGTAGTACGTATGGCCCGGCCAGGCGAACCGCTGACCCTGCTCGACGGTACACAGGCGAAACTGGCAGAAGATACGCTGGTCATTGCGGATCACGAGAAAGCGCTCGCCATGGCCGGTATTTTTGGTGGCGAGCATTCCGGTGTGAACGATGAAACGCAGGATGTCCTGCTGGAATCTGCTTTCTTCGCGCCACTGTCGATCACAGGCCGTGCACGTCGCCAGGGTTTGCACACAGACGCATCACATCGCTATGAACGTGGTGTTGATCCGAAGTTGCAATTCAAAGCCATCGAACGCGCCACTGCGTTGTTGCTGAGCATCTGCGGCGGGGAAGCGGGGCCGGTTATCGACGCCACTTCCGAAGCGGATTTGCCGAAAGCGGCAACCATCATTCTGCGTCGTGAAAAACTGGATCGCCTGATCGGGCATCACGTTGAAGATGCACAGGTGACTGACATTCTGACCCGCCTTGGGTGCCAGGTTCAGCATCACGCCGACCACTGGGTAGCTGTCGCACCAAGCTGGCGTTTCGATATGCAAATCGAAGAAGACCTGGTGGAAGAAGTTGCGCGTGTTTACGGCTACAACAATATTCCTGATGTCCCGGTTAAAGCCAGCCTGGTGATGACCAAACACCGTGAAGCGAACCTTTCGCTGAAACGTGTGAAAAATCTGCTGGTTGACCGCGGTTTCCAGGAAGCGATCACTTACAGTTTTGTCGATCCAAAAGTGCAGGCTCTGCTGCATCCGGGCGAGGACGCACTGATTTTGCCTAGCCCGATTTCGGTGGAAATGTCCGCTATGCGTCTTTCCCTGTGGTCAGGTTTGCTGACTTCAGTGGTAAATAACCAGAATCGTCAGCAAAGTCGCGTACGTTTATTTGAAAGTGGCCTGCGCTTTGTCCCTGATACGCAAGCCGATTTAGGTATCCGTCAGGACGTCATGCTGTCTGGGGTGATCTCCGGCACCAAAAATGAAGAGCATTGGGATCTGGCGCGTCAGGCAGTTGACTACTACGATTTGAAAGGTGATCTTGAGGCTATTCTTGAGCTTACCGGCAAAATGAACAATGTACAGTTCAAGGTGGAAGCGAATCCTGCGTTGCATCCCGGGCAAAGCGCTGCGATTTATTTACACGGCGAACGTATTGGTTTCATTGGTGTAGTACACCCTGAGCTGGAACGTAAACTCGATCTTAATGGTCGTACCGTCGTCTTCGAACTGTTGTGGAACAAGGTCGCAGACCGCGTACTGCCTGATGCGAAAGAGATTTCTCGCTTCCCGGCGAACCGTCGTGACATTGCTGTTGTAGTGGCCGAAAACGTGCCCGCAGACGATATTTTGGCAGAGTGCAAGAAAGTTGGCGCAAATCAGGTAGTTGGCGTAAACTTGTTTGATGTGTACCGTGGCAAGGGCGTAGCTGAGGGTTATAAGAGCCTGGCTATTAGTCTGGTGTTGCAGGATACCGGCCGTACACTGGAAGAAGAGGAGATCGCCGCTACCGTTGCAAAATGCGTAGAGGCTCTAAAACAGCGATTCCAAGCATCCTTGAGGGATTGAACCTATGGCGCTTACTAAAGCTGAAATGTCAGAACACCTGTTTGAAAAGCTGGGGCTGAGCAAACGGGATGCCAAAGACCTTGTTGAAATATTTTTCGAAGAAGTACGTCGTGCTTTGGAAAATGGCGAACAAGTAAAACTGTCTGGCTTTGGCAACTTTGATCTGCGTGACAAAAACCAACGTCCGGGACGTAACCCGAAAACCGGCGAAGATATTCCGATCACGGCGCGTCGTGTGGTGACTTTCCGTCCGGGACAGAAATTGAAAAGTCGTGTAGAGAATGCTACTCCGAAAGAATAAGTGAAAACATCAAAAGGCCGCGAAAGCGGCCTTTTTTTTGCCTGCGTTTTATGTTCATCAATACACAACACGCAATAAGTTTTCACGCTTATCAGTAATAAGCACGGAAAGTGAAAAGATAGTGTTAAAAGGGTAGGCTGTTCAGGATTAGTCTGATAGATTAAATTTCAGGGCGACAAAGTCAGCGAACTTCATTATTTCCCGAGCTGATTTTTACGAAGCCATTAAAATAAAAAGGGGCCAAAGCCCCGAAGATAAATAACTCATTACATTCAGTAAATAATGCGCGTACATCATTAACTGAACCAAGTTACCGAAAAATTAACCGGCAGCTTAAGCGTAAAAATATAACATGTGATTATTGGTTATAGAACATACGCGGACCACCGCCACCATGGCCACCGCCGCCGTGACCTCCACCACCTGGGCCCCAGAATGGTGGGAATAAACAGCCGCTGAGGCTGACGACAACCAGAGCAATGCCCAATAGAGCTAAAACACGACGCATAAAATACATCCTTTGTTTGAATAAACAGGGCGAGTATAAATAGAATGCAGGCGGGTTGTTGTCAGCCTTGCGTTAAGATTTGTTAGCGTCTCCATAAGAATTGAATAGTTAATAAACACCGTTGGATTGAATTATTTCAATCAGGAAATATTTGTATTTTTATTGTAAGCTCAGAGCAAGTTATCCGAAAAAACGTTTATTTCTTATATTCACTTCCCTGGCTGACTGATATAAAAAACACGTCATAAAAAATAAAGAAGGCGTGACTAACGTGAAAAAATCTCTCTTATTGCTTTGTTGTGCACTGGCTTTGCCTGTGATCGCACAGGCAAATGTTTCTATTGACCTCAACGTACCTGGCGTATCACTTCATCTCGGGGATCAGGACCAGCGCGGTTACTATTGGGATGGTTATGACTGGCGTCCACCGCAGTGGTGGCACGATCACCAGGGGCATCATTACGGTGAACGTAATGAACATGGTATGTACTGGCATGGCAATCGCTGGGACGCTAAACCCCCTCAGCGCGACCACGACACCCCGGGACATAATCAGGGTCATCCAAACGGTAATGGTCCCCATGATGAGCATCATGATAACAAGGCTCATCATGGTAATGATGAACGCCGTGATAATAATGATCATCACGGGAACGGGCAGCCGATCCCGCCAAACGGTTATCAGGGACATTAATTCTTGCGGTGATCCCCAACGTGTTTGAAGCCGGTGCTTAGCCACCGGCTTTTTTATTTCCTATTTATAGCATTCGCCTGTTCTTCGCTAGAGCTAACTGCCTAATATCGGTAGGATAGTCACTCACCGTCAGACTCAGGAATCTGCCTTGCATGTCTATCCCGCAGACCTTTTCAGTTTTTGAACAGCAACAGAGAAATCGTGACCGCCGCTGGTTATACGGGCTGAGCATGCTGTTATTAGTGACAGGGGCGTTAAGCCTGAGTGCGGGCGAAAGCTGGCTGTGGCCGGACCAATGGCTGGGTACTGAGGCACGTCTCTTCGTATGGCAATTACGGTTTCCGCGCACTGTCGCTGTCATAATGGTGGGGGCAAGTCTCGCGACGTCTGGCGCAGTAATGCAGTCCTTGTTTGAAAACCCTCTTGCTGAGCCAGGTTTACTCGGTGTGGCCAATGGTGCCTGCGTTGCGCTGGTCTTATGTGTGATGTTAAGCCACGGTCTGTTGCCTGTTTGGGTTATGAGCCTGGCGGCCATTGCCGGGGCGCTTATAGTCACTTTCTTTTTGCTGTATATCGCCCGTAAACGTCTTCTGACAAATGCCCGTATGTTGCTTGTCGGGATTGCGATTGGGATTGCCTGCAGTGCCTTAATGACCTGGGCCATTTATTTCAGCAATAATCTCGATTTACGGCAACTGATGTACTGGATGATGGGCGGATTTGGCGGCGTTGACTGGAGTCAGATCTGGCTTGGGTTGATGTTACTGCCCGTTTTATTGTGGCTGGTCATGCAAGGTAATACGCTTAACCTGCTGTCGCTTGGAACACAGCAGGCGAGGCAACTCGGCATATCGCTGAATATCTGGCGCTATATTCTGGTGCTTGCCGTCGGCTGGATGGTCGGCTTGAGTGTCGCCTTATCGGGCGTGATTGGTTTCATCGGGCTGATTATCCCGCATATTCTCAGGCTTTGCGGAATCACGGATCAGCGTCGTTTGTTGCCTGCCTGTGCGCTTTGCGGCGCTTCAGTTTTGCTGTTAGCGGACGTGCTGGCCCGGATTGGTCTATCTGCGGCAGAATTACCGGTCGGTGTAGTCACCGCCACCCTGGGGGCACCGGTATTTATCTGGTTGCTGATCAGAACCGGACAAATCCGCTGATCCTTTTTGGTGTGTCAGCTATGCTGTTTCCTGACACCCCTTTTCCTCACCTACCCCTGGCAGGACAAAAATATGAGTAATGAAATTTTTGATATTTCTCTGAAAACTATCGATGGCGAAGACACGACGCTCGGCGCGTACAAAGGTTCTGTATTACTGGTCGTGAATGTGGCCTCACAATGTGGTCTGACCAAACAATATGAAGGTCTGGAAAATATCTATCAGGCATGGCATGACCGTGGTTTTGAAGTGCTGGGCTTCCCGTGCAATGAATTCGGTGCGCAGGAACCCGGTACTGAAGATGAGATCAAAACCTTCTGCACGACCCAATATGGGGTGAAATTCCCGATGTTCAGTAAAATTAATGTCAACGGAGATCTCCGTCATCCGCTGTATTCCGCGCTGATTGCGGCGTGTCCGACAGCAGTAAAACCGGAGGACAGTGCATTCTATGAACGCCTGGCCAGCAAAGGTCGCCAGCCCCTGAAGCCCGATGACATCTTGTGGAACTTTGAAAAATTCCTGATCGGCCGGGACGGCACCGTTGTCCAGCGTTTCGCACCGGATATGGCACCGGAAGATCCAATCCTGATGGAAACCATCAAAGTCGCGCTGGCGAAATAATGTGCGTGTGAACACACCGATGCTGGAATGTCGCCAGATAACCGTGTCCGGTCGGCTTCGTGCCTTTAGCACGCAGATTGAGCCGGGCAGCCGGATCCATATCATCGGCCCAAATGGTGCCGGGAAAAGCACGTTACTGGCCCGTCTGGCAGGGATGTCAGAAGGGGGAGGGGAGGTGACTCTCGACGGACAACGGCTGTCCGATATCCCCGGCCCCAGGCTGGCACGTCTTCGTGCCTGGTTATGTCAGCAACTGACGCCGGCATCCCTGATGCCGGTATTTCAATATTTATCCCTACATCAGCCGCAAAAAGTTGATCCCGGTGCTCTTGAGCGCACGGTTTCATGTTTGTGTGAGGCTCTGCATCTTAGCGATAAGCTTGGCCGCCCGGTCACGCATTTATCCGGTGGAGAATGGCAGCGGGTAAGGCTGGCGGCTGCTCTCCTGCAGGTATGGCCGACGGTGAATCCGGATAGTCAGCTTTTATTCCTTGATGAGCCGATGAACAGCCTGGATGTTGCCCAGCAGAAGGCGCTCGACCAACTGCTTTCGGAGTTTTGTGCAGCAGGTCGTTCCGTGGTGTTAAGCGATCATGATTTAAACCACACACTGCATTACGCACATCAGGTCTGGCTCATGTTTCAAGGTCAGGTAATGGTGGCGGGAAAATGTGCTGATGTCATGCAGTCTGAAAAATTATCAGACGTATACAAAGTGGCATTTGAGATACACGAACTGGCCGGCAGACAATGGATAATGGCGACCTGAGATTTACCTGAGCTTAATGCATAGCGGTTTAATTATATTATTATCGGGGTTTACCCTTTGCCCCAATTCTTATTTGCTCATAAAAAGCGCAAAGAATGCATTTTTTTAATAAAGTTCATTTTTTTTATAAAAATCATAAACAAGTTAATCAGTTGTTATTGATGGGTTTTATTCGGTTTTCGCTATTTTATTTTCGTTTATTTACTTTCTGTTTAACTTCGCAAAACTGGCAAAACCTTAAGGTTAAATTAAGATTAAACCGACATCATAAGATCCATAATTTCATGGCGGCGTTTACTTACTGTTAAATAAATGCGGTCTACAGTCATTACCGGTTAATTACCTTTTTGGGATAGCGTAATGGAAAACTTTTTGCCTTTTTCCCGTCCGTCTATGGGCGAAGAAGAAATAGCGGCTGTGGGGCAGGTATTACGCTCTGGCTGGATCACCACCGGGCCGCAGACACATCAGCTTGAACAGGATTTTTCTGCTGCTTTCGGCTGTAAACATGCTATTGCGGTGAGTTCCGCCACCGGCGGCATGCACGTCACCCTGATGGCGCTCGGCATCGGTCCCGGCGATGAAGTGATTACCCCTTCTCAGACTTGGGTTTCCACCCTCAACATGATTGTTTTGCTCGGCGCAGAACCGGTCATGATTGATGTTGATCCTGACACGTTAATGGTCAGTGCCGAAGCGGTTGCCGCAGCCATAACGCCAAAAACCAAAGCAATTATTCCCGTTCATTACGCGGGCGCGCCTTTAGATCTTGACCCTATTTATGCCGTGGCAAATCAGCACAATATTGCGGTGATAGAAGATGCCGCGCACGCTGCAGGCACCAAATATCGTGACCGCTGGATTGGAGCCCGGGGCACCGCAATCTTCTCGTTCCACGCAATCAAAAATATGACCTGCGCCGAAGGCGGCCTGATTGCCACGGATGATGATGCTCTGGCTGATAAAGTGCGTGCATTGAAATTCCACGGTCTGGCTGTTGATGCATTTGATCGTCAGGTTTTGGGGCGGAAACCGCAGGCTGAAGTGGTCGAGCCAGGCTTTAAATATAATCTCTCCGACATTCATGCCTCTGTCGCTGTCGTGCAGCTTAAGCGTCTGGCACAAATGAATGCCCGCCGTGCGGAGCTGGCCCAGCGTTATCTGGATAAATTACAGGGCTCACCGTATCTGCCCATGAATGTGCCGGCTTATCCGCATCTGCATACGTGGCATTTATTCATGATACGTGTGGACGAAGCGCGTTGTGGTATCAGTCGTGACGCACTGATGGAACGCCTGAAAGAGCAGGGCATCGGAACCGGTTTACATTTCCGAGCCGCTCACACCCAAAAATATTACCGCGAACGTTATCCGCACCTGAATCTGCCAAACAGCGAATGGAATTCCGCACGTCTGTGCAGTCTGCCGTTGTTCCCTGATATGCAGGACAGCGATGTGGATCGCGTTGTCGCAGCTCTTTTTTCTCTTCTGGAGGCGCAGTAGTGGCGCATTACGAACCTATCCGTAAAGTCTCGGTAGTTATTCCGGTCTATAACGAAGAAGAAAGCCTGCCTGCGTTGCTTTCGCGCACGCAGGCCGCTTGCCAACAATTAACCCAGCAATATGAAATTATTCTGGTCGATGACGGCAGCTCCGACAGCTCCGGCGATATGCTTTCTGCTGCTGCCGAACAACCTGACAGTCATATCATTGCTGTTTTACTCAATCGTAACTATGGTCAGCACTCCGCAATAATGGCCGGTTTCAGCCATGTTACGGGTGATCTGGTTATTACCTTAGATGCCGATCTGCAAAACCCGCCGGAAGAAATTCCACGTCTGGTCGCCACTGCGGATGAAGGTTATGACGTTGTCGGCACTGTACGTGCTAACCGTCGTGATTCGTGGTTCCGTAAAACCGCGTCCAGAATGATCAACATGATGATCCAGCGCGCTACCGGTAAATCGATGGGTGACTACGGGTGCATGTTAAGGGCTTATCGCCGTCACATCATCGAAGCCATGCTGCACTGCCATGAGCGCAGTACGTTTATTCCTATCCTGGCTAACACATTCGCGCGCAAAACCGTGGAGATTCCGGTTCAGCATTCCGAACGTGAATTTGGTGATTCCAAATACAGTCTGATGAAACTGATCAATCTGATGTATGACCTGATCACCTGTCTGACTACAACACCGCTGAGAATGCTCAGTGTTGTCGGCAGTGCGATCGCCATCTTCGGTTTCGTTCTTGCGGTCTTCCTTATTTTAATGCGCCTTATTAACGGCCCGGAATGGGCCGCGGAAGGCGTGTTCACGCTATTTGCATTGTTATTCATGTTTATAGGTGCGCAGTTTGTCGGTATGGGGTTACTCGGTGAATACATCGGGCGGATCTATAACGATGTTCGTGCACGTCCCCGTTATTTTGTTCAAAAAGTCGTCGGCGTTCGTACCGAAGACAACAGTCAGGAAGAAGAGTGATGAAAGCGATTGTATTTGCCTATCATGATATTGGTTGTGTTGGTTTACAGGCTCTGGTTGATGCGGGTTACGATGTTCAGGCGGTTTTCACCCACACTGATTCCCCGAATGAGAACCAATTCTTTTCTTCCGTTGCGCGTCAGGGTGCTGAATTGGATTTGCCGGTTTATGCGCCTGAAGATGTTAACCATCCGTTGTGGGTCGACCGCATCCGTGCTTTACAGCCCGATATTATTTTCTCCTTCTACTACCGCAATATGTTGAGCGAAGAGATTTTATCTCTGGCACCGCAGGGTGGCTTCAATCTGCATGGTTCATTGTTGCCGCGTTATCGCGGTCGTGCACCGGTTAACTGGGCGCTTCTGAATGGCGAAACTGAAACGGGCGTGACCTTGCATAAAATGGTCAAACGTCCTGACGCAGGCGACATCGTTGGTCAGCGTAAAGTGGCTATTACTGCCGATGATACTGCGCTGAAACTTCATGCCAAAGTGCGTGAAGCGGCTAAAGCCTTACTGACGGATGTGCTGCCTGAAATGAAGGCGGGCAACCTCACCCTGACCCCGCAAGATGAAACGCAGGCCAGCTACTTTGGCCGCCGTACTGCAGCAGACGGTGAAATTCACTGGCACAAATCTGCCACAGAAATCAATAACCTGATCCGTGCGGTGACTGAACCCTACCCGGGTGCGTTCTCTTATCTGGGACAGCGTAAACTGACTGTATGGCGTGCACGTCCGCTGACTACTCAGCACGACAAACAACCGGGTACCGTGCTTTCTTCTGATCCGCTGATCATCGCCTGTGGCGAAGGTGCGCTGGAAATTCTGGCCGGCCAGAGCGAAAACGGTCTGTATGTTCAGGGCTCCCGACTGGCGCTTGAACTGGGCATCATGCCGGATATGCGTGTCGCGACACTGCCAACGGCGGTGATGAAACGTCGTACCCGCGTGTTAATCCTCGGCGTAAATGGTTTCATCGGTAACCACCTGAGTGAGCGTCTGCTGCGCGAAGACCGCTATGAAATTTATGGTCTGGATATCAGCTCCGATGCGGTCAGCCGCTTCATGAGCAATCCGCATTTCCACTTCGTGGAAGGTGATATCAGCATCCATTCAGAGTGGATCGAATATCACATCAAAAAATGCGACGTTGTTCTGCCACTGGTGGCTATCGCAACGCCAATCGAATACACCCGTAATCCGCTGCGTGTATTCGAACTGGATTTCGAAGAAAACCTGAAAATCGTCCGCGATTGTGTGAAATACAAAAAGCGCATCATCTTCCCGTCAACATCTGAAGTTTACGGTATGTGTGATGACAAAGAATTCGATGAAGATCATTCCCGCCTGATTGTCGGCCCGATCAACAAACAACGCTGGATTTATTCTGTTTCTAAGCAATTGCTGGACCGCGTGATTTGGGCTTATGGTGCGAAAGAAGGTTTGAAATTCACCCTGTTCCGCCCGTTCAACTGGATGGGTCCACGACTGGACAATCTGGATGCCGCGCGTATCGGCAGCTCCCGCGCCATTACTCAGCTGATCCTGAATCTGGTTGAAGGCTCGCCTATCAAACTGGTGGATGGCGGTGAGCAGAAGCGTTGCTTCACTGATATTAACGACGGTATCGAAGCATTGTTCCGCATTATCGAAAACCGTGACAATCTGTGTGATGGTCAGATCATCAACATCGGTAACCCGACCAACGAAGCAAGTATTCGTGAACTGGCAGAGATGCTGCTGAGTAGCTTTGAATCGCATCCGCTGCGCGCGCAGTTCCCGCCGTTTGCCGGTTTCAATCTGGTGGAAAGCAGCACTTACTACGGTAAGGGTTATCAGGATGTTGAGCATCGTACGCCGAGCATCAAAAATGCCCGTCGTCTGCTGAACTGGAAACCGGAAATTGGTATGGATAAAACCGTTGCTGAAACCCTGGATTTCTTCCTGCGCTCAGTAAATCCTGACGCTGACAAAGCCTGACAGGGTGCCCGTCATGAAGAAAGTGGGTCTGCGCATTGATGTGGATACCTGGAGTGGCACCCGCGAGGGTGTCCCTCAGCTTCTGCAAACGCTTGCCAATCATAAAATTACCGCCAGTTTCTTCTTCAGCGTTGGCCCGGATAATATGGGGCGTCATTTATGGCGCCTGCTTAAACCGCGCTTCCTGTGGAAAATGCTGCGTTCTAATGCGGCGTCCCTTTACGGTTGGGATATTTTACTGGCAGGCACTGCGTGGCCGGGTAAACTTATCGCGCGTGATCTCGGTTATCTGATGAAAGAAACCGCCAAACGAGGTCATGAAGTGGGGCTGCACGCCTGGGATCATCAGGGCTGGCAGGCAAAAGTGGGGAAATGGTCCGAGAAACAGCTGGAAGAGCAAATCCGGCTGGGGCTGGATGCATTGGAAAAAAGTCTGGGTCATGATGTTGAATGCTCGGCGGTGGCGGGCTGGCGTGCCGATGAGCGGGTCATTGAAGTCAAAGAACGTTTCCATTTTTACTACAACAGTGATTGCCGCGGAACGCGACCTTTCCTGCCGGTACTGAAAAATGGAACATTGGGTACCGTACAGATTCCTGTGACGTTACCGACGTATGACGAAGTGGCTGGCGGTGAGATTAACGCCGATAACTTCAACGACTTTATTCTTGATGCTATTGCGAAAGATAGCGGTGTACCGGTTTATACCATTCATGCGGAAGTAGAAGGCATGTCACTGGCTCAAAAGTTCGATGAATTACTGACCCGTGCATCTGCACAGGGGATACAGTTTTGCGCGCTGGGTGAGTTGCTGCCGCAAGATCTGAGTTCATTGCCAAGAGGCAAAGTGGTTCGCGCCAGTTTCCCGGGAAGGGAAGGCTGGTTAGGTTGTCAGCAAGAAGGTTTTTCCTGATGTCGAAAACAATTAAAGGCGTATGGAGCACCCTGATCCTGGTGTTTTTCGCGCTGGTATATCTTGTTCCTCTTAATAGCCGCCTGTTATGGCAACCTGATGAAACCCGTTATGCTGAAATCAGCCGCGAAATGCTCCAGCGCGGCGACTGGGTTGTGCCTCATCTTCTCGGATTGCGATACTTTGAAAAACCGGTGGCAGGCTATTGGTTTAACAACATCAGCCAGATGATTTTTGGTGACAGTAATTTTGCTGTGCGTTTTGGTTCGGTATTCAGCACCCTGCTGAGTGCCATTCTGGTGTTCTGGCTGGCACATCTTATGTGGCGTAACCGCCAGACGGCTTACACAGCGGCGCTGATCTATCTTTCCATGACACTGGTGTTCAGTATCGGCACTTACAGTGTTCTGGATCCTATGATCACCTTGTGGATGACCACGGCCATGGTGGCGACGTGGTTCTGCCTGCGGGTTTCGCCTACACCGCAAAAAGCCATAAGCTGGATAGCGCTGGGATTGGCCTGCGGTATGGGCTTCATGACGAAGGGGTTTCTGGCGCTGGCGTTACCGGTTATTGCCGTACTGCCGATTATCTGGCGCGAGAAGCGTTTTAAAACCCTGCTTGGTTGGGGCCCGCTGGCGATTGTGAGCGCGGCGGCACTGAGCCTGCCGTGGGTGCTGGCGATAGCACACCGTGAGCCTGACTTCTGGAATTACTTCTTCTGGGTTGAACATATTCAGCGTTTTGCTGAGGCTGATGCTCAGCATAAGGCACCTTTCTGGTATTACCTGCCGGTACTGTTTCTGGGCGCGCTGCCGTGGCTCGGACTGTTACCTGGCGCATTGCGGGCGGGCTGGACTAAACGGGTCGTACGACCGGAATTATTTTTCCTGTTGAGCTGGGCAATCATGCCGCTGATTTTCTTCAGCATCGCCAAAGGTAAACTGCCGACCTATATTTTGCCGTGCTTTGCGCCGGTTGCCTTGCTGATGGCCGATCATCTCAATCAAATCTGTCAGTCAGGGAAATTGCGTACACTGAAAGCTAATGGTGTGATCAACATCACTTTTGGTCTTCTGATGGCGGCCGCTGTACTGGTGATATCCGGAATTTTGCCGTTGCACATTAAAGCCGTGTTCAGCCGTTCGGAGTTACCCCATGCGCTGATTGGTATTCTGTGCTTTGCGGTATGGGCGCTGGCGGGAGCCATATCGCTGACGGATTTGACAAAGCGCTGGTATTGGGCTGCTCTTTGCCCGCTGGTGCTGGCGTTGCTGGTCGGACAGGCTGTTCCAAAGAAAGTGATGGATTCCAAACAGCCACAGCCCTTTTTGACACAAAATATGGCGTTGTTAAAAGACAGTCGTTATGTACTGACAGACAACGTGGGCGTGGCGACCGCAATCGCGTGGACGCTCAAACGCAGTGACATTCTGATGTTTGATGAAAAGGGTGAGTTGCAATACGGTCTGAGTTATCCGGATGCCAGGAATAATTTTGTCGATGCGGCGCATTTTTCACAATGGCTGCAACAAGCACGCCAGGAAGGAAACGTCTCTCTGGTCCTCAGGCTTGACCGTAATGCTGCCGTAAAATCCTCTCTGCCTCCTGCGGATCAAAAGGTACAAGTTGATCGTCAGGCGCTGCTGTTCTACAAAAAACTGCCATGACCGGTTTCTTTCTGGTTCTTGCCGTCAGCGTTATCACCTGTGCCGGTCAGCTTTGTCAGAAGCAGGCCGCACAGGTCGCCGGGCAGGGCATGGCGAAGGTTTTACGCTGGCTCGGATTGGCGATATTGTTGCTCGGTATCGCCATGCTGTTATGGTTGCGGGTATTACAACTCCTGCCGCTGAGCCTGGCTTATCCCATGCTCAGTCTGAATTTCGTTTTCATCACGCTCTGTGCCCGCGGGTGCTTCGGTGAAGTTGTCGATGCGCGTCACTGGTGCGGCGTTGGGCTGATCATGTGTGGTATAGCCGTAATGAGTTTCAGCTTATGAAAGGATATCTCTGGGGCACGGGAAGCGTGTTGCTGGTCACTGCGGCACAATTGCTGATGAAATGGGGCATGGTGCAGATCCCGTTGTTTTCACTGGCAGCGATAGACGCTCCCTTTATTCTGAGTCATTTAAGTGCATTGGTTGCTGTTTTTGCAGGGCTGTGTGGCTATGTCTTATCGATGGGATGCTGGTTTTTTGCGTTGCATTATCTGCCGCTCAACCGGGCGTATACTTTACTGAGTCTCAGTTATGTGTTGGTGTATGTGGCCGCAGTCACTCTGCCCTGGTTCAATGAAAGCATCAGCTTAAGTAAAACCCTTGGCGGGTTGCTTATCCTGTCAGGTGTCTGGCTGATTCACAGTAAACCCGTAAAAAAATCTCATTAAATGTATTTTCTGACGATAAAAAACAGCATTAAACATTGGATGACGGATAAAATAGCGCTAAATTCTATTAGTTCTTAGATAACGGCGACTTATCCGGTGCGCGTAAAACTTCGCGTCTGGTCATGCCGTGATGCTATTCGAGAAGGAATGCACTATGTGCTGGTCATCCGTATCCATGTATTCCCTGCTGGCTGTTGCCGCATTAATTCTTAACGGTTGCAGCAGCCACGCTCCGCCGCCAAGCGGCAGGTTTGCCGATTCTATTACTGTCGTGGCCGAGCTTAACGACCAGCTCAGCCAGTGGCATGGTGCCCCGTATCGTTACGGCGGATTACAACCGAGCGGCGTCGACTGTTCTGGTTTTGTCTTCCGCACTTACCGTGACCGGTTTGGCGTCGTGCTGCCGAGAACGACCGCCGACCAGACCAAAATTGGCACCAAAGTACCACGTGATGAATTATTACCCGGTGACCTGGTTTTCTTCAAAACCGGCAGCGGTGAAAATGGTCTTCACGTCGGTATCTATGACACGGCCGATCAGTTTATCCATGCCTCGACCAGCCAGGGCGTAACCCGCTCTTCGCTTGATAATGTTTACTGGCGTAAAGTCTACTGGCAGGCGCGCCGCATCTGACGCGGCACCAAATCGTATTTCCCCTGATTTCACTGCGTATTTCATCCTGTTTTTTGCTGCTATTATCCGGGCAGACCCTTCAGGATGAATAAGCAATGAAACCTCTCAGACTATTACTTTCCGATTCTTATGATCCCTGGTTCAATCTGGCGGTAGAAGACTGTATTTTCCGTGAGATGACCACACAACGTGTGTTATTCCTCTGGAGAAATGCCGAAACCGTGGTTTTAAGTTAGTATACACACTTGAGACTAATTATCATTTGATGGTTAAATATGACGACTCGCCGCCCCATGTATACACCCGTATTAGTAAAACGACACAAACTGAAGGCAGTGGTTTAGACGAATAAACAACCCATATAGAGCAGTACTTAGAGTCTAAGAAGCACTTGTTTGATGGTGAAGTAACGTACTGGCAAGATATTGGCCTATCGGCATACAAAAATAAAAGCATCCAAGATGGACAAGATGCAGGATTATCCGCACAAGAAATGATAAAGCGTTT
Organism: Rahnella sp. PD4; assembly: GCF_049199325.1. Taxonomy (NCBI): domain Bacteria; kingdom Pseudomonadati; phylum Pseudomonadota; class Gammaproteobacteria; order Enterobacterales; family Yersiniaceae; genus Rahnella; species Rahnella sp. PD4. The sequence goes on along the minus strand of NZ_JBLZQF010000001.1, from coordinate 902,870 downwards.
AGAGGCAATGATTGCCGAATCTGAGAATGGAAAGTAATAATTTCATTCTCATTATTGTACTTTATTATGAGAACTAATTATCCTCACAATGGGAAGTTTTTATTGCTTAACTGTACTATATATAGTGCTGCAACCCGAATTATACCGCTATATGTGGGGTATTGGTGCCATTGTGAGAACTATATATTAAAAATCACCTTAACGAACAAAAATAATTCTCTTGATTAAATCGCTTACATATTTTCAGTCTTATATAGACTAACTCCCTTTGGTCGTTAGTCTATATAAAATCGATAATAAGATCATACTTGCGTTTTTGCCAGCCCCTTACGGGAAGTCAAAGAACGCCCGTTTTATTTGGTCTTTCGACTTGACTAAATACAAAGAACAGAAGGGAACCACGGCAAGTTACACTCATTTGAATAAAAAGTATGGACTACGTGCTACCGGAGAATTTTATAAAAACTTATAAGGAAATAAAATGGCAGAAAAAACAAAAGCAGAATTATGTACTGATTACCTAATGGCTAATACAAGCTACGTAGAAAGCGTTACAGACGATCTATTAGTAACAGACATCGTAGCACTACAGAAAGATTTAAATAGCCTTACGGCGTTTGTAGACGCATATGGAAGCAATGATAAATCTGATGCTCAACTAAAAGACAGTATTGATAACATCAAATCACTAATGAATGCAGAAGGGTAACAATATATCTCATCATAACAAAATATTAGAAATTATATGATTAGACGAAGGCCGCGTTGAATGATCTAAATCACGAAGGAAGGTAAATTCAGATATTTCGTACACTCTTTTTAATGTTTAATAATTTTAATCACTTGTATACTCTTTAGACGTCACGTAAAAGGGGAAGGTATGGATACGGTTGAAGAACTAAATGGAACTTACTTTTATGCGGGTAAGTCAAATTTAACTGCTGGTCAGATGCTTTTTGTGATCTTCTGCGAACATACAGTAGATCAATTCGGTTTAGGTATCGTAGATTTCGGAGCTATAGTTGCAATTCTTTCTGGCAGAAATGATCAATCAACCAGAGCGAAACCAATGGGGGCTACTAAAGGTACTTCATACGCATCTAAAGCAGCACGTAATGTCTTTAAGAAGTCGAAATTTCCTTTTGGAATCTCGCTACCAACTTGGTTAGGGGGATACACGCCTTGGACAACAAGACGAGTCATGGTACGTAATATAGCCCCATTCGTAGGCCGGAGTATTCCCTTACTTGGTATTATCGTACTTGCTGCTGATGTTTCTGAAATCACTTACAAGTCAATTCGTGATTACAACATGATAGCAAGGGAAAATGATAAATTATGGTAGACAATGTTGAACAACAAATCTATGACTTCATCCGACCTTATGCCGGTACATATTTGTTCAATATTAAAAAGGTAGAACTAACACCTGATACAGATCTCGATACTGACCTAAGCATTGATGAGTATGAAATTGATGATTTAATGAATGAGTACTTTGCAAAGTTCAATGTTGAAAAAGGTAATTATAGTACTGAAACATATTACCCAGATGTACGTGTTTCTTGGAATCCATTCAAAAAAGTAATTCCAGTTCAGGTACCAGATTTTACTATTGGTATGTTGATAGAGTCGGCAAAAGCCGGTAAATGGTTGTACGATTAGCAAGGAGCTAAATCAATGGCTGTACCAGTTCACTTATGGCTTAAAGACGATGGCGGTGCAAATATCCGTGGTTCATCTGATGTAAAGGATCGTGAAGGAAGCATAGAACTAAGATCGATTCACCATAACCTGAGTATTCCAACTGATAGCAACACAGGGAAGCTAACAGGCACTCGACAACATGCCCCTTTCCAGTTTGATAAGGAAATCGACTCATCAAGTCCTTACTTATACAAGGCAGTTGGTACAGGTCAAACGTTACACTCTGCCGAAATCAAATGGTATTGTATCAACGATGCAGGGCAGGAAGTCGAGTACTTCAACATTCTGCTTGAAAATGTGAAAGTCATTTCGGTAACTCCAATGATGCACGATACCCGTGGCTGTCCTGGCACAGGCCATATGGAAAACGTTGCACTACGTTATGAAAAAATCACTTGGAAGTATGTTGATGGCAACATTCAATATACCGATGCTTGGAACGAACGAACTACAGCATAATACATTTGGGGCTTGACCTGCCACCAGTATTAGATACAAGGCTCAGTTAGTAATGTCGGATCCTTCACTCTCAGAATTACCCTTTCTCCAGCCCGCTGCAAATTCAGACGGCGTCTGATAATTCAGCGTGGAGTGTGGGCGACATTCGTTATAATCCTGACGCCATTCACTGATGGTTTTCCTGGCATGGCTGATGTCGCTAAACCAGTGTTCATTCAGGCATTCATCGTGAAAACGTCCGTTAAAACTCTCAATAAATCCGTTCTGTGTCGGTTTACCGGGCTGAATAAGCCGCAGCTCCACGCAATGCTCAAAGGCCCACTGGTCAAGTGCTCTACAGGTAAACTCCGGCCCCTGGTCAGTTCTTATCGTAGCCGGATAGCCGCGAAACAGCGCAATACTGTCCAGAATACGCGTGACCTGCACGCCTGAAATCCCAAAGGCAACAGTGATAGTCAGGCATTCCTTTGTGAAGTCATCGACGCAGGTAAGGCACTTGATCCTGCGACCGGTGGCCAGTGCATCCATGACGAAATCCATTGACCAGGTCAGATTGGGCGCATCCGGGCGAAGCAGCGGAAGCCGCTCAGTCGCCAGACCCTTACGACGTCGTCTGCGCTTCACACTCAGGCCGGCTAGCTCAGGCCGGCTAGCCGAAAAACTGGCAGGAACGCGCTATCATGCGCAGGAGGTCAGGCAAACCTGCCAGCATATCATGGCCCTCTATCCCGCGATGCAGGCTGAACTGACTGAACTGCAAAACTGGCTGGTGCGCTGTATCAGATAACGATGGGGATTCCGGAGGCCGTTGAAAGGATGGCCTCCGGATGCTGCTAGATTGCACTGCGCCTGTACTTTTTCTCCGCAATGGTTACCGGCCTGATGGCGGATAGTGCCGGTTTATTAAAACGTTATAAAAACTCACTGATCCCACTTAAAAAGCCCGGTGGTGAATGCTGCTACTTGCGCAATATTTCATAAGACACTATAACCATTAGCTAAAATATTTAGTAACATCCATTATTGTGCATCGGCACAAAACACCACAGAAATTCTTGATTAAAAATGACGGGTAGCGCTCACGAGGCAAGTTGCACGTTCTTATGTCTGGCGATAAGATTAGTCTGAAATGTCTGCATTGAATGATATAAAGCTCAAAAAGAAGGCCGCAAGGCGCAGGGCATTTTAAAAAACTTTGATTTCGCAGCCGTTCGCGTGATCGTCGCAGCACCCTTACAATCGGAGAGGCTCTTTCTTGATATCAATTTCTTTAATGTTTTGGTCATACCCCGGGGCTCCGGTATCTTTATGATCTGATTGATAGTCAAAAAAGTTATTAATCAATTAGCCGTGCCGTTGATGTTTTGGACAAAAATGAAAATACAATTCGATACGGCCTTTAACAGCAGCTATCTGTGCCAGCCGGTTTACACCATTGAAGGGAAATTACTGGCTGTAGAATTAATTTGCCGTTTTTCCAGTGCTGACAGTAAGTTAGTGATGCCTACAGAACTGGTTCTGAACCTGTTAACACCGCAGCAGTTATTACGATTTCTCACTGAGCAACAGATATGGGCGTGTGAGCATGCCCAATGGTTTACCGATAATCAGGTTATTTTGAATATCAGTGTTGAGGAAAAACAGGTGGCCTTATTGCTGGAAGATGAAAATCTTCGCAATGCTTTCAGCACATATACTTTCATTCATCTGAATTTAAGTGAGTCGTTTCCACGACTTTCCGAAGGCAGGAATAATGAACAAGTGGTGGCATTAAACAAATATTTTCCACTGTGGCTGGAAAACTTCGGCTCAGGCAGCATCACCATGGCACCCATTTTTGACCATCTTTTTCAGTGGGTGAAGCTCGACAAAAATCTTTTCTGGCAGTTATATGAGGGTGAAAATTTCACCATTGTAATGCCCTCGCTGGTAAGAAATGTTAGTCGATTTTGCCGTAATATTGTGGTCGACGGGCTAGACTCGCAGGACTATTTCGACGCGTTACGTAAAGCGGACATACAGGGAATGAAGGGTTTGCTATGGCCTGGTGTTGAGCCCGCCGAACTGGACAGCCTGCTCATCCGGCCTGCTCAGTTTCATTAGTCATGACACGCAGTTTTTCGCTCAGGATCCCGGCCAGCACCTGCTGTTCCGGGATTTTTGATATCTGCGGATAATAATCTCCCTGCATTTCCTCCGTGTTAATTAATGCCCTGCAGTCCTACACTATCAAAAAGGGGGATTTATGCCGCGATTTGAACATCATTATGCTGAGCAGTTACCTGGCTTTTACACACAGTTGCAACCGACGCCGCTAAAAGGCGCACGACTTCTTTATCACAGCGAACCGCTGGCGCGTGAACTGGGACTGGATGAATCACTTTTTGATGCTGAACATCGCCAATACTGGTGCGGTGAAAAAATTTTCCCGGGCATGGAACCTCTGGCTCAGGTTTACAGCGGGCATCAGTTTGGCCAGTGGGCCGGGCAACTGGGCGACGGACGCGGTATTTTACTGGGCGAACAGGTTTTACCTTCAGGAAAACGCTTCGACTGGCACCTTAAAGGGGCAGGGTTGACACCTTATTCACGGATGGGCGATGGCCGTGCGGTTTTACGTTCTGTGGTGCGTGAGTTTCTGGCCTCTGAAGCCCTGCATCATTTATCGGTACCGACAACGCGCGCGCTGACGATTGCCACCAGTGATGAGCCGGTTTTCCGCGAACAGCCTGAGCGCGGTGCGATGTTGATTCGTGTGGCAGAAAGTCATATCCGTTTCGGTCATTTCGAGCATTTCTATTACCGTAAACAGCCTGAGCAGGTGAAGCAGCTGGCAGATTACGTCATCGCACATCACTGGCCTCAGTTGCTGGAAAATCACCAGGCTGATGCGTTACGTTATCAGCAATGGTTTACCGAGGTGGTGGAGCGTACTGCCCGGCTGATAGCGCAATGGCAAAGTATTGGTTTCGCCCACGGTGTGATGAATACCGACAATATGTCGATTCTCGGGCTGACCATCGATTACGGTCCTTATGGCTTCCTCGACGATTATCAGCCAGGTTATATCTGTAATCACTCTGATCATCAGGGACGCTACAGCTACGATAATCAGCCTGCGGTGGCATTCTGGAATCTGCATCGTCTGGCACAAACATTATCCGGTCTGATGTCTGCAGAACAGCTACAAACTGCGCTTGGCGAATATGAACCCGCGCTTATGAGAGCCTATGGCACGCTGATGCGCGGTAAACTGGGCTTCTTTACGGAGAATAAACAGGATAACGATCTGCTCACCGGTTTGTTGAGCCTGATGGCAAAAGAGGGCAGGGATTTCACCCAGACCTTCAGGTTGCTCAGCCAGACAGAACAAAGGCAAGCCACATCGCCGTTGCGGGATGAATTCATTGACCGTGACGCTTTCGACAGCTGGTACCAGGCCTACCGCCAGCGCTTACAAACGGAAGATGTTGATGATGCAACGCGACAGGACGCCATGAAACAAAGCAATCCGCGTATTATATTGAGAAATTATCTGGCACAGAAAGCCATCGAAAGGGCTGAAGTGGATGATATCAGTGCGCTGGAGCAACTTCATCAGGCATTGCGTGACCCTTACAGTGATGCTCCTCAGTATGACGAGATGGCGAAACTGCCGCCCGACTGGGGGAAACATCTCGAAATTTCCTGTTCAAGCTGACATAAAAAATGCCACATTCCAGTGTGGCATTTTTATTGAGTCGTCTTTACTGGCGTAAGAAAATCTGTGGCAATTCGGTTTCCGGATGCAGACAGACGTTCAAATCTGCCTGATACCAGCGGCTCAGGGTGGCTTCGCTCAGTACCTCAGCGGGCGTCCCGCTGGCGACCAATTTACCGCTGTGCAATAAAATAATCCGGTCGGCATACAACGCCGCGAGATTGAGATCATGCAATACGCAACACACCGCCAGCGGTGTTTGCCGGGTTAACTGTCGCAGCAAACGCAACGCGTGTTGCTGATGATATAAATCCAGTGCCGACGTAGGTTCATCCAGAAATAACCAGTGTGGGAAAGGTTCGGGTTGCCAGAGCTGGATAAGCACCCGCGCCAGCTGAACCCGCTGTTGTTCGCCGCCCGATAAATGGCGGTAATCCCTTTCTGCCAGATTCAGACAACCGGTTTGTGTCATGACCTCAGTAAGTGCCCGTTGCATATTGTGCTGGCCGTGCGGCGAACGCCCGAGTGTCAGGACTTCGCGCACGCTAAAGCCAAACGCTAGTGTACTATTCTGGCGCATAACTGCCCGTGTACGCGCCAGTTCCTGTGCCGGCCAGTCATTAAGAGGTCTTCCCTGAAGAGAAATCTTTCCCGTTTGTGGCAACAGGTAACCGGTCAGCATACGCATCAGCGTTGATTTTCCTGCACCGTTTGGCCCAATCAGCGCGACCATCTCGCCGCTTTGCAAGCTCAGTGAAACATCGTCAATTAACCGGCGGTCATTAACGCAATAGGTCAGGTTTTCTGCCACCATTGATGAAGTGAAATCAGGCATTACGCGGTACTCCGGGGCGCAGGATCAACCATAAAAAATAAGGCGCTCCAATCAGGCTGGTCAGCAATCCTACCGGCATTTCTGCCGGAGCGACCAGCGTGCGGGCCAGCGTGTCAGCGAGCAAAAGCAGGCAGGCGCCCGCCAGGGCCGAACCCGGTAGAAGCCAGCGGTGGTCAGCACCAATACGCATCCGCAACAGATGCGGGATCACTAAACCGATAAAACCAATCACACCAGAAACTGCGACGGCAGCCCCGGCCAGCAGAGCGCTAAGCAGCAAAAGTTGCAATTGCGTACGGCGGACATTCACACCGAGGTAATGTGCATCTTCTTCCCCTAACTGCAGAATGTTCAGGCGTCGTGCCATGAAAAACGACGCAATGCAGGCTGGCAGGATCAGCGAAGACGCCACGGCCAGCGTCGGCCATTGCGCCTGCCCGAGACTGCCCATGCTCCACAATGAAAATTGGCGTAATTGCTGATCGTCACTGACATAGGTCAGTACACCGACCGCCGCGCCGCATAAGGCATTAATGGCAATACCGGCGAGCAGCAAGCGCGACAATCCGCCATGACCAAAACGACTCAGCGTAAAGACGATGACAGAAATCGCCAGGCTGCCAGCGAATGCGCTGATCATGTGACTGTAAAGTGCCAGTAATGGCGGTAAAGCCAGCGGCATTACTATGGTTAGCGCAACCGCCAGCGCTGCGCCGCTGCTGATCCCAAGCAGGCCGGGATCTGCCAGCGGGTTGCGGAACAATCCCTGCATAACCGCACCGGAACTTGCCAGCGCACAACCGACTACCATAGCCAGCAGCACGCGGGGAAGGCGAATGGTCAGCCAGATCTGCCATAAGCTATCGTCAAAAGGACGCCCGAGAAGCGTTCTTAGCGACAGTGACATCGCACCAGTATTCACCGCCATCACGGCTAACACCAGCAGAGCGCAGCCGATGCCAGTCAGCGCCCAGACTGGCGCGCGGCGACGCGATAACACCGGAGGGCTCATGCTGCTCATTTTACCTGTTCCGCAGCATGGCGTAGCTGAGCCATCACCTCTGGCGTTTGCAAACCAAAGCCCAGCAGTGACATATCATCAATGACCAGTACGCGCTGATTCTTACCGGCCGGTGTCATAGCAACGCCAGGCAATTTCCACACCTGTTCCATCCCGCCAAGTGTCTTAACACCGTCAGCGGTCAGTAAAAGGATATCCGGCGCACTGGCAATCACGCCCTCCTGGGACAGCGGACGGTAGCGGCTGAAACCTTGCATAGCGTTTTTCGCCCCGACAGAGGTAATCATCGCATCTGCCGCGGTATCCTGACCGGCTGCCATCGATGACATGCCGCCATGGCTCATCACAAACAGCATTTTTACCGGCAGGGCATCGTGGCGAATCGCTGAAATCTGCGAACGATAGGTCGCGATGAGTTTTTCACCTTCTGACTGCCGGTTCAGTGCCGCCGCAATTACGACGATTTTACGCGGGACGGTATCCGCAGAAGGTGTACCCGGCACACGAACCACTCTTACACCGTTCTGCTCAAGCTGCCGCAACACCAGTGACGGCTCTGCCAGTTCGCTGCTCAGCACCAGCGAAGGATGCATAGACAAAATTCCCTCAGCGCTGAGCTGGCGCATATAACCGACGTCCGGCAGGCTACGTACCGCCTGCGGACGCAAGCTGGTACTGTCGCGGGCGACCACTTCGTCGCCGGCACCGAGTGCGTAGATAATTTCGGTCACGTCACCGCCAATACTGACCAGTTTTTCAGTGGCATGCAGCACCGGCGTCACCAGCAACGCTGTAACAGCGGCCAGCCTTTTCAACATTGTTTTCATGCAGCCACACCTTGCTGGGACAGTTGCGCCAGCTGTTCCCGCCACTGAGTTTGTTCAGGCGTGCCTTCGCTACGCTGACCATACAGTTGTGCGATCTGCGTACCGTCAGCGGCAAACAATTCCAGGCTGGTCACGAAACCATCTTTGGTGGGTTTACGGGTGATCCAGCTTTCCGCGATGGCACTTTCCACCAGATGCAGGGTGAACTGTTTGTTGAAGACATTGATCCATTCTCCGTGTGGCATGACCTTTTCGATCTGACCGGTGAAAATCTGCACGCAGCCACGGTTGCCCACAAAAATCATGATTTCGTTTTGGTCATCTTTGGCGATATTCAGTAAACGCGTCAGTGAGCCGTTATCCACACGCCATGCAAGATCGTCCCCGACGGCTTGGAATGCTTGCTGGCGGGTGACGTCGTGGCGTTTCAGCAACTGGAAGAACTGATGAACGTCGGTCATTGCGCGCCATTCAGCATCGAGAGTGCGGGTATCTGCGGCCATCAGGGCCGGCGTTTCAGGAACTGCCTCTATCTGCAACGGCGGATTGACGTCACTTTTGTACTGCGCAATCAGCGCATTCCATGCCGCCATGTCAGTTTCATCGGTGTTATACACCTTATGAACGGCATCGCCGTGCGCATCGAAGAACTGAATACTGTGGCGAACACCACGGGCCGTGTTTTCTGACAGGCTGAAAATATACAACCAGTGTTGCAGAAACAGACGCAGGTCCAGCGCGCGGGGATTAAGGATCAGACCGGCGTGACCACTCAGATGTTGATTTTCATAGCGACCTTCCTGCTCATGTACGGCAAAGTCGTTGCGGGTAATCGATTTAGTGCTGCCGACATTTTCCAGAGCGGCCAGTAAGGTCCGTGCATCAACATCCAGACGTGCGGCATCATGTGAAACACGCAAAGCTGTCAGTTCCGCTTCGCTGATCCCCAACATTTCCGCCAAATCGCGGGCATATTTACCCGGATTAGCTTCTTTGGCTTGTAAATAATCCTCATAGTGAACTGAATGCATTGCTGTTTCCTCGTTGTCAAAGTTACCCGTTACATAGCGGGTAAAAACCTACGCTGTTATGTGAATGATTTGTAAAAATATTTAGCAGAAAACCTTGTTTTGGATTTTGTTGCTAATGGTAATTAATATCATTTTGATAATCATTATCAAATCATTGTGTGGACACATCAAGAAAATTTTTCTCTTCAGCAGGGAATTCGGCGGTGTTAACCCATTCATTTAAGAGGGGAACAGGGGAGGTAAGCGAGGAAAGTATCAGAACGGACAGGTTATTACGCGTACCCGGACATGCCAGGAAAACAAAAAAGGGCAGCCTGCGCTGCCCTTAGAAAGGTTACAGTAAAGTGATCAGAACCTGCTATTTGTCGCTTGCGCGAGCATTGACAGTAATGTCTCCGTGTCTTCCCAACTCAGGCAAGGGTCGGTAATCGACTGACCGTAAACCAAGGGCTTGCCAGGAACGATAGGCTGTGTACCTTCAACCAGAAAACTTTCCGCCATGATGCCCGCAATGGTGGTTGAGCCGCGTGTGATTTGCTGACAAACATCTTCGGCTACCTCGAGCTGACGGCGGTGCTGTTTCTGGCAGTTGCCATGACTGAAATCGACCACCAGACGTTGCGTTAAATCGAATTCAGCCAGATTCAGGCAGGCTTGTTCGAGGTCAGCGGCATGGTAATTGGGCTTTTTACCGCCACGCATAATCACATGTCCGTAAGGGTTGCCAGCGGTACGGTAAATGGTCATCTGACCATTTTTATCCGGCGACAGGAACATATGGCTGGTGCGTGACGAACGGATAGCGTCGATGGCGATGCGGGTATTCCCGTCAGTGCCATTTTTAAAACCGACAGGACAGGAAAGCGCCGAAGCCATTTCGCGGTGGATCTGACTTTCGGTGGTCCGTGCGCCGATGGCTCCCCAGCTGATCAGGTCGGCAATATATTGTCCAATCACCATATCAAGGAATTCAGTCGCGGTCGGGATGCCCAGTTGGTTGACAGTCAGTAATACCTTCCGCGCCAGCTCAATACCGTCATTAACCCGGCAGGAACCGTTCAACTCAGGATCTGAAATCAGCCCTTTCCAGCCGACAACGGTACGTGGCTTTTCAAAGTACGTACGCATGACGATTTCCAGGCGATCCTGATATTTTGCACGTAATACACTAAGCTTGCCCGCGTAATCAATAGCCGCTTCAATATCGTGGATTGAGCAGGGACCGATAACAACCAGTAACCGTTGATCTTCCCCACTGATAATCTTTTCAATTCGTTTACGTGATTCCATCACGTGTTGTGCGACCGACGGGGAAATTGGCAATTTTTCTGCCAGTGCCTGAGGCGTAATCAGGCTGTCGATGCGCGTCGTACGCAGTTCATCTGTTTGTGACATCGTATTCTCGAAAAATGTGTTTCTTCTCTGCGGCAGGGATACCGGGAAGTGATGCCGATCACAATAACCCAAAAACCGATGAATTCAACCACTGTCAGCAGGATATGCCATCCACATCAGTAAAAGTATTCAGAACATACGGCGGCTCATGCCGAAGCTGTCCATGATCTTCGCTGATATCTCCTCAACAGAATAGTTTGTACTGTTGAGGTAGCGGATCTGATTTTTTCTAAATAATGCTTCCACTTCAGAGACTTCCATACGGCATTGGCGCAAGGAAGCATAGCGGCTGTTTTCAACGCGTTCCTGGCGAATTGCCGTCAGGCGTTCTGGGTCAATCGTCAGGCCAAACAGCTTATGCATATGCGGTTTTAACGCGGCAGGTAACTGAATATTGTCCATGTCGTCGGCGGTAAACGGATAGTTAGCTGCGCGGATACCAAACTGCAATGCCAGATAAAGGCTGGTCGGCGTTTTACCGCAGCGCGAGACGCCCAGTAAAATCACCTGGGCCTGATCGAGATTGCGCAGCGAAATGCCATCATCATGAGCCAGGGTGTAATCAATCGCGGCAATGCGCGCATCGTATTTAGTGATGTTGCTGGCCGTCAGACCATGCGTCCGGTTGGCGATGGGGGTAGGATCGACGCCCAGCTCATTCTGTAAAGGGGCGACCAGCGACTGGACAATGTCCTGACAGAAACCTTCACTACCTTGAATAATGTCGCGGATGAGAGGTGAAATAATAGAATAAAATACCAGCGGACGGGCGCCGGTTTTTTCAAAAATGTCATTGATTTGCCGGCAGACTGCTTTGGCACGCTCTTCACTTTCAACAAAGGGAAGAGAGTAGGTGGTGGCGTTGACCGGAAATTGTGAAAGTACAGCGTGGCCTAAAACCTCTGCTGTAATGGCAGTACCGTCAGAAATGTAAAACACGCATCTGTCCACAAACGACTCCTGATTTATCGCACTTCATTTATATTCAAATTATCCCTTATTTAGTAATAACCAGAATTGCATGAAATAAAAAGCCTATTTCATCTGCGTGGCGATGTTCTGTTAATTGCTGCGAGACAGTGCGCAAAATGACTGTAATAAATGAAATGGCATTTTAAATTTTCCGCGACTTATCGCAGCTTTTTGATTTGCTTCAGCAGAACTTCAGCTGCTCTGTTAGCATTGATTTAGTGACGGACTTATGGAGACTTCCTGCTGATTCATAAGGGTTAATGATGTTTCCACCCATAAGCGTCATTTTGCTGCGCTGGAATTTTCCTAAACAAAAATAGTTTGTTTTGCTGGATCGATTCACCTGTCCATGTCTTATGGAGCATTATGCTAGTCTCAAAATGACAGCGTTGTTAAATGACAGAAAAAGCGTCGCCGACAATGGCTGGACAACCGGTGTTGCACGCCTACTGACTTTTACTGTAAATAAATAATAAAGGATTGTTTCATGGCTCATCTCGATCCCGATTTACGCAATGTTATCTGGTACAACCAACTGGGTATGAAGGACGTTGATAAAGTCGGGGGCAAGAACGCATCCCTCGGGGAAATGATCACCAACTTGTCTGATCTGGGTGTTTCAGTTCCCAATGGCTTTGCAACGACGTCGCAGGCATTTAATGATTTTCTCGATCAGAGCGGTGTAAACCACCGAATCCATGAATTACTGGATAAAACAGATGTTGACGATATCGGGCAATTAACCCAGGCGGGTACGCAAATCCGCCAGTGGATCATTGAGACACCGTTCCAGCCTGAACTTGAGAAATCGATCCGTGAGGCCTATCAGCAATTATGCGAAGGTGAGCCTGATGCGTCATTCGCGGTTCGTTCTTCCGCAACAGCCGAAGATATGCCTGATGCGTCATTTGCCGGGCAACAGGAAACCTTCCTTAATGTTCAGGGATTCGATGCCGTACTGACCGCAGTGAAGCATGTTTATGCTTCCTTATTTAATGACCGTGCCATTTCTTATCGTGTGCATCAGGGCTACGATCATCGCGGTGTGGCGCTTTCTGCCGGTGTACAGCGTATGGTGCGTTCTGATCTTGCTTCTGCGGGGGTGATGTTCACTCTGGATACCGAATCTGGTTTTGATCAAGTCGTCTTTATTACCTCGGCTTATGGTCTGGGTGAAATGGTTGTTCAGGGCGCGGTTAACCCTGATGAGTTTTACGTACATAAGCCTACGCTGGAAAAAAATAAGCCCTCTATTGTCCGCCGCACGATGGGCTCGAAGAAAATTCGCATGATATATGCGCCAAGCCAGGAACACGGCAAACAGGTACAGATTGAAGATGTGCCGGCTGAACAGAGCACTCGTTTCTCCCTGACGGATGACGAGGTGCAGGCGCTGGCACGCCAGGCATTATTGATTGAAAAACACTATGGCCGTCCGATGGATATCGAATGGGCGAAAGACGGTCATAACGGCAATCTTTATATCGTGCAGGCGCGTCCGGAGACTGTTCGTTCCAACGGTCAGGTGATGGAACGCTATCAGTTGAATGGTAACAGCAAAGTATTGGTAGAAGGCCGCGCTATAGGCCATCGTATTGGTGCCGGGCCGGTAAAAATCATTCATAATATCAGCGAAATGCATCACGTTAAGGCAGGCGATATTCTGGTGACTGACATGACGGATCCTGACTGGGAGCCCATCATGAAAAAGGCGTCAGCCATTGTCACCAACCGTGGCGGACGTACCTGTCACGCCGCTATCATTGCGCGTGAACTGGGTATTCCTGCGGTAGTCGGTTGTGGTGATGCCACTGAAAAATTGACAGAAAATCAGAAAGTGACCGTTTCCTGTTCTGAAGGCGATACCGGTTATGTCTATCAGGATGAGCTGGACTTTAGCGTCCAGAGTTCTGCTATTGATGAACTGCCAACTTTACCGCTGAAAATCATGATGAATATCGGCAATCCCGATCGCGCCTTCGACTTTGCCTGTCTGCCGAATGAAGGTGTCGGGCTGGCGCGTTTAGAATTTATCATTAACCGCATGATTGGTGTGCATCCGAAAGCATTGCTGGAGTTTGATCAGCAACCTGCCCAATTGCAGGAAACCATCAATAAAATGATTCAGGGCTATGACAGCCCGCGTGAATATTATGTGGCACGTCTGACTGAGGGGATCGCAACACTCGGCGCAGCATTCTGGCCGAAACGGGTGATTGTGCGTTTGTCAGATTTTAAATCAAATGAATATGCCAATCTGGTGGGCGGCGAAAAATACGAACCTCATGAAGAAAATCCGATGCTGGGTTTCCGTGGTGCAGGCCGTTATGTCTCTGACAGCTTCCGCGAGTGTTTCGCACTGGAATGTGAGGCAATGAAGCGTGTCCGTAATGATATGGGGCTGACGAATGTTGAAGTGATGATTCCGTTTGTTCGTACTGTGGCGCAGGCTGAAGCTGTCGTCAAAGAGCTGGCCAGTCAGGGGCTGAAACGGGGCGAAAATGGCCTGAAAGTGATTATGATGTGTGAAATTCCATCCAATGCCTTACTGGCGGATCAGTTCCTTGAACATTTCGACGGTTTCTCTATCGGCTCCAACGATATGACTCAGCTTGCACTTGGGCTGGATCGTGATTCAGGCGTTGTCTCTGAACTCTTTGATGAACGAAACGAGGCTGTTAAAGCCCTTTTGTCGATGGCAATCAAAGCCGCTAAGAAGCAGGGGAAATATGTCGGTATTTGTGGACAGGGGCCTTCAGATCATCAGGATTTCGCACAGTGGCTGATGGAAGAGGGGATCGACAGTTTATCACTGAATCCGGATACCGTAGTACAAACCTGGCTGGCGTTAGCCGAAAGTAAATAAATTCCTAATGCCTGACATTTAGGGCTGTCACTTACAGGTGGCAGCCTTTTTTTACGGGTAGCGTAAATGACGGGAATAAAAATATATGTTGCAGGACTATGGGGGGAAATAGAATTGTAAGGCAAAAAAGTAAAAAAAAAGCCCGTCATAGCAGACAGGCAAAGACTACACACAGCAATTTGGGATATACCAGCTCAGGGGAAAGCTTGTATATAAATCAGTGGGTTGAAATCCGAACTGTTAATAATACTAAGTTTCCCAAGGTATTTAGTCTGTAAGAATTCTCCTAATAGGTATTATTCTCATGCTAATTGATGTGAAGGGAGTTTTTAGTAGGCGTCATTTCAGGAAAGAAGCACAAATAAAGAAAAGGCGCTGCCCGCTTGAATTAACAGGGGACAACGCCTGTGGCACGTTAAAGTGAAATGAAATTATTCATCCAGTGCTTTCAGTGCTTCTTCAGGTGCCATGTCAGGTTCCGGGGCCTCATTGACCCAAAGCGAAATCAACCGATAGGAGACGGCCAGTACAACCGGTCCGATAAACAGGCCAATCATACCGAAAGCAAATAAGCCACCAATAACACCGGACAAGATAAGCAGCATGGGTAAATCCGCACCCATGCGGATCAGAACCGGGCGCAGTACGTTATCCAGGGATCCGACCACGCAACTCCATACCAGCAAGACGGTGCCCCAGGTATTATCGCCGGACCAATACAGCCAGATGATGGCCGGAATCAATACCAGCAGTGGCCCGATTTGTGCGACACAACATACGAACATCACGACAGTCAGCACGGTAGCGTAAGGAATACCCGCGATGGCCAGCCCGATGCCGCCAAGAACAGACTGTACAATTGCAGTGACAACCACACCGAGCGCTACGGCGCGGATGGCTTGTCCGGCTAAAATAACCGCGGCATCACCGCGTTCGGCAGCAAGACGAACTGCGAAATGGCGGATCCCCATCGCAACTTGTTCACCACGGCTATAAAGAAGGGCGCTGAATAACAGCATCAGCGAACAGTGCACGATAAAGCGTCCAAGATGTCCGGCCTGGACGACGAACCACGACGCTGTCTGCCCCACATAAGGCTGCATTTTGCTCATCAGCGCATTCCCGCCACCATTAATCAGCGCATGCCAGCCGATGTAAAGTTTATGACCGACCAGAGGAATGGAGTTCAGCCAGTGGAAATCGGGCATGTGCAATATGGAAGGATTACTCGCAACGGCGACCAAAGGTGCGCCATTTTCAATGGCGCTGCTGACCAGTAAAGCAATAGGCAAAACGAATAAAAGGATCAACAGCAGTGTCATGATGATGACAGCCAGAAAACGGCGTCCCCACAGAACCTTTTGTAGTTTGATCATCAGCGGCCAGGTGGCGATAACCACCATACCAGCCCAGGCGAAGCCCAAAATGAAAGGCTGAACCACCCAGATGCTGGCAATTGTCATCAGGGCAATAAACAGCACCCCGAACATGATCTGGGGTAAGTCATAACGTTTAATTGGGAGATTCATTCATGTTTCTCAATGTGATAAACGAAGTCAGGCACGAACCCTGTGCCTCCAAACACTTTATTCATAAACAGGATGCTAAAAATAAGCATGGAACATACGGCTGCTTTTGGATAGCCCTCCACACAATAAGTTGCAAGACGTTATTGCTGTAAGTGTTTTTTGTGGCGCGTCATGAAACATCTGCAACAAAGATGAACCAGACGGAGCGCTTAAAAACGAAGTATGTTAGTTTTTATTCCGGGTAAAGAATAGGGTGGATCTGCCGGGCAGATCCGGTAGAACGCCTCGGGCCCGCCAGGCATACAACAAAGACAGAGTCATAATTCAATGATCCCACAGATTTCTCAGGCACCGGGTGTCATCCAGCTGGTGCTCGATTTTTTGGAAGCGTTAAAAAGCAATGGTTTTACGGGTGATGTTACAACAACTTATGCCGACAGACTGACGATGGCGACGGACAACAGCGTCTATCAGTTGCTGCCGGATGCGGTCTTATTCCCGATTGCAACGTCAGATGTGGCATTGATTGCCCGTCTTGCCGGGCAGGAACGTTTTAAAACGCTCGTTTTCACTCCACGCGGAGGCGGTACCGGTACCAACGGGCAGTCATTGAACCGCGGCATTGTGGTTGATATGTCCCGTCATATGAACCGCATCCTTGATATCAACCTGGAACAGGGCTGGGTCAAGGTTGAAGCCGGTGTAATTAAAGATCAGCTTAATGATTATCTGCGACCGTTCGGCTTTTTCTTTTCACCCGAGTTATCAACCAGTAACCGTGCGACGCTGGGGGGTATGATTAACACGGATGCGTCCGGTCAGGGGTCGCTGGTTTACGGTAAAACGTCTGATCACGTTCTTGGTGTTCGTGCGATTGTGCTCGGTGGTGAGATGCTGGATACCACCGCTATTCCGACGGCGCTGGCTGATAAGCTGGGCGAAGAGGATTCAGTCATCGGGCGGATTTACCGCACTGTGCTGGACAGTTGTCGCGATAACCGTGCGCTGGTGATCGAAAAATTCCCGAAACTTAACCGCTTCCTCACAGGCTACGATCTGCGCCATGTACTGAGTGACGATCTGCAGACCTTCAACCTGACACGTATTCTGACCGGTTCAGAAGGCTCGCTGGCCTTTATCACCGAAGCACGCCTGAATATCACGCCAATCCCCAAAGTGCGTCGCCTGGTCAATATCAAATACGACTCCTTTAATTCAGCGCTACGTAATGCTCCTTTTATGGTGGAGGCTAAGGCGCTCTCGGTTGAAACTGTGGACTCCAAAGTGCTGAATCTGGCACGTGAAGATATTGTCTGGCACAGCGTTCGTGATTATATCAAGGACGTTGAAGGCTTCGACATGCAGGGGCTGAATATTGTTGAATTTGCCGGAGATGATGCCGACCTGATTGAAACCCAGGTCAGTGCGCTGTGCGAACGTCTGGATAGCCTGATAAGTGATAAAGAAGGCGGTGTTATCGGTTATCAGATTTGCGCCGATCTGGCCGGTATCGAGCGTATTTATAATATGCGTAAGAAAGCCGTCGGTCTGTTGGGCAATGCAAAAGGGCAGGCTAAACCCCTGCCGTTTGCAGAAGACACCTGCGTGCCCCCTCAGCATCTGGCGGATTACATTGTTGAATTTCGGGCGTTACTCGACAGTCATCATCTCAGTTATGGCATGTTCGGGCACGTGGATGCGGGCGTATTGCACGTGCGTCCGGCGCTGGACATGTGCGACCCGCAACAGGAGATATTGCTCAGGCAAATCTCTGATGAAGTTGTCGCGCTGACCGCGAAATACGGGGGGTTACTCTGGGGAGAGCACGGAAAAGGGTTCCGTGCGGAATACAGTCCGGCGTTCTTTGGTGAAGCGCTGTTCCATGAACTGCGTCGGATCAAAACCGTATTCGATCCGGATAACCGCCTCAATCCCGGCAAAATCTGTGCACCGCTTGAGTGTGACGAGCCGATGATGAAAGTTGATGCGCCAAAACGCGGAACCCTCGATCGCCGTATTCCGCTGGAAGTCCGTCAGTCATTCCGCGGCGCGATGGAATGTAATGGTAACGGCCTGTGCTTTAACTTTGATGTGAAAAGTCCGATGTGCCCGTCAATGAAAATCACGGGCAGCCGTATCCACTCTCCAAAAGGTCGCGCGGGTCTGGTACGTGAATGGTTGCGTTTATTGTCAGAACAAGGTGTAGATCCGCTGGCGCTTGAGAATGCGTTGCCGGAAAAAGGTATGAGCTTGCGCAGCCTGATTGACCGTACACGTAATACCTGGCATGCCAATAAAGGGGAATATGATTTCTCCCATGAAGTGAAAGAGGCGATGTCCGGTTGCCTGGCCTGTAAAGCCTGCTCGACACAGTGCCCGATAAAAATTGATGTGCCGGGCTTCCGCTCGCGTTTCCTGCAGCTTTACCACACCCGCTACCTGCGCCCGGCCCGCGATCATTTTGTCGCAGGCGTTGAAAGCTACGCTCCTCTGATGGCCAAAGCCCCTAAGGTGTTCAATTTTTTCCTCAGGCAGCCCTGGTTACGGGAGATGAGCCGGAAAAGCATCGGCATGGTGGATTTGCCTTTACTGTCTTCTCCGACCCTTCGTGAGCAGTTATCAGGGCATCGTGCCAGTAAGATGACACTTGAACAACTGGAGGCCATTCCTCCGGCACAACGGGGTGAATACGTGCTGGTAGTCCAGGATCCCTTTACCAGTTTTTACGACGCACAGGTCGTTGCTGATTTTATCCGTCTGATTGAAAAACTGGGCCTTAAACCCGTTCTGCTGCCTTTTTCACCTAACGGCAAAGCGCAGCATATAAAAGGTTTCCTGACCCGTTTTGCCAAAACAGCGAAGAAAACGTCCCTGCTCCTTAACCGTGTATCACAGTTGGGAATGCCGATGGTGGGGGTTGATCCTGCGCTGGTACTGTGTTACCGCGATGAATATAAAGAAATTCTCGGGGACACGCGCGGATCCTTCCAGGTGCAACTCGTGCATGAATGGCTGGATACCTGGCTGGCGGAGCGTCCGGCGCAACAGCAAAGTGGCGAGGCCTGGTATCTGTTCGGACATTGTACGGAAAGCACTGCCCTGCCAAACAGTAGCAAACAGTGGGGCGATATCTTTGCCCGCTACGGTGCGAAGCTGGAAAACGTCAGTGTCGGGTGCTGTGGAATGGCAGGGACGTATGGCCATGAAACTAAAAATCTTGAAAACTCTCTGGGGATTTATGAGCTTTCCTGGCACACCGCTTTGCAACGCTTACCGCGCCAGCGCTGTCTGGCAACCGGCTATTCCTGTCGCAGCCAGGTAAAACGCATCGAAGGCAACGGTGTTCGCCATCCTTTACAGGCCTTGCTGGAAATCATTCCCTAACCATAAGGAAGCATTATGTCATTCTGGAAACGGAGTACCACGCTGGAAACCCTGAATCAGCGCAGTCAGGGATGTATGGTGGGGCATGTGGGGATTGAGTTCACGCAACTGGGTGAGGATTTCCTTGAAGCAACCATGCCGGTAGATGCACGCACTACCCAGCCATTTGGCTTGCTGCACGGCGGCGCATCCGTTGTTCTGGCGGAAACCATGGGGTCGATGGCAGGTTATTTATGCTGTGAAGGGAATCAAACCGTGGTGGGAGTGGAAATTAATGCCAGCCATATGCAGTCTGCAAGGGAAGGACACGTGCGCGGTGTCTGCCGCGCATTGCGCACCGGTCGCCGCAGCCAGGTCTGGCAGATTGAGATTTTTGATCAGAAAGGGAATCTGTGCTGTGTATCGCGGCTGACGACCATGGTGATCGATCATTGATACGCGTTATTAATCAATCCTGATCACGGAGTCAGACACGTAACAAGCGGATGCATGATGAATGTATCTGCTTTTTTATTGGGCTGAACAAAACTGGCTAACTTATTGAAAATAAATTAAAGCTGAAAAGGAACACGTTTGGCGAAGTCAGTTTGAAATGCCGTTGCTTTTTCCCAGATGC
The DNA here is from genome assembly GCF_049199325.1 of Rahnella sp. PD4. Taxonomy (NCBI): domain Bacteria; kingdom Pseudomonadati; phylum Pseudomonadota; class Gammaproteobacteria; order Enterobacterales; family Yersiniaceae; genus Rahnella; species Rahnella sp. PD4. The sequence goes on along the minus strand of NZ_JBLZQF010000001.1, from coordinate 882,528 downwards.
CCATCATGGCATAATACTGACAAATGAGTTTTAACGTGTGCCGCGCAAAATGGTAACTCTGAACACGGAAGAGTTCACAACGTACCACGCTGTTGATTTCCAGGATCAGGCGGTTATGCAATTTGCATAATGCATGAAGATAACTGTGATCATCTCCGTTCTGCAGGCACAGATTGGCCATATCGAGGCAAAGGCTGTTGAAGCGTTTGAGCTGACAAAGATGCGCATCCGGGCGTCGTAAGGCAGCATCTGCCATATAAAAATCCACGGTGGCATCGCGGACACTTGATTTATATTCGTCGATCTTGCCTTGCAACCACGCATTTACCGATTGAGTCATTCTCAATATTCCGGGTTATCTGAATGATAATCATTATCAAATAATAAACATCATATTGGCAAAAAATCGCCGGATCAACGTTTTCATGCGCTTTTTTTATTTTTGTGGGGCTTAAGGCAGTAAGCAAAAAGAGCTTTAATTCTTCGGATATGGCTAATTCATAAATAGGCATTTCCGATGAATGTTTTATAATAGATACATTGAAAGCTATTAAACCTTACCTTTTATAAGGTTTATTTTAATTTTTAACAAAAAATTGACAACTTATTCAATCAGTTGATGGTTGCGGTGTTCAAGACCCGCCAGCGGCCGGATGTAAAGACGACGCACATTGAGTGTCTTTCCTCGTGTGTCATCGCTATACCCTCTTAAAACAAGAGGTTGAAGTGATTAACGTTATCACTAGAATAGAGACAATAGGTCTTGTCTATGACCGTAAAATTATGAGGTAAGACAGATGCAAACTGAAACTGTCGGCTCTTTCTCTTTAGACGACAACGTATGGCAAGGTGTTAGCCTGACTGATTCTGCAGCGAAACAGATTAATACTCTGGTGGCACAGGATCCCGAAGTTAAAGGTCTTCAGCTCTCCGTGAAACAGTCGGGGTGTGCCGGCTTTGGCTACGTTCTGGATTTAACCAAACAACCGGCCAGCGATGACCTGGTGTTTGAACATGACGGCGCTTTGCTGTTTGTTCCGCTGAAGGCCATGCCTTTCATCGACGGAACCGAGGTGGATTTTGTCCGCGAAGGACTCAATCAGATATTTAAATTCAATAATCCTAAAGCTCAGCATGCCTGCGGGTGTGGTGAAAGTTTCGGCGTTTAAAACTTTCAGTTTCTAAGATTATTGTAAACAAAGCGATGTAACCAACATGTCACGAAGCAACGTAGAAATTCCAGATGATGTGCAGTCTTGGGTCGGCGAGGGGACGAATTACAAGGAAGGGTTCTTTACCCAGCTGGCAACCGATGAATTAGCATCAGGCATCAACGAAGATGTAGTGCGTGCGATTTCCGCAAAGCGCAACGAGCCTGAGTGGATGCTGGAGTTCCGTCTGCAGGCTTATCATGCCTGGTTGAAAATGGAAGAGCCACACTGGCTGAAGGCGTACTATACGCCTCTGGATTACCAGGATTACAGCTACTATTCCGCGCCATCCTGTGGCAGCTGCGATGATAGCTGTGGCTCACAACCGGGGGCGACGCAGCAATCTGGCGGCGAATCCCTGGGGGTTCCTGCGGGCGAAGCAAACAATTATCTGACCAGCGAAGTTGAAAAGGCTTTCGAACAGCTGGGCGTTCCGGTTCGTGAAGGTAAAGAAGTCGCTGTCGATGCGATTTTTGACTCCGTTTCTGTCTCCACAACGTATCGCGAAAAGCTGGCTGAATCGGGCGTCATTTTCTGCTCATTCGGTGAAGCTATTCATGAATATCCTGATCTGGTGCGTAAATACCTCGGTACCGTTGTTCCCGCTCAGGATAACTTCTTTGCGGCACTGAATGCGGCTGTAGCTTCTGATGGTACGTTTGTTTATGTGCCAAAAGGTGTGCGCTGCCCGATGGAGTTGTCGACCTACTTCCGCATAAATGCCGCGAAAACCGGTCAGTTTGAACGTACGATCCTGATTGCTGATGAAGGCAGTTATGTCAGTTACATCGAAGGCTGTTCCGCACCGGTGCGTGACACCTATCAGCTCCATGCTGCGGTGGTTGAAGTGATCCTGCACAAAGACGCGGAAGTGAAATATTCCACGGTGCAGAACTGGTTCTCCGGTAGCAAAGACAGCAGCGGCGGTATTTTAAACTTCGTGACTAAACGTGCATTGTGCGAAGGCGCAGGCTCGAAGATGTCCTGGACCCAGTCTGAAACCGGCTCAGCCATCACCTGGAAATACCCGAGCGTTATTCTCAAAGGGGATAACTCAATTGGTGAATTTTTCTCGGTTGCGCTGACCAGCGGTAAACAGCAGGCGGATACCGGTACCAAAATGATCCACATTGGTAAAAATACCAAGTCGACCATTATCTCCAAAGGTATTTCCGCCGGTCACAGCCAGAACAGCTACCGCGGTCTGGTGAAGATCCTGCCAAGTGCAGAAAACGCCCGCAACTTTACGCAGTGCGATTCCATGCTGATTGGTGCCGACAGTGCCGCGCATACGTTCCCGTATGTTGAAGTGCGCAATAATACGGCTCAGCTGGAACATGAAGCCACGACGTCAAAAATCGGCGATGACCAGCTGTTTTACTGTCTGCAACGTGGTATCAGCGAAGATGATGCTATTTCCATGATAGTAAATGGTTTCTGTAAAGATGTCTTTTCTGAGCTGCCGCTGGAGTTTGCTGTCGAAGCACAGAAACTGCTGGCGATCAGCCTTGAACACAGCGTCGGTTAATTCGCCGTACGCTCTCCTGACGTCGCAGCAGGGTGTGAGATGCACGACGCACAGGTTTGAGTTCATTAAAGTCACAGCATAAACAGAATTAAGGCGCGCAGGCGCAAACTCAAGGATACGTATGTTAAGCATTAAGAATTTGAAGGTCCGTGTCGAAGAAAAGGAAATTCTGAAAGGACTTGATCTGGAGATTAAACCGGGTGAAGTACACGCCATTATGGGGCCGAACGGCTCAGGCAAAAGTACGCTCTCCGCGACACTGGCTGGCCGTGAAGATTACGAAGTGACTGACGGTTCCGTGATCTTCAACGGTAAAGATTTGCTGGAACTCGCCCCGGAAGACCGCGCGGGTGAAGGTGTGTTTATGGCTTTCCAGTATCCGGTAGAAATCCCGGGCGTAACCAACCATTTCTTCCTGCAAACTGCAGTGAACGCGGTGCGTAAATATCGCGGCCAGGAACCGATGGATCGCTTTGACTTTGCAGATTTCATCGAAGAAAAAATTGCGATGCTGAAGATGCCTGCCGATTTGCTGACCCGTTCAGTGAATGTAGGTTTCTCCGGTGGTGAGAAAAAGCGTAACGATATTCTGCAAATGGCGGCGCTTGAGCCAAACCTGTGCATCCTTGATGAAACTGACTCCGGTCTGGACATTGATGCGCTGAAGATTGTTTCTGATGGTGTTAACACACTGCGTGACGGCAAGCGTTCATTCGTTATTGTCACCCACTACCAGCGTATCCTCGACTACATCAAGCCTGACTACGTGCACGTTTTGTATCAGGGCCGCATTGTTAAATCCGGCGATTTCACCTTGGTTAAACAGTTAGAGGAGCAAGGTTATGGCTGGCTTACCGACGAAGAGTAATGTCCCTGCGGCGGGCAGTTCGCACGCCATGCAGCAACTTTACCGCCTTTTTGAAAGCCGCGGGGGAGAGCAGTCGCCCCACGCGCATGCCCATTGGCAACAGGTGTTGCGCCTTGGTTTTCCGCACGCAAAACTGGAAGACTGGAAATACACGCCGGTTTCCTCACTGCTGGGTAATCAATTCTTCGCTCCTCAGCAGCAGGCGCTGACGGTTGAGAAAATCAAATCTCTGGCGTTGCCGCTGGATTGTTACCGCCTGGTTTTCGTGGATGGTCGTTTCGATGCGAGCCTCAGCGACAGTGATACCGGTGCGTTTGAAATCGAAAAACTGAACGCGTCCGGGCAACAAACATTACCGGATCCGATTCAGTCAGAGGTGTTTTTACATCTGACTGAAAGCCTGGCGCAGGATTCTTTCTCCGTGCGTTTGCCTGTGGGCAAGCAGGCTGATAAGCCGTTGTATCTGCTGCATCTGAGCAGTGGTCGTGAGCAGTCACGCGAAATGAATACCGTTCATCATCGTTATCATCTGGCGATTGAAAATGGCGCGAATGCTGAAGTGATTGAACATTACCTGAGTCTGAATGAGCAGGGACATTTCACCGGTGCACGTATGACGGTAAATGTGGGCGATAATGCAGATTTCACGCATTACAAACTGGCATTTGAAAGCCAGGCCAGTTTCCACTTTTCGCATAATGATCTGGTCATCGGGCGCGATGCCCGTGTTTCCAGCCACAGCTTCCTGCTGGGCGCGGGTCTGACCCGTAATAATACCAGTGCGCAGCTGAACGGCGAAAACAGCAATCTGGATATCAACAGTCTGGTTCTGCCGGTTGATTCTGAAATTGCCGATACACGCACATATCTCGAACACAACAAAGGTTATTGCAACAGCAACCAGTTGCATAAAGTGATCGTCAACGATCGTGCTAAAGCGATTTTTAACGGCATGATCAAAGTGGCTCAGCACGCACTGAAAACGGACGGCAAAATGACCAACAACAACTTGTTGCTGGGCAAACACACTGAAGTTGATACCAAACCTCAGCTGGAAATTTATGCCGATGACGTGAAGTGCAGCCACGGTGCGACAGTGGGTCGTATTGATGACGAACAGCTTTTCTATCTGCGTACCCGTGGGATTAGCGGGCAGGATGCTCAGCAAATGATCATCTTTGCTTTTGCCGCTGAACTGACGGAAGCCATTGAGAATGAAACCCTGCGTGAAGTCGTCATTGCCCGTATTGCAGGCAGACTAAATCGAGGTAAGTAATGAGTTTTCCACTGGAAAAAGTACGTAGCGATTTCCCTGTGCTGAGCCGTGAAGTTAACGGCCAGCCGCTGGCCTACCTTGACAGCGCGGCCAGCGCACAGAAACCGCATCAGGTCATTCAACGTGAAATGGCTTTCTTCGAGCAAGGTTATGCTGCGGTTCACCGTGGCATTCATACCATGAGCGCGGAAGCGACGGAGCAGATGGAAAACGTCCGCACTCAGGCCGCCCGTTTCATGAATGCCGCATCGGCGGAAGAAATTGTCTTCGTCAAAGGTTCCACGGAAGCCATTAACCTGGTCGCCAATACCTGGGGGCGTGAGTTTTTACACGCCGGCGACCACATCATTCTGACTGAAATGGAACACCACGCGAACATCGTGCCATGGCAGATGCTGGCGAAAGAACGTGAGCTTCATATTGATGTCTGGCACCTGACACCGGAAGGTGAGCTGGATTTATCACAGCTTGAATCACTGATCACGCCACGCACAAAACTGCTGACGTTAGCGCATGTTTCCAATGTATTAGGCACGGTTAACCCGATCGAAAAAATCATTCCGCAGGCTAAAGCTGCCGGCCTGACCGTTCTGGTCGATGGTGCGCAGGCGGTCATGCATCAGGCGGTTGATGTGCAGGCGCTGGGCTGTGATTTCTATGTCTGGTCAGGACATAAACTCTACGGCCCGACCGGTATTGGTATCCTGTACGGGCGCAAAGCCCTGCTGGATCAAATGCCGCCGTGGGAAGGTGGCGGCTCGATGATCAAGCATGTCAGCCTGACAGAAGGCACCACATTCACGGCAGCTCCATGGCGCTTTGAAGCCGGCACACCCAATACCGGCGGTATTATGGGACTGGGTGCGGCAATGGAATACGTCACTGCTCTGGGGCTGGAAAATATCCATGCTTATGAACAGGACCTGATGAGCTATGCGCTCAATGCGATGGCACAGGTGCCAGATATTCAGATTTACGGCCCGGCTACCCGTGCAGGCGTTATCGCGTTTAATCTGGGTAAACACCATGCGTACGACGTCGGCAGCTTCCTTGATCAATACGGTATTGCCATCCGCACCGGTCACCATTGTGCGATGCCATTAATGTCCTTCTACGGTGTTCCGGCTATGTGCCGTGCGTCACTCGCGATGTACAATACCCGTGAAGAAGTCGACCGTTTGGTCGCGGGGCTGCAACGTATTCACCGGTTGTTGGGTTAATCCTGACAGCCCAGATCAGGATGTCTTTATGGCTTTGCCAGATAAAAACAAGTTAGTCAGAAATTTTTCCCGATGCCCGAATTGGGAAGAAAAATATCTGTACGTGATTGAGCTGGGTGGCCAGTTACCCGCCTTAGCGGAAGAGCACCGTCAGGACCAAAACCTGATTTCCGGTTGTCAGAGCCAGGTATGGATTGTCATGCGTACCGATGAGAAGGGGGCACTGACTTTCGAAGGTGACAGTGATGCAGCCATTGTTAAAGGCCTGGTCGCGATTGTCTTTAGCCTGTATCAGGGCCTGACGCCTCGCGATGTGGTGGAACTGGATGTACGTCCTTTTTTCACTGAGCTTGAACTGAGTCAGCATCTGACGCCTTCACGCTCACAAGGGCTGGAAGCGATGATTCGCTCTATCCGCGCTAAAGCAGCAGAGCTCTCTTAATACTGGTGCTGCTGCATTGTCTTGCTCATTAGGAATTGTCTGCTAATGAGCAAGGCAGAACGCTTATTTCCCCCCGTTTATTTCCTTTTACTCCTGATTTTTCAATTCACTATCCTTCTGGGTTTTATCCTGACTTCTGTAAGGTAACTTTCTGATTTACAGTGGTTTGATTGCCATGAAATTCTGCGCTGCTACTATTACCTGACAAGATCATTGCCTTGCCTCAGATTCGCTGAGTGCAGGCCGAAAAAGGACTGAGTATGAGACGCGCATTACCCCTTCTGGCAATGTTAGTTGGCACACTGGTAGCAACGCATTCCATGACCGCAAGTGCGGCAGAATATCCACTGCCGCCGGATAATAGCCGCCTGATTGGTGAAAATACGACATATGTGGTGCCCAACGACGGTAAACCGCTGGAAGATGTGGCGGCCAAATACCAAATTGGGCTGATCGCGATGCTGGAAGCGAATCCGGGAACAGACCCTTATTTGCCCAAAGCGGGCACCGTGCTGACTATCCCATCGCAAATGCTGTTACCGGATACCAAACGTGAAGGGATTGTCGTCAACCTGGCGGAGCTGCGCCTTTACTACTATCCGAAGGGCGAGAATAAAGTCATTGTTTATCCGATCGGTATCGGCCAGTTAGGGCGTAACACACCGGAGATGGTGACCTCTGTCAGCCAGAAGATCCCGAATCCTACCTGGACGCCCACCGCCAATATTCGTAAAGCCTATCTGAAAGAGGGGATTACATTACCGGGGATGGTGCCGGCCGGGCCGGATAATCCGATGGGCTTGTTTGCAATGCGTCTGTCGGCAGGCTCAGGACAGTATCTGATCCACGGGACCAATGCGAATTTCGGCATTGGTATGCGTGTGAGTTCCGGTTGTATCCGTCTGCGTCCAGACGATATCGAAGCGCTGTTTAACTCGGTGCCAAAAGGGACGCGTGTACAAATTGTGAATCAGCCTATCAAGTTTGATGTCGAACCGGATGGTAAACGTTATATCGAGGTACATCAGCCGTTGTCTCACACAGAGAAAGATGATCCGCAAACCAAACCGATCCCACTGACCGCTGCAATGAAGAAATTCATTAAACACGATGACACCAACGCCGCGATGGTAAAAGAAGCGATTACACGGCGTTCTGGTATGCCGGTTGTGGTCAGTGTCGGCGCTAAAGCAGGAAACACACCACCTGCTGTCAACCCGCCACAAATGGCGAATTCGGGCGAACCGGCGGTTAATACAGCCAGCACCCAGTAAACGTTCGCAGAACCACAGCAGAAACGATTTAAACTCCAGGGGCCTGTAGGGTCCCTTTTTTGTGTCTGACATTCACCTGAGCGATAGAGCGCGTTTTAAAGGGGAGGTTTGATGATGATTTAAAGTCGTCAGGGGAGGAGAAAAGCACAAATAGCAGATAAAAAAAATGGCGCACTGAGTGCGCCATTGAACTAGAGAAGTAAATATTACTTCTTGTAAGCGTGAGCTTGGTTGTCCAGACGTTGGTTAGCGCGAGCTGCATCGTCTTTAGCTGCTTGAACGTCAGAACGGATTGCGTTCACGTCGTTGCTCAGTTGGTCAACTTTAGAGTTCAGAGTAGAAACGTCTGAAGACAGTTGGTCGATTTTAGCATTGCTTGAACAACCAGCCAGCATAGTTGAAGCCAGGATTACAGCGCCCAGTACCAGTTTAGTGCGATTCATTATAAAACCCTCTAGATTAAGTTAATCTCCATGTAGCGTTACAAGTATTACACAAACTATTTTCTAATGAGAATAATTTTTTGCCGGTTAACGCTATATTTTGATCGTTCGCTCAAAGAAACATCTTTTTTTACGAAAAAGTTAAAAATTGCAGCGAAAACAGCCGTATTCCATGGGACTTATCCCAATTTTGCTGCTACTGCATTTAGCACTTTTTATGAAAGAAGATACTTTTTGAATAAATAAACGCCACATTTCGTGGCGTTTATTAATGCTCGTGGTCACGTTTTTAATTAAACAACATGCACCGATGAAGTATTGGTTGTGCCGCTCTGAACCAGGGCGCCAGAAACCATCACTACGATATCACCTTTCTGTGCCAGACCGCTTTCGATAGCCGCTTCTTTACCGATACGGTAGAAGTCGTCAGTGGAAGCAATCTCTTTGACCAGCTGAGTCACAACGCCTTTGGTCAGGATAAGCTGACGTGCAGTGATTTCGTTAGTGGTCAGGGCAAGGATAGTCGCATGCGGGAAGTATTTACGCACGGCTTTTGCTGATTTACCGCCGCTGGTGGCAACGACGATCAATGGCGCGTCCAGTTTCTCAGCAGTTTCAACAGCACCACGGCATACAGCTTCTGTGATACGCAGCTTACGGTTGTCATTCTGGCCATCAATGCGACTCTGCATCACGCGGTCAGTACGGTCACAGATGGTTGCCATGATAGTGACAGCTTCCAGCGGGTATTTACCTTTCGCACTTTCGCCAGACAGCATCACTGCGTCGGTGCCGTCAATGATGGCGTTCGCTACGTCGCCAGCTTCTGCACGGGTAGGGCGTGGGTTTTTGATCATGGAATCGAGCATTTGCGTTGCGGTGATAACCACTTTGCGTGCACGGTTACATTTCTCAATCATCATCTTCTGCGCGAAGATCACTTCTTCAACCGGGATTTCAACGCCCAGGTCACCACGTGCAACCATGATGCCGTCTGAGGCTTCGAGAATTTCGTCGAAGTTGTTCAGACCTTCCTGGTTTTCGATTTTGGAGATGATCTGGATGTGTTCGCCACCGTGTGCTTTCAGGTGCTCACGAATCTCCAGAACGTCAGAACGTTTACGGATGAAAGAAGCCGCGACAAAGTCAACGCCTTGCTCACAGCCGAAGATCAGATCACGTTTATCTTTTTCAGCCAGCGCTGGCAGTGCGATAGAAACACCTGGCAGGTTGACACCTTTGTTCTCACCCAGATCGCCGTTGTTCAGTACCTTACAGGTCACTTCGGTTTCGGTGACATTTGTCACTTCCATACCAATCAGGCCGTCATCGACCAGAATGGTGTTACCGATTTTCAGGTCAGCAGCAAAGCCCTGATAAGTAACCGCTACGCGTTCGGTGTTACCGATAACGCTTTGATCGGTGGTGAAAGTATAAGTCTGACCCGCAACCAGGGAAGCATCTTTGCCGCCTTCCAGTTTCATGGTGCGGATTTCCGGACCTTTAGTGTCCAGCAAAATGGCCGCTTTGTGACCGGTCTTCACCATCACGTTGCGGATATTTTGAATGCGCTGGCCGTGCTCTTCATAATCACCGTGAGAGAAGTTCAGACGCATTACGTTCATGCCTGCATCAAGCAGTTTGGTCAGCATTTCTTCGGATTCGGTTTTCGGACCGATGGTACAAACAATTTTGGTCTTTTTCATGACGATTTTATCTACAAGTTGTGATGGATTGGAAAAGCGTTTGCCTGACAGCGGTGCTGCCCGCGCGGAATTGAGGTCTTGCCTGGTTGAATCAAATCATTACTAAGCGTAGAAGACTGTGAAAGGAATGGTGTAGTAAGTTCAGCCAAAGCATAGCGATTTGTGCGATTTATCATCGCTACCGGAGTGATCACGCTTTTGTAATTGCGATATCGACAGATCAAGGGGCTGAAACCATTCAATCGAAGAGACGATGCGTATTATAGAGGGGAACCGGGTGGGAAACCAAATAAAAAACGTGATGCGGCGCAAGCTTAGGGCAGATTTCGGAACGTTGTTTTGAAATTATCCAATGCGGGCAGGGTGGAAAGCGGAAGAGATAACGGTTTGTTCACGCTATTGCAAAAAAAGGAACAGACAGGAAATAATCTTAAATAATACAAACGGATGACTTAACATAAATTCACGCACGAATCTAAAGTGTTGTCAGAAGTGATTTCAGATTGTTCAGGGAGTTTACGGCAGAAGGGAAGGTTCAGAAGATTGCTTTGGTGCGTCCGAGTGGACTCGAACCACCGACCCCCACCATGTCAAGGTGGTGCTCTAACCAACTGAGCTACGGACGCACAATATGCAATGGTCTTGCTAAGAAAGATGGTGCGTCCGAGTGGACTCGAACCACCGACCCCCACCATGTCAAGGTGGTGCTCTAACCAACTGAGCTACGGACGCATCGTTTTTCTTTTTCGTCAGCCAGTGTTGGCGACGGGGACGAATATTAACGACCTCTCTGAGTACTGGCAAGGGAAAAAAGACATTTTCCTGTCATAATGTGTGTGACTGCCGACCTTATGTGCATTGCGTTGTTTTTTTAGACATAACAGCCAGCACAAAGGCTGAAAAATCCGTGCGCCGGTACACCTATGCACAGCGCACGGAAAAGCCGCGGGATTAACGGCCCGCTTTTTGCAAAATAGTATAAGAGGGTTGTTTTTGTAACCAGCGCATCCGCAATGTCATCATCAGCGCGGCAAAAGTCAGCCCCAAAATAAACCCGCACCAGAAACCGCTTGGCCCCATTCGTGGAACCAGAATATCCGTCAGTCCGAGAGTGTACCCTACCGGCAGACCCAGCACCCAGTAAGCGACGAACGTAATGTAGAAGATCGAACGTGTATCTTTATAGCCCCGCAAAATGCCACTGCCGATAACCTGAATCGCATCTGAAATCTGAAACAACGCAGCAAAGATCAGCAGATGGGAAGCCAGCGTGACGACTTCCGGGCTGTCATTATAAAGTGAGGCGATATGCTCGCGAAAAATGATGGCCGTCACGCTTGTGCAGCAGGCCATCATTATCCCCGTTCCGATACTGGTATAGGCTGCAACCTTTGCGCCTTCAACCGAAGATTCACCTAAACGGGACCCTACGCGAATAGTGGCTGCAACACCTAAAGACAGCGGTATAACGAACATAAGCGAACCGACGTTCAGCGCAATCTGGTGACTGGCCACGGCAACAATCCCCAACGGGGAGACCAGCAGGGCAACGATCGCAAACAGTGTCACTTCGAAAAATAATGCCAGTGCGATAGGCATACCCAGCTGGATAAGGCGACGTAGTGTCGGCCAGTCGGGTTTCGCAAACCGTGAATGTGGCTGAGTGTCACGCAGTGCACGATTGCGGCGGACATAAATCCGCATCATGAAGAACATGACCCAATACACTGTGCCCGTCGCGACACCACAACCGACACCCCCGAGTGCGGGGGCGCCGAACTTCCCGTATATAAAAATGTAATTAACGGGAATATTGACCAGCAGGCCGATAAAGCCGAATACCATGCCTGGTTTGGTTTTTGACAAACCTTCACACTGGTCACGCAGCACCTGGAAAAATAAATAGCCCGGCGCGCCCCACATAATGGCATGCAGGTAGCCGACGGCTTTTGCTTTCAGCTCAGGATCAATGTTATGCATCAGGCTAAGAATATGGTCGCACTGATACAGCACCGCGATGATCAGCACCGAAACACCCGAAGCCAGCCAGAACCCTTGCTGAACCTGATGACCAATTTTATCGCGACGCCCGGCACCATTTAAATGCGCGACAGTGGGGGTCAGTGACAACAGTAAACCGTGTCCGAATAAAATCGCCGGCAACCAGATTGAGGTGCCGACAGCCACGGCAGCCATGTCCGTGGCACTGACCGAACCCGCCATTATTGTGTCCACTACGCCCATGGATGTCTGCGCAATTTGCGCAAGGATGACCGGGATGGCAAGCGCTAACAGAACCCGCGCTTCTGCAAGGTACTTCTGCACAGATACACCTTTTTATTTGATTATATTGAATAAAAAATGCCATGACAGATGGCATGGAACAGAGGGAAATAGTCCGAAGATTGTACATTGTCGGTATTTTTAAGCAAACAAAGCTGTTAATGGTCAGTTAAATAATGAAATTGAAGCAGACGGTGCTATTTCTTATCGCAGAGAATTGGCTTTCAATTAATTCTGCGGCAAACTGACCGGAGTGACGTTTTAATACAGCAGTTTTAAACATTGAGGAAAAGGCTATGTTTACCGGAATTGTACAGGGAACCGGCACGGTCGTATCGATCGACGAGAAACCTAACTTCCGTACCCATGTGGTTCGTTTACCTGAAAATATGCTGGATAACCTGCAGCTTGGCGCATCGGTGGCACACAATGGTTGCTGCCTGACCGTCACTGAGGTTAACGGTGATCTGGTCAGTTTTGACCTGATGAAAGAAACCTTGCGTCTGACGAATCTCGGTGAACTGAAAGAGGGTGATCCGGTTAATCTGGAACGTGCAGCGCGATTTAATGATGAAATTGGCGGGCATTTAATGTCTGGTCATATTATTTGCACGGCAGAAGTGGCAAAAATCCTGACCTCAGAAAATAACCGTCAGATCTGGTTTCGCATGCCGCATGAAGATTTGATGAAATATGTATTACATAAAGGTTATATCGGTATTGACGGTATTAGTCTCACTATCGGTGAAGTGACCCGCACCCGTTTTTGTGTGCATTTAATTCCGGAAACATTGCAACGCACGACGTTGGGCACAAAACGTCTGGGTGACAAAATTAATATCGAAATCGACCCGCAAACCCAGGCGATTGTCGATACGGTAGAACGTGTATTAGCCAGCCGTGAAGCGGCTATCGCCACGGCGCAGGCGATGATCGATAAAGCGCAATAGCATCTCAGGCTTTTTATTCGAATAAAAAATGGCGTGCATAAAAAACCGGACGATAAATGTCCGGTTTTTTTTATTGGCAAACCGAAGATCATCAGCGTGGTACGCGGATACCTCCATCAACGCCTTCCGGGCTGAAGACAACCTGCCACAACTGAATATCCCGGGCGCGGAAAGCCCCGGCGCAGGCATTCAGGTAGTAGGTAAACATACGGTGGAAACGTTCACCGTATTTTTCCGCCAGTTCCGGCCAGTGTTTCTGAAAGCGTTCATTCCATGCCATCAGTGTGCGATCATAATCAGCGCCAATATTGTGCCAGTCTTCCATCACAAACAGTGACTCGCTGTTATGTGCAATTTGCTGAACAGAGGGCAGACAGCCGTTGGGAAAGATGTATTTATCAATCCACGGGTCGACATTAAGGTCTGTTTTGTTAGAACCAATGGTGTGCAGCAGGAAAATACCGTCAGGTTTAATATTGCGTTTGGCGACATTAAAATAGGTCTGATAATTTTTCGGACCCACATGTTCAAACATCCCGACAGAAACAATACGGTCAAACTGATCATTCAGGTCACGGTAATCCTGCAGCAGGATAGTGACATCCAGCCCTTCACAGCGTTTTTGAGCCAGTTTTTGTTGTTCAGCAGAAATCGTGACACCTACAACGCTTACGCCATAATTTTTGGCGGCGTACTCAGATAACCCACCCCAACCGCAACCGATATCCAGCAGGCGCTGTCCCGGTTTTAATTGCAGCTTGTCGCAGATCATTTTGAGTTTTGCTTCCTGCGCTTCTTCAAGCGTAGTGGCTTCTTTCCAGTAGCCGCAGGAATATTGCATGTAGGGGTCGAGCATCAGCGTAAATAAATCGTTGCCCAGATCATAATGCTCTTTGCCGACAATCCACGCCCGTTTGCGCGATTGCAAATTAGTCAGGCGTGCTGCGGCGACACGTAAAGTATCTTTGAAATGGTGGGGCAGTTTATTTTCCAAACCGGCACGGATAACACGCTGGAAAAAGATATCCAGACGGTCGCATTCCCACCAACCGTCCATGTAACTTTCACCGAGGCCCAGAGAACCTTCCTGTAAAACACGCTTAAAGAAGTCAGTGTTTTTTACTTTAAGGTCGAAAGGACGATTACCGTTTACCTGAATATCTGCCATCGCCAGCATCTCACTGGCGATCCGATACCATTGATTGTCCTGAATGCTTTGGTCTTCTATACACGATGAACTCATAGCTTCTCCATCACTTTCTCTTCTGACTTATTAACCTGCCGGGAAAAGCAAAGGCTATTTTTGCAGGTCTTTATGAGAACAGACGACTAGCGTCTCGCCCGATATTCGACACCAACAGAGGAAATTAAGAAGAACGCCTGCGCGCCGGAAGACGGGCAGGAAAATCATCCGTGAAAAGTATTCAAAAAATAAGTGTGACACCGTCCGCGCGTCTGGCTTAAGTATGTAATAAAAGTTTTGTAAAAATGCTATTTTATTTGGTTTTGTTGAGTATAGGCTCGCTGGCAGGCATTCTCAATAGTAAATCGTAATCAATGAAAATGCCCGCTAAGTGACTGTTACATTAGGGTATTATCACTGTTGATTTGCGTGCAGAGTCTGAGTTTCCTGCTCCGGTGGCTGCTCATCGTCTCGTACATTTTTATGCTGTAAAGAGAGCCAGCGGCCCAAAACTACCAACAATAGTGTAGACAGCATGATCGTGACTGTCGCCATGAGCGGGTGCACAATAAATGCGGAAACCAGCATGCTGGCAAGGAAGCAAAGCCCAAGCTGCAAGGTATTCTGCAACGCTGCCGCCTTACCTGTATTAGCAGGAAATGGCATTAATGCATTTGCGACAACAATTGGATAGGTTGCACCATTCACCAAAGCCATCAGACAGAAAGGGATCAGCAAACTTGTCAGCCCGGCATCTGTGAACATAGCCACACAGAACAAGGCCACCATACTGATGCCGTAACCAGTCAGTAACCATGGCAGAATTTTATTGCCGTCCAGCCTGTTGATCAGAACACGGCAACCAAAACCACCGAGCAGGAAAGCGATAGTCTGTGGAACATAGCTCAGCCCGATGGCACCGGGTGAATAGCCCATATCGCTCAGGATAAACGGTGAGCCCGTCAGCCACGCAAAGAAACCCGCTGAACAGGCGGCATAAATCATGACATTCCCGCTGTAAACAGGCGATTTCAATAAAGTCGTAAAGCCGGTTTTATCTGCCTTTGCGTCTTTTGCCGGTTTGTTTTCATGCAGAGTCAGCGTCGTCAGCACTAAAGCGATGGCAACGACGGTCAGCAGGGCAAAAATAGCTTCCCAGTCAAAATGATTGAGCACCCAGGCACCCAGCAACGGTGCAAGAGCCGGAGAAAGCGCCACTAACGGCATAATGCTGGCAAAAGTTTTTTTTGCCACATCGGCAGAAAAACGGTCAACAACGATAGCCTGCCAGGTGACTGCGGCAGCACACACGCCTATGGCCTGTAAGAAACGCAGGGCCAGAAGAGCGCGTACATTCTCAACCCAGATAACACCCAGACAGCCGAACGCAAAAAGTATCAGACCAAGAAGCAATACCGGTTTACGGCCGATTCTGTCCGACAGTGGCCCCCACAGCAACTGACCAACAGCAAATCCACCGAGAAAAATGCTCAGACTTGCGCTGATCATCCCGGGGCTGGTCATCAGACTGGTTTGCATGGCACTGAATGCAGGCAGATACATATCGGTGGCTAAAAAGCCCAGCATGCTCAGACCCGCAAGATAGAGCATAAATCCAAAGGAGGGTTTCATTATTGTCTCGTTAATTTATTTATTGCAGATGATGTGACGCAGATTTCATACCGGGGGCGGAGTTTAACGCTTTGATAACAGGCTTGTGAAACGTTAATATTTGCACTCTGCTATCAAAAAAATTGAAGGCTGGATTATGTGGTCAGAATACGCTCTCGAAGTGGTTGATGCTGTCGCAAGAACCGGCAGTTTTAGTGCAGCTGCGCAGGACTTACACCGTGTGCCTTCTGCCATCAGTTACACCGTCCGCCAGCTTGAACAATGGCTGGCCGTGCCGTTGTTTGAACGTCGACATCGTGACGTAGTGCTGACGCCAGCGGGAAAGGTTTTTGTCGATGAAGCACGGGTTATGACAAAAAAAATGATAGCCACCCGCCGGCAGTGTCAACAGGTGGCGAACGGCTGGCGCGGCGAATTACGTGTGGCGGTCGACCGGATTGTCAAACCCGCACGGACACGGCGTCTGGTGCTCGATTTTTATCGCCATTTTGCGGATACCGAACTCATTATTCACTCGGAAGTGTTTAACGGTGTCTGGGATGCGTTGGTCGACGGGCGTGCAGACGTGGCGATCGGCGCTACGCGCGCGATACCGGTTGGCGGGCGCTTCAGTTTTCGTGATATGGGATTTATGGACTGGCATTGTGTCGTCAGCCCGCAACATCCGCTGGCGCAGCTATCCGGTGCGCTGAACGATGATCAACTGCGACCTTATCCGGCATTGTGCCTGGAAGATACTTCCCGGACATTGCCTAAGCGTGATACCTGGACGCTCGATAACCAGCGGCGTCTGGTCGTGCCGGACTGGACCTGTGCGCTGGAATGCCTGACTGAGGGTTTATGCGTGGGTATGATGCCGGTTCACCGGGTCATGCCGTGGATTGAACAGGGAAAATTACAGGTGCTGGCACTGGAGAATATATTCCCTGACAGCCCGTGCTGCCTGACGTGGGATCAAAGCAATCCTTCACCTTCACTGAGCTGGCTGTTGGAATACATGGGCGATACAGACACCATGAATCAGGAATGGCTGCGCGATTAGAACAAACGCCTGCACAGGCAGGCGTTTGTTATTTGTTAACGACGGTAATCGCGGTACGGGCCGTCGGCGACTGAACGGCGCTCGACCAGTTTCGGATGCACTTCGATGGTCTGGGACTCTTCACGCTTACTGACAATTCTGTCCAGTAACATCGTAAAGGCCATTTCACCCAGACGTTCTTTCGGCTGATGCACGGTTGTCAGCGCCGGGGAGAAGTAACGGGCGTTACGCACATTGTCGTACCCGATCACGGAAATATCCTGAGGAACGCGAAGGCCGAGTTCGTCTGCGGCACAAATTGCACCCATTGCCATCACATCGCCGCCGCAAAATACGGCAGTCGGACGATGCTTCTGCATCAGAATCTTATGCATTGCCTGGTAGCCAGACTCTGGTTCGAAATCACCCTGAACTACCCATTCGTCACGAAGAGGAATATTGGCTTCAGTCAGTGCTTTCACAAAACCCTGGAAGCGGCCGCCGCCGGTATTACGCGCCAGTTGCCCGGGGATCACGCCAATATCACGATGACCGCGTTCAATCAGATAACGACCGGCCATGTAACCACCTTCGAAAGCGTTATCGATAATGCTGTCGGTAAAGTTCTTGCGTGCTTCACCCCAGTCCATGACCACCATGGGAATCGAGCGGTACTCTTCGAGCATATTGAGCAATTCATCAGGGTATTCCGCGCACATCACCAGCAAGCCGTCGACGCGTTTTTGCGCCAGCATTTGCAGGTAGGCCTGTTGTTTCTCCAGGTTATTATGCGAGTTACACAAAATCAGCGTATAGCCTTTGGAGAAGCAGCTGTTTTCCACGGCTTCAATCACTTCGGCAAAATAGGGCGCTTCGCTTGAGGTGGCCAGCAGGCCGATGGTTTTAGTGTTATTGACCTTCAGACTGCGGGCTACAGCACTCGGAGAGTAATGTAACTCTTTGATTGCAAGGAGAACCGCTTCTTTGGTTTCTTCGGCGACGAAACGTGTTTTATTGATGACGTGCGACACGGTTGTAGTGGAAACGCCAGCGCGCTTTGCGACATCTTTAATCGTTGCCATGTAAACAATGACTCCTGAACTCACGTGCTTCAGCACGTTAGCATTATGTTAATCGTTTGCCTGCGAGGATTTAACTGCTGGCTTCTCAAAGGGCAGTGAAATCATTGGGTGGATTCTTCAGAATGAGGCGCGAAATGCTCTCGGGTGAAATCGACCGGCACACAGACGTGTTAACCGACAATTTTCTCTTATAATGCAGGAAAGTGGAAGCAAAATTCTCAGGAACGCATTGTCATTCAACACAAGATTTTAAAGGTTAATTATGAGAAAATGCGTTGGCACACAATGAGTGTGGTATTAAGAAATGCCACAATTTGATCCGAAAGGGGGTTTGATGGACAGCAACCTGAAATTATCGTTGATCACCACGGTATGCGCTTTGCTTATGATTATCGCTTTCAGCTTCACTGCAATAATGAACTGATTCAATAAGTGATCCGCCATAAAAAAGGGCGACGCCTGTCACAGGCGTCGCCCTTTTCAATGTTACGCAGTGACCGTTACCGCCGATGTTCTTCCCTGCAGAAACGCTTCGTTAAATGCTATTCAATGGCTGATTAGCGAACCTTCAGACTTAACGAATTGTTTATTATCGGATCGTTTTAGGGGTCATTACCCGACGTGCGCCTACATAGTGGTCTTGCCAGTAATCATCGCCAAGAGAAGTAATTTTAATGTCTTCGCCCGTTCTTGGAGACTGAATAAACTTGCCGTTGCCAACGTAAACCCCAACATGGTCTGCCGCGCCGCGGTTATTGATTCTGAAGAACACCAGATCACCGCTTTCAAGTTCGCCGCGTTTGACCGGAGCGGCATCGCGCAGGTGATACATTTCATTCGCTGTACGTGGCATTTTTATACGGATCAAATCTTTGTAAGCATAATAAACTAAGCCGCTGCAATCAAAACCGGTATTCGGCGAGGTTCCGCCCCAGCGATACGGTTTTCCTACCTGGTGCATCAGTTTGGTCATGGCCGTTTGCTGAGCATGCTGATAGCGTTTTTTATGTGTTGCACTTAGCGTAATCGGTTTGCTGTCTTCTTCGAATTTCTTACCTTTACGGTGCCGGCCATAGGCTTCTTTTTTACCGGCCTTTTCCGTGCTGTTTTTCGCGAGGGCACGGGTTTTGCTATGTCTCTCTGTTTTGCTCTCGGCCCGCGTGGTCTTGAGTGTCTTTTCTTTTTTACTTTCGGCCCGCGTTTTGGCGCTTCTCTCCGTCGTGGTCTTTCGTTTAACCAGTTCGGTGCTTTTCACTTTCTTCTTCGAATTCTTATCCTGAGTTTTTTGTTCTGTGACGGGCGCGGTTTTCGTTTTTTTACTGTTTTTCGCAGCAACCGTTTTTCGCTTTCGTCGTTCTTCCGGCGCAGCCTGATTAACATGACTTTTACGCTGATCGGCAGAGACACGAGTCTGTGGCGACGCATGTGCCATATTTAAAAACAGCTGGGTAAAGAGCAGCACAAAAAGCGTGAACAGTAAGCGCATAGCTTCGTTACCATGAGTGGTAGGTTAAACATCAGGGATGTCAGAGTATTGCCTAAAAGAACCCGACAAAAAAGCACGAATTGCCTCGATTCTAGATCATATTGTGAGAAAAAGTTAATAGCTTTTTTTATGTCGAAATAACCGCCATTTTTAGTCAAAAAAATGACCGTTTTTCATGATGTTAATATTTGAGTTAATCAGTGGAATTCTGCAAATTTGATCGGATTGATGAACGCCGGAAATGTTATTCCCGATGAATGTTTAAATATGTGAGCCTGAGCGCACCCGCTAAAAATGGTTAAATAAATTGTCAGCACTGAGAAAGACCCCACAAAAAATGGCGTTTTTATCTGATGGCTGCCGTCGTTACAATAGAAGGTATTGTGATTGTACACCGTCTCTTTGTGCTGCGCGTGAAGAGCAATGATCGTGACAGCCTGTACCGGCTTGAGGAAGCAAGAAATGACTACTCCAACTATTGAAAAGATTCAGAAGCAAGTTTCTGAAAACCCGATTCTGCTGTACATGAAAGGTTCGCCAAAACTGCCAAGCTGCGGTTTCTCTGCTCAGGCTGTTCAGGCGCTTTCTGCCTGTGGCGAACGTTTTGCTTACGTGGATATCCTGCAGAACCCGGACATCCGTGCTGAGATGCCAAAGTTTGCTAACTGGCCAACGTTCCCACAATTGTGGGTGGACGGCGAACTGGTTGGCGGCTGCGACATCGTGGTTGAGATGTTCCAGCGCGGCGAGCTGCAGCAGTTGATCAAAGAAACTGCTGAGAAATACAAATCTTCTGAAGAGTAATACTACGGAAGATCACCGGCTTTTCGACCGGAAAATATGAAGAGCGACATGATGTCGCTCTTTTTTGTTTTCAGTCCGCCGGAAAGTCGTCATTACTGATTTTCTTCAGACGCCGTTTCGTCTTCGGCTTGTTCGTCTGAAAGCACCAGAGGCCAGCCGCCAAGGCGTTTCCATCGGTTTACCAGTTCGCAGAACAACTCGGCCGTGCGCTCGGTATCATACAACGCAGAATGTGCCTGGCTGCTGTCAAAATCGATACCCGCACTGATACAGGCTTTTGCCAGCACCGTTTGCCCGAGTACCAGCCCGCTTAGCGCGGCAGTATCAAACGTAGCAAAAGGGTGGAACGGATTACGTTTCAGCCCGGCACGTTCGGCCGCTGCCATGAGGAAACTGTGATCAAAATTCGCGTTGTGCGCCACAATGATCGCACGGTTACAGTTCTGCTCTTTCATTCCTTTGCGGATGACTTTGAAAATCTCATGCAGGGCTTCATATTCACTGACTGCGCCGCGTAACGGATTGGTCGGATCGATACCGTTAAATGCCAGCGCTTCCGGCACCAGTATCGCACCTTCAAAAGGCTCGACGTGGAAATGCACGGTCTCATCGCTTTGCAGCCAGCCGTCCTGATCCATCTTCAGCGTGATCGCTGCAATTTCCAGCAGCGCATCGGTTCTGGCATTAAATCCGGCGGTTTCTACATCGATAACCACGGGATAAAAACCACGAAAACGGCCTCTCAGGGCGTTAATGTCACTATTCTCGGCCATTAGTTTCTTATCTTCATCGAATTCAGCGCGCATTATGACAAATTTTGCCGCCGCTTGCAGGGTTGTGGCAAAAATCAGGCAATAAAAAAGGGCGCGATTGCGCCCCAGTCGGTGGTCGGGGAAATTTAATTACCCAGCCCCTGTCCTGCGTGTCTGGATTCGATCAGTTCGATTTTGTAACCGTCCGGATCTTCAACAAACGCGATAATAGTGGAGCCGCCTTTGACCGGGCCCGCTTCACGGGTCACTTTCCCACCCGCATTACGGATGTCATCACATGTTTGCGCAACGTTATCAACGCCCAATGCGATATGACCGTAAGCGGTGCCGATGTCGTAGCTGTCGACGCCCCAGTTATAGGTCAGTTCGATCACTGCACCTTCACTTTCTTCGGTGTAACCGACGAAAGCCAGAGAATATTTATATTCAGTGTTTTCGCTGGTACGCAGCAAACGCATACCTAAAACATCGGTATAGAAGCTGATAGCACGTTGCAGATCGCCAACGCGAAGCATGGTGTGGAGTAAACGCATAGGTTCCTCTTTATTTGCAGGATGAGAATTAACGGGTCAAGACTAACTGATAGCAGCCACTTTGTCTGTAAAAGGGCAACCGATTGTTGAATGACTGACCCAAAAAAAACAGCAGAAGGAGGGCCACTTCTGCTGCAAGGAGTCAATGACTCTTTTTTAATTATTACAGTGTCGGATAATCGGTGTAACCCTGAGCACCGCCGCCATAAAAGGTTTCCGGTTTGGGTTCGTTAAGCGGCGCGTGAGATTTCAGTCGCTCAACCAGATCAGGGTTTGCAATATAGCTGCGGCCAAATGCCACGGCATCGATATAACCTTTTTCGATCAGCTCTTCGCCTTTCTCTGCGGTGTAAGCACCAGCACCGACAATCACGCCCTGATAGTGCGCACGGATCACTGCACGGAATTCTGTGCTGTAAGGTTTGCCGCCCGCCCAGTCCGGTTCGGAAATATGCAGGTACGCCAGTTTGCGTTTGTTCAGTTCATCGAGCAGATAAATCGCAGCCTGTTCCTGGTCTTCACCATTATCCAGCCCGTTGAAGGGTCCCATAGGTGAAATACGTATGCCCACACGATCAGCGCCGATAGCGTCAATGGCGGCATCCACGACTTCCAGCGTCAGACGGGTACGGTTTTCAATGCTGCCGCCGTATTCATCTTCACGCAGGTTTGATGCCGGAGACATGAACTGGTGCAGCAGATAGCCGTGCGCGGCATGCAGTTCAATGTAATCGAAACCGGCTTCAGCGGAGCAGGCGGCGGCATGACGAAAATCGTTCACGATCCCCGGAATTTCGCTGAGTGCTAAGGCACGCGGTGTCGGACAATCGACACGGATGGCGTGCCCCTGTTCATCACGCAAGCTGGTGCGGGTGTTCGGATTGACGGCGGAAGGCGCAACGGGTGTCTGGTTGTCGGGCTGAACGCTGTTATGTGAAATGCGTCCGGTATGCCACAGCTGAACCGCAATGCGTCCGTCTTTATGATGAACGCCGTCCACGATTTTTTTCCATGCAGCAACTTGTTCCGGCGTGTGCAGGCCCGGTGCACCGGCATACCCTTTCGCCTGGAATGAAACCTGAGTGGCTTCAGTAATGATCAGGCCAGAACTGTGGCGCTGTGCATAATATTCGCCCATGAGCGGTGTCGGGATGTCACCGGGTTCGATGCTGCGCAGACGGGTAAGCGGAGCCATAAAAACACGGTTAGGTAGCGTGTTTTTACCGACAACAATAGGGGTGAAAAGCTTGGTCATTTCAGTAACTCCGAAGTTAATGGACTGATCGGTAAGACGTTCAGGGATTATATTCACGTCAGACGACCTTTTCTTAATGCCACCTTTCTATCGCATCTGACCTGCCTGTGACTACGCGCACGGTGCTTTTTCGCGAAACACAGTCTGATTTCAGCTTTGCATCCATACTTAACGGACAGAAAAAAATGAAAAAGAGCCGGCGGGTGCCGGCTGAGGTGAGGGCAAACATCTGTTTTCTTGGTGAAGGCTTGCGAAACAGTAGGGCCATTTTCCGACAGGTGAAAATGGCGAAAGGAAGGGTAACAGGCCTGTGTTGCAGATATTTGAAGAATGAAACATTGAGGCGCAAATCACCTTGCGGGATAGCAGGAAAGCGTCTTGAATAAATATTCACCGTTATTTGCGGAGGGCATGTGGCTCAGCAACTCGAATTTTTTGACATCCCCAGTCCATGCCGTGGCATTTGTCAGGCGGATGAACGCGGATATTGCCGTGGCTGTCTGCGCAGCCGCGAGGAGCGTTTCGGCTGGATGAAAATGACTGACGCAGAAAAACGCCATGTGCTGCGGTTATGTCAGCAACGCCTGCTGCGCCAGCAACGCACAGGAAAACAACCGGACGAACCCTCACCGGAGCAACCAGAGTTGTTCTGATTTCACCTGTCTTTTACCGTTGTCGTGACGGCGGTCCGCTTCTTTACTATTCTTGCGCATCGCATCAATACAGCGCCACAGGCGTTGTGTATTCTGTGGGTCGAAAATCAAAAACATAAGGGATTTATAATGCAAGCACGTACCCCGATTTCTCCGCAAGGGCCGGTATTCTCCACGCTGATTTGTGGTTACTGGCGACTGATGGAATGGAACATGACGCCGCAGCAGGTTCTGGCGTTCATGGAACAGCACATTGAGATGGGCATTACAACGGCCGATCATGCAGACATTTATGGCGGCTATCAGTGCGAAGCGGCATTCGGTGAGGCATTGCGCCTTAAACCCTCTTTGCGGGAACAAATGCAACTGGTCAGTAAATGCGGTATCGCCACCACGGCAGACCCCGACAACAAAATTGGTCATTACATTACGGATACGCAGTACATCGTGGGGCAGGCGGAGAAATCATTGCGCAATCTGCGTACCGATTATCTGGATTTATTACTGATCCACCGTCCGGATCCGCTGATGGATGCGGATGAAGTCGCCGGAGCGTTTACGCAGTTGCACAAAAGCGGCAAAGTAAAACATTTCGGTGTGTCTAACTTCACCCCGGCGCAGTTCAGCCTGTTGCAGTCGCGTCTGCCCTTTTCGCTGGTGACTAATCAGATAGAAATTTCCCCGATCCATCAGCCGGCCATCCTTGACGGCACGTTGGATCTTTGCCAGCAGCTGCGTATCAGACCGATGGCCTGGTCCTGTCTGGGGGGCGGGCGTTTGTTTAGCGAGACGCAATTCCAGCCGCTGCGTGAGGAACTTCAGGCTGTTGCGAATGAAATGGGTGCAGACACCATTGAACAGGTGGTTTACGCCTGGGTCATGCGCCTGCCGTCTCAGCCGCTGCCGATCATCGGCTCGGGTAAAATTGAGCGTGTTCAGTCAGCGCTGAAATCATTGTCTCTGGAAATGACCCGTCAGCAATGGTTCCGCATTCGTAAAGCAGCATTAGGATTTGATGTTCCTTAACGCCTTTACGCGGGTTTTGTGGTACTGACCGCCGGGCCGTCTTCTGTTGAGATGGCCTGTTGTAATTGTGAAAGCGAGCAGTATAAACGCCAGATCACGCCCGCCAGTTCACGCGCCGCAGGTTCCGGATGGTGCGCCAGTGAATTGCTCATCCGCATGAGTTCAGCCAGTGTGGCGTCAAGATTTTCATGGCTGACGCCGCGCTCCGTCATCACCCCTTTCAGACAATGAATACACACGTCCCGTACTGCAGACAGGGGATCTGAACGGGTTTCCCATTCGCGCAACTGCCAGACAATGTGGCTGCAATTGAGCAGCACCACACCCCAGCGTAATAACCAGGTTCGCGAGATGTGATCTTTACTTTGATTGAGCTGGTTCATCCGGTGATAAATCAGGGATTCGAACTGAAAATGGCTCAGCGAGGGTCTGCGGCTAAGCTGATCCATAAAATCACGACGCAGGGCGCGAATAATGCGGCGGCTTTTACGCTTATCAGAGCTTGGCCTTAACACCTGGAAGGCAATCCCTGCCAGCATGACACCGGCAATTTTTGCCACGCCGTCATTCATAAAGGACTGATAGTCATACTCCGGCGGGTTCGTAACCGCTAAAAATGATCCCATAAATACAATCATCTGCCCCCATAAACCTGCATATTGTTTGTATTGAAGTTTCATCATCTGCATCGTCACCAACATCGGCAGGAAGAAGGCGCAGAACACCCAAAAATTGTCGATTTGTACCATCAGCCCGAACTTCAGCAGGAAACAGCCAGCAAACAATAATCCCAGTGATTTTATTAACAGCGTGACGCTGCTGATCGGTGAGGCCGTAGAGGAATAAAGTACGCAGCTGACGGCAGTCAGCGCCACCGCACCGGCACCGGCATCCCATTGTGTCGTCATCCAGAATGCGCAACCGGTCACAATACACAAAAACGTCCGCAGCCCGTTATACGCAGCCTCGAGGGTATCGGTGTGTTGGGCAAGGCGGCTGATTTTCGGTGTCTGTAGTGTTTCGGCTTCTGCCACGTTGGCATGTTCTACCCGCTGTAACCAACGTTCGCTGCGAAGATACAACCAGCAAAAATCGCGTAAACGTAGCCAGAAAGCCTGATGGCGGAAGTCAGCAGTATCATGCGGCTGAATATGCAGCAAAATTCTGGACAGCTGGTACTTATCCGTATCCGGTTTACGCAGTTCATTAAGCAAAACGGCCAGTACCTCCTGTAAGTTTTCAGGAGGATGGGGCCAGTTCAGCAGCATCCGGCGCAGGCTGGAAATGTAGCTGGTCATGCGTAATTGCTGATGCAGCAGATAATTGAGCACATTATTTTGGCGGCGCAGGCGGTAATGGCTCCAGAATGCCTGAATACGTAAAAGATTCATGGTCAGGATTTGTCCGATCACCCCTTCATGGGATGTTCTGATCTGATCAGAAATTTCTGTCCGCCACAGCAATTGCGCATGTTCAAGCAACTGAGTATGCATTTTGCGCAGCGAGGTGAGCAGGGCGTCGCCGTCGGAGGTGCTGGGCAGCACCATCATCATAAAACCACCGCACAAAATACCGGTGATAACTTCACCGACACGCGCCTGTGCGATATCAAAAATTTGTGTCGTATCGGTGACGTCTACGGTGGAGAACGCGATGATGGCTGCCGTGTAACCCGCCAGCGCAAAAGCATATGAGACATTGTTCTGATAATGATTGGAGACATACGTACAAATCCCCAGCCATGCGGCAATGGAAAACGTGAAGAGCCAGGGTTCATTCAGACAATGTCCGGCAATAAACACCGCGCCCGCCGCGCCCAGCAGGCTGCCAATGATCCGCCCGATACTTTTACTGATAACGCCACCCACGGTTGGGAAACTCACCACCGCCGCCGAGGTCAGGGCCCAGTAAGGCTCGTCCATCTGAAATTCAAAAGCGATATAAAGCGCAAGTATCATTGCGATGGAGTTACGCAGGGCGTAGCGCCATTGTCCCCATGTGGCTTTTCCCCACGGGGTATTTTTCCATTCCAGCCAGGAAAGATTCACTGCGCAGCCTTAATTGCGAATCGAAATGGTACAGGTCGTACCGGCAACCAGCACTTCATGTTCCGGCACATTTTCAAGTTTAATCCGAACGGGCACACGCTGTGCCAGACGTACCCATGGCACGTTCGGTTTCACATTCATCAGCAAATCTTCAGGGGTATCGAGACTCTGGTCATAAATAGCCCGCCCAATACTTTCGACCCGCCCCTGCAAAGGAATATTACCGTTAAATAACGTGATATCCGCCACGTTGCCTTCGCGAATATTTTTGAGTTTTGTTTCTTCGAAATATCCCAGAATGTAGAAAGAATGAATATCCACCAGCCCGACCAGAGGCGTTCCGGACGTGGCATAGTCTCCGCGGCGGGTTTGCAGATTGGTGATATAACCGTCGGCCGGTGCAACAAGAGTGGTTTTACTCAGGTTCCATTTGGCCTGTTCTAATGACGCCTGCGCCGCCTGATAAGCCGCCTGCATGGCTTTGGCGTTGATATTGGATTCATCAAGCGATTCGGCGGAAATAACATTGGTGCCAAGCCCTCTGCGACGCCGGGCTTCGTGACTGGCTTTGGCCAGGTCGGCCGCGGCTTTAGCTACCGCAGCTTCGGCATTATCTACCGCGATTTTAAAAGGCACAGGATCCAGACTGAACAGCGGATCTCCACTTTTAACAAACTGGTTATCATGGATATTTATTTCAATAATGCGCCCGGACACTTCCGGCGTGATATTGACAATCTCTGCACGGACTTTGCCGTCACGCGTCCAGGGTGATTGCATATAATAATTCCACATCCACCAGCCTGCGCAAATGGCGACCGCGAAAACCAGTACGGTAGAGAAGTATTTCAGTGTCTTAAATTTCATTTCAGAGGGTCACCATCAGCATCAGGGCGGCACAAATAGAGATCACAAAAAGAGATAAATCCATCAGAGTGGGATGCCAGACTTCACCGGAATAAATCCAGTCACGCAGCAGGCGATGTATCAAAAGCCAGAACACTAACCCCAGTAAAAATGCTTTGAACATCGGGGGGAAATAAAGTGAGGCACCCAGGACCAGATCCGGTAGCGGGAAGCCTGAGTGAAACATTTGCGCATTCACAATATTAATCTCTGCCGGTGATTGTGTTATAAACAAGCTTACCTTTGGAAGCAAAGACGCTGCTTCCGGATGCAATAGTACCTATCATTATATATAGAATTGTAATTTCTCGATTAATGTTCCTAAAACTAAGCTAAACTCTGGGGAGTTATCTTAGCATGCTAATTATAAGGAGGGGATAATTGGAATCGAATCTGGGATCAGATCTCGCACGATTAGTTCGTGCCTGGCGTGCGTTGATTGACGATCGGCTAAAACCGTTGGAACTCACGCAAACACATTGGGTAACACTTCATAATATCAATATGTTACCTCCGGAGCAGTCTCAGATTCAGCTGGCGAAAGCCATTGGAATTGAGCAACCGTCTCTGGTCCGTACACTCGATCAGCTGGAAGAAAAGAAGCTGATTACCCGTCAGACTTGTGCGAGTGATCGCCGTGCCAAGCGTATCAGGCTGACTGAAGAAGCCGCGCCGATCATCAATGAAATGGAATCCGTTATTGATTCCACACGTAAAGAAATTTTATCCGGCATGTCTTCTTCCGAAATCGAACTGCTGGGCGGAATGTTGTCACGGCTGGAAAAAAATATTGCTTCCCTGCAAAGCAAATCATAAAAATCGATTTTTTATTACGTCACACAGCGTTGTTTTTGATCGGACTGAAAAGAATTACCCATAAAAAAACCGAAGCCAGTGGCTTCGGTTTTTGCATTGAGGCTGTAAAAATCAGGCACCAGGGGACACCGTAATGGTGCTGCCGCTGCTGGCCATGCTCACACGCTGGCCGACGCTGAATTTGGTTGGACCGGCTTTCTGAACCACCTGAATGGTTGTACCGTCATCACGACGAATTTGCAGTTCTACACCGTTAGAACGGTTAAGCGAACTTTGCACCCCCTGACCTGCTACGCCACCGGCGACTGCTCCTGCCGCAGTTGCCAGACTACGGCCGGTACCACCACCGACGGTATTGCCCAGGAACCCGCCTAATACAGCCCCTCCGAGCGCACCAACGATATTTGAATCATCTCCTCCCTGGATTTGCACTGCACGGGTGGACACGATGGTACCGTAGGTCACTTGTTGAATTTGCTTCGCCTGGGATGCGGAGTAAACATCGCCGGACAGAGAGTTATCACTGACGCAGCCAGCAAGGGAAACGCCGGCAAGTCCGATGACGAGTAAACGCTTAATCATAAATAGCTCCTTTATTATGCTGCTGCACACGTTTCAGAGTAGCGGCACCAACAGAGAAAAAACAGTACACAAGTTCAACATCAGTGTCGAAGGTGTCATATAACATATTTGTTTCACTTTCACCTAGTATACAGAAGGCCTGTTCAACTAATAATAAACGCAGGTTTACGTTTTAGACAGCGAATGGCTCAATCAAAATACCGGCATGTCATGTTGTTATTGGTGGCTTTTAGTACACAGATATTTTCAGTGATAAAAAACGTAACAAGAAAAACACGAAGTCATCACACGCTGTAATAAAAATTCAGTTACACATGGCGCTGCCCTTCAAATACCGATTACTCTGTGGTGATTACTTTGTCTGACAATTTTCCCGGAGAGTTAAGGATGTTATCTATGAAGTCAGGTCGTTATATCGGTGTGATGTCCGGCACCAGTCTGGACGGTGTTGACGTGGTGCTGGCCGCCATAGATGAGCACATGGTCGCGCAGCAGGCCAGCTATTCACATCCTATTCCTCTTACGTTGAAAAACGCCATCCTTGGCATGTGTCAGGGGCAACAGGTCACGCTTGAGCAGGTCGGGACGCTGGATACCCAGTTGGGAATTTTGTTCGGTGAAGCGGTTTTAGGTCTGCTGAAAAGCGCCAAAGTCTCGCCGGAAGAAGTGACTGCCATTGGTTGCCATGGGCAAACGGTCTGGCATCAGCCAAAAGGGGAGGCGACCTTTTCCATGCAGCTGGGGGATAATAACCGTATTGCAGCCATGACCGGCATTACTACCGTGGGCGATTTTCGTCGCAGGGATATGGCATGGGGCGGGCAGGGCGCGCCTCTGGTGCCTGCTTTCCATCAGGCATTGCTGGCCGACCCGGCCGAGCGCCGTATGATCCTCAATATCGGTGGCATCGCCAACCTTTCAATGTTACTGCCGGGCCAGCCGGTGCGGGGTTATGACACCGGCCCCGGCAATATGCTGATGGACGCGTGGATCTGGCGCCATCTCGCCCAGCCCTATGATAAAGGGGCTGAATGGGCACATCAGGGGCGGGTGAATTTACGTTTGCTTCAGCAGATGCTGTCTGATCCTTACTTTGCCGAACCGGCACCGAAAAGTACCGGTCGTGAATACTTCAATATGGGATGGCTGGAAAAACAACTGGCGCGTGCTTGTGAAATCTCCCCGGCGGATGTGCAGGCGACGCTGGCTGAACTGACTGCGGTAAGTATCGCCGAGCAGGTGCAACTGGCCGGTGGATGTGACCGGCTGATGGTGTGCGGCGGCGGGGCGCGTAACCCGTTACTGATGGCGCGGCTCTCCGCCATGTTGCCGGGCACGGAAGTTTGCACCACCGATGCCTGTGGTATCAGCGGTGATGACATGGAAGCGCTGGCCTTTGCCTGGCTGGCATTCCGTACGTTATCGGGTCAGCCGGGGAATCTGCCATCGGTCACTGGCGCAAGTCGTGAAACCCTGCTTGGTGCGATTTATCCGGTTGTTTCAACCCGTCCCTGATGCGTTCTCGGTTTTATCTCAATGTGTTGCGTGCGCTGGCATGGTAAATAAAAGGGATAAATCAAGAGCACCCGGGAGCACCGAATGAAAAAGGCAATTATCGCGACGTTAGCAGGTCTGACCCTGGCAGGATGCAGCCAGTTCAGCCACCAGACCGAAAGTCCCACTGAAGAATTACACTACCAGTGCGGCACCTTACCGTTAACGGTTACGCTGGATAAACCGGCTAAGCAGGTCAATATGGTTCTCGATGGTGAACAGCTGAAACTGAAACAGATTGACGCCGCTTCCGGCACGCAATACAGCGATGGCCGTTACACATTCTGGTCTAAAGGCGATCAGGCTTTTGTGCAGCGCGGTGAGAACGTCATCATCGACGATTGCGTTCAAAAATAAACCTATCCGTTATATTTCAGACTGCAGATGCGTTAGCCGCATTTCCTCACCCCGGTCACATAGTTATCTGTGCTCCCGGGGATCCCCACTTTGCCGCCTTGCTGCATTATCGTGGGCAGCGTCATTTTTGATAGCCTTCCTTTCTCTTCGCTGCATCAGGAACATTGAGATCCTGACGCGGCGGGTGCACAATGCGTTTACCTTCCTAAGATACGCAACTGAATCCATATGCCTGATAACAAAGAGTTTGATATTGCGGACTCGCGCCGCGAATACACCCGTGGCGGGCTGCGTCGTGCTGATTTAACCCCTGAACCCCTGCCTTTATTTGAACACTGGCTGAAACAGGCCTGCGATGCCCGTCTCGCTGACCCGACGGCGATGGTGGTAGCGACGGTTGATGAGCGCGGACAACCTTTCCAGCGCATTGTGCTGCTCAAGCACTACGACGAAAAAGGACTGGTATTTTACACCAATCTGGGCAGCCGTAAGGCGCAGCAACTGGCGAATAACTCGCGCATCAGCCTGTTATTCCCGTGGCACATGCTGGACCGTCAGGTCATTGTGCTCGGTCAGGCCGAACGTCTGTCGACGCTGGAAGTGATGAAGTATTTCACCAGCCGGCCGAAAGATAGCCAGATCGGCGCGTGGGTATCGCAGCAGTCCAGTCGTATTTCGGCGCGCGGTGTACTCGAAAGCAAATTCCTCGAACTGAAACAGAAATTCAGCAATGGGGAAGTGCCACTGCCAAGTTTCTGGGGTGGTTTTCGCGTCAAAGTGGATTCGATGGAGTTCTGGCAGGGCGGTGAACATCGTCTGCACGACCGGTTCATTTATCAGCGTGATGAAGCTGAGACAGAAACTGGCTGGAAAATAGACCGCCTCGCACCTTAACCACGAAAAAACACGCGATTCCCTAGCGCTCGGGCGACGAGCGCTTTATTCTATGTCGTTTCCCGTAAAGGTGAGAGAAAGGGCACATGCGCGGCATGATGTCAGACATGAATCTGCACACATTCAGTACCTATTTCTGAGTACAAACAAACGGAGTCTTTGATGGCGAGCAGCAACCTGATTAAACAATTGCAAGAGCGGGGCCTCATTGCCCAGGTGACGGATGAAGAAGCGTTAGCAGAGCGACTGGCGCAAGGGCCAATTGCACTCTATTGCGGTTTCGATCCTACCGCAGACAGCTTGCATTTGGGACATCTGGTGCCTTTGCTTTGCCTGAAACGCTTCCAGCTGAACGGCCACAAGCCTGTGGCGCTGGTGGGTGGCGCCACCGGTCTGATTGGCGACCCGAGCTTCAAAGCCACCGAGCGTAAGCTGAACACCAATGAAACCGTGAACGAGTGGGTGGAAAAAATCCGTCAGCAGGTTTCGCCGTTCCTGGATTTCAGCTGTGGCGATAACAGCGCTATCACTGCCAATAACTACGACTGGTTCGGCGGCATGAACGTGCTGACTTTCCTGCGTGATATCGGCAAACACTTCTCTGTTAACCAGATGATCAACAAAGAAGCGGTGAAACAGCGTCTGAACCGCGATGACAGCGGTATCTCCTTCACCGAATTCTCGTACAACCTGTTGCAGGGTTACGATTTTGCATCCCTTTACGATCTGCACAAAGTTGAGCTGCAAATCGGCGGTTCAGACCAGTGGGGCAACATCACGTCAGGTATCGATCTGACCCGTCGTCTGCACCAGAAACAAGTGTTCGGCCTGACCGTTCCGCTGATCACTAAATCTGATGGCACCAAATTCGGTAAGACCGAGGGCGGCGCAGTCTGGCTGGATCCGAAGAAAACCAGCCCGTACAAATTCTACCAGTTCTGGATCAACACCGCAGATGCCGACGTTTACCGCTTCCTGAAGTTCTTCACCTTCATGAGCATTGAAGACATCAATGCGCTGGAAGAAGAAGACAAAACCAGCGGCAAAGCGCCACGCGCGCAGTACGTTCTGGCCGAAGAAGTGACCGGTATGGTCCACGGTGCAGAAGGTCTGGCGGCTGCAAAACGCATCACGCAAAGCCTGTTCTCCGGCTCCCTGAGCGAAATGACAGAGGTCGACTTCGGCCAGCTGGCGCAGGATGGTCTGGAGCTGTTTGAAGTGCCACGCGATACGGATCTGCAACAGGCGCTGGTCATCGCCGATATGGCACCGTCGAAAGGCCAGGCACGTACCCTGATTTCGTCTAACGCGGTTTCTGTAAACGGCGAAAAGCAGACGGATACAGAATACAGCTTCGCTGACAGTGACCGCTTGTTTGGTCGCTATACTTTGCTGCGTCGCGGTAAAAAGAACTACACACTGTTGCTCTGGGCATAAGCCTCCGGTCGGTAGAACGGGGGGCTGTGAGGCCTCCCGCTTTCGTTCACTGATATCAGTAATCCCGCCATCTCCCCGATGACGTTACAATCGGAAGTTCTTCATGAAAAGCATTCTTTCTATCCAGTCACATACGGTTTTCGGACACGCAGGTAACAGCGCGGCGGAGTTCCCTATGCGCCGTATGGGCGCAAACGTTTGGCCGCTGAATACTGTGCAGTTTTCTAATCATACGCAGTACGGACACTGGACCGGCTGCGTGATGCCGGCCGCCCATCTGACCGAAATCGCGCAGGGGATTGCAGAAATTGACCGTTTGAAGGATTGTGATGCGGTACTGAGCGGCTATATCGGTTCACCGGAGCAAGGACAAAGCATTCTTGAGATTGTCCGTCGGGTGAAGGCTGCGAATCCGGACGCCTGGTATTTCTGCGATCCGGTGATGGGACATCCTGAAAAGGGCTGTATTGTGGCGCCGGGCGTTGCTGAGTTCCATTGCAACCAGGCGTTGGTTAACTGCGACATAATCGCCCCAAATCTGCTGGAACTTGAACTGCTGAGCGGCCACGCGGTGGCAAGCGTTGACGAAGCCGTCGCCACCGCGCGGGAGCTGATCAGCAAGGGCCCGAAAATTGTGCTGGTGAAACACCTGAGTCGTGCAGGCTATCACAGTGACCGCTTTGAAATGCTGTTGGTGACTGCAGATGAAGCCTGGCATATCGACCGTCCGCTGGTTGATTTCGGTGTCCGTCAGCCGGTTGGCGTGGGCGATCTGACCAGTGGTTTATTGCTGGTGAATCTGCTCAAAGGTGAAGCACCAGATAAAGCGCTGGAGCATGTGACCGCTGCTGTTTATGAAGTCATGCTGGCCACGCATGCAATGGGTGAATACGAGCTGCAAATCGTGGCGGCGCAGGACAAAATGGTTAAACCTGAGCATCACTTCCCGGCGGTAAAACTGTAAGCACTGCCTGAACACCTCTTTTCCTGAATACACAAAAACGCCCCGTGCTGTTGCAGCCGGGGCGTTTTTTGTGATCACATCGCGAAAGCGATTATTTCAGACCTTCAGCCGACAGCGCGGCATCAACAGCCGGACGTGCGGCAACGCGTTCGAGATAAGCATTCAGTTCAGTCAGTGCGCTCAGATCAAATTTCAGCGCTTTGGCCCAGCCCATCACGGTAAACAGGTAAGCATCTGCCACGCTGAAACGCGCACCCAGCAGGAAATGATTGTCTTTCAGGCAGGCATTCACGTAAGCAAATTTTTTGCTCAGTGCTTCGCGGGTTAATGTCTTGAACTCTTCCGGCGTTTTGGGATTAAACAATGGCGAGAAACCTTTATGCAGCTCAGTTGCAACGTAGTTCAGCCATTCCAGCGCGTGATAACGGGCCAGTGTGCCGGCTTCCGGCATCAGCTGGCGGTCTGGTTTCTGGTCTGCCAGATACTGCACGATAGCCACACCTTCGGTCAGAATACTGCCATCATTGAGCAACAGAGTGGGGACCTGCCCCTTTGGATTCACTGCCAGAAAATCATCACCGGTTTCGGTTTTCCGGGTTGCCAGGTCCACTTTCTCAATGCTGAAGTCCAGACCCGCTTCACGCAAAACGATATGGGGGGAAAGGGAACACGCACCGGATTTATAATACAGTTTCATAAACACTCCATTGAATGGGCAACACATCTCACCCCGCAGTTTCATAGGGACGCAACAGGGCTATATAAAAACTGCTTCTATCCTAGAACCGGCGGGAGCAAAAGTCAGCGTTTTAATTGTGACAGTGCGTCCGGTGATTCATCTTCTGATGAACTCAACCGTCAGTTCTCAGCGCGAGTGCTGATTCAGAAAGTCCCGCACCGCCAGTTCAACATTTTCCGGTGCAGGCAGCATAGGAGAACGCAGTTCGTTATCCATTAACCCGTCCAGTGATAACGCGTATTTGATGGCCGCCGGATTGGGAGCAGAAAACATCAGCCGGATCATCGGCAGTAAGCTAAAGAAGGTTTTACGCGCTGCAGCCATATCCTGCTCTTTGAACTGCTTTATCAGCTGAACAAACTCTTCCGGGAAGATATGTGACGACGCGGCAATCGCCCCTTTACCGCCCAGGCTCAGGGTGGAAAATATCTGTACGTCTTCGCCACACAGCACGTCAAGTTCTCCGTCAGCAATCAGCGAAAGCGTCAGATCTATGCTCCCGCCGCAATCTTTGACGGCTGTAATACGGGGATGTTTGGCCAGCTGGCGGAATGTGTCCAGCTCCATCTGTACGCCGGTACGATAAGGAATATTGTAAAGCACCACCGGCACTGTGGCGTGATCTGCAATTTCCGTAAACCAGGCGACCAGCGCGGCCTGAGAGGGACGAATATAATAGGGCGCGGGGATCAGTAAACCGGCAACCGGACGGCGTAAAATCGCCTCCTGCATTTCACGGATAACGGGCATATGCGTGCCTGATAGTCCCATGATCACCTGACGGGCTGGCACTACCTCCAGCACCGCATCCAGAACCTGCAGTTGTTCTTCTTTGGTGAGCATAGGGGCCTCACCGGTTGTACCACACACCACGACGCCGTCAACGCCCCGTTTGAGCAGCCGGGTGCACAATGATTTCAGCGCAGTAAAATCAATCTCACCCTGATGAAAAGGCGTGACCAGCGGGACCCAGATACCTGAAAACGATGACATGATGTGATTCCTTAAACGGCGTGATTTATCAGCCTCGGATCATGTCAGTAAAACAGGGACGAGCGCCAATTGAATGAATTAATAAGGTGTTTTGAGTTATCTATGGTGCTTATAAATCGTTGAGCCAGATACGGGATAACATGTTCATTTCATCGCTCAGTAAAGTTTTTAACACATCAACCGGCACGGGGCGGGAGAACAGATAGCCCTGGAGATGTGAGCAACCTGCTGATACTAAAAAGGATTTCTGCAACTGATTTTCGACGCCTTCGGCAATGACGTTGAGATGCATTTTATTACCAAGCTGGGATACGGCAGAAACGATCGCGGCGGTATCATTCACTTCTGTGACATATTGCACAAATGAACGGTCAATTTTCACGCTGTCTACCGAAATATCTTTCAGCAAACTGAGGCTGGAATAACCCGTACCGAAATCATCCAGCGAAACCTTAACCCCAACCTTACGTAATTTAGCGAGATGGCTGAGGCTGGTCTCGTTGGCATTCATGACGGACGTTTCGGTCAGTTCAAGTTCGAGTCGAGAAGGCGGGAAATCTTCCTCAGCCAAAACCGCCAGAATACGCGGCCCGAAATCCTGTTCACCGAGCTGAACGGCTGAAACATTGATCGCCAGATTAAGCCGCTCAAAATTTCTGATATCGCGACATGCCTGACGCAAAACGATTTCACCGAGCTGAATCACCAGCCCGGTTTCTTCGGCCAGAGCGATAAACTGTACCGGCGAGACCTGTCCGAGCACGCCGTGGTTCCAGCGTGCCAGCGCCTCAACGCAAACGACCTTCTCATCACGGCTGCGCAAAATAGGCTGATAAACGCAGGTCAGATCGCCTTCTCTGGCCAGCGACTCCGCCAGCGCTTTCACCATAATGCGTTTACTGACGCTGCTGGCATCAAGTAATTCAGAATAAAACGAAAACATATTTTTGCCGCGCTGCTTGGCTTCCAGCAGCGCCGTATTGCCGCGGCGCATGATCTCGCCGGCGGTAATATTCTCTGCGCCAAACATCACAATGCCGAATGAAATTGTCATCATCGGATTGGCCCGCGTCAGCGTAAACGGCTGGCGCATCATCACCAGTATTTCCAGCGCCAGATTATTGGCCATTTCACTGGTCGGACTATTGCGCAGAATAATCGAGAATTCATCACCACCAATGCGCGAAACCGTTCCGCTGTTGCCGACTTCATTACGCAGACGCTGGCCGAATTCACAGAGAATGGCGTCACCTGCCTGATAGCCATATGTGTCGTTGATGTAATTGAAGTCGTTGAGATTAAGCAGGAAGAGGGCGTGAGGTTCAGGGCGATACATGCGCTGGGCGGCAATCTGGCTAAGCTCCTCACTGAGCGCCGTCCGGTTGGGCAGGCCGGTCAATACGTCATGACGGGCAAGGTAGCGGATCTGCGCTTCTGAGTTGCGCAAAAGCGAAATATCCATAATGGAGGTCAGAATGAAATGCCGTGCCTCCAGCGTAACGCGCGATTTACGCACCAGCACATTGCGGCGGTTACCTGATGGGTCAACCAGCGTTTCTTCGTTGACCGTTTTTTCGCCGGTTTCCAGAACTTCGATATCGCGTTCACGCTGCCGTGCCGCTTGTTCAGGATCCGTAAAAAAAGAAACCTCCTGACCAATCAATTCTTCCCGTGAACGCCCATAAAATTCGCTGGCTTTCTGATTAAGGAATACCAGTTTACGCTCATTATCTTTAAGGACTGTTGCTTCGGGAAGCGCATCAAGAACTGCCTGGCATATCGCAATATCTGTAAGCATGAGTTAAATACCCCGGGCAGAAAATGAGTGTGATGTGGCACTGTATGTTAACCAGTAAACTCATAAGATTGTTTTTTCCAATTATTACTCACAATTGGATGAGAATATTACCGTTGTTTTTAAATTTTAAAATTCAATTGGTTATCACGCACTAAGTAAGGTATTCGATATATTATTCGGGTGAATAACGATCAACTTAGTTCAATGCGTTTTTTAGCGACGAATTTTAGCAGTTACAAAGCATGATCTGCCTGAATGAATAAGTGCGGGCTCGCATCCTGATCAGGTATCACCGGATGCCATACTGATACTGAGCGTTACCAGCATATTATGCTGCGAATTCAGGGCTAACCAACGCTGACAGAAGCAGGCGAAAATGTCGTCAGTTAAGATCCCGGAAAAATTCGCTGAGCAAGTGTGTCAGAAATAAGCGATGAAAGAATATTACAGGTATGCAGGCGGTTATTCTGAACAATCATGGGGACCGGACAGAGGCACTTTTATCCTATTGAGGAACGACTTTATAAACGGTGAAACGGAGAAATAAAAACAGCCTGGAATGAAGTATCAGAGATGCTTTTTAGTCCCAAATTTTTCATCCCATTCGCGTCGGTAACTGCGGGATTGTTTACGACCTTTCAGCCAGAGGAAAGTACACACTACACAGACGCCCGCTGAGAAAACAATGTTACGCATATCCTGATCATAAAAAATAACCAGCACACAGTCGAGAGCCGCCACAATCGCGAACCATTTATGCATGTGCGACTGCCTGCGGGTTTCTGCATTCATTCTTTTTAGCTGGCGTCCCTCATCCAGGACTTTTCTTTTTACCATCGCACGCCCCCGGTTTGAGTTGAGCCAATAATGTGACTGACAATTAATTAAGAATAGCAAACAGAAAACGGGTTTCTGCTGCGTAATATTAACTGATCCCGGAATTATTATCGCGAACAACATGTCAGTCTGATTCGTCAAATAGCACGGTTTACTGGCTGTTTTTGCACACTTTTAGAACGCCAGCACCCACTCAAAAATAGATTTTTTTTGGTGTAAAAGTATTACCAATTGCTGCTGAGGATTGATTTCACAGCCTGTAGTGGATTATCGTTTCGGAATTATCTTAATTTTCGGTGAGAAAATGGGCGATTCATCATCACGAAAGATCGTTGATAGTGCGAACATTTATCAGGATTTCGATACCCGTTTTTACGAATGGGAAGACGGAATGTCCAGCGCAGGTTTCAAACTTGAACTGCCCGATCGCCACCGGGAAGAGTTTGACTGGGGCGTCACTGGCTACAATTTCGGTCGGGTGATTGGCGGTGTGCTGACTGTCAGTGAGCATGATATCAACCGTCAGTACGGCAATCTGTTCTCAATGCCTGATCATATCGTCATTTTCATTGTGATCGTCGGCGGGATGGCGTGTCAGTGCTTCGGCGAGCGGTTCATGCTGAATCAGGGGGATATTCTGATCCAGGATATGTCCCAGCCGATTAAAATCCATGTGTATCCGGGCGATCAGAAACCGCGTCTCGGTTCATATCAATACATTATTATGCCCAAGCACAGCCTGCATTTTAATGTTGATATCGCCTCGTTACACGGGAAGCGCATTCCTGCTGCCTCTCCGGTGAACATTATTCTGCGCAACCATTTTGCGACGATGGTGCAGGTTTTTGATCAGATGACCGAACAGGAAGTGCTGAGCACCGGTGAGGGCGCGGCGTCGGTATTCCTGCAAACCCTGCACCTGGTGGCGGGGAAAAAGGTGGAACATCCGTTTGAGCAAAGTGCACGTCTTGAGCGCATTTGTCTGTATATCGAAAAGCATCTCGGCAAACCGATCAGTATTGATATTCTGTGCAAAAATTTTGCTATTTCGCGCTCCGGGTTATATCGCCTGTTTGAACCGCTTGGTGGTATCGCGCAGTTTATTCGCAGCCGTCGGTTATTGCTGGCGAAGCGACTCCTGCGTACCTCTTCTATGTCTGATCAAAGTCTGGCTGCTATTGCGAGACAGTGTGGCCTGGAACTTAGCGCCTTACGTCGCTATTTCCATGAATTCTATGGCGCAACGCCTTCCGAAATGCGGGAGAAATTCCGCCGTGATGCTGAACAACTCGGGCAGATAGATGCCACCCATGTGAATTGGGTGGCTTCGCTTTAATGATCTGATTTGCCAATAATTGCTCAGAAAGTGTTAAATATTTACGTGTTTAGTGATCTGTCACTATTCTGATTTTTTCCTCCGCAGGGCGGAATCAGAGCCGTTTTTCCAGCCAAACGCGTAGACTCGGTGGAATAGTCATCAATAATCTTTGAGAGTGCATTATGTTATTCCCTCAACCGGCAGTTGATGAACCGGCTCGTCTTGCCATACTGGCTTCCCTGGGCATCCTGGATTCTCCCGGAATTGAGGAGATTGACCGTATTACCCGGATGGCTGCCCGGCAGTTTCAGGCTAAGGCTGTTGTAGTTTCATTGATTGACGCGGACCGGCAGTGGTTCCTTTCACACACCGGCGTTGACATTAAACAGTCTCACCGTGATATCTCATTTTGCGGTCATACCATTCTCGAATCCGGCCCGCTGATTGTCAGGGATGCCCGGCTCGATTTGCGCTTCCACGATAATCCGCTGGTCACCGGTAATCCCCATATCGTGTTTTATGCCGGTTGCGCCCTGCATTCGAAAGAAGGGGTGGCGCTGGGGGCATTATGTCTGGTTGATGACCGCCCCAGGGAATGGTGTGAGGAAGATCAGCAAACTTTGCTGGATATGACAGCGCTGGTTCAAAGTTATATTTTGCACCTCGAAAACCGGCAGTATACGGCGCGGGTAGAAGACAATCTGGCGAAAAGTGAAGCTTTGTTTGAACAGACATTTGCTCACGCTGCCGTCGGCTTCTCCTTAGTCGGACTCGACTGGCGCTGGCTGCGCATCAATCCGCAGGTATGTAATATGCTGGGATATGCCGAACATCAGTTGCGTGATTGTCTGTTGCAGGACGTGACCCATTGCGATGATCTTTATGCCGAAAACGTGCTGATTCCCCGTCTGCTTTCCGGTGAAATCAACAGCTTCAGCGTAGAAAAACTTTTACAGCGGGCGAACGGCAGTACGCTCTGGGTGACACTGACGGCCTCACTGGTGCGTAATGTGACCGGCGAAGCTCATCACTACATTGTTGTTATCAGTGACATTACTGAGCGTAAACATATCGAACAGGCGCTGTATTCGCTGCAGGAGGATCTGGAACGCCGTGTGGCTGACCGCACGCATGAGTTACAGGTGACAATGGAACAGCTCCATCAGGAAATTGCGCGGCGTCTGACCCGTGAACAGGAGCTGACGGAAAGCAAAAAACGCCTCAGGGCCATCACTGATAATATCCCCGCGCTGATTTGCCATGTTGATGCGAATGAGCAATACACGTTTGTGAATCATTTCCACGCCAACTGGTATGGCGTCGAAGAGACACAGGTCTGCGGGAAGCAGGTCAGGGAGGTCGTGGGGGAGCACAGTTATGACAAGATTAAACCCTATATTCATCAGGTGTTGCAGGGCATGACGGTGAGTTACGAAATCGAATTGCCGGATTATTACCGCCATGGCAAAGGCGGCGTTTTGCATACCACGCTGATCCCTTGCGACGATATCCGTAATGGTTATTACGGCCTTTCAACCGATATCAGCGAAATAAAAGCGCTGCAGGCTCAGCTGGAATTTGAAGCAAATCACGACCCGCTGACCGGATTACCGAACCGGCGCGCCTTCCAGCAATCATTGAGTTATACCGCCGGACATCAGGAAAAAGCAGAAACCGACATCGCATTGCTCTTTTTGGATATTGATAATTTTAAAGTCTATAACGACACCTACGGGCACGAATTTGGTGATTTGATCCTGAAGTTTTTCGGTCATACCTTACGCGATAATCTGCGTTCGCAAGATATTGTGGCACGTCTGGCGGGAGATGAATTTACCGTTTTGCTGAGTCAGTTGAACAATACTGAAAATGACGTCAGCCGCATTTGCGTCAGTCTGATGAATGCATTGCACTCAATCGAGCATGTCGCAGGCGTCCCGGTGGCATTGTCTGCCAGTATCGGTGTGGCGATAGGCCGCGCACGCCAGCCTTTGCTGCCGGATACGCTGATGGCACGGGCCGATGCCGCGATGTACCGCGCAAAACAAAGTGGGAAAGGGCGATATTATTTAGGGTAAAAGTCTGTACAGATCGGCGTTTCTTAGGTTTGGATGATTATGTTGCAAAAACGCCTCCCGGAGGAGGCGTTGATAAACTATCGGCAGAGGCTTCTGTGTTTACTGAGCAGAAGCCAGTTCAGGTTGCTTCTCGTCAGTTTCGCGATCCAGCGTCATGCGGTGCAGTTTAGATGCAGTCACCAGCATCAGCACAGCAATCACAGCTGTCGCAATACCAATCTGCAGGAAGACGTGACTGTAAATGGCCAGTGAGGCATGGGCGTCATCAATGTCAGAAGGCACGGCTGTCAGGTTGGCAACATATCCTGCGATAATCGCCGCGGCTGCGGTGGTCAGGAACCAGGCACCCATGATGAAACCCATCAGACGCTGTGGAACCAGCTGAGCCACCATCGCCAGACCCAGGCCGGAAATCATCAGCTCGCCAATACTTTGCAGCGCGTAGCTCAGTACCAGCCAGTTTACTGATACGATGCCTTGCTCATTCGCCAGGCTCGCACCCCACGGCAGCACCAGGAACGCACCGGAACATAACACCATACCCATCGCAAACTTGTGTGGCATTGGCATGCGGTCGCCGACCTTGGTGTAGATAGCTGCGAGAACCGGGCTGGCCACCATGATCCAGAATGGATTCAGCGCCTGGAACTGCTCAGGCTGGAAGCTGATACCCAGCAGGTCGTGACCTACGTTGTGGATAGCGAAGAAGTTCAGCGACGTTGGCATCTGGCTGTACAGCACAAAGAACACCACCGCTTCCATCATCAGCAGGAACGCCACAATCATCTTCCGGCGTGCAATGCCTTGCATTGAGAATGTTTCTTTTGCAAAGACAATAATGATACCCACGGAAACTACACCCAGAACCATACGTGCAATGGTTTGGTTATGCAGTAACCAGCTTGACAGGAATACCAGCGCCACGACCCCGGCCAGCACCATCAACAGTTTCTTGAATTGCAGCGGCGCGAAGTCTGGTTTCGAACCCTGACGTTTGACCCATTTGCGGCAGAACAGGAAGTTCACAATAGTGATCAACATACCCACCACGCTCAGGGAGAACGCGACGCTCCAGCCATACTTTGCAGCCAGCCACGGTGTTGCCAGCATGGAGAAGAATGAACCAATGTTCACCGACATGTAATACATGGTGAATGCGCCATCAAGACGCGGATCATCTTTTTCGTAGCAGGTAGAAAGCAATGAGGATGGATTTGCTTTAAACAAGCCGCTGCCGACGGCGATAGTCGCCATACCCAGATAGACCCAGAAGATTTCGTGGCCGGAATAGGCAACGAATGAATAACCTAACGCCAGAACAATCGCGCCAAGCACGATCACGCGTTTTGAGCCCAGCACTTT
Organism: Rahnella sp. PD4; assembly: GCF_049199325.1. NCBI lineage: Bacteria > Pseudomonadati > Pseudomonadota > Gammaproteobacteria > Enterobacterales > Yersiniaceae > Rahnella > Rahnella sp. PD4. The sequence goes on along the minus strand of NZ_JBLZQF010000001.1, from coordinate 839,196 downwards.
ATCACCCAGCCAGCCGCCGATAGCTACAAAGCCATACACAAGCGCACTGAATGAGGAGAACAGGGTGATGGAGTCGGCTTCACTCAGGCCAAGCATTTTGACCAGGTAAACCGCCATGATCCCTTGCAGGCCGTAGTAACCGAAACGTTCCCATAATTCGATGGAGAAGATCAGGTAAAACGCTTTTGGCTGTTTGAAGGCGTTAAGACTCACGCTTTCATTGTTTGGTGTTTTGTTTGCAGTTGACACTCGTACCTCTGTTTATTCCTTCCGGCCATAGAGGGCGGAAACGCATAAGTGGCGCGAAATAAGCACCCTTTGCATTGTTATAAGATGGGATGACGGCAAGTAATGTTCACTATCTTCGTAAATGTGGCAAGGAGTTTGACATATTCCGTTACATTTAACTTATCCGGCGTGATTAATCTGTGTTCGAAATGTTATGCAGAATTAATGTTTATGTTTTCTAAATAGGCAATATGAATATGTTGTATGAATTATAGTCTCTGTTTTTACATTGTCATTGTTTTACGATGAAATGATTAATCAGTTTTATCATCTGCCATGGAGTGAATAAATAGTGAATATTTCTATGTTGACGGGGTTTATGAAGTGATTTGTGAATAAATAATTTACTGCTGGAGATCTACCCGCAACGCCGCACAGTCTAATGTGATCAGCTTCTCGTTTTAACACTAAATTTCCGATTGAAAATAAGATTAATACGACTTATGCCGGTTAGGTGGTGCAGGGGTTTACAATTGACATCACCGGCAGGTGAATATCCTGCCGGAATGAGGGGGGTACAAGGAGAGTAAAAAGGAGGACTATTGATTCAGGGTATCGCCCAGCGTCTGAATCAGCCGGTTTGACCAGCTGAACAGTGCCGTTGTCAGCAGAATATCCAGAGATTGTGTTGCTGAATACCCGGCATCAGACAAACCATGCAGCTGGCGCGCATCAAAACGTTCCGGCGTCCGTGTCAGGGTGACCACCGCCTCCAGCAAGGCAGTCTCTTTTTTGTCTTGCAGATTTTTCGACAGCGTATCGATGGCATCATCACGGTGATTTTCTGCGAATAAGTCATTAATCAGCCTCTCATTACCGCCCGCTTCGAGATACAAACGGCCGTGGATCCCGGCGCAATACAAACAACCGTTCAGCTGTGACGTGGTGACGGCAGCCAGCTCACGCCATGTAGCGACCGGATCCGCACCTGCCTGCATAATATTGTTAAATACTGCAGAAAATTCGCTCAGCGCGTCGGCATCATGTACCAGCAAAGTATAGAAAGACGAAGAGCGGGCATCAGGTGCGATTAAATCCAGCACATCCTGCTGATGCTGGCTGGCATCTTCCGGCACCACTTCAGGTAATCGTGACGTCCATTGCAACATTGCGAGTGAAAATCCTTTTTGCTCACATCCTTCCGGTGAAGGAAACCCCGGCAAGACGGCGGCAGCGCGTCCACGTAAACCATTAAGAACCGCCAGAACGCGCGCCTGATAGCTGACAAAGCCAATCAGCTGCGTAAAGGTCACGATATCGCGCGTGCTGAAACCGACATCATAAAGCTGATGCAACATCGGCACCGTAATCAGTGTTGGCTGGGTAGCTAGGAGTCGTGCGAACTGGGTAATGTGGGTCTGGCGGAGGTTACTTTTACGGGAGGCATCAGGGCTGGGTAGCGGAGCGAGTCGGGCAGCGTAATGGCTACAGAGTATCTGTACGCCGGTAACCTGTGCCACTGTCAGAGCACTACTGAGACGGTCATACAATGATAATGTTTCAGTACGCGAAACCTTCAGCGTGTCAGGAAACAGCACCTCATAACAGGTCCGGGATGCCCGAAGCAGTCGCTGGCGTTCATTAAGCAACTGGCGAAGCGTCGGGTCGAGCTGAACATCAAGGCCCAGCAGAAAGCGATCCTGTACCAACGCAGCGTGGGGATCGAGCGGAAGATGACCATATTGGCTGGATTGTGTTTCATGATACCAGCCGCTGTGTGCGGCCTTGCGTTGTTGTTCCATGAACGGGTCCTTTCTTCAAGCCTGTTACTCAGGCAAATTATCAGACCCTATCGTTGCCGATACCGCTGTCGATATAAAATAATGTTAAGCGATAAATCATATCTAAAAGGAATAGAAGGGGGTGAATTTGCATAAAAAGAAAACGGTGACAGTTTCCTGACACCGTTTAGGGGGAGAATCTGCCCGTCTATTACCCTGCAGAGAGATTAATTACCGTCCCGACGCCAGGCATCAGCCGTCAGCGCTTCACCGAAGTGACTGGAAATCAACCGTTTGGTCAGGTCATGCAGCGGTGCTGCCAGCACTTCGGCCGTATTCCCACGCTCCACCACTTCGCCTTCGTGCATCACCAGTACCTGATCGCTGATGTGTTTCATCATGCCCAGATGCTGAGTCACATAGATATACGAGATGCCCTGTCTTTCCTGTAATTCGAGCATCATATTGATGATTTGCGAACGCATCGACATATCCAGAGACGCCAGTGCCTCATCGGCCACGATGACTTTGGGTTGCAGGATAAGCGCGCGCGCCAGTGCCACGCGTTGTTTCTGACCGGACGCCAGCATATGCGGATAATAATTAGCATGATCGGGCAGCATCCCGACCAGCCGCAACGTCTCGTTGATGCGTTGTTCGCGCTGTTGTGCATCCATTTCGCTGTTCAGACGCAGTGGCGCTTCAAGTAACTGCCCGATACGCTGACGCGGATTAAGTGAGGTGCTCGGATCCTGGAAAATCATACGGATTTGCTGGCTGCGAAAGCGATAATCACCAAACGCCAGCGGATGTTCATCAATGAGAATTTCGCCGCCGCTTGGCTCGACCATGCCGGAAAGCATTTTAGCCAGCGTCGACTTGCCCGAACCATTCTCGCCGATGATCGCCAGCGTTTGTTTTTCGCGCAGTGTAAAACTGACCGGTTTCACTGCCTCGAGATTCATCTTGCGGAACAGTCCGGTGCGATAACGGAACGTTTTGCTCAGATTACGGACTTCGAGCAGAGTTTCGCCCATTATTGCTCCTCCATGTTCAGCGGGAAATGGCAGGCATACGCATGGGTTTTAGCCAGACGCAGACGCGGTGTTTCAATACATTTTTTCTGCGCGTAAGGGCAACGTGGTCCCAGGCGGCAGCCAATCGGCAAATGTTCCAGCGAAGGAATGGCACCCGGCAAGGTATTCAGACGGCTTTTATGCGGTAATGAACGGCCGAAATCCGGCATCGCGCGGATCAGTGCCTGTGTATAAGGATGATGTGGCGAGGCCAGCAGTTCTTCACACACCGCACTTTCAACAGTTTGCCCGCAGTACAGCACATTGACGCGGTTCGCCCATTTGCTCATCATTTGCAGATCATGACTGATCAGCAAAATGGTGGTGTTATTGTTCTGATTGAGCCGCGCCAGCAGACGGAAAATCTGCGCCTGCGTAGTCGGCTCCATGGCATTCGTCGGCTCATCAGCAATCAGCAAGCGTGGCTGATTTGCCAGCGCGATGGCGATCATCACTTTCTGGCATTCGCCTTCAGTCAGCTCATACGGATAACTGGCCATAATATCTTTGTGATCTTTAATGCCGACGCGGTGCAGCAGTTCGATGGCGCGTTTTTTCCGCCACTTCCAGCGCTGATACCAGCGGCCTTTATAGGTCCAGCCGGGGATCGCCTGAATCAGCTGGCGGCCAATGCTTTCCGAAGGATCCAGACAGGACTGCGGCTCCTGGAAAATCATCGACACGTTTTGCCCGACCAGTTTGCGCCGCTCACGGGGCGTCAGTTGCAACAGGTCGATGTTATCAAAGCGCATACGGTCAGCCGTCACACGCCAGTTATCTTTGGTAACGCCACAAATCGCTTTGGCAATCAGGCTCTTACCCGAACCGGATTCCCCTACCAGCCCGCGAATTTCACCGGCGTTAAGCGTCATACTGACGCGGTCGACGGCTTTGACCGGGCCCTCGGCGGTCATAAATTCGATGGTCAGATTGCGGATATCGAGTAACGGCATTATTCCACCCCCGCGTTAATCGCCCGGCGCACACCGTCACCCAGCAGGTTGATCAGTAGCACGCTGATAAGAATGGCGGCACCCGGCAGCATGACTGTCCACGGCGCAACGTACACCAGTTCCAGCGAATCGCCGAGCATGGCACCCCATTCCGGTGAAGGCAGTTGCGCGCCCAGATCCAGAAAACCTAACGCGGCGATATCCAGAATCGCCATAGACAGGGCACGGGTAAATTCCGTGGCCAGCACCGCGACAATATTCGGCAAAACGGCAAAACGCAGGATTTGCCAGGTAGAGGCCCCATCGAGACGCACGGCAACCACATATTCTTTTTCCAGTTCATCATGCACGGCACTGTAAATGGTACGGGAAATACGCGGCAACAGGGCCAGCCAGACCGCCAGCATCGCATGTTCAAGCTTCGGGCCAATAAACGCGACCACGACAATTGCCAGCAGCAGGGAAGGGATCGACAGCAGTGTATCGAGAATATGGTTCAGAATGGCCGATTTCAGGCCACGGCTGATCCCTGCCAGCACACCGACAATGACGCCACATAATGATGCGGCCAGCGTGATCAGCAGCGCGCCGCCAATCGTCGGTGCCGCGCCGGTTAACATCCGGCTAAGTAAATCACGCCCCAGATCGTCTGTGCCAAGAAAGAACGACACATTGCCGTAGCGTGACCAGGATGGCGGCAACAGCTGATAGCCAAGAAATTGTTGATCGAGCGCGTAAGGGGCTAATAAATGGCCAAATATGCACAGCAATAACAAACCGAGCACACCGTAGAAACCAATCATCGACAGCGTGTCGCGATAGAAAATCCCCCAGGTGTGGCGCAGCGGGCTCGGAACCTGTTTTTCGCGGTATACATTATCGAAGGGCATACCATTCCTTATGTTTCAATGGATTCATCAGTGCACCCAGAATGTCTGAAAGCACATTGACCACAATGACCAGCGAGCCAACGACCATCACACCGGCTGAAATCGCCGCATAATCCTGCTGACGGATGGCGTTAATCAGCCAGCGTCCGATGCCCGGCCAGTTAAACACCACTTCGGTAATCATCGCCAGTGTCAGCATGGTCGAAAATTGCAGGCCGAGTTTTGGGATGATCGGTGGCAATGCATTGTGTAATACATGACGACGGATAATCGTAAAGCGTGATAAACCCCGGGTTGCGGCAGCTTTCACGTAGTTTTTTTCCAGCACATCATCGGTAGAAATGCGCATCAGGCGGATCACTTCAGTCGTCGGTGCAACGGCCAGTGCGGCGATCGGTAAAATCATATGGCGGATAGCGCTCATGATCATCTCATGGCGGTATGGCGAATCAGAAAGCCATGCATCAACCAACGTCAGGCCGGTGACGGTTTTCAACTGATAGAGTAAATCCAGCCGACCGGAGACCGGCAGCCAGCCCAGTTGCAGCGAGAAGAACAGCATCAGCAGCACCGCCAGCCAGAACACCGGGATGGAAAAACCGAGCAGGGCGATGCTGCTGATGGCCACATCCGTCCATTTTCCGCGCATCACTCCCGCCAGAATGCCAAGCGGGATGCCGACGACTAACGCCAGCGCAAAGGCCAGAACGCACAGTTCAATCGTGGCCGGGAAAACCGCTTTCAGCTGATAAGTGATGCCTTCGCCGTTGATGCTCGACACACCAAAATCAAACTGGCAAAGACCCGCAAAATAGAAGCGGTAGGCATCCCATAAAGAGGCACCGCGCAGTGGCGCATTCGGCGTGAAATAACTCAGGCTGAAGGCCACCAGGCTGAGAAAAAACAACGTGACCAGCAGGAGCAAAATACGGCGTAGCGTAAAGATGATCATGGGGCTTTCCTTCCTTCGTCATCACGGCTCTTTTCATCATCACGAAACACGCCGGCAAAAGAGGAGTTGCCAAACGGGCTCAATACCAGCCCTTTAATATCGTAACGGTAAGCCTGAAGGCGCAGGGAAGAGGCCAGTGGCAACACCGGCAGCTCCTGCTCAAGTATCTTTTGCGCCTGCTGATAAAACTCAATGCGCTGAGAAAGTTGTTGTGACAGCAACCCCTGACGCAGCAATTCATCAAATTCCGGGTGACACCAGTGAGCATAGTTGGTCTGCGAATGAATCGCCGCGCAACTGAGCATCGGGCGGAAGAAACTGTCCGGGTCATTACTGTCTGTTGACCAGCCGGATAACGTCAGGTCGTGATTCATCTCCATCAGCTTTGCTTCCTGGAAACGTCCCTCGACCGGGACAATCGTCACTTTAATCCCCACCTGCGCCAAATCTGCCTGAATGAGTTCAGCGGTTTTCAGCGGGCTGGGGTTAAATGACTGTGACGCCGTCGGAACCCATAAATGCAGATTAAGGTTTTCCTGTCCGAGGTCTTTAAGGATTTGTTTCGCTTTATCCGGATTGTATTCCGTCACCTGCGCGTTGCTGTCATAAGCCCAGGACGCACGCGGCAGAATAGACGCAGCGGTTTCAGCAGTGCCGTAATATATGGACTGCATCAGGCGCTGATTGTTGATCGACAGCGCGACTGCCTGACGGATACGCGGATCATTGAGCGGGGCTTTGTTGGTATTAAAAGCCAGATACGCAACGTTCATCCCCGGACGCAGGGAGAGACGCAAACGCGGATCCTCACGTAATATGGACAGCTGACTGGCTGCCGGATAGGCCAGCACATCACATTCACCGGTCAGCAGTTTCGACAAACGTCCGGTGCCGCCAACGCCCATATCAATCACCACCTGCGACATGCGCGGCGTCCCTTTCCAGTACTGACCGTTGCGCGCCAGGCGTACATACTGGCCGGTGCGATATTCGCCTAACTGGAACGGGCCGGTGCCGACCGGCTGGCGATCAATCTCTTCTTCGTTGCCGGATTTTGTCAAATTCGCGGCATATTCAGCGGAAAGCACCGGTGCGTAGTGTGTCGCCAGATGCCACAGGAATGACGCGTCAGGATTATTCAGACGAAACTCGACAGTGTAGTCGTCGAGTTTTTTGATGCTTTTCACCGCCCGGGCAAACTGCAGACTGTCAAAATACGGGTATTCCTCACCGTTTACAGCATGGTAATGATTATTCGGGTCGATAATACGCTGGAAGCTGAATACCACGTCGTCGGCATTCATTTTACGCGATGGCGAAAACCAGCCGGTTTTCTGGAAAGGTACATCTTTGCGCAGATGAAAACGGTAGGTTGCGCCATCATCCAGCACTTCCCAGCTTTGCGCCAGTTCGGGGATCAGGCGATAGGTATAAGGATCAACATCCAGCAGGCGGTCGTATAACTGTGCGGCCAGCGTATCAATAATCAGTCCGCTGCTGGCTTTCTGCGGGTTAAAGGTATTGACCATGCCGTTAACACAATAGACAAAGCCGCTCTGGCGAATATCTTTCACCGGCGCACTGACCTCTGACGGGCTGGCGTGTGTTGGGGCAGTTTCAGCAAAGACTGCAGTGGACAAGCCGCTCAGTAAAAGCATCCACAAAGTTAGACGGCGCATAAAGGCTTCAAAGTTAAGGTGCAATACTGTCAGTGTATCGCACTCTGCCAGGTACCCCAATCCATTGAGCAAATCAGCGCATGATCCTGCGGCACTTCGCGCAAAAACTGGCCATCTGTAAATAAAACCCTTGAAATCGGCATGCTATTGTTATGTTATATTATAACAATAAACGCAGGCGAAAAATTCCTGCACTGTTCTAGCAATGAGGTTAATGATGTCCTTACTCCCCGTTACCGTGCTGTCCGGTTTTCTTGGCGCAGGCAAAACTACCGTTCTCAACCACATTCTGAACAACCGTCAGGGACTGCGTGTGGCGGTTATCGTCAATGATATGAGTGAGGTGAACATTGACGCCGCGCTGATCACTAACGAAATTACCCTTGACCGTCAGCAGGAAAAACTGGTGGAAATGAGCAACGGCTGCATCTGTTGTACGTTGCGGGAAGATTTGCTGATTTCAGTGCGCGGGCTGGCACAGGCCGGATGTTTTGATTATCTGCTGATTGAATCGAGTGGTATTTCAGAACCGCTGCCGGTGGCAGAAACGTTCACATTTGAAGATGAAAACGGTGAAAGTTTGTCGCAGTTTGCGCGGCTGGATACGCTGGTGACTGTTGTTGATGGCGTCAACTTTATGCAGCAATATCAGGAAGCACGGAGTGTGCAGGAGGCCGGTGAAAGTCTCGGTGAGGACGATGAGCGCAGCGTGACGGATCTGCTCATCGACCAGATAGAGTTCTGTAACGTGTTGCTGGTGAGTAAAACCGATCTTCTCGACAGCCGGCAGCAGCGCGAAGTGATTGCGTTGCTGAAAAGCCTCAATCCTGATGCGCACATTATTCCGATTTCCCCTGGCAGCCTGCCGCTGGACACCGTGCTGAATACACACCGGTTTGATTTCGCCAAAGCACAACAGGCGCCGGGCTGGCTGAAAGAGTTACGTGGTGAACATAAACCGGAGACTGAAGAGTACGGCATCAGCAGTTTTGTCTACACGGCGCGCAGGCCGTTTGATCCGGATAAATTTTACCGCGTGGTGCATGGTGACTGGGGCGGCGGCACTTTACTGCGCTCCAAAGGCTTTTTCTGGCTGGCGTCGCGTCCGCGTTTTGCCGGCCAATGGAGTCAGGCGGGGGGGATTGCGCGTTATGGCATGGCAGGTATTTTCTGGCGTTCTCTGCCGGAAAGCGACTGGCCGGAGGATGATGAAACCCGTGAACACATTTTGGAAAAATGGGTAGAGCCGTTTGGAGATATGCGACAGGAACTGGTCTTTATCGGTCAGCACATGAATAAAGAAGAGATTATCCGGCGGCTGGATGCGTGCCTGCTTAGCGAAGAACAGATGGCAGAAGGTATTGAACACTGGGTGAACATGGCTGATCCGTTCCCGGCATGGTAGTCCTTAGGGAGGGTAGGGTTGTTCAATAAGTAGCCATAATGTCATTGTGGTAATGAGAAATATTCTCAACAAAGTGCTTTACAGACGATACTGAGAACCATTATCATCTTTTCACCGGACGAGAAATGCCCCGCCAGGGACGTTAATCGCGAGGTACGACATTGCTCACATTGCTTCCAGTATGACTTAGCCAGCTCGGGTGCTGGCTTTTTTTTGCCTGTTATTCAGCCGCTTCCTGCGAGTTCACCTGTATCCCGTGTTTCTTCAACATCCCGCGTAACTGATGATACGTCACGTTCAGCAGCTCAGCGGCTTTACGCTGATTAAACCGCGCCTGCCGCAAAGCCTGTCCGATCAGATTTTTTTCCTGCCCGGTGAGCCATTGCTTAATATCCAGCGGCAGTGTCGGCAGGTTTTCGTGCTTACTGTCATCAGCCGGTTCCGCAGCGCCGTTGCGCGGTGTGAACGGGTTCAGAATGATATTATCAAGCGGAAAATCACTGGTGCCATGGCGGTACATCGAACGTTCCACCACATTTTTCAGCTCACGGATATTGCCCGGCCATTGATACGTCAGCAGCGTCTCCCGGGCGTACTCTGTAAATCCGGGAAATAAAGGCAGGGAAAGTTCACGACACATCTGGATGGCAAAATGTTCGGCCAGTAACATGATGTCCTGCTGACGTTCGCGCAGGGGCGGTAATTGCACCACATCAAACGCCAGCCGGTCCAGCAGGTCAGCGCGGAATTTCCCTTCAGCGGCCAGCTTCGGCAAATCATCATTCGTCGCACACACCAGACGGACATCCACCTGCAACGGCTGGCTGCCGCCGACGCGTTCCAGATGACCGTATTCGATCACGCGCAGCAGTTTTTCCTGTACCAGCATGGGGGCTGTCGCCAGTTCATCAAGAAATAACGTGCCGCCATCCGCACGTTCAAAGCGCCCGAGATGACGTTTCTGCGCACCGGTAAACGCGCCTGCTTCATGGCCGAACAGTTCAGAATCCAGCAGGTTTTCATTGAGCGCCGCACAGTTAAGTGAAATAAACGGCCCCTGCCAGCGGGGTGAAAGATAATGCAGACGATGCGCGATCAGTTCCTTACCGCTGCCGCGTTCGCCGGTGACCAGAACCGGCTTGTTCAGCTTCGCCAGTTGTGAAACCTGTTCCAGCACCTCAATGAAGGCGTTGGCTTCGCCAAGTAAATTGTCTGTGTTATCCGTCATTTGGCTTTCCTTGTGTGGTGAAAAACACTAACACTTAGTGAAAATCGTCATCCCGAAAAATAAGCATAGCAGAGGCAACGCTGAAAAATTCAATTTATTCATGCAGATAATAATTTAAAAAAGTTGGCACGGATCCTGATATAGGTTTATCACTGCAGTGAAAAAATCACCTGCGGCTTTAACCGGTAATCATTTGGCCGGAAACCAAACAGAAACAAAGAGGAATTTCGATTATGGGTATTTTTTCTCGCTTCGCTGACATCATTAACGCCAACATCAATACCTTGCTGGATAAAGCAGAAGATCCGCAAAAACTGGTTCGTCTGATGATTCAGGAAATGGAAGACACGCTGGTGGAGCTGCGTTCTACCTCGGCCCGTGCGCTGGCAGAAAAGAAACAATTGATCCGCCGTATCGATCAGGGTGAATCCCAGCAGATTGAATGGCAGGACAAAGCTGAACTGGCGCTGCGTAAAGATAAAGACGATCTGGCGCGTGCGGCGTTGATCGAAAAGCAAAAATTGTCCGAGTTAGTCACTACGCTGAAAAACGAAGTGGCCGTGGTAGAAGAAACGCTGGACCGGATGAAGTCAGAAATTGGCGAGCTGGAAAGTAAACTGACCGAAACCCGTGCCCGCCAGCAGGCGCTGACCTTACGTCATCAGGCTGCGGCGTCTTCCCGTGACGTTCGCCGTCAGCTTGACAGTGGTAAAATTGATGAAGCCATGGCGCGTTTTGAGCAGTTTGAACGCCGTATTGATCATATGGAAGCGGAAGCAGAAAGTGTCAGCATCGGTAAAAAGAAATCGCTGGATCAGCAATTCGCTGAACTCAAAGCCGACGATGAAATCAGCGCACAGATTGCTGCCCTGAAAGCGAAAATGAACAGCACTCCGGACGCGTAATATTTGCTACCCAACCTGCCTGTTCACCGGCAGGTTGGGCAGGGTTTACAAATTAATAAGACTCATCAAAATCTAGGAGTGATGTAATGAGCTTCCTGTTCTTAGCCATCCCGCTGACCATTTTCGTCTTATTCGTGGCGCCCGTCTGGTTGTGGCTTCACTACAGCAATCGCCAGCAAAATGGCAGTCAGCTCAGTCAGCATGAGATGCAAAATCTCAGCAGTCTGACCCATGAGGCGCAGCGTATGCGTGAACGCATTCAGGCGCTGGAAGAAATACTCGATGCCGAACATCCGGGCTGGAGGCAATCATAATGGCGAATCGCCTGTCTGAGAAAAAGTTGTACCGTGTGCCGGAAGAGGGCGTGGTAAAAGGTGTGCTGGCGGGGTTGTCGCACTATCTGGGCGTGCCGGTAAAACTGCTGCGTATTATGGCTGTACTGTCGGTTTTCTTTGGGCTGTTCATGTTCACATTGGTGGCGTACATCATTCTCAGCTACGTGCTGGATCCTGTACCGGCCAGTGAATATGAGGAGGAAACTGCGCCATCGCCGAGAAATTTGCTGGAAGAGGCTGACCGTGAACTGAAAGCCAGCGAGCAACGTTTACGCCAGGTCGAACGCTATGTGACTTCGGAAACTTTCGGTGTACGTAGCCGGTTCCGCCAGCTTTAATCATTTTCACCGCCTTGCCTCTGGCAGCCGGACATGGCTCCGGCTGCCATTTTCCCTCTCACCTCCCGCTGAAGGAATCTTTATGACCCGTTCCCTGAATTCCTCGCTGCCGGGTAAGCGCAGCCTGTTTTCGAAAATTTTCAGCGTTATGATGACGCTGGCGCTGACTTTTGGCCCTGCCGGGCTGGCGGCGCGTGTGCTGGGCGTAGTGGGAAAAGGGCCACTACGGTATGTTTTAGCACTATTATTAGAACCGTTATTCAAACGTATTTTGACCGCGCTGTTTGGGCGCTACGCCAGGGAGAGCAATGAAAAGACTACAAAGCGACTTTAGTTCACTGATCAATCGCGGCATGGACAGGCATCTGCGGCTGGCTGTCACCGGCTTAAGCCGCAGTGGCAAAACCGCTTTTATTACCGCTTTCGTTAACCAGCTATTACACATGCACAGCGGCGCCCGCTTACCGCTGTTTTCGGCGGCCCGCGAAGAGCGGCTGCTCGGTGTGAAACGCGTCCCCCAACGTGATCTGGGCGTGTCGCGGTTTACCTATGACGAAGGTCTGGCATCACTTTATGGCACGCCACCTGCGTGGCCCACGCCCACACGCGGCGTCAGCGAAATCCGCCTGGCGCTGCGTTACCGCTCCAATGATTCCCTGCTGCGTCACTTTAAAGATACCTCCACGCTCTATCTGGAGATCGTCGATTATCCTGGCGAATGGCTGCTGGATCTGCCGATGCTGGAGCAAAATTATTCCGACTGGTCGCGCCAGATGGCGGGGCTGTTACAGGGTGATCGCGCAGAATGGGCAAAGCCGTGGCTGACGCTGTGCGAAAAATGCGATCCGCTGGCACCGGCGGATGAAAATTTGCTCGGCGCGATTGCCCAGGCTTACACCGGTTATCTGGTGCGTTGCAAAAACGAAGGTTTGCATTTTATCCAGCCCGGGCGTTTTGTTTTGCCGGGAGATATGGCCGGTGCGCCTGCGCTGCAATTTTTCCCGTGGCCCGAGCTGAATCGTTATTCGGATGCGCAGCTGGCACAGGCGGATAAAAACAGCAATTTTGGTATGCTGCGCACACGTTTCGATTATTACTGCCAGAACATTGTGAAGGGTTTTTATAAAGATCACTTCGTGAAGTTCGACCGCCAGATTGTGCTGGTCGATTGCCTGCAGCCGCTCAACAGCGGGCCGCAGGCGTTTAACGATATGCGCCTGGCACTGACTCAGCTGATGCAAAGTTTTCACTACGGTAAACGTACGCTGTTCCGCCGTCTGTTTAATCCGTGCATCGACAAACTGATGTTCGCCGCCACCAAAGCCGACCACATCACCGGCGATCAGCACGCTAATCTGGTATCACTGTTACAGCAACTGGTGCAGGAAGCCTGGCAGAATGCTGCGTTCGAAGGCATTAGCATGGATTGCGCCGGGCTGGCTTCGGTACAGGCGACGGAAACGGGCATGGTGGAATATCAGGGGCAAAGTTTGCCCGCGCTGAAAGGACACCGGTTACAGGATGGTGCGCCGCTGACCGTGTTCCCCGGCGAAGTGCCTGCGCGCCTGCCGGGGCATGCGTTCTGGCAAAAACAGGGTTTTCATTTTGACGAGTTTCGTCCGCGCGAAATGAGTGTGGACACCCCGTTGCCGCACATCCGTCTGGATGCGGTGATGGAGTTTTTACTGGGAGATAAAATGCGATGAGCGAACCGATAAAACCGCGTATCGATTTTGAAACGGAATTAACAGCGCCGGCGGAGCCGCTGATCAAACCGGCTGTGGCCTTTGACGCGCAGATTTCAGAGCGCTTTATTCCGGTTACCGCCGAGACAGATGAACATCAGGAGGAGGGCGAAGCCGAAGCGGTGCTTAACCGCGCGCTGAAACCCCGCCGCAGTTTATGGGGCAAAATTGTGCGCCTCGGCGTGGCGGTGCTGGGTATCAGCGTCGTGGCACAGGGCATGCAACGGGTTCATGAGGCCTGGATCCAACAGGACTGGGTGGCGCTCGGTGCCTGCACCGCAGGTGGGCTGATTATTGTCGCTGGCGTGGGGTCTGTTGCCACCGAATGGCGGCGTTTGTACCGCCTGCGTCAGCGGGCCAGTGAGCGCGATACGGCACGCGAATTAATGCACAGCCACGGGTTAGGGCAGGGGCGTGCATTCTGCGAAAAACTGGCAGCACAGGCTGGCCTGGATAACAGCCATCCGGCGTTGCAACGCTGGAAGGCCTCACTGCATGAAACCCAGAATGACCGCGAAGTGGTCGAACTGTATGCCCGTCTGGTTCAGCCGGTTCTCGACGTGCAGGCACGGCGTGAAATCAGTCATTCAGCCGCCGAATCCGCGCTGATGATTGCCGTCAGCCCGCTGGCTCTGGTGGATATGGCATTTATTGCCTGGCGTAACCTGCGACTGGTCAACCGCATCGCGGTACTTTATGGCATTGAACTCGGCTATTACAGCCGTATCCGGTTGTTCCGTCTGGTATTGCTCAATATGGCGTTCGCCGGCGCATCTGAACTGGTGCGTGAGGTGGGTATGGACTGGATGTCACAGGATCTGGCCGCCCGGCTTTCTGCCCGTGCTGCACAAGGGATCGGGGCCGGTTTGCTGACCGCGCGTCTGGGCATCAAAACCATGGAGTTATGCCGTCCGCTGCCGTGGCTGGAAGGCGATAAACCGAAACTCGGTGATTTTCGCCGCGAGCTTATCGGCAAGCTGAAGAACAGCATGGTGAAAAGCGAGAAAACAAAAACAGGCGTGTGATATTACGTCAGTTTTGAGCGACAATAAAAAAGCCCCCAAATAAATGGGGGCTCGAATTACTCTGATTAACCTTTAAGACTGAAAACTAGGTTGTCAGATAGTTCTGTGCTTTAGCGAGACCATCGGAAATTTGTGAATACGCCTTGTTCACCGCATTACTGGTGTCACTTACCGCGTCCTGACCAAAGCTTGATAGGCGATCGGCAACTTTATTAACATCTTCCGACCAACCTGCACCATTAACCATTTCAATATCACGTTCTGTTAATTGTTTCATCTTAGGCCTTCCTTTTAATCTGTTAAAGCAAGTCCCCTTTAATACCGGGGGCGATGAAAACATTGAGTAAGTCTATGGAGATAATTTCTACGCAATGTCTTCACAGGGATTAAGCCTAGAGTACTGCGTGCTGAATTTGTCTAGGAATAATCTCCTAAGTGAGATTTTCTTTTCAACAATTTGTTTTTATTGATTATTTAAATATAATCTAACCGGAGTGATTTATTTAACGAACGAAAATTAATCAGATTTATGGCCGACTGGTTATTTCAGAGAATGCTTGAAAATTAATATTTCTACATCATTGTTGCGGTGCGGAAATAAATTTGTCGTGTGTTTCAGAGTAATCGCGGTGGCAGCGTGATGACAGGCTGCTATCTTTCAAAGATTCTGTTTTTACAGCTGGTTATTCTGGAACACGTAAATATGCTCTTTCGTAAAGAGGTGAATGAACATCAGCAAAGCCACTGGGCGGGCAAGGCTTTATTACTCGCAGGGTGGCCTTTATGGATTGTGACGACACTTACCGCCCTTTTCCTGTTTGCTTTACTGATGTTCCTTATCTTTGCAAATTATACACGCCGCATTAACGTCAGCGGTGAAATCATCACTCAGCCGCACAGCATTAATTTATTCAGTCCTGAGCAGGGCGTGGTGACAAAATTATATGTCGACACCGGTAAACCCGTAAAAAAGGGCCAGCCACTCTATGAGATCGATGTCAGCCGCGTGACACAGGCGGGGAATGTCAGCACCACCACACTTGCCGCGATTAAAAAGCAGCGCGAACAGATAGATTCCATTATCGCTCAGCTGGAACACAATAAGCAGGAAACGCTGCAAAATTTGCAACAGCAACTCGATCAGTATCAGAAAGCACATGAAGTCTCACAAAGCATGGTGGATTCGGCTCAGGAAGGGCTGGATGCCATGAAAAAAAGTATGCAGAACTACGGGGCATATCAGAAGAAGGGCCTGATCAACACTGATCAGCTGAATAATCAGCGCTACCTGTTTTATCAGCAACAGACATCGTTTCAGAGCCTGAATACCCAGGCGATTCAGGAAGCGTTGCAGATTACCAATCTGCGCAGTGAGCTGGTCACGCGGGCAGCGGAGTTCGATAACCAGATTTCGCAATACGGCTACCAGCGCAATGACCTTGAGCGACAACTGGCACAGGCCGATGCCAAAGGTTCCTTGCTGATCACCGCGCCGACCTCCGGCAAAATCTCCTCACTGAGCGTCACGCCCGGCCAGATGGTTAACGCGGGCGACAGCCTTGCGCAACTGGTACCAGCCAGTAATTCCCCGTTCTTCCTCGTTGCCTGGCTGCCCAATGAAAGCGTGCCTTACGTGAAAGCGGGCGAGCACATTAATATTCGCTATGAAGCTTATCCGTTTGAAAAATATGGCCAGTTCCCGGGCACGGTGCAGTCGATTTCTTCGGCACCGGTTTCTGAACAGGAACTGAATTCCTACGCCAGCGCGCCGCGAACGCCTAACGGTACGGTCAGCGGGCCGTATTACAAAGTGATTGTTTCACTGGATAAAAAAGCCATGAACTGGCACGGCGAGACGCTGAATTTATCCAGCGGCATGAAAGCCGAATCGACATTATTCCTGGAGAAGAGGCCGTTGTATCAATGGATGCTGTCTCCGTATTACAGCATGAAGAAGAGCGTGGTGGGGCCAATCAATGAATCTCGATAACGTACGGGAGCTGGCTGACCGCCTGCACTTTAGCTGGCGTCACCGTGTGCCGCAGATTATTCAAACAGAGGCTGCCGAGTGCGGGCTGGCCAGTCTGGCGATGGTCTTTGGCTATCACGGCAAACACGTTGATTTACAGAGTCTGCGACAGCGTTACGGCATTTCTTCACGCGGCGCGACGCTGCGTACGCTGATGGATATCGCCACGGCCAATGAGATGAAGTCCCGCGCACTAAAGCTGGATATCGATGAGCTGAATGCGCTGAAAACGCCGTGTATTTTGCACTGGGATCTCAATCACTTCGTGGTACTTGTTGGTGTGAAACAGGGCAAAGTGATTATTCACGATCCGGCCTTTGGCCGTCGTTCGCTTGGCATGCGTGAAGTGTCTGAACATTTTACCGGCGTGGCGCTGGAACTGTGGCCGGACAACGGTTTTACCTCGGAGAAACCACGCGTCAGACTGGATTTGCGCAAAATGATGGGCAACGTCAGCGGGCTTATTCCGGCGCTGACCAAAATCTTCTGCCTCTCGCTGATGATCGAATCGGTCAATCTGTTGCTGCCGGTCGGGATGCAACTGGTAATGGACCATGTGATCCCGGCCAAAGACCCGGATTTACTGACACTGATTTGCCTCGGCTTACTGTTTTTCATCATTTTCCGCACCGGCGTCAGTATGTTACGTGCCTGGACATCGCTGGTGATGAGTACGCTGATTGATGTGCAATGGAAAGCCCGGCTGTTTGACCATCTGATGAAACTGCCACTCGATTATTTCGAAAAACGCAAACTCGGTGACATTCAGTCGCGTTTTACTTCGCTCGACACACTGCGTACCACGCTGACCACCAATGTGGTGAACAGTATTATTGACGGCATTATGTCGGTCGGATTAATTGTCATGATGGTGCTGTACGGTGGTTGGCTGATCTGGGTGATCCTGGGTTTTACCGCGATTTATGTGGTTTTCCGCCTGACAACCTACAACGCATACCGGCAGGTTTCAGAAGAGCAGATTGTAAAAGGTGCGCGTGCCGGTTCGCACTTTATGGAAACCCTGTACGGCATCAGCACGCTGAAAGCGCTCGGTTTATCGAAATCCCGCGCCAATTTCTGGCTGAATCTGAACATTGATAACGCCAATGCGACGGTGCGCAAAACCAAGTTTGAAATGATGTTTACCGGCGGCAACACGCTGATCGCCACCCTCGATCAGGTCGCGTTGCTGTGGCTTGGGGCGACGCAGGTCATCGACGGCCATATGACGCTCGGGATGTTTGTTGCGTTCAATACGTATCGCGGTCAGTTTTCCGAACGTGCGGCCAATCTGCTGAACATGGTATTACAGTTGCGGATGCTTTCCCTGCACCGCGACCGTATCGCCGATATTGCGCTGACCGACACCGAAAAGTCGCTGCCGGAGCGCGAATTGTTGCGCGCGGGCGAGGCAGCTTCGCTGGAGGTGCGGGATCTGGTTTTCCAGTACGACAGCCTTTCCGCGCCGCTGATCAACGGACTGAACCTGTCAGTCGCGGCCGGTGAAAGCGTGGCCATTACCGGGCCGTCGGGGCAGGGTAAAACCACACTGATGAAAATTATGACCGGTTTGCTCACGCCGACCGAAGGGCGGATCCTGATCAACGGCATGGATATCACCACAGCCGGGCTGAACAATTACCGCAGCTGCATCGCCTGTGTATTACAGGATGATACGTTGTTCGCCGGATCTATCGCCGAGAATATTGCCAGCTTCGACGAACAGAAAGATGAGGCGCGTATTGTCGATTGTGCACGCCGTTGTAATATTCACGACGATATCGAACGGATGCCGATGGGCTATGAAACGCTGATCAGTGAACTGGGTGGCAGCCTGTCCGGCGGGCAGAAACAGCGTTTGCTGATTGCCCGCGCACTGTACCGTCGTCCGGCGATATTGTTTCTCGACGAGGCGACCAGCCATCTGGATCTGGATAACGAACTGCGGATTAATCAGGCGATCAGTGAACTGGATATTACGCGGATATTTATCGCGCACCGGCCTTCTACCATTGCCTCAGCCGATCGCGAGATAAAACTGGGGTAGGAATCCGTCATCCTCCGGGCCGCCCTGATGCGAACGGGAGGATTCAGTGAACCGGCCGATTGTTGAGGTAAAATTGCGGCCGGTGTTACATCTGCTCACGGAAAGTTCATCATTTGTTTAAAAGTTATTATAAAATACTGGCTCCATCGTCTGACGGCGCTGCATTGCCTCCTGCCGTCTGAACTGTCTGCGCTCCTGTTTCTCAAAAATATCAGTGCAACAGATTAATTTTTAGGAGTTTTCATGTCGAATCAGTTCCCGAGCTCACGCCTTCGTCGCCTGAGACAGTCCGAATCCCTGCGCACGCTTTTTCAGGAAACCGAATTTAGCGTCAATGATCTGGTACTGCCGATTTTCGTAGAAGAAGAAACCTCTGAATACGTACCCATCGAAGCCATGCCCGGCGTACTGCGCATCCCTGAATCCCGTCTGGCGTTTGAAATCGAACGCTACGCCCGTGCCGGTATCCGCTCGGTGATGACGTTTGGTATTTCGCATCACATGGATGCCACCGGCAGTGATACCTGGAATGAAAACGGTCTGGTCGCGCGTATGGCGCGTATCTGCAAAGACACCGTGCCTGAAATGATCGTCATGTCCGACACCTGTTTCTGCGAATACACTTCACATGGCCATTGCGGTGTGCTGCATGACCACGGTGTGGATAACGACGCAACCCTGATCAACCTTGGCAGGCAGGCTGTGGTAGCCGCCGCCGCCGGGGCAGATTTCATCGCGCCATCCGCCGCTCAGGACGGTCAGGTGCAGGCTATCCGCAGTGCGCTTGATGAAGCCGGATTTATCGATACCTCGATCATGGCCTATTCCACCAAGTTCGCGTCTTCGCTGTACGGACCTTTCCGTGAAGCGGGCGGCAGCGTGCTCAAAGGCAACCGCAAGCAATATCAGATGAACCCGATGAACCGCCGCGAAGCCGTGCGTGAATCGTTGCTGGATGAGCAGGAAGGTGCAGATGCACTGATGGTGAAACCTGCTGGCGCGTATCTGGATGTGATCCGTGATATCCGTGAAGCCTCCCGTCTGCCACTGGCGGCGTATCAGGTCAGCGGTGAATACGCGATGATCAAGTTCGCCGCACAAGCCGGTGCTATCGATGAGCGTGCCGTGGTGCGCGAAAGTCTTGGTGCGATCAAACGTGCAGGCGCAGATATTATCCTGACCTATTTTGCCATGGATATTGCTGAAAACGGGCTGTAATTTCTTTTTATGCTTCAAACGAAAAACCGGGCTTCCGCCCGGTTTTTTGCATTACAAAAGCTTAACGGGAAGGGCATACGAATCTGCGGTTTTTGGTTGCCGGGTGGGACTCGAACCAGACCCGGCCACTGTGAAGGGTTGTCCCCGGCGCGGTGGTGGCCGGTGTTAAACCCAATACAAACAGCTGTGAATATTCGCCTGCCACTCTCTGTTCAGGATTACTGCTGGTTTCGAGATCAACATAAGTATAACCGGATGGATGATCACGGTTAAATGACCATATACCGATAAAACTCAACGGGTTAAGCTTAGCAAACCGTGTTAGGGTATTGACATCGTCCAGTTTGAACATGCTGGCATCATCGTTGAGACCAATCATGGGCGTAACGGCCACTTTGGCCAGGCGCCGGGCTTCGGAAAGATCAGGGTAAAGAAGCAGCAATTGTGTACTGATGCTCAGTGCCGCCTCTACAGCAGCTCTGCCCATATCCGTTTGTGTTGCCGGGTCATTATCCGGATCGCCATAATCCATCGCCATACCATTGACACTAAACTCCAGACCCGCATTTTTTGCCAGCCTGAGGATCTCCACACCGCTCAGATTCAGGCCGGTAGGCAGGGTCGGCAGGGTAAAACTGATGGCAACGTCAGGCCTGAGGCTGACAACTCTTTTCAGAGCCGCACATATTTTAGCGGCATCAAACAGCCCGTTTTCCAGATCGAAATCCAGCCCTTTGGCTCCGTACATGTCTATAGTGGCAATGTAGATCTCTTCAAGTTCCACGATACTGAAATGGGTGGAGATATCGGAATTGGCGGCCCCGCCAAATGAGATGATGACAGAAAGCCCGGCGCTGTTAAGCTCATCCGCCAGCGGCAGTGCCCACTCTAAAGGCATGGCAGAACTTGCCGCCCAGCACGGGGTATTGGTTTCCGTATCCAATGTCAGAAACCCAAAAATTAACCCGTCAATTTTCCACCTGAGGGCCTGTTCGTAATAAATGGGATTAGGTCTGCCATTCGGATATTGTTGCCAGTCACTCCACAACGCATTAATAGTGACGTCAATAAAAGGTAAATAAGAATTTGACATGATATTTCCTTAATAAATTAATAGGGATTGAGGATTAACAGTCAGGGTTTATCTACTGCGGTTGTTCACGGATATAGCAAGGCGCTTCATTTGGAATGGTTAAAAAGGGCTTCCTCCGTTTGCTGATTGATATTCATAAAAATAACCACGGTTTGTGCGCTGCCTATTTTGACTACATTCCCCACCCGGTAAATCGAAACTCCCTGGATCACCAGTAAGCGTTCAATGGCAGCAGTGGTGACAAAGACATATTGTGAAATCTGGTTGCGTTGTGCATATAAAACTAAATTACGCAGGAGCCGGACTACCGGGCCAGAGAATCCGTATCCCCCGGCGTCATGACTCTTTTCAAAGGAAAAACGTGAAAGTTCGCAGACTGATGCAGAACAGGGAAGGGGAGCCTGACTTTGCCACAAATCAGGAAAAACTTCGCTGAGCATATAAGGGGCCGTGGTGGGCAAAAGGCGCACACAGCCTTTGACGTTATTGTTAATATCGGTAGTAATAATATAATCAGTGTCGATAGTGTCGAAACGATCTGTTTCCTGCTCATTGAAACTTTCTACATCCCATTTCAACCGTTGTTTAAATACACGATGCCGAAGTTGAAACATCGATAATAAGAGCGTCTGATTTCTTCTGCTTCCGGAAATACATCCGTGAAGTACGGCATGTGAAACAAGGCGTGGGTCTGTTATATCAATATCTGTATTGTCGGAATGAAAAATGCTCTCCGGCGTGATAATTTCGGCTTGGCTCATATTCAATACTCATTCGTTAATAATCAGTGCAGGCTAATCACCGCCTGCACTGATAGTCAGTGATAAATAGCGGGAAATCCGCTACATATTACGACCCGGATTACGCCCGCGTGGTGCGCAGCATCCCCCTCTCACGCCCGGGCAGTTTGGTTGACCTCCGACATTGCCGGAGCCTAATTTCAACCATGGATCCCCGCCGGCTTCATCCAACGTGCCTGGCTCTGTTCCCTGAGTCCACCATTTCGCTTCATAATTACTGCCCTCCCAGCTAACACGGTCGCCCTCATTATAAGTCTCCGTGGCGCTCCATTGCGGATACCCGGTTGCCGCCTGAACGGTAACATTGTAAGCCGCAGTGTCGCTCGCTCCGCTGATATCAGTCACGGTCAACTGGAACACCAGTGAATGATTAATCAGCACGGTTGGCGCGGTGTAAGTCAGCGTTTCACCGGTCACGGATGTGGCAGTGACATCTGCTGGTAAACTCCAGAAGTAGCTCAACACTTCGCCGTCAGGGTCATACGAGTTTGCCGCGCTGAGTGTACCCGTTGCGCCGCTGCTGACTGTTTTACTGCCGGAGACTGCCGCCACCGGAGGCTCATTCACGCCACCTGCGACCAGGAAGGTATAGGTATCAGTACCGGTTTTGCTGCCATCAGAGACGGTAAGTGAAACGGTATAACTGGCCTGATACCCTGCGGCAGGCACCCGCAGGTGAATAATCGGGTCTGTCAGGCTGCCGCTGACAATTAAGCCCGACGGGACATTCCACTGATAAGTGATCGGGTCACCGTCAGGATCGTAGGAATGACTGCCATCAAAGGTAAGTTGGGTAATCGGAGAGACCGGGCTTTTTGGCCCCACGATTTGCGCGACCGGTGCGCGATCGAGCGGATCAACGCTGGCATTAATACCTTTAAAGTAAAAAGGTGCCATATCAATGGCTTGTGTCACTATCGGGGCACCCAGCCCTTCACGCGCAGCATTGACCAGCAGACCGTTATCCTGATCGGCAGTCCAGGTAAATACGCCTCCCAGCCCTTTTGAGCGGGCATATTCAGCTTTCGCTTTTACGGTACGCGGCGTATCCAGAGAGATAAATAATTTAGAAGACGAGCTGTACAGATAGTCTGCGTCAGCCTTTTCATCGGTATAGAGTTCGAAGCCGTTTTTCCCTTTTTGCGCTTCCAGATCCAGATAGTTATAAATAATGTCATACCATTCTGAGCTTCCTGACTCAAAAGTCCCCGTTGTCGTTGCGGCACCTGGTTCATAGGTACCGACCAAAGGTGACAGTTGAGAGATCGCCGCATTACGCGCATTACGGGTATAACCTGCGTAGCCAATGTTGATATTACTCTGCGCCACACCTATTGAAATCAGATAGTCAACTGCGGCATCCACGCCATAGCTGGTTTGTTCTGTTTTATGCAGGTTCGTATGATGATTCAGTGCCGGAGCCCATGGCGTACCGAAGAAATCGTAGGTCATCACGTTAATTCCGTTCAGACCTGCAGCCAGCAGACCCGGGATGTCGGCTTTCGCCAGAACCGCCGGATCGGCTGAAGAGGCGATACTGATTCTGGTGTTTGGCAATCCGGCATTGTTGAAAGCTGCCCGCAACTCTCTCATTAAAATGACATAGTAAACACTGTCGTCATCGCCATAAGGGTTGTTATTGCCTGCTGCTCCCGGATATTCCCAGTCAATGTCGACTTCTGTGAACATCGGGAAACGTTTGAAGATATCCACAATGCTGGCACAGAAGCGAACACGCTGTTGGGCATCGCGTGACATGTTGTAAAAACCGTTACTCATGGTCCACCCACCCACGCTAAATGAGAGAACCAGATCATGACCGAGTGTTTTTGCTTTTTTCTGCAAATCCCGCAGACCGCCTAAAATCCCCTGAACTTTTTCCTGCTGGAAATCGTCAGGCATGGTGATGTCTTTATAACTCGGGAAGCCATTATTGACGTAGGTTTGGGTATCACCCCAGACATCGAGGAAAGTAACAGAGCCGTCCTGATCGTGAATACCAAATGCTGCTGCCCCGCTGGAGATGGCTGCAGATTTCTCACCCAAATCACCAAGAATGCCGACAAAACCCACAATTAATTTGTCGAATGCCGTTGGCGAAACAAGTGCCAGGTCAACGCCACGGCCGCGATCTGCGGGTTGCTGGCTGCCTTGCAGGCGGCCATCATATTGTGACCAGTCGGTGTAATAACCAAAGACTTTTGGGCGACCTGCAGTGTTGTATTTGTTATATACCGGTTTAGCTACGCGGGCTGCGGTATAACTGAATTTTTCGGTATCAACGGCGGGATCAAATCCGTCGATCAGATAAGATTCAGTTGTCGCGGCATCGGGTTTTGTAATTTTAGACATAAATTTTCCTTAACAGTTAGCATTCTGAATTATCAGCATGATATAAATTTGAAACAGCATTTCGTCTTGGAACGTGAATTATTTTGGCTGTAATTCTGTGTTGTGCAAATTGGCCTGTTAATTTTTTAATTTCAATAAGTTAAATTAAATAAACTAAAAAAAATCAAAAACCTGATACTTATTACAGGTATTGCAGGCAGTTTAATTGACAGGCAATCGAGCCTTCCTATAATCATTGCAACGCTGTGTTTGGATGAGGAGAGGGAAATGTTCCCTGGAGATTGCATTTGCACGAAATTCAGCGACTTAAATTATTGTATGGATGACCAGATAAAATTAACTTTGGATAAGTGGTTATACTCAATTCGATTCGACAGCTATGCTTATGTTATAACGCCGAGAAAAGGCTTCGATGATTTTTTTATTCTTGAAGGTTTTAACGCCAGCTGGCGCCGGCAATATATGGAAAATGGGTTTCATAAAATAGACCCTATTATTAATAAGGCTCAGAATTATCAGCAAGCTCATATATGGAGCAGTGTGTCGCTTTCGGGAAGTGATCGCTTTTTAAATTGTGCGAAGGCGCATGGTATCCGGTATGGATATTCCATGTCTTTACCGATAAATGACCAGTATATAGGCGTGCTCAGTGTGGCACGAAAAGAAGATATATTTGTTTCGCAAAAGGAATCCATGAATATTATTGGAATGATTACAGTGTATTTGCACAAACTTAATAATCAATTTTTAATGGATTTTAATAATAAACTTATTGATAAGATAGGTGATTTAACGCCGCCAGCAATACTGACTTCAAGAGAACGTGAATGTTTGGTCTGGCTTGCGGAAGGGAAAACCAGTTGGGAAATAAGCCGGATTCTGTCAATTTCAGAAAGAACAGCAGTATTTCACATTAACAATTGCATGACCAAACTTGGGGCTAAAAATAGAGTGCAGGTGATAATGAAAGCCATGAGAGCCAATATTATTAAATAAAACGGGCCTGTCACTGGCAGGCCACATTTTGCCTTCGTGTCAGATGACTGGCCCCGTCTTACCTACTTTTTCACAATACCCGCAATATCATTGGTGTTCATCAGGTGATAATCGCCGTTCATGTCGGTATAGCTGGTCATACCGGTATCGCGGTCACGATCCGGTTCACCGTGGGCGAAAAACTGGTCGCCGGATTTCGTATTAATCACATAATCGCTGGCACAGCCGGTTAATGCCAGGGCCAGAACCCCGGCCGTCAGGCAGAATAATTTCTTCATTGTTCAGCAGGTTCCTGTTGCAATCATTTGCCGGCATTACAAAACAAACTGCCGTAAGAAGCAAAGAATAAAAATGTCACTAAGCGTAATAGTGCGTGCAAAACCGCGATTGTGCACCAGCACGGTGCGATGTGATCCCGTCGTTGTTTCTGTGACTTGTTCGTAACGCTCTTGCGCCGCTATCTATACTCACATAACCCGTAACATTCTCAAAGGTTCTGTAACACTGGCAGATATTTTGCTTATGTCTCTTACCTTTGATGTTTTCACCCCTGGTGATAAGCGGGGAATCCTCAGTCTCAAGATTAAGCATTAAATTTCACATTTTCAGATGACGACTTCGTGTTGGTGTTTTTGCTACATGCGTTTTCCTTCACCCGTTTTGCATTAACTCAGTCCTAAGGATCATGATGATGTCGATGAAATTTATTAAAAGTCCTCTTTCTTTGTTGCTGGCAGGCTGTCTGGTCACGGCGTTTTCTGCGCGTGCGGATATCGTGATTGGCGTCGCCGGCCCGTTCACCGGCCCGAATGCCACCTATGGCGATCAGTACTGGCATGGTGCCACACAGGCCGCTGATGACATTAATGCCGCAGGCGGAATTAACGGCGAGAAAATCAAACTAGTGCAGGGTGATGATGCCTGCGAACCGAAACAGGCCGTTGCGGTGGCGAACCGTCTTGTTGATCAGGATAAAGTGCAGGCGGTTGTCGGGCATTTTTGCTCATCTTCTACCATGCCAGCGTCCGAGGTTTATAACGATGCCGGAATTATCGCCATCACACCGGGTTCAACCAACCCGCAAATCACCGAACGTGGCATGAGCGATATGTTCCGCATGTGTGGACGTGACGACCAGCAGGGGCAGGTTGCCAGCGATTACATCATTGACAAGCTGAAAGCCAAAAAAGTGGTCATTATCCATGATAAAGATACCTACGGGCAGGGGCTGGCGGATGCCACCAAAGCGGCGCTCAACAAGCGTGGCGTGAAGGAAGTGATGTACGAAGGGCTGTCGCGAGGTGAAAAAGATTTTAACGCGCTGGTCACCAAAATCAGTGCGCAGAAACCGGATGTGGTGTTCTTCGGCGGTTGCCATCCGGAGGCCGGTCCGCTGGTGCGCCAGATGCGTGAGCAGGGCGTGCAGGCCACCTTCTTCTCCGGTGACTGCATCGTGAACGAAGAAATGGTCACCGCCGCAGGTGGCCCGCAATACACCAACGGCATCCTGATGACCTTTGGTAAAGACCCGCGCCTGATCCCGGAAGGTAAAGCGGTCATCGATAAATTCCGTGCCAGCAAGTTTGAGCCGGAAGGTTATACCCTTTATTCCTATGCCTCCGTTCAGGCCATTGCCGCAGCGTTCAAAGCCACCGGCGGCAGCGATTCCGCCAAAGCCAGCCAATGGCTGAAAGCCAACAGCGTGGATACTGTCATGGGCAAAAAAGCCTGGGACAGCA
The DNA here is from genome assembly GCF_049199325.1 of Rahnella sp. PD4. NCBI lineage: Bacteria > Pseudomonadati > Pseudomonadota > Gammaproteobacteria > Enterobacterales > Yersiniaceae > Rahnella > Rahnella sp. PD4. The sequence continues at coordinate 812,382 of NZ_JBLZQF010000001.1, read as the reverse complement.
AAGGCGATCTGAAAGTTTCGGATTACGTGGTTTATAAGTGGGATGACAAAGGCAAATATCAGGAAGTGAAAGAATAAAGCACGCTTATTTGCCATTTGAACCCGGGCAGTGCTCAGTGACCTTACGTATTCTATGTACGCGACGGTTCTTGTGCGCTGACCGGGTCCGGACGGCTGTAGCGATAATGTTTTATTCGCTTTAATGAATGCGCCTTAGCCGGGCGCGGTCACAAAAAGAGACTGCGTATTTATGGATTCATTCTTTCTGCAACAGTTATTTAATGGCATCACGCTGGGTGCTGTTTACGGATTGATCGCCATCGGCTACACCATGGTTTACGGTATTATCGGCATGATTAACTTCGCACACGGCGAAGTGTATATGATTTCAGCTTACCTCTGCGCCATTGCGCTGGCACTGCTCTCTTTCTTCGGACTTCACTCTTTTCCGCTACTGATCCTGGGCACTCTGGTGTTCACCATCGTGGTCACCGGCGTTTACGGCTGGGCAATTGAGCGCATTGCCTATAAGCCGTTGCGTAATTCGACCCGCCTTGCACCGCTGATTTCTGCTATCGGCATGTCGCTTATCTTACAAAATTACGCCCAGATCAGTCAGGGGCCGCGGCAGCAAGGTATTCCGACCCTGCTGGATGGCGCGTTCCGTTTTCATATCGGCGAAAGTTTTGTCCAGATGACCTACACCAAAATTTTCATCCTGCTGGCATCACTGGTGGGCATGCTGGTTTTATCGTGGATTATCAGCCACACCAGACTCGGGCGGATGTGTCGCGCCGTGCAGCAGGACAGAAAAATGGCTTCGATACTGGGCATTAATACTGACCGTATCATTTCGCTGGTCTTCATGATGGGTGCCGCGATGGCCGGGCTGGCCGGGGTGCTGGTGACCATGAACTACGGCACGTTCGATTTCTATGCCGGATTCATCATCGGCATCAAAGCCTTCACCGCCGCGGTGCTTGGCGGGATCGGCTCATTACCGGGCGCGATGCTCGGCGGGCTGATCCTGGGGATCGCCGAAGCGCAGTTCTCAGGCATGGTGAATTCCGATTATAAAGACGTATTCTCCTTTGGATTGCTGGTGGTGATCCTCATTTTCCGCCCTCAGGGCCTGCTGGGCCGTCCGGTCGTGACGAAAGTGTGAGGAAAATAAAATGATGTCACAAACTGCTGTGAACAGTGGCTTTTCACTGAAACGCTGTCTGCTGGATGCCATTTTTGCCGGGCTGGTGGCGCTGATTATTTTCGGGCCGGTGGTTGGCGTGGTGCTCGATGGCTACAGTTTTAATTTCCATAGTCAGCGCCTGGTCTGGATGATTGTGGCGGTGATGTCCGGCCGCTTCCTGCTCAGTGTATTTTTAGAAACGAGGGCCGGACAGAAAATGCGTGCGCGTTTCGAATCTGACAGCGCGGGTGTGTATGTCCGCGCGCCGGATGACAAAAGCAATCTGCGCTGGATTATTCCACTGCTCCTCGTGCTGGCGATTTTCTTTCCGTTCGTCGCCACCAAATATATTCTGACGGTTGCCATTCTGGGGCTGATTTATGTCCTGCTCGGCCTGGGACTGAATATCGTGGTCGGTCTGGCTGGTTTGCTCGACTTAGGGTACGTGGCGTTTTACGCCATTGGTGCATACGGACTGGCGCTGGGATATCAGTACCTCGGGCTGGGGTTCTGGTCGATGCTGCCGCTGGCGGCGGTGATGGCCGCACTGGCAGGCGCTTTGCTGGGTTTCCCGGTGCTGCGTATGCACGGGGATTACCTGGCGATCGTGACGTTAGGTTTCGGTGAAATTATCCGGCTGGTGCTGACCAACTGGTTATCTTTCACCGGTGGCCCTAACGGGATATCTGCCCCTCCACCCACTTTTTTCGGTCTGGAATTTGGCCGGCGGGCGAAGGAAGGCGGCGTGCCGTTCCACGAGTTTTTTCATCTGACTTATAACCCGAACATGAAATTTATCTTCATCTATGCCGTGCTGGTTCTGGTGGTGTTGCTGGTGTTGTTTATCAAACACCGGCTGACCCGCATGCCGATTGGCCGGGCGTGGGAAGCGTTGCGTGAGGATGAAATTGCCTGCCGTGCGATGGGGCTCAATCATGTGCTGGTCAAACTGTCTGCCTTTACGCTCGGCGCGTCCACTGCCGGTATTGCGGGGGTGTTTTTCGCCACGTATCAGGGTTTCGTTAACCCGACGTCTTTCACCTTTTTCGAATCTGCCCTGATCCTCGCGATTGTGGTGCTGGGCGGTATGGGTTCAACCATCGGCGTGGTACTGGCAGCATTTGTGCTGACCGTCGCGCCGGAACTGTTACGCAGCTTTGCTGAATATCGCGTATTGCTGTTTGGCGTATTAATGGTGGTGATGATGATCTGGCGGCCGCGCGGCTTAATCCGCATCAGCCGCAGCGGGTTTGCCGTGCGCAAAGGAGTCGCACCATGAGCGAAGCGTTAGCCGATGACAATATCCTCAGTGTTGAACATTTGCGTATGCATTTCGGCGGTATTAAGGCGCTGAACGATGTGAATCTTGCGGTGAGACGCGGTTCGATTACCGCGCTGATCGGCCCGAACGGGGCAGGGAAAACCACGGTATTTAATTGCGTTACCGGTTTCTATAAAGCGTCCGGCGGCAATATTTTGCTCAATACATGCCGGCGCACCACCAATGTGATCCAGGTGCTCGGACAGAAATTTCAGCCGGATGACTGGATTAAACCGGCGCAGCTGGGCAAACGTATTTTCTACAAAATGTTCGGTGGTACGCACCTGGTCAACCGCGCCGGGCTGGCGCGAACTTTTCAGAACATCCGGCTGTTTCGTGAAATGTCGGTGGTTGAAAACCTGCTGGTGGCGCAGCACATGCAGACTAACCGCAACCTGATTGCGGGCGTGCTCAATACACCCGGTTACCGCCGGGCTGAAAATCAGGCGCTTGACCGCGCATTTTACTGGCTGGAGGTGGTGGAACTGGTCGATTGCGCCAACCGGCTGGCGGGGGAGATGTCTTACGGTCAGCAGCGGCGGCTGGAAATCGCCCGCGCAATGTGTACCGCGCCGGAAATGATTTGCCTGGACGAACCGGCTGCCGGTCTGAATCCGGTGGAAACACGTACGCTGAGTAAAATTATCCGTTTCCTTCGCGATCATCACGATATTACCGTCCTGTTGATAGAACATGATATGGGCATGGTAATGGAAATTTCCGACCATATTATCGTGCTCGACCACGGCGACGTGATTGCCGAAGGCATACCGCAGGTTATTCAGAATGATGAAAAGGTCATCGCCGCGTATCTGGGTGCTGATGAAGATGACGAGGTCAGCTTATGAGCGACACGATGCTGGAATTTCGCGATGTGAATGTGTATTACGGGGCGATTCAGGCATTGCAACAGGTGTCTCTGAAGGTGAATCAGGGAGAAACCGTGGCGCTGATCGGCGCCAATGGTGCCGGAAAATCAACGCTGCTGATGTCGATATTCGGTCAGCCACGCATACAGAGCGGGCAAATCCTGTTTCGCGGAGAAGATATCAGCCGCAAATCGACACACTTTGTGGCCTCGGCGGGAATTGCACAATCGCCGGAAGGGCGGCGCGTTTTTCCGGATATGACCGTGGAAGAAAATTTACTGATGGGCACCATTCCTGTCGGGAATCAGCATGCGGCAGAAGATCTGCAAACCATGTTTGCGTTATTCCCGCGCCTGAAGGAACGCCGTAAACAGCGGGCGATGACCATGTCCGGTGGCGAACAGCAAATGCTGGCGATTGCCCGTGCGCTGATGAGTCGTCCGAAGCTGTTACTGCTCGATGAACCGAGTCTCGGGCTGGCACCCATTATCGTGAAACAAATTTTCCAGACCCTGCGTGAACTGGCGAAAAGTGGCATGACGATCTTTCTGGTGGAGCAAAATGCGCATCATGCGCTCAGGCTGTCTGACCGGGGTTACGTTATTGTCAACGGGCAAATTCGCCTGAGTGGGACGGGAGAAGAACTTTTGCATAATCAGGAGGTGCGCAAAGCCTACTTAGGCGGGATCTGATCCCCGTCTCCCTGAAGCTGCAGCTGTATTGGCTGCACTTTCTTATCTGAATCACTCAATTGTGTCTGCGCATTGTGCGTTGCTCGCCGGGCTTAACGTCAGTGATTACGCGTATCTCAGCCAGTCACCTCTAATAAGGTTTATTCCGAATTTGTTAATTTTCAACCGCCCTCCACATTTCACTCACAGTATTCCGCTATCATAAGATTCTTACTGAAAAGTGACCATAAAGTTAAATTTCTGGGTTATCATGCGAAATCAGCCGTCAAAAATTTGTAAAATACCATTTTTTTAGGCGAAATCAGTGACCTGAAGCCGGGTGAAGGCGTTGACCCGTTCAGGCTCAACAGGCTATATAGCGCTATCCGTTTTTGGCATGAATTTTCCTGTCTCAGGGATGAAGTGAATGATCCAGGTCATTCGCTCGATGAGTTGAACCGTCGGCGCTGCTCGCAAAACAGCAGAAATGGGTCGTAGAGTTTATTGTTTTAATCAGACAGGGTGCTGAAATGGCTTCTGAGATAATTTCATTTGTATTATTTCTTTCTTCTATTTTTCTCTACGTCACGCGGGCGTCGTCCAGCCGTGTCTGGTTTTCACTGGTGCTGTTTTTCCTCGGGCTTTACGTCATTCTGAATGTCATCCTGATCGGCAGCAATTATTTCACTGGCGAAGGCATCACGGACGCCGTGTTATATACCGTCACCAGCAGCCTGAAAGGGGCGGGGCTCAATAAATATATCCTGCCGTTTATCGGTTTACTGGCGGGGCTGATTGCCGTATTTGCTTTGCTGGCGTGGGGGCTGAAGCAGCGTCGTGCTAAAAACAGCAGTGCCGTCTACAGCGCACTGGCCGTGGTACTGGCGGTCTTTTCCGTGGGTTCCACTCAGGCATTCCAAAACATTTCCCGGCTGGTCAAAACGCAAATTTCCGGCAACGGCGCAGATTTTAATACCTATTACAAAGTGCCCGAAAAAGTCATCAAGGGCGCGAAAAAACCTAACCTGGTTTATATCTATGGCGAGAGTCTGGAACGCACTTATTTTGATGACAAGGTTTTCCCCGGCCTGACGACCGAATTAAATCGCCATAAAGCGCAGAGCACTGATTTCACTAATACCAAACAGTTGCCGGGCACGGGTTATACCATCGCCGGTATGGTGGCTTCCCAGTGCGGGATCCCGCTGTTTGCGCCGTTTGATGGCAATGCCTCCAGTGCACTGGCGACCTTCTACCCGGAAAACGTGTGTCTTGGCGACGTGCTCAAAGGTGCCGGCTATACCAACTATTTCTATCAGGGCGCAGAACTGGCTTTCGCAGGTAAAGGTACTTTCCTGAAATCCCATGGCTTCGACCATCTTTATGGCTACAACGAATTGCGTCCGACCGTGGCGGATCCGTCTTACAAAAACGACTGGGGTTGGTATGACGACACCTTGCTGGATGAAGTGTATAAAAAGTTCATCACGCTGAGTCAGGAAGGTAAGCCATTTTCACTGTTCACGCTGACCGTTGACACGCATCATCCTGATGGCTTTATTTCGCGGGGTTGTACCAGCAAGGAATATAAAGTGAACGGTAAAGCTAACCAGTCACTGAGTGCCGTGTCCTGTAGTCAGGAACTGATTGCCGCCTTTATCGATAAGATTAAAAAGTCCGGTTATTTTGATAACACCGTCATTGTGGTGTCTTCCGACCATCTGGCAATGAACAACACGGCATACAACATTCTGACTAAACAGAACCGTAAAGACCTGTTCTTCGTCCTTGACGGGCGTCATCCGGTGGGTGAGCTCAATGCGGCGAAACGCAGTACGCTGGATAATGGTGCGACCATACTGGATATGATGGGCGGCGATAACTATATCGGTCTCGGCCGCAGCGGTGTTTCTGCGACCTCGATGACCGCGCAGTTCCTGAATATTGATGACAAAGTGAATGCCTGGAAACCGGCGGTCATCAAACAATGGGGCTTCCCGAACAGCATCAAAAATTATGCGGTGAATACCAAAGACAGTACCTTTACTTTCTCCGGCATGACCATCAAAACGCCGTTTATTCTGAAGGTCACGGGAGACAAAATTGAACCGATGTTCGATGTCTATCTGTCAACGCCGTTGAAAAAACAGCTGGCCGGACTGGCGACCAGCGATAACTTTGTCTGGGTCGATAAATGCTACGAAATGGGCCGTGTGTGGGCACCGGAGTTGTCGCTCAATACCGGCCTGTGTGTTGCATCGGGCAACCTCGGGGCGAAGCCGACAATTGTGCAGGCCACCGGCGATACCTTCAAAGGTAAAGTAGACTTCGCGAAAGACACGTCGGGCAGTAACGCCATTTATCAGCAAACCCTGAATGCGTTGAACATTGACGATGCGGCCACTACCTACCAGTCGAAAGCCATTGCCTTTATGGTGCCGGGATTGCCGGAGCAGGTAAAAGCGATTACCGGTGTGTCTGCCGTTGAAAACTGGGGACGTTGGTCAGATGCCAATCTGGCACCGTCGGTGAAAATTGATTATGTCAAACCGCTGCCCGCTACTTTTGATGTGGTGATCCGCGCACGTGCTTACGGTAATAATATTGATAAGCCGGTTTCTGTCCGCGTCGGGGATCAGGAACAGTTTGTGACCTTTGGTGATACTGACGGCATCGTGAAAGTACAGTTCACCAACCCGGGGGCGGAGCAGAGTATCGTGATCACGCCGCCGGAGCCGACTGAGCCCACCGAAGGGACCAGCGGTGGCTTCCAGCCGCGTAAGCTGGGCATCGGTATGGTTTCGCTTGAAGTTCAGCCGGTGGATCCGCAGTCTTAATCTGCAGTTTGCCGCAAACATTAAAACCCGCCCCGGCGGGTTTTTTATTGGCAGCAATGACCCATGTTAAAAAGGCGATATTGCCAGTCCCATAGCCAAACCTGCCTTTCTTCTCCAATGTGATCGGCCAAAATTAAGAACAGCTGGCTGCCCAACGAAATCCTTTTTGTGGGCAGTTTAGTGCCAGAGGCAAGCGCTACAACTAAACCTGTGTCAGCCCACCGTCCACACAGATTTCTGCTCCCGCGATATAACTGCTTTCATCGCTCGCCAGGAAGAGTACGGCGTTTGCGACTTCTTCAGGTTTGCCCATTCTTGCTAACGGTATTGCGCTGATTATCCCATTACGCAGTTCTTCGGAGGCTGCAAGCATCATTTCCGTATCGACAGGGCCAGGGGCGACCACATTAATTCGAATACCGCGGGCTGAGAGTTCATGTGTCCATGTGCGGGCAAAAGAACGAAGTGCCGCTTTACTGGCGCCGTATACACCATATCCCGGCGTGCCAATCACATCGGCAATCGAACCTATCAAAACGACGCTCGCTCCCTTTTTCAACAGGGGAAGTGCTGCCTGCATAGCGAAAAGCGGTGAGCGCACATTCAGGCCGAAAATAGAATCAAAATGTGCCGGGGTGACGTCATTAATTGTCGAGTATTCTGCCATTCCGGCATTAATGACCAGCACATCTATCTGGCCGGACTCTGTCTCGATCAAATCAACGATCCGTGTCAGTTCGCTTATCTGGCTGACATCAGCACGTAGCGGTCTGGCGTTGCCCTTTATCGTGTGACCGGCGGCGTCTAACTCCTCATCCCGCCGGGATGTGAACCAGGTTGTCGCACCTTCACGGGCAAATCTCTGACTGATTGCAAGACCAATGCCTTTTGCTCCGCCCAGTATCAGGGCCACTTTGTTGTCTAATCTTCTCATCTGCTTACTCCTGTTCGAATGGAAAAGAGATGATATAATTTTTATACTTAATAACAATTACGCACTTTACGTAAACTAAGTATGCCGGAGTATATCGCTATGACACAGATCGATAGCAGTGACTTAAGAGATGTAGGAAAAACCCGTCCTGTTCTTGAGAACATCACTAACAAATGGTCGATTTTAATTCTCACGGTGCTTTGCACTAAACCATCCCGCTTTAATGAACTCCGTCGCCGGTTAGAGGGGATCACTCACAAAGCCTTGTCCGATGCGCTTAAGCGTCTCGAACGTAATGGGTTGGTATACCGCAAGGTACTTCCTACTTCGCCGGTGAGTGTGGAATACAGTCTTACCGCGTTGGCACGGACCCTACAGGAACCGTTTATTGCACTGTACGAATGGGCGCTGGAGCATGGAGCAGAAATGGAGCGGGCCCAGGAAATGTATGACGCTTCCCGGGTGAAAGAGATGAGTTAAAAATAAGAGTTACTGTCGGCCGGGCAGGGGACCGACGGTAATCAGGCCTGCGTTCTGGCTGACGTCCGCTTCTTGCTGCTCATTAAAATATCTTGCGGACGGTTTTGTGTCAGAAGCGGACATTGATGACAATCATTGTATTAATCAATTAAAAGCCTGTCAGTTCACTACCGCTGTTTATGCATCACCCTGGTCAGCATCTGGCAGAAGGCCTCGCTTGCGGGATTAAAGCGGTATTCGTTCACGCGCAACAGGCAATCTACCGACGGCAGCGGCATCATCATCTCAAACCCGGACACGTTACAAACCGCTTTATCAATGCTGTATTGATTGATTATGCCCACACCCAGGCCAGTCGTTATCGCTGCAAGCATACCCGCTACCGAGGGGCACTCCAGCATCACAGTAAACGGAATTTTTGACTGACGAAGTTTTTCCTCGGCCAGGCTACGGTAATAGCAATCCGGTCCCCACGTAATAAGCTTCAGGCACTTATCAGATTCATACCGCCACGCAGGCGTTGCGCACCAGTATAACTTTTCACTCCATAATACCTGGTCTTCCGGCGATGCCGTGCCCGTGAAATCCTGATGTAAGATGATTTCCAGACTTCCTTCAGAAAAATGCTGACGAAGGAGATGACTTTGCTCAACAACCAGCTGTATATCCACTTCAGGATGGTGGTGCGTGAAGGTTGAGATAACCCCACATATTTCGGTCATTGAGATGTGTTCCGTGACTCCAATTCGCAGCTTTCCACGGAGTGCAGAAGGAGAAAAATAGGCCACGGCATTATCGTGCTCCGTGAGTATATTTTCCGCATGGCGCAATAAAACGCTGCCTTTTTCCGTCGGAACGGTTTTACCGTCGATGCGCGTAAATAGCTGACATTGAAGATGATCTTCAAGCCGTCTGAGCTTCCAGCTTACGGCGGACTGGCTCAGATTGAGGAGTAATGCAGCCTTACTCATATTGCCCGTTTGCACCACAGTTCTGAAAACTCTGAGCGAATCAACGGAGAGTCGTTTATTCATTTTTTATGACAAAAGTTGGTTTACATCGGGAAAGAATGTCACTGGTGTCATATTCAGTCAACGGATAGCCTGACTGAAACGAGCACAACGGAGAAAGCTTATGCCCGCTAATAATGCATTACTGAATAGCGACGTTTTGATAAAGGGTTGCCGCATTGCGACCGGGATTCATGGTTCAGGTACACCTCTGGTGCTGGTGCATGGTACTCCCGCACATTCTGTAATCTGGCAGACACTGGTTCCGGTATTTGTCGATGCGGGGTTTCGCGTTCACCTTTATGATCTGCCTGGGTTTGGCGCATCCGAGCGCCCTTTGACGGCTGATACCTCGGTTGCCTCACAGGTGAGTTTTCTGCTGAAGCTGCTTGAACACTGGCAACTCGAAAAAACGCATCTTTTTGGTCACGATATCGGCGGGGCAATTTCGCTCCGGCTGGCGTTCGACAGGCCATCCCTTCTGCAGACACTTACACTTGCAGATATTCCGAGCTACGACTCCTGGCCTTCATCCACATGGAAAGATATGCGGGATAACTATGCGGATTATGCGCGGATACCTGCCACTGAGCATTACCGCGCAATGTCCCGCCAGTTGCAGATGGCCGTTTTTAATAAGCATCTTATGACAGAGGAGCGGCTGGAAAGTTATCTCGCGCCGCTTTGCGGTGTGGTGGGCCAGGCTTCATTCTATCAGCATCAGGTTGCGCACTATAATGCCTGTTACACCGCTGATTTTGCAGAAAAACTTCCGCAACTCCGGTTACCTGTGCAGATTTTATGGGGCGCGGAAGATGAATGGCAACCCGTTGAGTATGGAAAGCGTTTGCAGCGCGATATCGTCTCTTCCACGCTGCATATCTATCAACAGGCCGGACATTTTTTAATGGAAGATGTACCCTTACCTGTCGCCGCACAGTTAATTGATTTTGTTAATCAACATAATATGAGGTAGAGCCATGATCCTGATCGGAATGCTGGATTCACCCTATGTCAGACGGGTGGCTATTTATATGAAAGTAATGGGTATTGAATTTGAACATCGACCGCTTTCGGTATTCAGCGATTTTGATGCCTTCACAAAAATTAACCCGGCAGTCAAAGTTCCAACCCTTATCACAGATGATAATCAGGTACTGATCGACTCAACACTGATCATTCATTACCTCGGAAAATATTCCACTCATTCTGCTGCACCGGCATCATCGTCCGAAGCGGAAGAATTGCGGGATCTGCATCTTACAGGATTCGCCCTGGCAGCCTGCGAGAAAGCGGTACAGCTTGTTTACGAGCAGCGTCTCAGGCCAGAAGAAAAACAGCATCAGCCCTGGGTGACTCGGGTGACTCAACAGCTTCACGGCGCATGGCAGACACTGGAGAACGGCCTGCGGGAAGGTCATCCTGATATGCTGTCCGTGGCCGGTATCAGTATCGCAGTGGCCTGGAGTTTTACAGAATTGATGCTGCCGGATACCGTGAACTGTGCGCGATATCCGGAAGTGGCCAGATTTAGATTGCTGGCCGAACAGCGACCGGAATTTTTGGCGACGCCGTTGATTTAAAGAGGGGGTGAATTCCGGCGCTCATGATTCGGTACTTTATATAAAAGAAACACTGAACGCATTAGAATCAGGCGCTTGCAAAAGGTAGCTCCATCAACATTCATTGAATACAGTTCCATCAACCGCAGCGCCTTATTAACCGTATTTTCATTTATTGGTTTAGATGAATTACGGATGCATTCCAGATGCATTGCTGTTTCAGGGAAGCTTAATCCACGTTATACGTGGGATAATCTATATAACCTCCATCTTGCCCGGTGTAGAACGTATTCTTGTCAGGAACAGCAATAGGCCAACCGTTCTTCATGCGTTTCACGAGGTCCGGATTGGCGATGAAAGGACGCCCAAATGCGATTAAGTCGGCTAAACCCTCCCTGAGTGCCAGCTCTGCACGCTCCTGTGTATAGCTGCCCGCGATGATGAGGGTTCCCTCGTAGGTTTCGCGAAACTTTGTCAGGAAACCGGCAGGAATGGCCTGCGCTCCCAGAGATTCCTGATCGCTCAAATGCACATAAGCAAGTTGGCGGCGACGCATTTCAATACCCAAAGCTAACCAGGTATCCTCCTCATCATCAAAGCCATGCATATCCTGCAGGCGGCCAAAAGGTGCAATACGGATACCTGTCCGGTGACTCCCGATGGCGGCAGAGACCGCATCCACAGTTTCCAGCGTAAATCGCAGGCGATTGGCAATATTACCGCCATAACGGTCTTTTCTGTCGTTAAGTCCACCGTTGATAAATTGCTCAAAGATGTAGCCGTTAGCAGCGTGGATCTCTATACCGTCAAATCCCGCCTCAATGGCATTTTTAGCCGCCTTGACAAAATCTTGCGTCACCCGAGGTATTTCATCCGTTGTTAATGCGCGGGGCTGGCTGTGAAATGCGCGCACAGACTGATAGTTATCCCCGTGAATGTGAGTTGTACAGCCTTCTGCAATACGCGAGACAGAACTGACCGGTGCCTGTCCATCAGGCTGGTGAGCAATGTGTGAGGAACGTCCTACGTGCCAAAGCTGAATGAATATTTTCCCGCCTTGCCCATGTACCGCCTCAGTAACCTTCTTCCACCCCTCTATCTGTTCGTCAGTATAAATTCCCGGTGTGTAAGCTTGTCCACGACCTTCCATTGAAACTGGTGAACCTTCGGAAACAATTAAACCTGCTGTGGCGCGCTGTCGATAGTAAGTGACCATACTGTCAGTGGGAACAAGGTTGTAAGCTCGCGATCGGGTCATTGGTGCCATAACAACACGATTATTAAGACTTATTTCATTCATTGTGTAGACATTCAATAATTCGCTCATTCTGTCTCCTGAAGACATTTCATGGTAAAAATGTATTGTCAGGGATCTTATCTTTATTTTAAGGCCGTGATTAGCCGGTCAAAAAGCCCCTCAGTGTTGATATAAAGGAACCAATATTTGTGACGGCACAACTCAATGGTGTACAAGAATTCACTGAAGTCGTCAGAAAAGGCAGTTTCGTCGCTGCAGCTGACGGTTTAGGCGTGACGCGTTCGGCACTCAGCAAAAGCATCAAACGTCTGGAAACACGTCTGGGGGTTCGCTTACTCAACCGCAGTACGCGCAGCCTGTCACTGACACCGGAGGGTGAGATCTATTTCAATAGCTGCAATGATGCGCTGGATATGATTTCAGATGCCGAAAACAGAATAGAGGCGGGGATAGTGGAACCTTCCGGACTGATGCGCCTGACAGTACCCGTGGCCTTTGGGCACCTTTTCATTATGCCCTTACTCAATATTATGGCCTTAAAATACCGGGCTTTGAATATCGAAGTGGATTTCAGCGATCGGGTTCGTGACCCGGCAACAGACGGCTTTGACCTGGCCCTGAGACTTGGCCCCCTGCCTGACTCAGGTGATTTGGTAGCCACCCGATTGGGCGAGCAAAGGTTTATTATTTGCGCCTCTCCGGGCTATCTGAAGCGGGCAGGCACCCCCGTGGACCTTCGTGGGCTTTCATCGCACAGCTGCATTTCAGGGTTGCCCTCAGAAGGGCAAACTTACTGGTTAATCCGGGGTAAAGAAGAGCTCGTTGTAAGGCATGTCGTTTCCTCAGCTTACCGTTTCAATAATGGCCAAGCCATGCTGGAGGCTGCTATTGCCGGATGTGGGGTGACGCAACTTCCTGACTGGTTGTGCGGTGATGCAATTAATAAGGGGCAGCTTCTTACAATTTTACCTTCATTTCAGGCACCGCCTACCCCCATTTCAGCAATATGGCCAAGGACTCATGTGGTGCTTCCTAAAGTGAGAGCCTTGATTGAAGAACTGAAAAAAGAGTTGCCGGCACTGCTAACGAGCGCGCAGCGTTCATCAACGGAGTGAATCAAAGCACGCAATATGCTAAAAACAAAAAGCCCGCTTAAGTTTCCTTAAGCGGGCTTCTCTAAATTTGGCTCCTCTGACTGGACTCGAACCAGTGACATACGGATTAACAGTCCGCCGTTCTACCGACTGAACTACAGAGGAATCGTGTGAACGGGGCGAATAATAGCGACTGCCCCGTGGCATGTCAAAGGGTTAACGAAAAAAGTTGTCTGACTGTTCTCTTAATGTTCAACCTGTTGACTATTAAGACAAAGTGGTTAAAGCCTCTGCAGTTTTTCCTCATGCTTTCGCCTTGTCATGGCTGTATTGCACTAAAAGCACTCACAAGTTGCCTGATTGTTGTGCAAGCGTTATCGATAAGTTTGGTTCCGGCCGTTCTTCAGCAAGTTTTTTGCCAGTTGCCTGCCATCACATCATCATAAATTCAGATCTTCCGCACAAATTTCATTCATTTCCCGAAACTGGCACATCCCGTGCATTGTTATTTTACTAACAACGTCTAGCTTTTTGACAATGAAGCAACAGAGGATGCACTGATGCAGCCAGCGCAGGATGTGATTGAACAAATCGAAGCCTCGTTTGCCGGACAGACGCCGACGGGCAAACGCATTGCCAGCTACCTGCTGGCAAATCTTGCACAGATCCCGTTTGAAACGGCGGACAGCATTGCGCGTAGCGCGGCGACCAGCGGCATTTCTGTCGGGCGCTATCTGCGCAGCCTGGGCTATCGTAATCTCGATCATTTCAAGCAAATGCTGCGTCTGCAAAGCGGCACATCCTATCAGCCGTGGGTGGTTACCGATCGTCTGGGTGCTTACCGCGAACGCAGCAAACAGCCGCAGCAGGAAAAGTTGCAGCAGTCGCTGACGCTCGAGCTTGGCGCCATTAATCACGTCTATCAGCTGGCGCAAACTGACAGTTTTGCGCAGATCAGCCGTCGCCTGGCTGAGGCTGAGGCGGTGTTTATTCTCGGTATCCAGTCGGTACGCGGCATTGCCAATAACTTCGCCAGTTATCTCGAATACTTGCGACCGAAAGTTTATTTCGCCGACGGACTTTCCGGCACCTATGTCGAATCCCTGAATTCGGAATTCACGCAGCCCTATCTGGTGGTGACCGATACCCGTGCATATTCGAAGATGGCGCAAACCTATTGCGAAGCTGCGTGTGAACGCGGCCTGAACGTGGCACTGATTACTGACATTTATTGCCCGTGGGCGCGCGATTATCCGGTAGATCTGTTGCAGGTGAAAACCGACACCGGCCAGTTCTGGGACTCGATGGCACCGCTCAGTTGCCTGTTCAACTTGCTGTGCTCGGCAGTACTCGAACTGCGCGGTAACGATGTTGAACAACGGCTGGCAAATAACCGGATTTTGCAAAAACAGCTCGGACAATTTGAATCGTAAATTCATTGCAACGACAGGAACGGAAAGACATTAACCATGACCATCAATAATAAAACACCTGACATCGCACTGACCGATCTGGCCGAAGTTTTGCCCGATGCGGTGATTGACCTGAAGTATGCCACCGCAGATAACCTGACCGGTCAGCCGATTTATTGTGAATCGCGTTGCCTGCTGCACCCCGATGCCGCCTCGGCTTTAGTTCGCTGCAATGAAGTGGCGAAACTGGCAGGTTTTACCCTGAAAATTTATGACGCTTACCGGCCGCAGGCGGCGCAGGCCTGTTTATGGGCGGCGTTTCCGAATCCGGATTATGTGGTGGATATCAGGCTCGGCTCGCATCACAGCCGCGGGGTGGCCGTCGATCTCACCTTGCTGGATGAGCAGGGGGAAGTCGTGGATATGGGCGCGGGTTTCGATGAAATGACGGAAGTGTCGCATCCGTTTTATCCCGATTTACCGCCACACATCCAGCGTAACCGCTTGTTGCTCAACGCCGTGATGGCAGCGGGTGGCTTTAAAGGTATCGCCAGCGAGTGGTGGCACTTTGAATTACCGGATGCCAATACGTATCCGTTGTTGGAAGAGCGGTTCGGCTGCTATCCGCCGGTTAATGCCGCGTAATCATTGCACGTCTCTTATCACTTTTTGACAGAGCCAGGAGTTCCCCGATGAGCAACACAGCAATCAAAACGTTCCGCAAAAATACGAAAACACAGGTCGCCGGTGCCATTTTTCTCGCCTTGTCAGGCTTAAGTTTTGCCACGCAGGCCGCCGTGCCGAAAGACATGCTGGTGATCGGTAAAGCAGCCGATCCGCAAACGCTGGATCCGGCGGTGACTATCGACAACAACGACTGGACGGTCACGTATCCGGCGTATCAGCGTCTGGTGCAGTATAAAACCGAAGGCGGTAAAGGCTCGACGCAGGTCGAAGGCGATCTGGCGGCAAGCTGGACGGCTTCACCGGATCAACTCGTCTGGACCTTCAAACTCAAGCCGGGTGCCAAATTTGATGACGGCACTGAAGTTAATGCCGATGCCGTGAAATGGTCATTCGATCGTCTGATGAAAATCGGCCAGGGCCCGTCGGAAGCCTTCCCGAAAGACATGACGGTCTCGGTGGTGGATCCGCTGACGGTCACGTTCACGCTCAAAACGCCGTTCGCGCCATTCCTCTACACGCTGGCGAATGACGGTGCGGGGATCGTCAATCCGGCGATTGCTAAAGCCAATCCAGCCGATGAAGGCAAGGCATGGCTGGCCGGTCATACCGCCGGTTCCGGCCCTTATAAGCTCGATCGCTGGCAGAAAGGTCAGCAACTGGTGCTGGTGCCGAACCCGTATTACAGCGGCGCAAAGCCAGCCTTCAAACGCGTGACCGTGAAAATTATCGGTGAAAGCGCTACCCGCCGTCTGCAACTTTCACGTGGGGATCTGGATATCGCTGATTCCCTGCCGGTGGACCAGTTGGCTGCGCTGAAGAAAGAAGACAAAGTCGCCGTTGAGGAATTTCCGTCGTTGCGCGTGACGTATCTGTATCTCAACAACGGCAAAGCACCGCTCAGTCAGGTGGATTTACGCCGCGCGATTTCCTCTGCCGTGGATTATCAGGGCATGGTGAAAGGTATTCTTGGCGGTAACGCTAAACAGATGCGCGGGCCCATCCCTGACGGTATGTGGGGCTTCGACCCGACGGCAAAACAATACAGTCTGGATCTGACGCAGGCCAAAGCCGACCTCGGGAAAGTCAAAGACAAGTCGCAGACGCTGGACTTCCTGTATTCCGATAACGATCCGAACTGGGAAGCTATCGCACTTTCCGTGCAGGCCAGCCTGGGTCAGGCCGGGATTAACGTGAAACTGGAAAAGCTGGCTAACGCTACCATGCGCGACCGTATCGGGCAGGGCGATTACGACATCTCAATCGGTAACTGGAGCCCGGATTTTGCCGACCCGTACATGTTTATGAACTACTGGTTTGAGTCCGACAAGAAAGGCCTGCCGGGTAACCGTTCCTTCTATTCCAATCCGCAGGTTGATGCGTTGCTGAAAAAAGCCGTGTCGGTGACCGACCAGAAACAGCGCACCGAGTACTACCAGCAGGCGCAGAAAATTGTTATCGACGAAGCGGCGTATGTGTATTTGTTCCAGAAAAACTACCAGGTGGCGATGAACAAAGACGTGAAGGGCTTTGTTTTCAACCCGATGCTCGAACAAGTGTTCAACGTTGGTCAAATGCATAAACAGTAACCGCAATATCATTCACGAAAACCCTCTCACGACCTGAAAGGGTTTTACGGGGAAAAACTATGACTTTTTGGACTCTGATCCGCCAGCGCTGCTGGGGGCTGATACTGGTGATGGCGGGGGTTTGCGTCATTACTTTTATCATCTCGCATATGATCCCTGGTGATCCGGCTCGGTTGCTGGCGGGCGATCGCGCAAGCAATGAAATGGTTGAACATATCCGTGAGCAACTGGGGCTGAATCAGCCGCTGTATGTGCAGTTTTTCCGTTACGTCAGCGACCTGCTGCACGGCGATTTGGGCACTTCAATCCGCACCGGTCGTCCGGTGCTGGAAGACCTGAAAGCCTTCTTCCCGGCGACGTTAGAACTGGCGGTCAGTGCGCTGTTTCTGGCGATTGTGCTCGGTATTCCGCTGGGTGTGCTGTCGGCAGTTTACCGTAATAAATTCCCCGATCATCTGGTGCGTTTGCTTTCGGTGCTGGGTATCTCCACGCCTGCCTTCTGGCTGGGGCTGGGTGTCATCATCCTGTTCTACGGCCATCTTAACCTGCTGCCGGGCGGCGGAAGGTTAGATGACTGGATGGATCCGCCAGCCAATATCACCGGTTTCTATGTGCTCGATTCTTTGCTGACCGGCAACCGGGAGGCTTTGTGGAACAGTCTGCAACATCTGGCGATGCCTGCGCTGACGCTGGCGTTTGTGCATATGGGGATTGTGGCGCGTCAGATCCGCTCGGCGATGCTTGAGCAACTGAATGAAGACTACATCCGTACGGCGCGTGCCAACGGGCTTTCCCGCTGGCGGGTGATCCTCAGCCACGCCTTGCCGAATGCACTGATCCCGTCCGTGACCGTGCTCGGGCTGGCGATGGGGGATTTACTCTACGGTGCGGTGCTGACGGAAACCGTTTTTGCCTGGCCGGGCATGGGGGCGTATGTCGTGAATTCGATTCAGGCGCTGGACTTCCCGGCAGTGATGGGCTTTGCGGTAGTGGTGTCGTTCGCATACGTGATCGTCAATTTGTGTGTGGATTTGCTGTATGTGTGGATCGATCCGCGCATCGGACGTGAGGGGTGAGCCAATGTCAGTGATTGAACCGGGCGTCAATAATCGTCGGGCCGATATTGTGGCACCGGATGTCAAACCGCGTTTCGCCAACTGGCGGCGCACATTCCATTTACTGAGCCGCAGCCCGCTGACGATGTTAGGGCTGGCGATCATGCTGGTCGTGCTTTTCATCATGATTTTTTCGCCGTGGCTGGTACCGTACGACCCGAATGCCATCAGCCTGACCGACAGATTGCAGGCACCTTCCGCGTTGCACTGGTTTGGTACCGATGAAGTCGGGCGGGATCTGTTCAGTCGGGTGCTGACTGGCAGCCAGCAATCCGTCGCCGCCGGGCTGGCGGTGGTCATCATTGCCGGTATGACCGGCTCGCTGCTTGGCTGCTTTTCCGGCGTGGTCGGTGGCGTGGTGGATGCGCTGATCATGCGCTGCATGGATATTATGCTGTCGGTGCCGTCGCTGGTATTAACCATGGCGCTGGCGGCCGCGCTCGGACCGAGTTTGTTTAACGCTATGCTGGCGATTGCCGTCGTGCGCATTCCGTTTTACGTGCGGCTTGCACGCGGGCAAACGCTGATGCTGCGCCATCAGGCTTATATGCAAGCTACGCGGACGTTCGGCGCGTCGCGCTGGCATCTCATTACCTGGCACGTGCTGCGCAATGTGATGCCGCCGCTGATAGTGCAGGCGTCGCTGGATATCGGCACCTCAATTCTGATGGCAGCGACATTAGGTTTTATCGGCCTTGGCGCACAGCAACCGACCGCAGAATGGGGTGCGATGGTTTCAAATGGCCGCAATTATATTCTCGATCAATGGTGGTATTCAGCTTTTCCCGGCGTGGCTATTCTGATCACGGCCACCGGTTTTAATCTGTTCGGCGACGGTCTGCGCGACCTGCTGGATCCGAAAAGCAGAGGGCGCTGAGATGACTGAACAATCCCGGACGCCGGTACTGGAAATCGACAATCTGCAACTGGTCTTTCCGGTGTACGGCGGTGAAGTGAAAGCGCTGAATCAGGTATCACTGTCGGTCAGTGCCGGAGAAATCGTCGGCGTGGTGGGTGAATCCGGCTCAGGTAAATCCGTCACGGCAATGATGGCGATGCGTTTGCTGCCGCCCGACGGCTTTACTGTCACCGGCGGTACGTTACGCATGCTCGGCACTGATGTGGTTCAGGCCACGGAAGAACAGATGCGTACCTTACGCGGCGCGCGGGTGGCGATGATCTTTCAGGAGCCGATGAATGCGCTAAATCCGACGCGTAAAATCGGCCGTCAGATGTGTGAAGTCATCTGTCTGCATCAGAAAATCAGCAAGACACAGGCATGGCAAAAAGCCGTCGGCCTGTTACAGGATATGCAGATTGCCGATGCGGAGCAGATAATGTCACGCTACCCGTTTGAGCTTTCAGGAGGGATGCGCCAGCGTGTGTTGATCGCCATGGCCTTTTCCTGCGAACCGGAGCTGATTATCGCCGACGAACCGACTACGGCGCTGGATGTCACCGTGCAGCGGCAGGTATTGCGTTTACTCCAGCGCAAAGCCCGCGCCAGCGGCACGGCGGTCTTATTTATCACGCACGATATGGCCGTCGTGTCACAGCTTTGTGACCGGGTTTATGTGATGTACGCCGGGCATGTGATCGAAAGCGGCACGACAGCGGATGTGATCGACACGCCGTCGCACCCGTATTCCATCGGTTTATTGCAGGCCGCACCTGAAAACGGTGAGCCACGCAGTCTGCTTAAAGCCATTCCCGGCACCGTGCCGAATCTGGCAAAACTGCCGCAGGGCTGCGCGTTTCGCGGGCGCTGCGATCATGCCGATGAGCATTGCATCGAGACACCGGCGCTGGCTTCACTGCCGCACTTCCCGCAGCAATCCGTGGCCTGCTGGCATCCGCAACGCCGTGCCGGTGACATCTACATCCAACGTATTGAGGAGCATTCCTGATGATTGCTGAGGCACTGGTTGAACTGCAGGACGTGCGTGTACGGTTTCCCGCAAGCTATAACTGGCGCGGTAAACCGACCGGTTATGTGCACGCGCTGAACGGGCTGGATCTCAATATTATCCGCGGCGAAACCTTAGGTATTGTCGGGGAATCCGGTTGCGGGAAAAGCACGCTGGCGCAGTTGCTGATGGGGCTGCAAAAGCCCAGCAGCGGTGAAGTGCATCGCGCACGCCATGACAATTCCTGGTTCGGCTCCGGTATGCAAATGGTGTTTCAGGATCCGCAATCGTCGCTGGACCCGCGCCTGCCGGTCTGGCGGATCATTACCGAACCGGTGTTTGTGCAAAAACACAACAGCAGCCGGGAACGCCGTGAACTGGCCGCTACGCTGGCGGAGCAGGTGGGTATCCGCAGGGAATACCTCGACCGTCTGCCGCATGAGTTTTCCGGCGGCCAGCGTCAGCGTATCTCCATTGCCCGTGCGCTGTCCTCAGAGCCGGACATCATCGTGCTGGATGAACCGACCTCGGCGCTGGATATTTCGGTGCAGGCGCAAATCCTCAATTTGCTGGTGGAACTGCAACGCCAGCGTAATCTCACCTATGTACTGATTTCTCATAACGTTTCCGTTATCCGCCATATGAGTGACCGTGTCGCCGTGATGTATCTCGGGCAAATCGTTGAACTGGGGGCGGCGGAAAACGTCCTGTCAGAGCCACAACATCCCTACACCCGTTTGTTGCTCGATTCGGTTCCCCGTGCCGGACGTCAGCTTGATGAAGGGATAGTCGATAGAAAAGGGGAATTACCGGGCAACCGCAACCTGCCAATGGGATGTTATTTCCGCGAACGTTGCCCGCTGGCCGGAGACGGTTGTCAGATGCCGCAGGATTTGGTGTGCGGTCCAAACGGCGTGGTGGCGAGGTGTCACCGGGTGATGCCCGGGCAGTAAGACCGGGAAGTTCAGCTGGTCAAAACGCTACCCCGGCATATCCCGGAAACAGTCACTATCAAGAGTCACAGTGGCGATTTTCTGCACCGGCCCGCGCATGTTGACCTGAAAATCGCCGCTGAAACGGATGGCGAGTTCACCGCCGGGCATCTGCACGGTAACCGTGTCGTCCACCAGCCCGAGCTTGCGCATTGCGCTGGCCGCCGCACAACTGCTGCTGCCGGAAGCCAGCGTATACCCCGCGCCCCGTTCCCAGATGCCGATGCGGATAGTATTGCGATCAATGACTTGCACGAACTGCACGTTGGTACGTTTCGGAAAAATCGCCAGCGTTTCAATTTCAGCACCGAGCTGCCTGACCAAATCCAGATCCAGCTTTTCCACCCGGATCACACAGTGCGGATTGCCCATCGACACCAGCGTTGCGCTGAGATTGTGCCCGCCAGCCACCAGCGGTAACGCGAGAGCTTCATCGCCTTCAACCGTTGCGGGTAACGCGGCTGGCGAGAATTTTGCCTGCCCCATATCCACAATCACCTGATGCGCATCTTCGGTGACTTCGCAGCGCACCTGTCCGCCTGAGGTATTCACCAGAAACGGTTCATGCCCCGTGCGACCAATATCAAACAGATAGCGGGCGTAAATACGCAGGCCGTTACCGCTTTTTTCGGCTTCAGAACCGTCGGGATTAATAATGCGCAGGAAGGGAATGTCAGCACCGTCGTTGTCGATCAGCAAACCGTCAGAACCTATCCCGTAATGGCGGTCGCAGATGCGCCGGATTTGCTGATGGCTGAGCAGGGCGGCGACGCTGTGATGGCAGACCAGATAATCATTACCCAGTCCGTGATAACGGTGAAAAATCATAATGATATTCCCTGCATATTTAAAATTGATGTGAACAGCTTTAATAGGAAACATTACCAAATATAGCGTGTAAGGTGAGTCCGATGTAAGTTTCGGTTTCTCAATAACGGTTATCACACGGCCTTTCGCGCCGAAACCGACCAGAGGGGAAAGGCTTTTCCCCTCTGAACTCCCCTCGCTTTTTCAAACACGTGATCCACGGGTTGGCTATGTTTCAGGTATCACTGTGACAGGCTGGAAATCTTGTCGCTGCGCGATGCCTTCACTCGGTCCTGAAGCCATAGGTCTTCAGGCCGCTCCGTTCAGCAAGATTTCTGAATCGCCTTTGGCTTTTTTAAAAGACAAAATCACAAGCAGTGAGGTTACGTCCTATAAGGTTGAGGCCGGTTCCAAAATAACGCCGGAGGGAGAGGTGTAAAGCCGCGCGTCTTTTTGCGCGGGTTGTAACCCGACGGGAGGGCACCGCGCAGCGGCGGGATTTTGCGGCAATCACCACGCTCGCTGAAACATAGCCTCCAGCGAAGCGCGCAGTAAAAGAGCCCGGGATTCTCAAGGGTGGTGGCGATAAGCCACCCTTGAGGCCGGTGTGGGTGGCAACCCACGACCTTGATTTTGATTTTGAATTTAAAAGAGGCCGGAAGGACTCATCATTCCATCCTCCCCATCACCGATGCCCCCACCAGGCCGCCGTCGGTCAGGAATTTACCCGGTATCAGCAGCGGTTCGGCGTAGTTGTGCAGTACACCGCCGCGTACTTTTACATCCAGCGCGGCGATAAGTTCAGTGGCAGACGCCAGCCCGCCACCCGCGATGATCCGCGAAGGGCCGAGGATATTGACCAGCAAGGCCAGCGGTTCGGCAACCAGTTCCAGCCAGGCGTTCACGGTCAGAGAACAGTCGGGATGCCCCTTCAGCCAGCCGGTTACAATGTCCAGACTGGTATTTTCCTGACGGTGGAAATGCTGATGCAAACGTTCCATACCGCGCGCACCGCCGAGCATATCGAGGCAGCCGGTCTGGCCGCAGCCACATTTCAGGCGCGGAATGGGGTAATTTTTGCCGTCAATCGTCAACTCCGTGCGGGTAATCGCACCGTGGCCCCATTCGCCGGTAACGCCACCGTGACCGCGTACCAGCTGGCCGTTGATGACCAGACCCCCGCCGACGCCGGTACCTAAAATAATCGCCGCCACGACGGGTTGATTTTGTGCGTTTCCTGCATGGGCTTCGGCAAGGGCAAAACAGTCGGCATCGTTGGCGGCAGTGACCGGACGGTCAAGCGCCGCGCTCAGATCTTTCGCCAGTGAATGACCGGTAAAGGCCGGAATATTGGTTGCGAGCATTTCGCCGGTTTGTGGCGAAACTAATCCTGCAGTGGAAATAGCCAGCGGCGTGCATGCCGGCAAATCAGCGCCATATCTGTCGATCAGTTGTTGTATCGCGTCGGCGAAATCCTGCCATGAGGCGACGGGTGTGGGCACTTTGCCGCATTCTTCTACTTTGCCTGAATAACGTGAAACACCAAATTTAATAAACGAACCGCCGATATCGGCGCAAAAAACGGCAGAACTCATGAGCGTGTGTCCAGTAAATCTCGCAGCCCGTCGCCAAGTACGTTAAAACCAAGCACGGTCAGCATAATGGCCAGACCCGGGAACAGCGAAAGGTAAATATTTATGCCGAGGAAGTTCCGGCCATCGCTCATCATGGTACCCCATTCCGGCATCGGCGGTTGCACACCAAGCCCCAGAAATGACAGGCTGGCGGCAGCGAGAATAACCGTACCTGCGGTCAGCGTCGATTGCACGATAATCGGCCCGATGGCATTGCGCAAAATATAATGCACGATGATGCGGTAATTTGATAAACCCAGCGCCTGCGCGGCTTCAACGTATTCCATCTGCTTTAAACCGAGCGTCAGGTTACGGCTGAGACGTGCGTATACCGGGATGGCAAACAGTGAAATCGCGATCAGCAAGTTTACCAGCCCGCCGCCGAGAATACTGACCACCAGAATGGCCAGCACGATGCCGGGGAAGGCAAACAGCATGTCCATAAACCACATAATAATCATGTCAGTATATCGCCCCGCCATACCGGCAATAATCCCCAGCGGAATGCCGATGATCATCGCCAGCCCGACGCTCAGCACCACTTCGATAATTGAAATCCTCGCACCATAAATCACCCGCGCGAAGATATCGCGGCCGTAATCATCGGTACCGAACCAGTGATCGGCACTGGGTGAAAGCAGGGTATCAATCAGGTCTTGTGCGTACGGGTCATGACGGACAATCAAGGGGGCGAACAGTCCCATCAGCACGATCAGGCTGACAATAAATCCGCCGAGGGCCACGGCAGGATGTCGCCATAACCAGCGGAAAAACCGCAGCGTGCGCGGTTTGCGACGGGGTAATTGCGTGATAACGGCAGACATCAATCAAACCTTATTTTTGGATTCAGGAAAGCGATCAGCAATTCACCGAGCAGGTTCATGACCACCACGCCGCAGACGGCGACCAGTGCCACGCCCTGAATAACCGGGTAATCACGGTAGCGTACGGAATCCACCAGCAGGCGGCCGATACCCGGCCAGTTAAAGACGGATTCGGTGACAACTGCCCCGCCAATCAGGCTGCCGAAATTGAGCGCCACGATAGTGACAATCGGGATCAATGCATTGCGGAATGCATGGCTGCAATACACAGTGGTGGCGGACAACCCTTTGGCGCGCGCGGTACGGATATAATCCTCCGACAAGACATCCAGCATGCTCGAACGCGTCATACGCGCCATGACCGCCATCGGTAAAACGGCCAGCGTGACTGAGGGAAGAATATAGCTTTTCCATGAAGTGGCACCGAGCAACGGCAGCCAGCCAAGCGTGACCGAGAAAGTGTTCATCGCCATCAGCCCCAGCCAGAAGTTGGCGACAGAGGCACCGGCAATGGCCAGTAACATTACGCCAAAATCAGGCCAGCGGTTGCGGTAAACTGCACCTATCATGCCCGCAGGAACGCCCACCGCCACTGCCAGAAAATACGCCAGCACGGCCAGCATCAGCGTATACGGCATCCGCTCAGCGATTTCCTGTGTGACCGGCTGTTGCGACTGCAACGAGACGCCGAGATTGCCTTGCAACACTTCCCCGGCAAAATGCACATATTGCGTCACCAGCGGCTGATCCAGCCCGAGGCGCACACGCATGGCATCCACCGCTTCCTGCGTCGCTTCAGGCCCGGCCATCAGACGCGCCGGATCGCCCGGCAGCGCGCGGATAGACACAAAAATCAGCATCGATACCCCGATCAGAATGATCGGGAAAGCGATGAGTTTTTTGGCAAGATAGGCTTTCATGGCGCTTTTCCACTGTAAATGCCGCGGTTATTTTTTCTGTGCATCTTTCACCACAATTTGACCACCGGGTATCATTGTGACGCCTGAAATATGCGTACCGGTAGCGTACAAATCATTCTGGTAATACAACAGAACCTGCGGTGCCTGCTGATTAATTTCTTTCTGAGCGTCAACGTAAATCGCGTTACGGGTATTTTCATCCAGCGTAGAAGCCGCTTTGTCTAACATGTCGTCCAGTTTTGCATCACTGAAGAAGCCCAGATTCGCGCCGCCCGGTGCGAAGCTTTTGCTGTAGTAAAGCGGACGAAGTTGCAGATCTGCGCCGTTCGCGCCGGAAGACCATGACGCCAGCACCGCGCCGGTGTTATCGGCCTTTTTACCCGCCTGATCGGCAAACGCGGCTTTGGTCCACACGCCGCTTTCCATAATCCGCACATCAAGTTTCACGCCGATTTTTGCCCACATGCTTTGCAGCACCTGACCGATACGCGCGTCCTGCCCTTGTACGGCAATCGACATCGTGAAACCGTCGGGTACACCGGCTTCTTTGAGTAATGCTTTGGCTTTTGCCAGATCCAACGGATACGGATCCAGCGTTTTGTCATAACCGGCGGTCACCGGTGCCAGCGGGGAATTCGCCGGTTGGGCGAAGCCCGACATAATGGCGCGCACCAGTCCGTCGCGGTCCGTGGCGTAGTTCAGTGCCTGACGCACGCGGACATCGCTCAGCGGTTTGAGGTCGGTATTCAGCGCGACCCAGAACACGGCCGCTCCCGGGCTTTCATGCAGACTGAATTTCGGATTGTTTTTCAGTACACGGGCAAATTGCGGAGGCACCGGGTTGATGACGTCGGCTTCACCGGCCTGCAACGCCATGTTCATCACCGAAGGCTCTGCGCTCCAGGTCCATTTGATGTCGTCCGGCCCGGCGGCTTTATCGCCCCAGTAGCCCGGATATTTTTCTTCCAGCACGAATTCGCCGGTTTTGTATTGCACCATTTTGTACGGACCGGTGCCGACTGCTTTGCTGTCCAGCGTGCCGGTTTTATCTGCCGCCGGACTGACCATCAGACAGGCGCCGGTGGTCAGTAAATTGAGGAAAGCCGGATAGGGTTTTTTAAGTCTGAACACCACCGTGGAGTCATCGGTTTTGGTCACGCTGTCAAGGAAGGTACGCAGACGTCCGCTGGCGGCCAGCCCGCGTTTGGTATCGAGATGACGGGCAAAGTTGGCGACGACGGCGTCGGCGTTAAACGGTGTGCCGTCGTGGAATGTGACACCGCTGCGCAGTTTGAATGTCCACACCAGACCGCTTTCATCGCTGCTCCATGACGTTGCCAGAGCCGCTTCCGGTTTGAGTTGTGGCGACATGCGCAACAGACCTTCGTACATCGGGTCGAGTACCGTGCCGGTAAACGTCGCGGTCTGGTTGCCCGGATCCATGCTACGCGGTGCTTCGTTCTGCATCACGTTCAGCGTGGCGGCAAAAACCGGCAGCGAAAGCGCGGCGAGAAGTGCGCTGCTCAGCAGCGATAACTGCACGGGACGCCGGATGTAACGGGTAATCTTCATGTTCTGCCCTCTGCGTGAAAAAGCGGATTAAATGGCTCTGATTTATTCTGCCGGTTCGGTAAAACGCCGGTTTTAATGACAGTTTGTTTTAACAAACAGATTTAACAAATAGTTCATATGAAATACTTATATCCAAACATTTAGTTTAATTTGTGAACTAATTAGCATTGATATATCCATTTCTACCGTTTAATGTCAATGCAGATGAGCGAAAACTGAGAGCGCCAAAACGAATATGCTAACAACTTTGCAACGTCAGATTTTGGGTGCAGTGAATGCCGCAGGCGGTTTAAGCCGTACCGAACTGGCGCAGTTCTCAGGGATGAGTAAAGCGGCCATCGGTGGCGTGGTACGCGAGATGATTGAGGCCGGTTTCCTGCATGAGGCGGAAACGGTGCCGGGCAGCGGGCAGGGGAGACCTTCCGTGCGTCTGGTCGTCCATCCTGACGGCGCGTGGTTTGCCGGGGTATCTTTGCTGCAAAATCCGGCGCAGATGGCGCTGATTAATCTGCATGGCGAAATACTGTCACGTGTGTCGTTCCCGGCCGGTACGGATCCTCAACAACTGGCGGCGAATATCGCCAGCGCATTACCGGTATTGCTCGGGCCACATCCCGAAGCGGCGAAAAAGCTGGTCGGGCTTGGTGTGACACTATCCGGACTGATTGATGAACATCAGTCAACCTGCGTGCAGTCGGCATTGCTGGGCTGGCGGGATGTGCCGCTGGCGAAGCTGATTTCACAGGCGACCGGCATGGATGTGGCGATTGAAAATGATGCCAAAGCGCTGGCGGTGAGCGAAAAAAGCTTCGGTCAGGCGCGGGATCTGAGCAGCTTTACGCTGGTCAGTCACGGCGCGGGGATTGGCAGCGCACATTTCATCGCCGGGCAGTTACATCGGGGGTTACACGGCGGAGCAGGGGAAATCGCGCACTGCACGCTGGAGCTGAACGGTTCGCCGTGTCGCTGTGGCAAGCGGGGTTGCCTTGATACGTTAGCCTCACTCAATGCCATTGCCGACATGGCTAAAGCCGAAGGGCTGGAGGTCACCACCATCGGCGGGCTTGAACAACTGGCGATGCAGGGCCAGAGTGCGGCGATCCGCATTTTGCACCGTGCGGGTTCTGCGCTCGGCTTAGCGATATCGCACCTGATTCAAATCAATGATCCGGATTTGATCCTGATTGCACATCAGGACGCCGATTTTTCCGGGCTGTTTGGCACGGTTATGCATCAGTCCGTTGAAGCCAACGTCTTGCCGGGCAATGCCGGTAAAACGCCCGTCCGCACTTTTACCCTAAACGACGACACCTGGGCGCGCGCGGCAGCAAGCATTGCCGCCCACCGCTTTCTGGTCGGTCTGAAGCCTGTCTGAGGAATGAGCAATATGCGTATAGCTGTCAGCGGTATCCACATTGAATGCAGTACTTACAATCCGGTGCTTAACGAGGAAAGGGATTTCACTGTCGTGCGGGATGCGCAGTTGCTGGCGTCACCGCGCTTTCGTTTTTTACAGGACTATCCGGCCACCTTTTTACCGACCATTCACGCCCGTGCTATCGCCGGCGGACCGGTAGCCCGTGCCACTTACGATAAATTCAAAGCGGAAATGCTGGCAGGGCTGGAAGCGCAACAACCGTTTGACGGTTTGTATCTGGCGATGCATGGCGCGATGTATGTTGAAGGATTAGAAGATGCTGAAGGTGACTGGATTGCTGCGGCGCGCAAAGCCGTCGGGCCTGATTGCCCGATCAGTGTCAGTTACGATCTGCACGGGAATGTTTCACAGCGCATTATTGACGGCATTGATATGTTTTCGACCTACCGCACCGCGCCGCATATTGATGTGGAAGAAACCATGCGCCGTTCTGTCGCCATGCTGGTGAAGCATCTGCAAAGTGGCGTGAAACCAACATTGCTGTGGGTGCCGGTACCGGTAGTGTTGCCAGGTGAGCGGACCAGCACGGAAGATGAACCGGCGAAAAGTTTATACGCCCGCCTGCCGGAAATGGATGAAGTGGAAGGCGTCTGGGACAGTTCGCTGATGGTCGGTTACGTGTGGGCGGATGAGCCGCGAGCGACCGCCGCCGTAATCATGACCGGGACCGACCGCACCGTGCTGGAACAGCAGGCCACGCAACTGGCACAGGCTTACTGGGACGCCCGTGAAGATTTTGTGTTTGGCTGTGAAACCGACACCGTGGAAGCCTGTGTGAAAAAGGCCATTGCCAGTGAAACTCGGCCGGTGGTGCTGGCGGATTCCGGCGATAATCCGACCGGCGGTGGCGTTGGCGATCGCGCCGATGTGTTGCAGGAGCTGATCAAACAGTATGCGCAGAATACGATTGTGGCCAGTATTGCCGATGCCCCGGCCACCGACGCGGCATTCAATGCCGGTGTCGGATCAACACTGATGCTGACACTCGGCGCGTCACTCGATCATTCCAGCCCGCAGGTGAAAGGCGAATTCGACGTTATCTTCCTGCTCGATGCACTGACTCCGGCTGACCGTCAGGCGGTACTTCGTATCGGCGGGATTGACGTGGTCGTTTCGGCGCGTCGTCGCCCCTATCACAACATCAGCGATTTCACCGTGCTGGGACTGGATCCGTATACCGCAGATATTGTTGTTGTTAAATCCGGCTATCTGTCGCCGGAACTGGCCCCGCTTGCCAGCCCGAATCTGATGGCGCTGTCTAACGGCGTGGTTGATCAGTTTGTCGAACGCCTGCCGCGCCTGCGCAAACCGCGTAAAACCTTCCCGTTTGACCGTAACTTCAGCTACGCGCCGCAGGTGCAGCTTTCTTCCAGGAGCAAATGAAATGAACCTGACCCGCGGACAACCGGAAAACCGTCAGCCCGTGCTGAGCGTGAAACATCTCACTACCTCATTTCGCGGCGAAGACGACTGGTTGCCGGTGGTACGTGATTTGTCGTTTGATGTCTATCCCGGCGAGACGCTGGCGATCGTCGGCGAATCCGGCTCGGGGAAAAGCGTGACATCGCTGTCGGTGATGCGTTTGCTTAAAGCGCAGGGCAGTAAAATTGAAGGTGAAGTCTGGCTGAATCAGCGCAGTTTGCTGGCGCTTTCTGATAAGCAGATGCGCGATATCCGGGGCAACGACATGGCGATGATTTTTCAGGAGCCGATGACGTCGCTGAATCCGACATTCAGTATCGGCAGACAAATCGCGGAAAGCCTCAAACGGCACCGGGGCATGTCATCCGCTCAGGCGCGGGCGGAAACCCTGCGTTTGCTGGAGAAAGTCAGGATCCCGAATGCCAACGCGCGTTTCGACGAGTATCCGCATCAGTTTTCCGGCGGTATGCGTCAGCGCGTGATGATTGCGATGGCACTGGCGCTGAAACCTAAGCTACTGATCGCTGATGAACCCACGACGGCGCTGGATGTGACGATTCAGGGGCAAATTCTGGATCTGATTAAAACGTTGCAGGAAGAAGAAGGGATGGCGGTGTTGTTTATCACGCATGATATGGGCGTGGTGGCTGAAATCGCAGACCGCACGCTGGTGATGTATCGCGGTGAGGCGGTGGAAAGCGGGGTCACGGAGGATATTTTTCATCGCCCGCAGCATCCTTATACCCGCGCTTTGCTGGCCGCCGTACCGAAACTCGGGTCGATGCAGGGGCGTGCCTGGCCGTTGCGTTTCCCGCAAATTAATTTGCAAACCGGTGAGACACGCGAGCCAAAGGAAGTGGCAGAAACGGTCGGTTCGGGGCTGACGCCATTGCTCTCGGTGAAAAATCTCAGTGCACGTTTTCCGGTGTATGGCGGCATATTTAGCCGTCAGGTTGGGGCGGTTCACGCGGTAGAAAATATCAGCTTTGATTTATATCCGGGTGAAACGCTGTCGCTGGTCGGGGAATCCGGTTGCGGAAAATCGACGACCGGACGTGCGGTAACACGGCTGCTGAAACCACACAGCGGTGCAATTGATTTCGACGGTTTTGATGTAATGAATCTGGGCCGGCGCGATATTTTACAGATGCGGCAGCGCATTCAGATGATATTTCAGGATCCGTTTGCCAGCCTGAATCCGCGTATGCGCATTGGTGACGCGCTGATCGAACCTATGCTGCAACATAAACTGCATAACCGCAGCGATGC
Source organism: Rahnella sp. PD4 (assembly GCF_049199325.1). Classification (NCBI taxonomy): domain Bacteria; kingdom Pseudomonadati; phylum Pseudomonadota; class Gammaproteobacteria; order Enterobacterales; family Yersiniaceae; genus Rahnella; species Rahnella sp. PD4. The sequence continues at coordinate 781,576 of NZ_JBLZQF010000001.1, read as the reverse complement.
AAAAGAGAAAGCCGCGTCGTTGCTGCAAAAAGTCGGATTGTCGCCGGATATGTTGCGTCGTTTTCCACATGAGTTTTCCGGTGGTCAGCGCCAGCGAATTTGTATTGCGCGCGCACTGACGCTCGATCCGAAAGTGATTGTCGCCGATGAATCGGTATCCGCGCTGGATGTGTCGGTGAAAGCGCAGGTGGTGAATTTGTTGCTCGATTTGCAGGAAAGCATGCATCTTTCCTACCTGTTTATTTCGCACGATATGGCAGTGGTCGAGCGGGTGAGCCATCGCGTGGCGGTGATGTATCTGGGTGAGATTGTAGAGATCGGCCCGCGCGCAGCGATATTTGATAATCCGCAGCATGCATATACACGAAAATTAATGGCGTCAGTGCCGGTACCTGATCCGTCGCGCAGAATGCTGAAACGTCAAATGCAGGTCGATGAGCTGAAAAGCCCGGTGCGTGATAACGGCTACATTCCGCCGCAACGGCAATATCAGGAAGTGTCAGCAGGACATTTTGTTCAGGTTTGATGTTTAACTGGAAAGGGATTTTGTGCAGCAGGGATTCAGTGGTTGAGTCTTGAAGATGGTGGTGGGGGAAGGATGACTCGGCCTGCGGGTCGTTGCTGTGCAACGCTGTCTCGCTTCGCTCGGCTCAAACCTTCGGGTCGAAGGTTCTCTATCCTTCCCGATTTGTATTTTTATTTTAGTTTGGAATTTTCGGAAGAAGCGGGAATATCTTGAAGATGGTGGTGGGGGAAGGATTCGAACCTTCGAAGTCGATGACGGCAGATTTACAGTCTGCTCCCTTTGGCCGCTCGGGAACCCCACCACAATTTTTGTGGCATTTACTACATACTTTTTGGCCAAAACCATCATGTGCTACATGGATGATTTTTGTCGCTGCAGCGGTTAGCTGCGAACGGGGCGCATAATACCAAATGGTTCGGGGCTGTAAAGCGCTGAAAGCGATAATAAAGTTTGTTTGCGGGTTTTTTGTTCTTAACGGTGCTTCTCTGAACGAAAAACACCGTCACAAGGCGAATTACAAAATGACAGTGCGGTTGCCGTAAACGAAGACACGTTGCGCCAGTACGCGGTATAACGCGCGGCTAAGCACATTTTTCTCCACATCGCGCCCGGCACGCATCATATCTTCTGCGGTATAAGTATGATCGACGTTAATCACGTCCTGCATGATGATCGGACCCTCATCCAGGTTATCATTCACGTAATGCGCGGTGGCACCAATCAGTTTCACGCCGCGCTCGTACGCCTGATGATACGGGCGGGCACCAATAAATGCCGGCAGGAATGAGTGGTGTATGTTGATCACCTGATGCGGATAATGTTGCACAAAGCCCGGCGTCAGCACACGCATGTATTTAGCCAGCACCACATAATCCGGCTGATACTGATCAATTTGCGCAATCATCGCGCTGTCATGCTGTTCGCGGGTCAGGCCGTCATGGCTGACCAGATGGAACGGAATATCGAAGCGCTCAACCAGCGTTTGCAGGGTATCGTGGTTACCGATCACAGCGGCGATTTCGACATCCAGACCACCGTAAGCGGCTTTCATCAGCAGATCGCCCAGACAATGGGCTTCTTTGGTCACCAGGATCACGATACGGCGGCGGCCGGTGCTGTTCAGTTCACGCACGGAGCCCGCTGGCAGCGCACTGTCGAGATCAGCCAGCAATGTGGTGTCATTGAAAATCCCTTCCAGCTCGGTACGCATAAAGAAGCGCCCGGTGCGGTGATCGACGAATTCATTGTTCTGCACGATATTAAGTTCGTGCTTGTAGCAAATGTTGGTGATTTTGGCGATCAGACCTTTTGCGTCAGGGCAAATGGTGCGTAATACCTTGGTTTGTACGTTCTGTTGCGGCATGAGGGTGTGGATCCTGTCCAAGACTTAAAATAATACGGTTGAATTATTTACCGCAGCACTTCTTATATTTTTTACCCGATCCGCACGGGCAGGCGTCATTGCGGCCTGTCTGCGGTTTAATTCCGTCGATATAGTACCAGCGTTCGTTCAAACGAAGAAATCGCGAACGCTCGTGGATCAGATGAATATGTTCATCGCCGGTTTCGGTAAACCGCGCGGCAAACTCAACAAAACCTTCATCTGCATGACGCCCGTCTGACTGGCCGATGACCTGCAAACCGCGCCAGTGGGTAGTGGTGAAGCCTTCCTGTAAACTGTTGCGCCATTGCTCTGCTTGACAATCCGGGTGCCAGGTGGCGATCAGATAACTCGCATTTTTCAGGACATAGGCGGTGTAACGCGAGCGCATCAGCGCAGACGGTGTCGGCGCCACTTTACGCTCAGCGATGTATGGCTGGCAGCACTCTTCGAAGGAAAGGCTGCTGCAACATGGGCAAAGTTCTGACACGGAAACTCCTGCATCTCAGGGCTAATACATTTAACAACGCAGGTTGCGCTATTGAATGCACCAAACTGATATGTTACCTAACAAACTCGCCGGGTGACAATGCGCTTGCCCGCTGATTCTAACGCGATGTGCAATATAAGGTCATCAGATGAGCAGAAAAGTCACCATTGGTCTTGCCCTCGGCTCAGGAGCCGCGAAAGGGTGGGCGCACATCGGTGTGATTAATGCCCTGAAAGAAATGGATATCGACGTCGATGTCGTGGCGGGTTGTTCGGTCGGTGCACTGGTCGGCGCAGCCTATGTCAGTGACAGATTGCCGGCAATAGAAAACTGGGTTCGTTCGTTCAGTTACTGGGATGTGCTGCGGCTGATGGATTTTTCCTGGAAGCGCGGAGGATTATTGCGCGGAGAGCGTGTATTCAATGCCGTGGGGCAGTTAATCCGCATTGATGAGTTTGAAAAGTGCTCGAAGAAGTTTGGCGCAGTGGCCACCAATCTGAGCACCGGCCGCGAACTGTGGCTGACAAAAGGGGATTTGCATGAGGCTATCCGCGCCTCATGCAGTATGCCCGGGCTGCTGGCACCGGTCTGGCATAACGGTTACTGGCTGGTTGACGGGGCGGTAGTGAATCCTGTGCCGGTTTCGCTGACCCGCGCGCTTGGCGCGGATATCGTTATCGCCGTCGATCTTCAGCACGACGCGCATCTGATGCAGCAAGATTTGCTGACGGTACAACCGACAGGCGAAGCACTGGATACTGAGACAGAAGTAAGTTGGCGTGACAGAATACGCCAGCGTTTAACCCGGCCAAATGCCCGAAAACCTAACGTCAGCCCCTCGGCTATGGAAATAATGTCGACGTCCATTCAGGTGCTGGAAAACCGGCTCAAGCGTAACCGCATGGCAGGCGACCCGCCGGATGTGCTGATCCAGCCTTATTGTCCGCAAATCTCAACGCTGGATTTTCATCGGGCGGAAGAAGCGATCGAGGCCGGGCGTCTTGCCGTTGAAAAACAGAGAGATCAGTTGCTGCCCCTGATTAAAAATAGACAGTTCTGAATGGCTTAAAATGTGTTTGGCCTAATCTGACAATTCTGCCAAGCAAAAACAGGCTTTATGAGCCACTATTAGAATAAGAAATACTGGGGGACCCTGATGGACAAGCCACTTACAAGCAAGCATATTCTCATCGTTGAAGACGAAGCCGTTTTCCGATCTATACTTGCCGGCTATGTAAGTTCCCTGGGTGCGACATTCACGGAAGCCGAAAATGGCCTTGAGGCTTTGTCTCTGGTCGAAGATTACCCGCCTGACCTGATCCTCTGCGATTTAGCGATGCCTGAGATGGGAGGGATGGAGTTCGTCGAAAACCTGCGATTACAGGGGAGTAAAATCCCTGTTCTGGTGATTTCCGCCACTGATAAAATGACAGATGTTGCATCAATGCTGCGACTCGGTGTGGAAGATGTCCTCCTCAAACCCATAAACGATCTTAACCGGTTACGCGAGGCGTTACTTTCTTCTTTATACCCGAAGCTTTTTTCATCACAGGCGATGGAGGAAAGCTCACTGGTTCAGGACTGGGAAGCGCTGTGCCGGAATCCCAACGAAGCACAGCGCTTGTTGCAGGAATTACAGCCACCCGTTCAGCAGAAGCTGGCGCATTGCCGCATCAATTACCGGCAACTGACGTCAGCAGAAAGTCCGGGGCTGGTGCTGGATATCGCCGCGCTTTCTTCCAAAGATCTCGGTTTCTATTGTCTGGATGTGACCCGGGCCAACGAGAATGGGGTACTGGCTGCACTCTTGCTGCGGGCTATTTTTAACAGCTTATTACGTGAGCACTTAAGTGATCAGCATCAGCGGTTACCGCAAATGTCGACGCTGCTTAAACAGGTCAATCATTTATTCAAGCAGGCAAATCTCGACGGACAATTCCCATTATTGCTGGGCTATTATCATGCCGAGTATAAGAATCTCATTCTGGTTTCAGCGGGATTACATGCCACAGTCAATACCGGCACCAATATGATCCAGCTTAGCAATGGTGTGCCGCTCGGCACCACCGGCGCCACATACTCCAATCAAATCAGTCAGAAATGTGATGCCTGGCAATGTCAGGTCTGGGGTTCGGGTGGGCGTCTGAGATTAATGCTGTCTGCTGATTGAGCAAATCTATTACTATTGATAATAATTTATTAATAATCCTGAGCATTTTCCCCGCACGATGTTTTACCTTCATACATTATTTCAATCTTCTAAGACGTATCTCAATGCAAAATATGCCTTTCCAGGCGCACTTGTGCCTGAAACTGTTATAATCCGTTCCGGAAAATTTGGCTGTCTATTTTACATTGTTTAAAATAACAAATAGGAATTCGCTGATGAAAGTAACAGTTTTTGGTATCGGTTACGTCGGACTTGTTCAGGCGGCGGTTCTTGCTGAAGTTGGGCATGAAGTTTTGTGTATCGATGTAGATGCAAAGAAAGTAGAAAACCTGAAAAACGGGCTGATCCCAATTTTTGAACCGGGCCTGACACCGCTGGTTCAGAGCAACTATGAAGCAGGGCGTTTGCTGTTCAGCACCAATGCGGCTGAAGGTGTAGCGCATGCAACGGTACAATTCATCGCGGTGGGTACTCCACCTGATGAAGATGGTTCCGCTGATCTGAAATATGTGACTGCCGTTGCGCGTACGATTGCTGAGCATATGACCGGACCAAAAGTGGTTATCGATAAATCCACCGTTCCGGTGGGTACTGCGGATAAAGTCCGTGCAGTGATGACAGAGAAACTCAAAGAACGCGGCGTGGACATCAGCTTCGATGTTGTCTCTAACCCTGAATTCCTCAAAGAAGGGGCGGCAGTCGCAGACTGTATGCGACCTGAACGTATTGTTATCGGTACGGATAATCCTGACGCTATTGATCCGATCCGTGAACTTTACGAACCTTTTAATCGTAATCACGATCGCATGATCCTGATGGATATCCGCAGTGCAGAGCTGACTAAATACGCTGCCAACTGTATGCTGGCAACCAAAATCAGTTTCATGAATGAAATGTCTAATCTGGCAGAAATGCTGGGTGCGGATATCGAGAAAGTCCGTCAGGGCATCGGTTCTGATTCACGCATTGGTTATCACTTTATCTATCCTGGCTGCGGCTACGGTGGTTCCTGTTTCCCTAAGGACGTCCAGGCGTTAATCCGCACTGCTGAACACATTGGCTATCAGCCGAAATTGTTGCAGGCTGTGGAACAAGTCAATTACCAGCAAAAATATAAATTGCCTGCCTTCATTCAGCGCCACTTCGGCGACGACCTTAAAGGGAAAACCTTTGCGCTGTGGGGGCTGTCATTTAAGCCAAATACCGATGACATGCGTGAAGCATCGAGTCGCGTATTAATGGAACAACTCTGGGCAGCGGGCGCGAAAATCAAAGCCTATGATCCGGAAGCCATGAACGAAACGCAGCGGATCTACGGTCACCGTGATGATCTGGAATTGATGGGAACCAAAGAATCTGCATTGCATAATGCCGATGCGCTGATTATTTGTACGGAATGGCAGAACTTCCGTGCTCCGGATTTTGATGTGATCAAAAAAGCGTTAAAAGAGCCGGTTATCTTTGATGGTCGTAATTTATTCGATCCTGAACGTTTGGAGAAACGCGGATTTACTTACTACGGCATAGGTCGTGGCGCATCAATCAATCCGGTTCTGTAAGGAGTTTGCATGAAATATCTGGTCACTGGCGCAGCGGGCTTTATTGGCTTCTTTGTGTCACAACGTTTGCTGGCAGCAGGTCATTGCGTTATCGGCATTGATAATCTGAATGACTACTATGACGTCAATCTGAAACTGGCCCGTCTCGCTCAGCTGGAAAATAAAGATGGCTTTGAGTTTATTAAGCTGGATTTAGCCGATCGTGAGGGCATGGCCGCATTGTTTGCGGAACAGAGGTTTGAACGTGTTATCCATTTAGCTGCGCAGGCCGGTGTCCGATATTCTATCGAAAACCCTCTGGCTTATGCCGATTCCAACCTCATAGGATTTGTTAACGTCCTGGAAGGATGTCGTCATAATAACGTCGGGCATTTGCTTTATGCTTCTTCCAGTTCAGTATACGGTCTGAACAAAAAACAGCCTTTTTCAACGGATGATTCTGTCGATCATCCTGTTTCGCTGTATGCGGCTACGAAAAAAGCCAATGAATTAATGGCTCATACCTATTCACATCTTTATAAAATTCCCACCACCGGGTTACGTTTCTTTACTGTATATGGCCCGTGGGGGCGCCCGGACATGGCATTGTTCAAGTTCACCAAAGCAATACTTGGCGGGCAAAACATAGATGTTTATAACCATGGCGAAATGCGTCGTGACTTTACTTATATCGATGATATCGCCGAAGCCATTGTTCGTTTACAAGACGTTATTCCGCAAGCGGATCCAGACTGGACGGTAGAAGGCGGCTCGCCAGCCAGCAGTTCCGCGCCTTATTGCGTTTATAATATAGGCAACAGTAACCCGGTGAAGCTGATGACGTATATCAGTGCGCTGGAAAAGGCGTTGGGAATAGTTGCAGGTAAGAATATGCTGCCAATGCAGCCAGGCGATGTACACGAGACCAGCGCAGACACGTTGCCTCTGGCTAAGGCTATTGACTTCAAGCCTGAAACGCCTGTAGAGCAGGGCGTACAGCGCTTTGTGGACTGGTATCGCGACTTTTATCAGATTTAATATTGTATTGTTTTCCCAAAGGTCGCAAATGCGGCCTTTTTTAATGGAATCAGTTAAATCTTATGGATGTTTATGCAATAGGCTGTGTCAGTTTTGTATTTGCCGGATCAATGTTACAGCGTAATAAAACAAAAAGCCCATCAGAGCGATGGGCTTTTTAGCATTAACAGTGACGTTAATGTTGGCAATTACAGCAGGAAATCGTCCAGTGACTTGCCTTGCTCTTCGATTGCTTTCTTGATTACAGCTGGAGTACGACCCTGGCCTGTCCAGGTTTTGTTTTCGCCGTTCTCATCAACGTATTTGTATTTAGCCGGACGTGCTGCACGTTTTGTTTTACCGGTCGCTTTAGTCGCAGCCATCGTTTGCAGCAATTCGTTAGGATCGATACCGTCAGCAATCAGCATTTCGCGGTATTGTTGCAGTTTACGGGTGCGCTCTTCAATCTCTGCAGCTGCCTGAGAATCTTCTTCACGACGCTCGTTCACAACAACTTCTAATTTTTCCAGCATCTCTTCCAGAGTTTCCAGAGTGCATTCTCTCGCTTGTGCACGCAGAGTACGGATGTTGTTCAGAATCTTTAATGCTTCGCTCATTATACTAGTCTCGAATTATATTGGTGGGGGGCGTTTGGATAATAATAGAATGCTCTTCTGTATTCTGCAATAGCGAATTTGTTTGCCTGGCCTTAATTTACGCATTTAAAGCAAATAATGTTTAGTCACTACGAAATATAGCCAGGCTGCTTAGCGCTATTTATCTGGGGGTGATAACCCTAATTTCAATACCCTGTTGAGGATTGTTGACGGTTTGTGTAAGTAGTTTTTTAAGGCAGTTATTGTTCATAAAATTAAAGCATCCGTGAAGCCATGTAATGTAAGGATATGAAAAAAGAGCGGGCGGACGAAGTACGAACTCAGAAAAATGATTCTTTGTGGGTAGCATTTCCATCGACTTCTTTAATGTATAGACAAATCCTTACTCGCCAATGAAGACATATTAACTCCCCTTTTATTGCGGGTATTCTGGCTTGACCGCAGGGAATAATTATCTCATACCGTTATAATTTTTCATTGTAAGTTTCTGTGATTTTACCCGGAGTGAATGTCTTGCGGGGGCAGGCCATGAGCGCTATCCGGCCGTTGTTATAGTCTGGCAGGCATGTGATACAATACATGCCGAAAATTTATGCCATCCATTACATTATGGGGTCACCCTTTTATGGCTCAGCTTTATTTCTATTACTCGGCGATGAATGCCGGTAAGTCTACCTCGTTACTGCAATCTTCATATAATTATCAAGAACGTGGAATGCGCACGCTGGTGCTAACGGCAGAACTCGACAACCGGTATGGTTTGGGTAAAGTCAGCTCACGAATCGGTTTGTCTTCGCCTGCGGAGCTTTACAACAGGGAGACCGAACTCTTTAATCTGGTGGCACAGGAGAACCGCACACAGCGTTTAAGCTGCGTTCTGATTGATGAGTGCCAGTTTCTCACTAAAGCACAGGTATCGCAGCTTACGGACGTTGTAGACGATCTGGATGTGCCGGTACTTTGTTATGGTCTGAGAACGGATTTTCGTGGAGAACTTTTCGAAGGCAGCGAATATTTGCTGGCCTGGGCAGATAAGCTGGTTGAACTTAAAACCATTTGCCATTGTGGCCGCAAGGCTAACCGCAATCTCAGACTGGATGAGAACGGTAACGCCTTGCATGATGGCGCACAGGTCGTTATTGGTGGTGATGAACGCTATGTTTCGGTGTGCCGTAAGCATTACAAAGAAGCGATGGCTGCGTGTGATGTCATAGACGAAAGTAAGCCTCTCTGAGCCCCGGGCGTTGACTAAGGCCTGCGAGTGATTGTTGAACGATAAATCGCAAATTCGGACCATAAAAAAACCCGCCTTTCAGCGGGTTTTTTACTATCAGCATCTCAGCAAGTTATTTTTTGCTGGTTTTCTTTTCAGCTTTTGGTGCCGGAGCAGCAACTTCTTCTGCTGCGTCCTCACTGAATTCACGGCCGTAGTAAGTATCCATCAGAATCTGCTTCAGTTCGGCGATCAGCGGGTAACGTGGGTTAGCACCGGTACACTGGTCATCAAACGCATCTTCAGACAGTTTGTCTACTTTAGCCAGGAAGTCAGCTTCCTGAACGCCTGCTTCACGGATAGAAGTTGGGATACCCAGCTCCGCTTTGATTTCATCCAACCAGGTCAGCAGTTTCTGGATTTTTTGCGCAGTACGGTCACCCGGCGCGCCCAGACCTAAATGGTCAGCGACTTCTGCGTAGCGACGACGCGCTTGCGGGCGGTCATACTGACTGAAAGCAGTCTGTTTAGTTGGGTTGTCGTTAGCGTTATAACGGATAACGTTTGAAATCAGCATGGCGTTAGCCAGACCATGTGGAATGTGGAACTCTGAACCCAGTTTATGGGCCATTGAGTGACAAACCCCAAGGAAGGCGTTCGCAAACGCGATACCCGCAATAGTTGCCGCATTGTGAACACGTTCACGGGCAACCGGATTTTTTGCGCCTTCTTTATAGCTGGCTGGCAGGTTTTCTTTCAGCAGTTTCAGTGCCTGCAGAGCCTGGCCATCGGAATATTCGTTCGCCAGTACAGAAACATACGCTTCCAGTGCATGAGTCACTGCATCCAGACCACCAAAGGCACACAGTGATTTCGGCATATTCATGACAAGGTTGGCGTCTACAATAGCCATGTCAGGTGTCAGTGCATAATCTGCCAGTGGATATTTCTGGCCAGTTGCATCGTCAGTCACCACAGCGAATGGCGTCACTTCTGAACCGGTACCGGAAGTGGTAGTGACGGCTATCATTTTCGCTTTCACGCCCATTTTCGGGAATTTGTAGATACGTTTACGGATATCCATGAAACGCAGTGCCAAATCTTCGAACTGAGTATCCGGGTGCTCATACAGAACCCACATAATCTTCGCGGCATCCATTGGTGAACCACCGCCCAGCGCGATGATAACGTCTGGTTTGAAGGAGTTCATCTGCTCAGCGCCTTTACGTACAATGCTCAGCGTTGGGTCAGCTTCAACTTCGAAGAACACTTCAGTTTCAATACCATGACCTTTCAGAACGCTGGTGATCTGGTCAGCATAGCCATTATTGAACAGGAAGCGGTCAGTTACGATGAAGGCGCGTTTTGCTCCATCGGTCGCCACTTCTTCCAGTGCGATTGGCAGTGAGCCACGACGGAAGTAGATAGATTTCGGAAGTTTATGCCACAACATGTTTTCTGCTCGCTTCGCTACAGTTTTCTTGTTGATCAAGTGTTTAGGACCGACGTTTTCGGAGATGGAGTTACCACCCCAGGAACCGCAACCCAGCGTCAGAGACGGAGCAAGTTTGAAGTTGTAGAGGTCACCGATACCACCCTGTGAAGCCGGGGTGTTGATCAGAATACGTGCGGTTTTCATTTTGTTGCCAAAATAATTCACACGTTCTGGTTGGTTGTCCTGATCGGTATACAGGCAAGAGGTATGGCCGATACCGCCCATTTCTACCAGTTTCTCTGCTTTAGTGACGGCGTCTTCGAAATTCTTCGCGCGATACATAGCAAGGGTAGGGGACAGTTTTTCATGCGCAAAAGGTTCGGACTCGTCAACGACGGTGACTTCACCGATGAGCACTTTTGTATTTGCAGGGACTTTGATACCAGCCATTTCAGCAATTTTCACCGCTGGCTGACCGACGATAGCGGCGTTGAGGCCACCATTTTTCAGAATGATATCTGAAACGGCTTTCAGCTCTTTACCTTGCAGCATGTAGCCACCGTGAGAAGCAAAACGTTCACGGACTGCGTTATAAGCTGAATCAACGACAATGATGGACTGTTCAGAAGCACAGATGACACCGTTATCAAAGGTTTTAGACATCAGAACGGAAGCCACCACACGTTTGATATCTGCGGTTTCATCGACTACAACTGGAGTATTACCCGCGCCTACACCAATGGCTGGTTTGCCGGAGCTGTAAGCTGCTTTCACCATACCAGGACCGCCGGTGGCGAGAATCAGGTTCAGGTCCGGGTGGTGCATCAGTTGGTTGGAAAGCTCTACGCTTGGTTCATCAATCCAGCCAATGATATCTTTTGGCGCACCGGCAGCAATGGCAGCTTGCAGAACGATATCCGCAGCCTTGTTGGTTGCATTTTTGGCACGTGGGTGTGGGGAGAAGATAATACCGTTACGTGTTTTCAGGCTGATAAGTGCCTTGAAAATTGCAGTAGAAGTTGGGTTGGTAGTCGGGACGATACCGCAAATCAGGCCAATTGGCTCAGCGATAGTAATGGTACCGAAGGTGTCATCCTGGCCCAGGATGCCACAGGTTTTTTCATCTTTGTAAGCATTGTAAATGTATTCAGAAGCGAAGTGGTTTTTGATCACTTTGTCTTCAACAATACCCATTCCGGATTCTTCAACAGCCAGTTTAGCCAGCAGAATTCGAGAATCGGCAGCAGCCAGAGCGGCGGCAGCGAAAATCTTATCTACCTGCTCTTGACTGAAGTTGGCATATTCGCGCTGTGCCTTCTTGACTCGAGCTACGAGTGCGTTTAGTTCAGCGACATTTGTTACAGCCATAATGCTCTCCTGATAAAGTTAAACTCTTTTAGTAAATAACCTGCCAAAGACTAGTATAGACCTGCTATCAGTCACCGTGAGAAACTAATTAACTCTAAGATTCTCAATAAGTTGTCTTTGTCTCTTTATTTGCTCAAAGAGCTTTCAGTTGTGAAGCACCGGATAAAGCAGATAACGTTTAAACCACATTCATCACCCGATGTTTATATGTTTCAAGTAACGTTGAGTGACTATGCACAGAGATTACCTATTTGTAGGCAGTATTCATTTGATCTAGATCATTAAATACTGATGCTGACACCTTTCAGCAACTTGATCCTGAGAATGATTATCAAATTTGCTCTTGGATAATACAGTTTTGTATCTAAAGTTATCAATTAAAAAGATGATTTTTAACAAAAGTGGTATTCACTGCTTTTATTTGAAAATCTGGTGATAAAAACCATCAAACGGCGTGGCGCCTTTACGGGGATTCCAGTACATTAGCGCCCATCAAAACCTTCATCTGCTGGCATAGTTGTGCGGAGTTCTGCGTGAGCCAATCGTTATTAGATTTTTCAGGGTATATCAAATTCTTCGTCGGGCTGTTTGCACTGGTCAACCCTGTGGGGATCTTACCTGTCTTTATCAGCATGACCAGCTATCAGGCGGCAGCCGGACGTAATAAAACCAATATGACGGCGAATTTGTCGGTTGCCATTATATTGTCGACCGCACTTTTCCTCGGCGATGCCATTTTACATCTTTTTGGTATCTCCATTGACTCGTTCCGGATCGCGGGGGGCATTCTGGTCGTCACCATTGCCATGTCGATGATCAGCGGGAAACTGGGCGAAGATAAACAGAACAAGCAGGAAAAATCAGAAACAGCAATACGTGAAAATGTCGGGGTTGTTCCACTTGCATTGCCTCTGATGGCAGGACCCGGCGCCATCAGTTCGACTATTGTATGGAGCTCACGCTATCACAGCTGGCCAAATCTGCTGGGGCTGACGCTCGCTATCATTTTCTTTGCATTCTGTTGCTGGTTACTGTTCAGGGCGGCACCTTTACTGGTGCGTTTACTGGGACAAACCGGCATTAACGTGATTACACGTATCATGGGACTTTTGCTGATGTCGCTGGGTATCGAATTCATTGTGACAGGGATTAAGGCCATTTTCCCCGGCCTGCTTTGATTCTTAACCATCGGTTATCACGGAAACTGCGATGAGTTTCCGTGATAATTATTACCTGCACTTATAATGTAATGCATTAATATAGTGCAGCTAATGACTTCATTAAGCGCAATTGCACCCTAATGTGGCATAAAGCGTCGTCTCATTATTCTTTTCACCCCAAGTCTTCATTTCTTCTAATAAACTTAGCGATTTTTTAGCTAAATACCCTTCTTTACTGCCCGTTTTGACGCTAATTTGCCCACATCATTCTGTAAGGCTTGTGCATGCTGTATCGAGATGTTATTAGTGTTAACAACGCAGTTAACAGGCGTTTATCCTTGAAAACATCTTAATGTTAACGGATTGTGTCAGGCGAGTTCTTAAGCAACGCGTAGCGTAAATTTCGCAGCGAAAATTATTATAAAAACTCTTAAAAACAATAAGTTGAACTATATGTTAGCCTGTTTTCAGGCCACTGCCTCAGTGTGCTTGTAACCTGTAAAAGAGAATTGCGTAACAAATTTGCAAAATTTATTGGCGCCTGTATCTGGCTTCTGATAATTTTCAAATCGCCTTCAAAAATGGAATTTTGTTAAGCGGAATGCTCTGAGTGAGAACGAATCTTGCTAGAGACAGAAAGATTGAAGCCATTTTATTTGTTTTTGGAGAGTGTCGTGTCGCCATGCGGAACACAAAATTATCATCAGGCGCTTTTTGCCAAAAGAAAGCCGGACATTCGGCGGGCAGGATTACACGGCCTTTTGTTGAACCTGCCGCTTCAGCGAAACAAATCTTCAGATCTTCTTCTCATTAATTGAATTCTCACGCTTAACAGTGAAGGACTTTCTATCGCTGTCAGTCAGGTGAATAAGAAAATAATATTGTTAAGGTTAGGAATAACAGTATGTGATTACCCGGTGTGACGCAGAACCTTTTTTTGTTGTACACGGGGTAAATCAAATGGGGTGGGATCAACCTTAAGGATCCCGGAAACCAAACGGCGAACAACAGCCTGACGTTTCCAGCGTTATCGAGTAATACATGCAGTAATAGGGGACAGCCATCTGCGGATGGCCACTACATGGGGACCTTTCTTGAGCAATTCGTTCCTGCTTTTGAAATCCGTTGGCCCAGCAAGGGTTTATCTTGCACCCGAGCGTGCAAGTTCATAATAAAAACTGGAGTTGAATAAAAATGACCAACATCACAAAAAAAAATCTGCTGGCTGCCTGCATTATGGCTGCGGTCGGCGCGGTGTCAGTAAATAATGCATTTGCAGCTAATGTACCTGCAGGTGTAACCCTGGCAGCCAAACAAGAACTGGTTCGTAACAATGGCTCAGAAGTGCAGTCTCTCGACCCGCATAAAGTTGAAGGCGTACCAGAATCGAACGTTATCCGTGACTTGCTTGAGGGGCTGGTGAATACCGACAGCAAAGACGGCAGCGTTATTCCTGGTGTAGCAACCAGCTGGGAAAATAAAGATTTTAAAGTCTGGACCTTCCACCTGCGTCCGGAAGCAAAATGGTCAAATGGCGATCCTGTAACAGCTGAAGATTTCGTGTACAGCTGGCAGCGTCTGGCTGACCCTAAAACCGCCTCTCCTTACGAAAGCTATCTGCAATATGGTCATATCGAAAACATCGATGACATCATCACCGGTAAGAAAAGCCCGGATACTCTGGGTGTAAAAGCGCTCGATGATCATACCCTGCAAGTGACGCTGACCGAACCGGTTCCGTATTTCGTTAAAATGCTGTCTCACACCGCAATGAAGCCGGTAAACAAAAAAACAGTTGAGAAATTTGGCGACAAATGGACCCAACCTGAAAACTATGTGAGCAACGGCGCGTATAAACTGAAAACCTGGACCGTTAACGAACGTATTGTGCTTGAGCGCAGCCCGACCTATTGGGATAACGCCAGGACAGTGATCAATCAGGTGACTTACCTGCCTATTTCTTCTGAAGTTACTGATGTTAACCGCTACCGCAGCGGCGAAATCGACATGACTTATAACAACATGCCGATTGAACTGTTCCAGAAATTGAAAAAAGAAATTCCTACCGAAGTCCACGTTGACCCGTATCTGTGTACTTATTACTACGAAATCAATAATCAGAAAGCACCATTTACTGATTCACGCGTCCGTGAAGCCCTGAAACTGGGTCTGGATCGCGACATCATCGTGAATAAAGTGAAGGCGCAGGGCGATCTGCCGGCTTATGGCTATACTCCTCCTTACACTGATGGTGCAAAACTGACGCCTCCGGCCTGGTTCAAAGAGACTCAGGTGCAGCGTAACGAGCAGGCTAAAAAATTGCTGGCTGAAGCAGGTTATACTCCGGCTAAGCCGCTGACCTTTGAATTGCTGTATAACACCTCTGATCTGCACAAAAAACTGGCTATCGCCGCTGCCGCTATCTGGAAGAAAAATCTGGGTGTTGACGTGAAACTCGTTAACCAGGAATGGAAAACCTTCCTGGACAGCCGTCATCAGGGCAACTTTGATATCGCACGTGCCGGCTGGTGTTCTGATTACAACGAACCTTCTTCCTTCCTGAATACCATGTTGTCTGACAGCAGCAACAATACCGCTCACTATAAGAGCCCTGCCTTTGATAAAGACATCGCGGACACTCTGACCGTGAAAACTGACGAAGAACGTGCAGCGCTGTATCAGAAAGCGGAAACCCAGCTGGATAAAGACTCTGCCATTGTTCCTGTTTATTACTACGTGAACGCGCGTCTGGTGAAACCATACGTTGGCGGTTACACCGGTAAAGATCCGCAGGATAACGTCTACGTTAAAGACTTATACATCATCAAACACTAATTAATCAGTGTCAGGGCAAGGCAACCCCGAGCTGCCTTGCGCCTTATTTATTGATGAAGGTAATGTTTTTAGTGCCGGTTTTCGGTGCTGAAACAAAGAGCCACCACGGCGGCCATCACCCGATAGCCGCCGTGAGCAAGCCAAAACTATCAAGCTGTAGTGACAGGCTTAGAAACAGGTACGGGCAATGTTAAAGTTTATTTTACGCCGCTGTCTGGAAGCGATTCCGACGCTATTCATTCTGATCACCATTTCATTTTTTATGATGCGTCTCGCACCCGGCAGCCCTTTTACGGGTGAGCGTAATCTTCCGCCAGAAGTGATGGCGAACATTGAGGCGAAATATCACCTCAATGACCCAATGTATAAGCAATATTTCCATTATTTAGAACAACTGGCGAAAGGCGATTTTGGCCCGTCGTTCAAATATAAGGATTACACCGTTAATGATCTGGTTGCGGCCTCTTTCCCGGTTTCTGCGAAACTCGGTCTGGCGGCATTTATCATGGCGATTGTGTTTGGAGTGAGTGCGGGCGTTATCGCAGCACTGAACCAGAACACCAAATGGGATTACACGGTAATGGGTGTGGCGATGACCGGGGTAGTTATACCCAGTTTCGTGGTTGCGCCGTTACTGGTACTGATATTTGCCATCACGCTTAAATGGTTGCCTGGCGGCGGCTGGAATGGTGGTGGTGCCAAATATATGATCTTGCCGATGGTGGCGTTGTCACTGGCTTATATTGCCAGTATTGCGCGTATTACCCGTGGCTCAATGATCGAAATCCTGCATTCCAACTTCATCCGTACCGCACGTGCGAAGGGGTTGCCACTGCGTCGCATCATTTTGCGCCATGCGCTGAAACCCGCGCTGCTGCCGGTATTGTCATACATGGGACCGGCCTTCGTTGGGATCATAACCGGTTCGATGGTCATCGAGAGCATTTTCGGATTGCCAGGCATTGGCCAGCTGTTTGTTAACGGGGCATTAAACCGTGACTATTCACTGGTCCTGAGCCTGACCATTTTAGTGGGCGCACTGACCATTCTGTTCAATGCGATCGTCGACGTGCTTTACGCCGTCATCGACCCGAAAATCCGTTATTAATGCCGGAGTACGTCAATGATGTTAAGTAAGAAAAATAGCGACGTCGTGGAAAACTTCAGCGAAAAACTTGAAGTTGAAGGCCGCAGTCTGTGGCAGGATGCACGACGCCGTTTTATGCACAACCGTGCGGCGGTCACCAGTCTGATCGTGCTGGCATTTATTGCCTTATTCGTGGCATTTGCGCCGATGTTATCCCAGTTTTCCTATGATGATACCGACTGGAATATGATGTCAGCCGCGCCTGACTTTGCTTCTCACCATTATTTCGGGACTGACTCTTCAGGCCGTGATTTGCTGGTGCGTGTGGCGATCGGCGGACGTATTTCCCTGATGGTCGGTGTGGCGGCAGCGTTAGTGGCCGTGATTCTCGGCACGCTTTACGGATCATTGTCCGGTTATCTGGGCGGTAAAATAGACTCCGCAATGATGCGTTTGCTGGAAATTCTCAACTCCTTCCCGTTTATGTTCTTCGTTATCCTGTTGGTGACCTTCTTCGGGCAAAACATCCTGCTGATATTCGTGGCAATCGGGATGGTATCCTGGCTGGATATGGCGCGTATCGTGCGTGGACAAACACTCAGTCTCAAGCGTAAAGAGTTCATCGAGGCGGCGCTGGTGAGTGGTGTGAGCACGCGCAATATCGTCCTGCGCCACATTGTTCCCAATGTGCTGGGCGTTGTCGTGGTCTATGCATCGCTGCTGGTGCCGAGCATGATTTTGTTTGAATCCTTCCTGAGCTTCCTGGGACTGGGTACGCAGGAGCCACTGAGCAGTTGGGGCGCGTTGTTAAGTGATGGCGCCAACTCGATGGAAGTTTCACCGTGGTTACTGCTGTTCCCGGCAGGCTTCCTGGTGGTAACTCTGTTTTGTTTCAATTTTATCGGCGATGGCTTGCGTGATGCCCTCGACCCGAAAGATCGTTAAGGAGTGCCACCATGAGCACCATTGAACATTCCACTTTTGCGGCACCCGCTGCGGTTGACGGTAAAGTCCCGCCAATCTTGCTTGACGTTCAGGATCTGCGCGTCACCTTCGAAACACCAGACGGTGATGTGACTGCGGTCAATGACCTGAATTTCGATCTGCGTGCCGGTGAGACGCTGGGCATTGTGGGTGAGTCCGGTTCAGGTAAATCACAGACCGCTTTTGCCCTGATGGGGTTGCTGGCCAGTAATGGCCGCATCGGCGGTTCGGCGAAATTTAACGGACGCGAAATCCTCAATCTGCCGCAACAACAGCTTAATAAGTTGCGCGCAGAACAGATTTCAATGATTTTTCAGGATCCGATGACCTCTCTCAACCCGTACATGCGTGTGGGCGAACAGTTGATGGAAGTCCTTATCCTGCATAAAAAAATGAGCAAGCGTGAAGCGTTTGAAGAATCCGTACGCATGCTGGACGCGGTGAAAATGCCCGAAGCCCGCAAACGTATGAAAATGTTCCCGCATGAATTCTCCGGTGGCATGCGCCAGCGTGTGATGATCGCAATGGCGTTGCTGTGCCGCCCTAAATTGCTGATTGCCGATGAGCCAACCACAGCGCTGGACGTGACCGTGCAGGCGCAAATCATGACATTACTGAATGAACTGAAATCTGAGTTCAACACAGCAATCATTATGATTACCCATGACCTTGGCGTGGTGGCCGGTATCTGCGACAAAGTACTGGTGATGTATGCCGGGCGCACCATGGAATATGGCCGTGCACGGGATGTGTTTTATGAACCTTGTCATCCTTATTCCATCGGTCTGCTCAATGCGGTTCCCCGCCTTGATGCCGAAGGTGGCGCGATGCTGACTATTCCGGGCAATCCGCCAAACTTGCTGCGTCTGCCTAAAGGCTGTCCGTTCCAGCCCCGCTGTCCGCATGCGATGGATATCTGCTCTTCGGCACCGCCGCTTGAGCGTTTCGGCGATGGCCGTTTGCGTGCATGCTATAAGCCGCTGGAGGAACTGGTATGACAGACAACACAATCATGAACAGTGCGGCAATAAATACCCATGCGCCTGAGAAAAAAGTTCTGCTCGAAGTGGCAGATCTTAAAGTCCATTTCGACATCAAAGACGGTAAACAATGGTTCTGGCAGCCTTCGAAGACCCTGAAAGCCGTTGACGGTGTGACCCTGCGCCTTTATGAAGGGGAAACGCTGGGCGTGGTGGGGGAGTCAGGTTGCGGTAAATCGACCTTTGCCCGTGCACTGATTGGTCTGGTGAAAGCCACTGACGGCCGTGTTGCCTGGCTGGGTAAAGATCTGCTGAATATGTCGGACAGCGAGTGGCGTCATACGCGCAGCGATATCCAGATGATTTTCCAGGATCCGCTGGCTTCCCTGAACCCGCGGATGACCATCGGCGAAATCATCGCTGAACCCCTGAAAACGTATAATCCGAAAATGCCTCGCCTTGAAGTGAAGGAAAAAGTGAAGGCAATGATGTTAAAGGTCGGGCTGTTGCCTAACCTGATTAACCGTTATCCCCATGAATTCTCCGGGGGGCAATGTCAGCGTATTGGCATTGCGCGTGCACTGATCCTTGAGCCGAAACTGATTATCTGTGATGAACCTGTCTCGGCACTGGATGTGTCTATTCAGGCGCAGGTGGTTAACCTGCTTCAGCAGTTGCAGCGTGAAATGGGGTTGTCACTGATTTTCATCGCACACGATCTGGCCGTGGTGAAGCACATCTCTGACCGTGTTCTGGTGATGTACCTCGGGCACGCTGTTGAACTGGGCACCTATGATGAGGTCTATAACAATCCTCAGCACCCGTATACCCGTGCACTGATGTCTGCAGTGCCGGTGCCGGACCCGGACAAAGAGCGCAACAAAGTGATTCAGTTGCTTGAAGGGGAATTACCTTCACCCATCAATCCACCCTCAGGCTGTGTGTTCCGCACCCGCTGTCCGATTGCCGGACCTGAATGTGCAATCACCCGTCCGTTGCTGGAAGGCAGCTTCCGCCATGCGGTATCCTGCCTGAAAGTGGATCCGCTCTGATGATTTGATCTGAACGGAAAGCATAAAAAAACCTGCCACTGGCAGGTTTTTTTTCATCTTCGTATTCTTCTGCTAAGTCATTCAGATTGGGTCAAGGCGGCAACTGAATGACAAATCGGTCAGGAAACGATTTTAAAAGCGCTAGCGCTGGCCCGCAGGGTGAGCCTCAGGGGGGAATGAAAGCAGCCACACAGAACCAGTCTGAAGGTCGACGGAGAAGATTACTCTTTCCACAAAATGTGGCAAAGTTTATGGTCTTTCTCGCGACACAGCAGAACACGGGCAAAGATATCATTGATAGGCTGGTCTTCCGCATCAGCCAGACCAATCACTACTTCAGCAAAGAAGTCCGGATTTAAGTCAAAATCCACATGCTCAACCCAGTCTTCAGCCGGATCATATAATTCAGCGCCACCACGTTCTTCAAATTGCAGATTGAAGATCAAAATATCTGCAGGATCAAGGTTATCTCCGGCCAGTTCCAGAAAGATGTCGTAGGCTTGTTCAAGCGTTTCGTCTTCGGTCAGGCGATTATTCAGGTCCATATCATTCTCGTTTACAGATGAGTGTATTCAGGCTGGTTCAAGCCGGTACTGCGTATATTACATCATGCCCGCCGCGGCTTTTACAGCAGCGGACTGAAAAAGTAGAACAAACGTTCGACGATGCGGTGCCAGAAAGGACGTTTAAGCCAGGCTTCCACATCCAGCAAATGTGAGCGGGCGATATAATCTTCCTGCACATGGCCTAAATCATCACCAAATCCGGCGTCATCAATGACCAGCGTTATCTCAAAATTGAGCCACAGGCTGCGCATATCCAGATTCACGGTACCGACCAGACTGAGCTGACCATCGACCAGGATACTTTTGGTATGCAGCAGACCGTCTTCGAACTGATAAATTTTGACACCGGCTTCCAGCAATTCGCCAAAAAAAGCCTTACTTGCCCAGTCCACCATCATTGAGTCGTTCTTCATCGGCAGAATGATACTGACATCCACCCCGCGCTGCGCTGCGGTACAAATTGCGTGCAGCAAATCATCACTTGGCACGAGATACGGCGTCGTCATAACCAGCTGTTCGCGTGCAGAATAGGTGGCGGTCAGCAGCGCCTGGTGGATCATATCTTCCGGGAAGCCCGGACCGGAAGCGATCACCTGAATAGTATGGCCGCTCTCCTGCTCGAACGGCATCTGGTTGAGATCCGGTTCCGGCGGCAGAATACGTTTACCGGTTTCAATCTCCCAGTCGCACGAATATACAATGCCCATCGTGGTCGCGACAGGGCCTTCCATACGGGCCATCAAATCAACCCACTGGCCAACGCCAGCATCTTGTTTAAAGTAACGCGGGTCAACCATATTCATGCTGCCGGTATAGGCGACATAGTTGTCGATAAGTACCACTTTACGGTGCTGGCGCAGATCCATACGACGCAGGAACACACGGAAAAGATTCACCTGTAACGCTTCAACGACTTCGATACCGGCGTTGCGCATCATTGCCGGATAGGGGCTGCGGAAAAAGGCAACGCTGCCCGCAGAATCCAGCATCAGACGGCAATGAATACCACGGCGTGAAGCCGCCATCAGAGATTCCGCGACCTGATCAACCAGACCGCCCGGCTGCCAGATATAGAACACCATTTCGATGTTGCTGCGCGCCAGCCCGATATCTCGCATCATTGCGTGAAGCACGTCATCGCTGGTGGTCAGCAATTGCAACTGATTGCCTTTTACGCCGGCAATACCCTGACGGCGCTCGCAGAGCTGGAAAAGTGAGGCGGCAATTTCACTGTTCTCAGTGGCAAAAATACGCTTACAGTCTTTGAGATCATTGAGCCAGCGGGCAGTGGAAGGCCACATGGCTTTTGCCCGTTCAGCACGGCGTTTGCCTAAGTGCAATTCCCCAAATGAGAGATAGGCAATAATACCGACCAGCGGAATGATGTAGATGATCAACAGCCATGCCATGGCTGACGGAACTGCGCGGCGCTTCATCAGAATGCGTAAGGTGACGCCGGCAATCAGTAACCAGTAACCGAAAACCAGAAGGCCACTGATTACCGTATAAAATGTTGTCATAAAGGCGAAAAGTCCTGTTCGCAAGCCATCGGCATGAGTGTACGTGAAAGGAGAAACCTTTTAACTAACTTTATCCTGCTAATCAATCAGCTACCTCTGTAATGTGTTTCCGGTTAATAAAAGGGTCATCGTCCTGATATCAATGTTAGCTGATAACGTGGAAGCAGGAGGAAAACAAGACTTGGATCACAACGTCATCAGCCTATAATGTTCCGCAGTTTTTCCGCTTAAGACACTTTCTGTAAAAGAAGCGCTTTCGTTAAAGAAGCAGCCACGGGCATTACGGGACACAAGTGAATGAAACGCAGTAAAAATGAAGTCGGCCGGTGGCGGATGTTGCGCCAGTCTCAACGCAGGAGAAGTCGCTGGCTGGAAGGGCAGTCAAGGCGCTATCGCCACATTTATCGTATCCGTCAAATCCATCATCAGCAGCACCAGCGTCTTGCGCTGTATGCCGTGAACTACGAATGGAATGCCTGATTAGCGGGATTTAGGCTGAAAAAGCGCACCACATTTTTTGCAGACCAGAGTGGAGTTTTTGCGCACCTTCGCGCTTATCTGTTCCGAAACATAACCGCATTCCGGGCAGGTGACCTTCGTGGTCGTGCTGGTTAGAAACTTCAGTCCGTCGAAGAATGACATAATGCTTACCTCATGGGCAGGGGTAAACATTCTAACACAGAAGCGATGAATGCAATGTGACGGCATGCGGGGAATCACGCCATGAGGTGTGATGTCATGGCGTGGGATGACAGAAATCAGTCGAAAAGCTCTGAAAGGAAGCTCTTCTTTTTATAGGGCTTTTGAGACGAGTAATGTCCGCGGTTGTCGTAATTGCCTTGCGGCCGATGATCATCCCGACGGTCACGTTCTTCGTAGCGTGCCGTTGCAGGCCGTTCTGTGGGCTGTGACGCAGCAGATTTCTCGATGATTTTATCCAGCTCACCGCGATCCAGCCATACACCGCGACAGTCAGGACAATAATCGATTTCAATGCCCTGACGTTCGGACATCACTAACTGACTTTCTTTACATACCGGACATTGCATATCGGATTCTCCGCTCTGTTGTTAAAGGAAAAGGCCGCAGGTAACTGTTTGAGTAACCGGATATTTAGACAATCAACTGACGTAAGCAAAAGTAAAGTTGATTAAAGGGAGGGCAGGAAGGCGCGGAGAACCACGGGCAGCCCGTTAAACTGCCCGTAAAACATCAAAATACGCGTTTGAATGGTTTGACGGTCACGGCTTTATATACACCCGCTTTAACGTACGGGTCGGCATCCGCCCACACTTTGGCATCTTCCAGCGTCTCGAATTCGACAATCAGTACGGAACCGGTCATTCCGGCCGCACCTGGATCTTCGCTGTCTATGGACGGCGTCGGGCCCGCAATCAGCACGCGGCCTTGTTCATGTAATTTTTTCAGGCGTTCGATATGAGCAGGGCGTGCCGCAGCGCGTTTTTCCAGCGAGTCAGAAACATCTTCAGAATAAATAACGTAAAGCATGAGTCACCTTTAAAGGGGGGTTATTGAGCAATTTTAGGCAACAAGATGCTGCCTGACCATTTTGCAGAATTAACATAGCTAAACCTGAAGTCCGGGGAAAGCGCTTTGCGTAGGATCAAACCAGAGGTTATTTGAGAATAGTTGTCATCTCGGTGTTGAATATGATTGCTATTTACATTTAAACTTGCGGCTTCACGGGGAAAATGAATCATTATGCCGCTAAAAAAGTTTAGATTTATCCGCAAGGTGACAGTACCGGTGGTCCTTGCCGTCAGTTTACATGTCGCAGTCATTGCCGGTGTGTTGTATATGACGGTGGGCAAGTCCATCAAATTGCCCAACCAGGATCAAAAGGTGATGAGCGTAACGATGGTCAATCCGGCCGACTTTGCACCGCCGCCGCCGCCACAACCTGAACCGACACCACCGGCGCCGGAACCGCAACCTGAAGTCGTGCCAGAACCACCGCCGCCGCCTGAGGCTGTTGTCATTCCGCAACCCCCTAAGCCGAAGCCAAAACCGGTGAAGAAGCCGGTTGTTAAACCGAAGGTGAAGCCTGTTGAACGGCCGGTCGAAAAGCCGACGCAAACAGTAAAAACTGCGCCCGTCACCAGCAACCAGCCGTTCACGAAACCTGTTAGCCAGCCACCGGCATCTGCCAATGCGCAGAGCGATACCGGCCCGCGGCCATTGCAACGAGGCGAACCGGCTTATCCGGCGCGTGCACTGGCTTTACGTATCGAAGGGCGTGTCCGCGTGCAGTTTGATGTGGACAGTGATGGCCGCGTGCAGAACATACGTGTTCTTTCCGCTGAGCCGCGCAATATGTTTGAGCGCGAAGTGAAACAGGCGATGAGCAAATGGCGCTATGAACCGAAGGCTGCCAGTAATCTTGTTGTGAACCTGGTGTTCAGAATTAAAGGCGGTTCTGCTGTCGAATAAGCCGCAAGCTGGCATTACCTGTGATTTATATGCAAAAAAGGTCGCCCCGGGAGGCGACCTTTTTACTTAACGGTAGTGTAAAACCGTCTTAATCCTGAGAAACACCCTCGGAATCGACACTGAAATTGCTGCGACCATCAGGCAACTGGCGCGATTTTCCTTCGTCATCCACAGCGACGTAAGTAAATACCGCTTCAGTGGCTCTGTAACGCTGACCGATAGGCTCAGAAGAGACCTTCTTCACCCATACTTCCACATTGATGGTGATCGAGCTGTTACCGGTACGGATGCAGCGTGCATAACAGCACACCACATCACCGACAGCCACCGGTTTAAGAAACGTCATGCCGTCAACGCGTACGGTCACTACGCGACCCTTGGCAATTTCCTTCGCCTGAATCGCACCGCCCATATCCATCTGTGACATCAGCCATCCGCCAAAGATATCACCATTCGCATTGGTGTCTGCTGGCATAGCCAGCGTACGCAACACCATTTCACCATTGGGTAAGCTATGTTTTTCGTTCATAAAGTGGCTTCACACAAAGCCCGCCATATTTCAGGCCGCAGACGTGTTGGCTGCATTCAGTCACCCGAATCATGTGGGGCTTAATAATAAGTAAGGCCTTTCAAAGAAAGGCCCGTGCAGAAGAATGCTTATTTTTTTTCATCGTCCGGCATATGCCGGTAAATGTAAACACCGCTTAACAGCGTAAAGACCAATGTCAGCACGGTCAGGCCGAAGACCTTGAAGTTAACCCAGATATTTTGCGGTAACCAGAATGCCACGTAAATATTAGCCAGCCCGCACAGCAGGAAAAAGATGGCCCAGCTGACGTTCAGTTTATTCCATACGTGATCCGGCAAAGTCAGTTCTTTGCCCAACATGCGCTGGATTAAAGGCTTTTTCAGCACCAGCTGGCTAATCAGTAGTGCGCCGGAGAACAGAACATAGATAACCGTCACTTTCCATTTGATAAATTCATCATTATGGAAAACCAGTGTCAGGGTGCCGAAAACAGCGACCATCGCGAAGGTGATTAACGTCATCTTCTCGATTTTGCGATACAGGATCCAGGTAATGACTAACGCTAACGCAGTGGCAGCAATTAATGCGCCAGAAGCGACAAAAATGTCGTAAAGCTTATAAACCACAAAAAAAACAATCAGGGGAAGAAAATCGAGGAGCTGCTTCATACTTCATTCCATGTTTTACGTATGGTATGACTATACCGGAATCATTTCGCGGACAAAAGAAAAGGGCGCCGGAGCGCCCCTGAAAAAGTGATGTCTCTGTTAAGCATGTAATTTCATGTAAAGACGGAACAGATAAATCAGCATGAAGGCACTGATAATATTACTCAGTGCGCCGAGTATCACTGCCCCAATCATTGGATTCAACGCGCTCAGCACGCCAACAAACAACATCAGTACGACCTGGGCAACGATCCACAGCATCACGGCCGGGGCAACCAGGCGGACATGGCTGAAGGCCTGACGGGTGCTCAGACGCATCGCTTTGAACACGCCCGCATTCTCTTTACAGGAAATAACCGGTGCCATTGACCATGCAATCGCAATCAGGAAGGCCGGAACAAACAGCAGCGCCAGGCCGATACGGAACATGATGCTGTAAATAAACAACAAAATGGCCAGACGTGGCAAGACAGGCAGCGACGCGGTCATAATTTGCGTGATACTGGCGCGAATGCCCTGGGAAACCAGCTGGATCAACGTCAGGACACCGCCAACCAGAATAACGTTTCCGGCAAGCGTTGACAGCAAAGCGGCCAGGCTGTAACGGAAAATCGCGCTTTGCTGCTCCGGAGTTACCTGCTGTTCAATGTATCCCATCATATCGCCGACGTTCATGCCGGTGATGTTGCTCATCAGTTGCCCGATAGCCTCGATCTGTTCAGCTGAGGGACTTAACACCCAGCTTAATATGACGGTGATTAGTGCGGCCAGAACCGAAAGCGCCAAAACGCTACTCATCTGATTACGCAAAAAATTATAACTGTCACGGTACAATGTACTGGCCGTGATAGACATGGACGCTCCTTGGCAAAAAGCAAAAATCAATAAGGCGGGGATTGTACCCTTTAAATGCCTCCCGCCGATAGTTTTGCGCTGTTTTCCTATCAGACCTGTCGATGAATCTCTGCCGGAACGCAACTGAGGTGGGTGAGATCAATGGTCGGCAAATCGACATTCAGAGGAGGTAAACCATATTGAGCCCGGGCACGATCGCAGGCGGCATTGGTGACACCATTCAACCCTGACTGATCGAATTCGCGACACGGTGTGGGCCGGTTGAGGTAAACAGAACAGGAAACCGCGTGTCCCACTTCTCCCTCCAGGGCAACACAGCGCGGCGTTTTACTGTTTGTGCCTTGCATGCAGCTCAGGAAAGGAGTGACCTGTTCTGTCAATGCCTGCGGAACACATCCGCCAGCCTCTTCAGACTCAGCCCAGTAAAATGAAACGCGAAAATAAGCGCAGCATGCGCCACAGGTCATACAAGGATTGTTAATTTCGCCCATCCTGGAAGCTACCGACTCCTTACGGCACCCAACCAAAACCAACAGTGAGTAAGCAAATTACTCAGCGCTATTTTTTTTAGCAACTGAAATATCACGTGTTAACAAAACATCAAAATCTCCTCATTTTTGATTCAGATCAATTCCTTTGTTTTTATAGATTTAGATCGCTTTGCGGAAGATGCATTTTCTTACTTTTTGTTTTAAAGATGTGATCCCGCATTGATCAAACCATACCAAAGAGTAGGTATCATGCGCGCCGTTGATAAATAATCCACACAAAGGGAAGGGACAATGAAAGCAGCATATTGGGCATTAGTCGCAGCAGCGGCATTTCCGGCAGTCTCAAGCGCACATCAGGCAGGGGATGTGATTTTTCGCGTAGGGACAGCCACGGTTCGTCCGACCGAAGGTTCGGACAATGTACTGGGCCTGGGTTCTTTTAATATCAATAACAACACGCAGATGGGGTTAACCCTTGGCTACATGTTTACGGACAATCTCGGCATGGAGTTGCTGGCAGCGACACCGTTCCAACACAAAGTCGGTCTGCAAAGTACCGGAACGATTGCAGAAGTGAAACAGTTACCCCCGTCTCTGATGGCACAGTATTACTTTGGTGACCGGCAGGATAAATTGCGTCCGTACCTCGGTGTGGGTATCAACTACACCACCTTTTATGACACGGATTTCAACCAGACGGGTCGTGATGCCGGGCTTTCAGATTTAAGTGTCAAAGATTCCTGGGGGGTGGCCACACAAGCCGGTCTCGATTACAACCTGGACGATAACTGGTTGATTAACATGTCTGTCTGGTGGATGGATATTGATACGGAAGTTAAATTCAAAGCCGGTGGCGAGCAGCAAAACATCAACACCCGGATCGACCCATGGGTCTTTATGTTTGGCGTCGGCTATCGTTTCTGATCTTTAAAAAGACGGCACAAAAAAGAGGCGCTTCGGCGCCTCTTCGATTTTCTGTTTAGAGACTTACTGACTATTTCAGCCGCATGTCATTCTCAATAGAACGCACACCGGCCACGCCGCGAGTGACTTCAACTGCACGGTTTGCATCCGCTGTTGATGTCACAAAACCACTCAACTGCACACGGCCTTTAAAGGTCTCTACGCTGATCTCAGTGGATTTAATGCTCTTATCTGCCAGCAGTGCAGATTTAACTTTGGTTGTCACGACGGTGTCATCGATATAACCCCCTGTTCCTTCTGATTTTTTAGTCGGCGCACAAGCGGCAACAGCCATGACCACAACCGCTGCCATGCAGAACGCGGACAATGTTTTGAATAGCTTCATAAATAACTCTCCATGATTTGTTATAAAACCAAAAGAAACAAACTCTTACGGAATCAGCGATATTCACATCGTGCAAAATATCATTGATGTACAGAGTAATTTTAGTGTGGATTATTAAAAGGAGTAATACAAATTAAGCGGAGTTAAAAATAGTAAGAAATTAAAAGAAACAGAACCTTAGTCACTCTGTGGCTGAGGTTCTGTCAGAGAATATTTACTGAGGACGTGTGGCCGCTTTCATTTCACTGACGAAACGGGAAAGCTGAGCCAACATTTCGGAAGGCTGATGCTGATTGTTTTCGATAATGCGCACCGTCGCTGAACCGGAAATAGCCCCGGCAGCTCCCGCAGCCAGCGTTTCTTTCACCTGCGCAGGTTCGGAGATACCGAAACCCTGTAAAGGCGGCGCTGCATGGTATTCACGAAGCTTATCCACTAAGTGATTCAACGGCGTCAGTGCACGTTTTTCCGTCCCCGTCACACCTGCGCGTGACAGCAGATAAGTATATCCGCGGCCATGGGACGAAATTTCACGCAGCAAATCATCAGAAGCATTTGGCGGGCAGATAAAGATAGGGGCGATGCCGTGGCGCAACGCGGCAGCACGGAATGGCGCAGACTCTTCAAATGGCACATCGGCAACCAACACCGAATCAACACCCACTTCAGCGCAACGCTGATAGAAGGTTTCAATGCCGTTGTGGAACACAAGATTGGCATACATGAGCAGCCCAATCGGGATATCCGGATGTTTTTCACGGATGCGTGCCAGCATATTGAAGCATTGTGTCGGCGTCACACCCGCAGCAAACGCGCGCAGGTTTGCATTCTGAATGGTCGGGCCATCAGCCAGAGGATCGGAGAACGGGACACCCAGTTCCAGTGCGTCGGCACCGGCTTCAATCAGCGTATCGATAATTGACAGTGACAGCTCAACGCCCGGATCGCCCAGCGTGACGAAAGGAACAAACGCCCCTTCTTTTTTGCTTTCCAGACGCTTGAATAATTGCTGATAACGTTCCATTAAATTTCTCCCCGGGCAGTCAGGATGTCGTGTACGGTGAAAATGTCTTTGTCGCCGCGTCCGGACAGGTTAACCACCAGAATCTGTTCTTTTTCTGGCGTTTCCTTGATCAGTTTCAGCGCGTAAGCCAGCGCATGAGAGGATTCCAGGGCCGGAATAATCCCTTCATGGCGGGACAATTCTTTAAACGCGTCCAGCGCCTCATCATCGGTGATTGAGACATATTCTGCACGGCCAATGCTGTTGAGGAAGGCGTGTTGCGGACCAACAGACGGAAAATCCAGACCGGCAGAAATAGAGTAAGACTCTTCAATCTGGCCTTCTGAAGTTTGCATCATTGGCGCTTTCATGCCGAAGTAAATGCCCACGTGGCCATGTTTCAGCGGGGCACCATGTTGGCCGGTTTCAATGCCCAGACCGCCGGGTTCGACGCCAATCAGCTTCACACTGGTATCGTCGATAAAATCGGCAAACATACCGATCGCATTAGACCCCCCGCCGACGCAGGCAATGACGGCATCCGGCAGACAGCCTTCTCGTTCCTGCATTTGTGACTTGGTTTCTTCGCCGATCATGCGCTGGAATTCACGTACGATGGTCGGATACGGATGGGGACCTGCTGCCGTCCCGAGCATGTAGTGCGATTTCTCATAGCTGCCGGACCAGTCACGCAGCGCCTCATTACAGGCATCTTTCAACGTGGAAGAACCGCTGTGCACCGGGATGACTTCAGCCCCCATCAGACGCATACGGAATACGTTTGGCGACTGACGCTCAATGTCTTTTGCGCCCATATAAATGCGGCATTTCAGGCCGAGCAGTGCACAGGCCAGTGCCGATGCCACGCCATGCTGACCTGCACCGGTTTCGGCGATGATTTCCGTTTTGCCCATGCGTTTGGCCAGCAATGCCTGACCCAACACCTGGTTAGTTTTATGTGCGCCGCCATGCAGCAAATCTTCACGCTTAAGATAAAGCTTGGTTTTGGTTCCTGCTGTCAGGTTCTTACACAGGGTCAGCGCCGTCGGACGGCCTGCGTAGTTTTTCAGTAAATCAATGAATTCAGCCTGAAACTCAGGGTCGCGTTGCGCACTGACAAAAGCTTCTTCCAGCTGAGCCAGCGCAGGCATCAGAATTTGCGGGACGTACTGGCCGCCAAATTCGCCGAAGTAGGGATTAAGTAAAGTCATGTTATTGCGTCCTGTCTGTCAATTTTTGCGTCATTGCGTGCGGCTTAATACGCCCGCAATGTCTGGAATACGGCGGTAATTTTTTCAGCATCTTTGATGCCAGGTTCGCTTTCAACACCGGAGTTGAAATCCAGCCCTGCGCAACCGAGCTGCGCGGCCTGGACGCAATTATCAGCGCTTAGTCCGCCAGCCAGCAGCACATTGCTCAAATCCTGCCCGGCCAGCGTGCTCCAGTCGAAACGATAACCGGTGCCACCTTTACCGTTGTCCAGCACGTAGCGGTCAACGTGATTCAGGTTGCGTGCCGGAACGGTGTCTTTGACACTCAGCGCCTTCCAGATCTGAACCGTTTGCGGCAATGCTGTGCGCAGTGCGTCGATATACGCCTGGCTTTCATCTCCATGAAGTTGCACGGCGGTCAGACTCAGGGTCTGCGCGGTTTCTGCCACCTTACTGACTGGCTCATCACGGAATACGCCGACATATTTAAGCGGCGCACCGTTCTGTACTTCTTTCGCCAGCGTTTGGGTTACGAAGCGCGGTGACGCTTGTACAAAGATCAATCCGCCATAAATAGCGCCAGCCTGGTGCGCGGCTTTGGCATCCTGAGGGCGGGTCAGGCCACAGACCTTGTTTTCACCCAGCAGCACGCGACGCACGGCGCTGCTCAGGTCTTGTTCTGACATCAGGGCGCTGCCGATCAGGAAGCCATTGGCGAAGCGGCTGAGTTCACGGATTTGTCCGTAGGTATTAATACCTGATTCACTGATGACCGTGACACCATGCGGTACACGCGGTGCCAGCTCACGGGTGCGGTTAAGGTCGATGGATAAATCGCGCAGGTCACGGTTATTGATACCGACGACTTTGGCTTTCAGTTTAACAGCGCGATCCAGTTCTTCTTCATTACTGGCTTCCGTCAAAATACCCATGTTCAGGCTGTGTGCCACGGCCGCCAGCTGAACGTACTGAGCATCATCGAGCACGGAGAGCATCAGCAAAATGGCATCGGCCTGATAGAAACGGGCCAGATGGATCTGATACGGGTCGATAATAAAATCTTTGCACAGCACCGGCTGTGTGACGGTTTTACTCACCAGCGGCAGGAAATCAAAACTGCCCTGGAAGTATTTCTCGTCCGTTAAAACGGAGATGGCGGAAGCGTAGTCTTTATACACGCTGGCGATTTCTACCGGATCGAAATTCTCGCGGATCTTACCTTTCGACGGAGAAGCTTGTTTACATTCCAGAATGAAGGCCGTTCTTGCCCCTTGCAGGGCATGGTAGAAACTGCGCTGGCTCTGTGTAATGTCATTCTGAAAGCTGGCCAGTGGTTGCTGTTCTTTGCGTGCCGCGACCCAAATTTCTTTATCGCGAACAATTTTGTGGAGCACCGTTTCCTGCTGCATCACTTATCCTCTTGCTGCCAGTGCCACCACGCGCTGGTAGGGTTCACCGCTGCGCATGACGGCCAAAGCCTGTTGTGCGTTTTGCTTTAAATCTTCCTGACCGAACAGACGCAGTAACATCGCCACATTGACGGCTACCGCAGCTTCATGGGCCGGATCTCCTTTACCTTGTAATAAGCGTGCCAGAATGTCACGGTTTTCTTCCGGCTCACCGCCCAGCAGGGATTCAATCGGATAATTATCCAGACCGAAGTCCTGTGGTGTCAGTTCGTAAGTGGTTATCTGACCGTCTTTCAGCTCCGCAACCAGCGTTGCTGCGTGGATCGCCACTTCATCCATCCCACCACCGTGAACCACTGCCGCACGTTCATAACCCAGCGCCCGCAATGTTTCTGCAATCGGTAGCACCAGTTCAGGGCTGTATACGCCAATCAGTGCCAGCGGCGGACGCGCCGGGTTAATCAGCGGACCCAGCACGTTAAACAGGGTGCGGGTTTTGAGTGATTTACGTACCGGCATCGCATGACGGAAACCGGTGTGGTATTGCGGCGCAAACAGGAAACACACGCCCAGATCATCCAGCGCGGCCCGTGATTCTTGCGCAGGCATATCCAGACGGATGCCAAACGCGGCCAGTAAATCGGAAGAACCCGAACGGCTGGATACACTGCGGTTGCCGTGTTTGGCGACCCGGGCTCCGCAGGCCGCCGCGACAAATGCGCTGGCGGTGGAAATATTGATGCTGTTGGTGCCGTCGCCACCGGTGCCGACAATGTCCGCGAACGCATAATCAGGACGCGGGAACGGCTCGGCGTGCGACAGTAACGCTTTGGCGGCTCCGGCGATTTCAGCCGGTTGTTCGCCGCGCACTTTCATGCTGATTAATGCCCCGGCCAGTTGCGCCGGTTCGAGTTCGCCCTTCACGATGGCGGTAAATAGCTGCTGGCTTTCTTCCTGCGTCATCGTCTGAGCGCGAAACAGGTTTTCGAGAATGCCGGGAATAGTTTGCGTTTGCATGACAGTTCTCCTTACGCCAAAGCCCAGGCCAGTGTCTGCTCAAGCAAACGGGCGCCCTGTGAAGTTAAAATAGATTCCGGGTGGAACTGGAATCCACAAACCCGATCTTCTTCGTGACGTACTGCCATCACCATATCGCCGTAACGGGCGTTGACGGTCAGCCCGTCGGGGATCTGGCTGCCCACCAGCGAGTGATAACGCGCGACCGGCAGCGGGTTGTGCATGCCGGCAAACATCGCTTCATTGTCATGCGTAATTGCCGAGGCTTTACCGTGCAGGATTTCCCCGGCCTGCCCGACGAAACCACCGTAGGTTTCCACAATCGCCTGATGGCCGAGACAGATACCGATAATCGGCAACTGACCGCGCAGACGTTTGAGCAACTCTGGCATGCAACCGGCTTCGGAAGGTGTACCCGGTCCCGGCGAAAGCACCAGCACCGGTTTTTCCAGCTGACTGAGTTTTTCGATAATGACGTCAGCCGGGATCTGATTGCGGTAAATCACCACGTTGTGGCCGCTTGAACGCAACTGATCGACAAGGTTGTAAGTAAAGGAATCGACGTTATCGATGAGTAAGATATCGGCCATCTTAAAATACCTCTTTCGCATTATGGGCGGTGGCGATGGCACGCAGCACAGCACGGGCTTTATTACGGGTTTCGTCGGCTTCGGCTTGCGGAACGGAATCAAGTACCACGCCGCCGCCAGCCTGTACGGTGGCGATGCCGTCTTCGACATAGGCCGAGCGGATTACGATGCAGGTGTCTAAATCACCGTGAGCGGTGAAATAACCGACTGCGCCGCCGTAACTGCCGCGACGGGTTTGCTCGGAGGCTGAAATCAACTGCATGGCGCGAACTTTCGGTGCGCCGGTCAGCGTGCCCATGTTCATTACTGCCTGATAGGCGTGCAGGACGTCCAGGTCATGACGCAGTGTGCCGACGACGCGGGACACCAGGTGCATCACGAAAGAGTAACGGTCAACTTTGGTCAGGTCGGCGACATAACGGCTGCCCGGCTCACAGATACGCGCCAGATCATTACGTGCTAAATCCACCAGCATCAGATGCTCGGCCAGTTCTTTATGGTCAGTACGCATTTCCAGTTCAATACGGCTGTCGAGATCCAAATCCAGTGAACCGTCAGCACGACGGCCACGCGGACGTGTCCCGGCAATCGGATAAATTTCAATCTGACGGTTTGTCGCATCGTATTTCAGTGCGCTTTCCGGAGAGGCACCGAACAAGGTGAAATCGTTGTCCTGCATGAAGAACATGTACGGGCTTGGGTTGTTGTTTTTGAGTGTTTCATACGCTGCCAGTGGGGCAGGGCACGGCAGTGAGAAGCGACGGGAAGGGACTACCTGGAAAATCTCACCGGCGCGGATCGCCACTTTCATCTTCTCCACCACAGCACCAAACTCTTCATCACTCTGATTTACGCTCAGTTGCATCTCCGGCACGCTCTGGTGCGGAATGGCATGAGGGGGTAATTGTAACTGGTGTTGCAGTTGTTCAAGGCGAGTATGCAGACGCTGTTTCTCTTCCGGTGACGGCGTAAACAGGCTGGCCTGCAAGCGGCATGAACGGTTCTGGTGGTCCAGCACCAGCAGTGTTTCTGCCAGGTAGAAGCAAAAATCCGGGCACCGCTGGTCGGATTCTAATACCGGTAAATCTTCAAAACCGGCGACCAGATCGTAAGCAAACAGACCGCCGAGGAACATCGCTTCGCGCTCATCAGCGGGTGTTTCCACCGAGGTCAGGATACTGCGCAATGCATCAAACACGGAGCGTGAACGCAGACGGGCGTCTTCGTCCTGCATCTGGTCAATGGACGGGAAGCGCAGTTCGCGTCCGTTCGGACGCACATCGTTGCGAATTTCAGCCGGTAACGCGGCGTCAATCAGTGAGAGTAATGACGCGCCGTTTGGCGTCAGTGCCTGAATTAAAACCCGGGAACCGAGTGCAGTGATACGCAGTGCGCTGTCCACAATCAGCAGGCTCTGAAGATTTTCTTTGCTGGTCACTTCGGAGGACTCCAGCAGCAGGGTCGCCGGACGGGCACCACACAACTGGTGAAAAATGGCCGTCGGGTCGCCGCGGTAACATCCTTCTGCGGTCAGCAATTCTAAACGTGGTTTCTGAATAGTCATTTTGCTTCCTGAAATTTTTTCAACGTTTGTGTGAAACGGATTTCTGATAGGCGGCCACAAAAAAGCCCGCATTATGCGGGCTTCGGGAATCTTGCAGCGTCTGATGACAGCTATGCGTGATTACTCCGCCCGCCAAGGGGAAGTACGCCACCAGCTGAGAACCGCCATCATGTGAGTTTTCATCATCAGACACTCTTGTTTGTTTATAGAAGCTATCGTCTTTAAAACGTAAGCTTTCTGAATCGGTTTGTCACGCCGTTCATTGCTGAACTGCCCCGTGAACTTGCGTACTAGTAAACTAGTTCAGCGGTATAAAGTCAACCCTCTTTTTCCACCATTCCCAACATCAGTGCGCCTGTAGGGTGCAAAAAGTGTTAAAGCACCATAACAGCGCGTAATGACCGGGTGAAATCATCCCTAACGTGTAAAGTCCTAACGCGTTATGATATGCACTGCATTCAGAAACAGGTTAAATCCGCACGTGACGATGACTTTGCCAACAAACACTTTGCCTTCAGCAGACGACCAGACAACCCGCTCCGCCTTTACTCTTTACGATCTCCACAGCCATACCACCGCCTCTGACGGCTATTTAACACCGCAAGCGCTGGTGGCGCGTGCTGTAGAAATGCGTGTCGGCGTACTGGCGATCACCGATCACGACAGCACGGAAGGGCTGGCGCGCGCGGCGCAGGCGATAGCTGATAATCATCTGCCGTTGCAACTGGTAAACGGTGTCGAGATTTCTACGCTGTGGGAAAATCATGAGATTCATATTGTCGGGCTGGGCATCGACCCGGCCCA
Source organism: Rahnella sp. PD4 (assembly GCF_049199325.1). Taxonomy (NCBI): domain Bacteria; kingdom Pseudomonadati; phylum Pseudomonadota; class Gammaproteobacteria; order Enterobacterales; family Yersiniaceae; genus Rahnella; species Rahnella sp. PD4. Next base: position 745,736 of record NZ_JBLZQF010000001.1, on the reverse strand, counting down.
TCAGGCGATGGTGGATTTACTGAAAGCGCAGGCGGAATTACGCCAGCAGCGCGCCCGGGAAATGGGGCGACGCCTGGCGAAAGCGCGCATCGAGGGGGCATGGGAGGGGGCATTACGTCTGGCCGATGGCGGCGCCGTCACCCGTGCGCATTTTGCCCGCTATCTGGTGGAAACTGGCGTGGCTGACAACATTGCGCAGGTGTTCAAAAAATACCTCGCCAAGGGCAAGACCGGCTACGTTCCGCCACAGTGGTGTACAATAGAACAAGCGATTGATGCGATTCATCAGTCTGGCGGACAGGCGGTAGTCGCCCACCCGGGACGTTATGACCTGTCCACAAAATGGCTGAAACGCTTACTGGCGTTCTTTGCCGAACAAGGCGGTGATGCCATGGAAGTCGCACAATGTCAGCAGGCACCGAATGAGCGTGCTCAACTTGCGGCTTATGCCCGTGATTACCAGTTGCTCGCCTCGCAGGGGTCTGATTTCCATCAGCCTTGCTCGTGGATTGAACTGGGGCGAAAACTTTGGCTTCCTGCAGGCGCAGAGCCGGTCTGGCAACACTGGCCGTCCCCGGGAGAACAGCCTGAAATTGAACCGGTCTGAAGCACGACCGCAGAAGAAGAATTAAGAGGGAACAATGAGTCAATATTTTTATATCCATCCGGAAAACCCGCAGCCCCGCCTGATTAATCAGGCCGTAGAATTGCTGCGCAAAGGGCAGGTTATTGTCTATCCGACAGATTCCGGTTATGCGCTCGGTTGCCGTCTGGAAGAGAAAAACGCCATGGAGCGTATTTGTCGTATCCGTCAGTTAGACAGTAACCATAACTTCACGCTGGTATGCCGGGATTTGTCTGAGCTATCGACTTACGCGCATGTTGATAACGCGGCTTTCCGGCTGATGAAAAACAACACGCCGGGTAATTACACTTTTATCCTGAAAGCCACCAAAGAAGTACCGCGCCGCCTGATGAGCGAAAAACGTAAGACGATTGGCCTGCGGGTGCCCTCCAATCCGATTGCGATTGCCTTACTGGAAGCGCTGGGTGAGCCGCTGATGTCTACCACACTGATGCTGCCGGGCAATGATTTTGCAGAATCTGATCCTGAAGATATCAGAGATCATTTGGGTAAAGTTGTGGATCTGGTGATCGATGGCGGTTCTATCGGCCAGCAGCCTACCACAGTGATTGATCTGACCGAAGCGGCGCCGGAAGTGGTGCGTGAAGGTGCGGGTGATCCCGCGCCTTTCCGGTAACGATTGTTGGAAAAATAAACAGCCCGTACAAACCATTGCAGGATACAAATTGCGGATAACTGTGTATAATGGCGGGCTGGCTTTTTTATAAGTCATTGTAATAATACGTAATAACTGAATTTTGGCGGGCAGACGAGGGTCAACGTCGTGCTGCCGGCTCCCCCCGACGCCTGTGAAGGCGACAAATGAGGCTGCTCAATGAGCGAGAAGTATAATTCCCAGAAACACACCAGCGACAAAGCCAAAGGGTCACGTCCATCTGGTGACAAGCCCAAAAGTGGCAGAAATTCCGGCGCAGCAAAAAGCCGTCCGGAGCCGTCACGGGCTGAAAAACGCGGCGAAAAGCCACGTACTGATAAACCACGCAGCGACAAGCCGCGTTCAGACAAACCACGTTCTGACGCAGGCCGCGGCGATTCACGTATCGAAAATTCCCGTATTGAAAAACCACGTACAGGCAAGCCCGGCCGTCCGGAAAATGCCCGTGGTGAAAAGCCTCGCGCGCCGCTGAAACCGCGCGGGACAAAACCCAAAGCTGAAGCACTGTTTGATGAAAACGGTGACGAAGAAGAAGTGAAATACCAGAAGCCGAAGAACGCGCTGGACAGCACCGAAGGGCAAAGCGAAAAACTGCAAAAAGTCCTCGCTCGTGCGGGCCACGGTTCACGTCGTGAAGTCGAAGCGATGATTCAGGCTGGCCGCGTCAGCGTCGACGGTAAAATTTCTACGCTGGGCGACCGCGTGGAAGTCACCGGCGGCACCAAAATTCGTCTCGATGGCCACGTTCTGTCAGTGATGGAATCACAGGACACCGTTTGCCGCGTGCTGGCGTATTACAAGCCGGAAGGCGAGTTATGTACACGCAGTGATCCGGAAGGGCGCCCGACCGTTTTTGACCGTCTGCCAAAAATGCGCGGTTCCCGCTGGATCGCAGTAGGCCGTCTGGACGTTAACACCTCGGGTCTGCTGTTATTCACTACCGACGGTGAACTGGCTAACCGCCTGATGCACCCGAGTCGTGAAGTTGAGCGCGAATATGCCGTGCGCGTTTTCGGTCAGGTTGATGATGAAAAAATCAAACAACTGAGCCGTGGTGTGCAGCTGGAAGACGGCCCTGCGGCATTCCGCTCGATCAAGTTCCAGGGCGGGGAAGGTCTGAACCAGTGGTACAATGTGACCCTGACAGAAGGGCGCAACCGCGAAGTTCGTCGTCTGTGGGAAGCCGTTGGCGTACAGGTAAGCCGTCTGATCCGCGTACGTTATGGGGATCTGAACCTGCCTAAAGGCCTGCCTCGCGGCGGCTACAAAGAGCTGGATCTGCCGGATATTAACTATCTGCGTACACTGGTCGACATGACCGAAGAAACCGTCAGTAAGTTGCCGGTTGAGCGTGACCGTCGCCGTGTAAAAGCCAACCAGATCCGTCGTGCTGTTAAGCGCCACACTCAGGTTGCACCGGCCCGTCGAACTACCGGTCCGGCAAAACGGGGTTAATCGCTGACAAGCGAGGCACTTGTGTCTATGCTCATAAACCGCAGTCTGTGACTGCGGTTTTTTTTGCTCAAAATTCAGGGCGTAGCCATCTTCTGTTACACACCCTGTTTATGAATACAATGCAAGGAGCCGATTATGATGTTGATTACCGGAGGTGCCCGCAGCGGCAAGAGCCGTTTTGCCGAGCAGGTGGCAGAGAAACGCGGGGGCGAAGTATTGTATATCGCCACGTCGGTCGTAACCGATGCGGAAATGGCGGAGCGTATCCGTTATCACCAGCAACAACGCCCGGCTCACTGGCATACGTTTGAAGGTTACCGGGATCTGGGAAACATCATCCTCGAGCATCAGGTACAGTTTCCGACCATTATTATCGAGTGCATCACGACGCTGATGACCAATCTTTTGTTTGATATTGCCGGTGAAACATCGGTGGAAGATATGGATTTTGAAGCGATAGAGCAGCATATTTTTGCGCAAACCACGCAACTGACGAAAGTTGCGCAACAGGCTGACTCCGAAGTGATTATCGTCACCAATGAAGTCGGAATGGGCATTGTGCCGGATAACCTGCTGGCGCGACGTTTTCGTGATATCGCCGGGCGGGTGAATCAGCAACTGGCGGCTGCGGCGGACGATGTCTACCTGATCGTATCCGGCATCCCGGTTCCGGTGAAAACCTCGGAATAAAACGATGAAGGAAAGGGAATTTATTATGGCCTTATGGCGACTGTTTCTCGCAACGTTGCAGTTTCTCACCCGTATCCCGGTCAGGGAACGCTGGTGTGACGGCATCGGACTGAAAGAGTATGCGCGCGGTATTGTGTGCTTTCCGCTGGTCGGGCTGGTCATTGGGTTACTGACCGCGCTGGTGTGGCTGTTTCTGCTGCCGCACGTCGGGGTGCTACCGGCGGCGATTGCCGTTGTCATCGTACATATCATGCTGACCGGCGGTTTACATCTCGACGGGCTGGCTGACAGTTGCGACGGCTTATTTTCCGTGCGCAGCCGGGAGCGGATCCTGGAAATTATGCGCGACAGCCGCATTGGCACCTACGGCGCACTGGCACTGATTGTGGCTGTTCTGCTTCGTACTGCGTTGATTTATCAGCTCAGCGCCGACGGACTGCCAGTGCTGACATGTCTTATCCTCACGCCGGTGGTCGGGCGTGGCATGATGGCGGTGATGATGTACCGTCAGGCCTATGCCCGCGAGTCGGGAATGGGCAATTTATTTATCGGTAAAATCAGCGAGGGGCATTTTTATATCACCTTGTTGCTGATGGCCTTTCTGACGCTGATTGTCGGCGGATTCACGACACTGCCGGCACTGCTTATTACACTGACAGGTGTGCTGGGCTTACGGTATTTTATCGCCCGGCGTATCGGTGGCCAGACCGGCGATACGTTGGGCGCAGCGTGCGAGTTGAGCGAACTGCTCTTCCTGTTTTTCCTGTTATGGCACTGAGAAAAGGGACTCAATAATGAAACTGTATCTGATACGGCACGGACAAACTCAGGCTAATGTTAACGGCGTATTTTGTGGCAGCAGCGACATTGTGCTGACTGCGGAGGGGGAGCGACAGGCGCAGCATGTGGCGCGTCAGCTGGCTGCTACGCCGCTGGATGCCCTGATCCATACCGATATGCGCCGCAGCCGTGATATGGCCGGTATCATTGCCCACGGGCGCGAACTGACGATAGAGACTCAGCCATTGTTGCAGGAGATGGCGTTTGGCGAGTGGGAAATGCGTCATCACAATGAACTCGAAGCCTCACAGGCAGAAGGCTATCAGGCCTGGTGTCAGGACTGGCAAAAGGCCGAGGTGCCACAGGGGGAATCCTTTACGGCGTTCACCTCGCGTATCCGTCAGGCCTTGCAGCAGTTGCATTTGCGTCCGCAGGAAAGCAGGCTCGCGATAGTGGCACATCAGGGTTCACTCAGCCTGTTGCTGGCGATGATGCTTAAGCTGGCACCTGCGGATATGTGGCGTTTCCCGTTTAAACAAGGCTGTTTGTGTGAAATTGATCTCAGCCCCGGCACTTGTGTGATTCAGCGCTTTAACGACAGCGGTATTTAACTTTTCAAACACGTAAGGACGACACCATGGCTTCGCTGGCAAACATTCTCCGTCAGATAGCGGTTCCCGATGCACCGGCCGCTCAGAGGGCGGCGGCACGACTCGACAGTCTGGTGAAACCGCCGGGCAGCCTGGGTCGTCTGGAACAACTGGCGATTCAGCTGGCTTCAATTCGCGGTAACCACCCCCTGCATTTCCCGAGCAAAGAAGTGTTGGTGATGGCAGCCGATCATGGTGTATGGCAGGAAGGCGTCACGCCGTCCCCACAGGCGGTAACGGCGATCCAGGCGGTCAATATTGTGCAGGGGAAAGCCGGGGTTTCGGTGCTGGCACGGGTGGCCGGTGCGCAGGTAACGCTGATTGACTGCGGTATCATTGGCGCGGATATTCCCGGAACGCTCAATCATAAGGTCGCGCAGGGAACGGGCAATATTGCCACCGGCCCGGCCATGACGCGCGAAGAGGCGGAATCTTTACTGATCTGGAGTGCGGAACGGGTGATCGCGAAAGCCGAAAGCGGGTTATCCCTGCTGGCTGTGGGTGAGCTCGGAATGGCAAACACCACGGCTGCGGCTGCGATGGTGGCTGTACTGACCGGCGCTGCGCCAGCACAAACCGTCGGTCTGGGTGCAAATCTGCCACCTGACAGACTGGCGCATAAAATCAGCGTGGTCGAAAAAGCCATTGCGGTAAATCAGCCTGATCCTTCAGATGCGCTGGATGTGATGGCGAAAGTCGGGGGCTTTGAACTGGTCGCCATGGCAGGGGCCATGATCGGAGCCGCGGCGTCTGGTATTCCGCTGGTACTGGATGGTTATCTTTCTTACGCCTCAGCGCTGGCGGCATGCCAGATAGCCCCCGGCCTGAAACCCTACCTTATTCCTTCACATATATCAGCCGAGCAGGGCGCGACGCTGGCACTGGAAGCACTGGGGTTGCAACCGTATTTTGATCTGAACTTGCGACTTGGCGAGGGCAGCGGCGCGGCGCTGGCGTTACCGCTGATTGATGCCGCCTGCGCCGTTCATAACGAAATGGCGACACTGGCGGAGTGTCAGATCGTGCTTTGAAAGTGAAAACAGGGTATCACCAGTCGATGCCCTGTTGCGCCATAATGCCGGCGTCAAAGGCATGCTTCACCGGACGGAGTTCGCTGACCGTATCAGCCATTTCCAGCAAATCACGGTGGCAGCCGCGCCCGGTGATAATCACCGTCTGATGCGCCGGACGCGTGTTCAGGGCCTCGATCACTTCCTGCAAATCCAGATAACCGAAACTGACCATATACGTCAGCTCATCAAGCACCACGAGATCTAATGATGTATCGGCCAGCATGCGTTTGCCGTGTTGCCAGACGGCCTGACAGGCTTCGGTATCGGTTTCTTTATTCTGCGTTTCCCAGGTAAAACCGGTCGCCATCACCTGAAATTCCACGCCGTGCGGTTCGAGCAGGTTTTTCTCGCCGTTAGGCCATTCCCCTTTAATAAACTGGATCACTGCTGCGCGCATACCGTGCCCGACGGCGCGGGTTACCGTACCAAAGGCCGCCGTGGTTTTTCCCTTACCGTTACCGGTAAACACAATCAGGATCCCGCGTTGTTCTTTTGCGGCGTCAATGCGCGCATCAACCTGTTCTTTCAGCTTTTGCTGGCGCTGTTTATGGCGATCTTCGGTCATCAGAGGCTCCGTGGTTATTCTGCCGGACCGGCTTTGCGCCCCGGCTGGGCATCAAAACTGATACCGGTTTTACGGCGGCTGTCATCGCCCATCAGATACAAATACAGCGGCATGATATCGGCCGGTGTTTTGAGTTTATCTTTGTTCTCATCAGGAAAAGCGGAGGCGCGCATGCCGGTTCGTGTGCCGCCAGGATTGATGCAATTGACACGCAGGCCGGTGTGTTTATGCTCTTCGGCCAGCACCTGCATCATGCCTTCGGTGGCAAATTTTGACACGGCGTAAGCGCCCCAGCCGCTGCGGCCTTCGCGTCCGACGCTGGACGTCGTGAACACCAGCGAGGAGCTGGCAGATTTCAACATCAGCGGCAGTAACGCCTGGGTCAGCATAAACGTGGCGTTAACATTGACCTGCATGACGTCCATCCAGTCCTGCAATTTAATTTCAGCCATCGGCGTGATATCAGTCAGCAAACCGGCGTTATGCAAAACGCCGTCGAGATGGGGCACCCATGCAGCGATTTGCTCTGCGACGCGCTGGCAATCCTGCTGACTGGCGGTCAGTAAATCCAGTGCATAAATGAAAGCCGGCCGCAAATGACGAGCCGCAATTTCCTGCTGTACACTGGCGAGTTTACTTTCGGTACGGCCCAGCAAAATGACCTGCGCGCCGAAACGGGCATACGTCAGTGCGGCTTCACGGCCGATGCCGTCGCCAGCGCCGGTAACCAGAATGATACGATGATTGAGCAAATCGGATTTAGGATGATAATGCACGGTCAGTCCTCTTAATGGGGCGGTTATGTGGCGGCCAACTGCCGTCATCACATCAGGCGCTCTTCATATCACAATGGCGAAAACGGGAGTTGTTGCGCTCAACCAGAATTCGCCATTTTGATGAGAATTTTAGGTTTTTCGCGAGTGATCACCGCTTATATGCCTCAAATGGGCATCAGTTTCAATGATTAACCGAAAAACGGGCAGCTCTTTTGTAACAAAATTGGAACACAGACGCACTCTGTTTTACGCCTGAGTCAGGATGTCATCTTCGAACAAGACGTCAGTGCGGCGATTGTTTAGAATGTTTAACAACTTTCTCACCACGGTTTTATTACCACATTGAAAAGGCGGTATGTGTGGATTTACTTTCTCTTTACGGGCTGTTTTTGGCCAAAGTTGTGACAGTAGTTATTGCCATCGGGGCACTGGTCGTTTTACTTGTTGGTCTTCGTCAACGTAAGTCTCACGGTAAAGGTGAGTTGCAGCTAATCGATTTAGGCGAACAGTACCGCGAAATGCAACGTGAAATGCGCCATGCGCGCATGAACCCTGCCGAGCTAAAAATTCATAGCAAACAGCTGAAAAAAAAGAACAAAGCGGAGGAAAAACAGAAAAAACTGCAGGCCAAAACCGGGAGTCCGAAAAGCAAACCCTGCCTGTATGTACTCGATTTCAAAGGCAGTATGGATGCCCACGAAGTGACATCGCTGCGGGAAGAAATTTCAGCCGTGCTGGCCGTGGCCACGCCGGAAGATGAAGTATTGCTACGCCTGGAAAGTCCGGGCGGTGTGGTACATGGTTACGGGCTGGCGGCTTCTCAGCTGGTGCGTCTGCGTCAGAGCGGTATTCGTCTGACGGTTGCGGTGGATAAAGTTGCAGCCAGCGGCGGTTATATGATGGCCTGTGTAGCGGACAGGATTGTCGCCGCGCCGTTTGCCATCATAGGTTCAATCGGCGTCGTTGCCCAGATCCCTAACTTTAACCGTCTGCTGAAACGAAATGACATTGATATTGAGTTGCACACTGCGGGCGAGTTTAAACGTACCCTGACTTTATTGGGTGAAAATACCGAAGAAGGCCGGGAAAAATTCCGTGAAGATCTGAACGAAACCCACGTGCTGTTTAAAGAATTTGTACATCAGAACCGGCCGTCGCTGGATATTGATGCGGTCGCCACCGGTGAACACTGGTTCGGTACCCAGGCGCGTGAGAACGGTCTGATTGATGCTATTGGCACCAGTGATGATTTACTGATTGCGGAAATGAAAAATCATGAAGTGATTGCGGTGCGTTACAGCCGCCGTAAACGTATGATGGACCGCTTCACCGGCAGCGCGGCACAAAGCGTGGATCGCCTGTTCCTGCGCTGGTTACAACGCAGTCAGAAACCTCTGTTGTAATTTTTTCCCGGAACATATAAAAGAAAAAGGGACATTCGTCCCTTTTTAATCCGAAAGAGTGAGTCTCGCCGTTTATCGGTTACCTATACCTTTATTAGCGATTCTTTTATCTCAATCTTCGAGATGGTATTTTTCTGAAAAAAGATGGGCCAGATGTTTAAACATATTAAATACTGCGGTGGTTTTTCTGGTCGGTAAGCCGTCTTCATCCATGAAAAACTCCCCGCGGAAAACCAGCACATTACCTTTCTGCTCAACCTCTGTCGCCAGCATTCCGTGCATGTAATCTTCGTGCTCACGGATAACCTTATTCGCTTCGATCAGTAAAGCTTCGCGGCTAATTGCCGATGTATTTTCGTGCATGATATTTACTCCCCACTATAATTGCTGACGTTATTGTAATCCTGACGTTGATAAAACCGCAAATCTGCTGGGGGTAATCCGCTTCAGCAGGCTGGTTATATTTTGAGCAATCTATAAAAGGCGGATGCGATTTGGCGAAAAAGGCCTTTCCGTGTTAATTAGTTTGCGTGGCGATTTTTATCAGGTAGAGTGTGGGATTTTGTGGCTTCAGGTGGAATGTTTTGTTTACGCTTGGTTGTTATTTGACTTAAAAACGGGCGCGTTCTGCTGAGCCCTGTCTGGTTAATCCCTCGCAGAATCAGTGATTTGAACCTCTGGAAGTCAGTGCGTTCCTTCTTTTAAAGAAATCAGTTGACGTTCTGACTCACTGCCGCAATATAAAAAAAGACGTGTAATTGTGCCGCGGCATAACTAGGCAAAATCTTCTTCAGATGATGAAGAATCATTCAGGTAAAGGTAATTATGGGCAAAGCTCTCGTAATAGTTGAGTCCCCGGCAAAAGCCAAAACGATTAATAAATATTTAGGAAATGACTACGTGGTTAAGTCCAGCGTCGGTCATATCCGTGATTTACCCACCAGTGGATCCGCTGCTAAAAAGACCGCCGACTCAACCGAAGAAAAAACAAAGAAAAAAGTAAAAAAGGATGAGAAGACCGCGCTGGTTAATCGCATGGGCGTCGACCCGTATCACGGTTGGGAAGCACAATACGAAATACTTCCGGGTAAAGAAAAAGTTGTTGCTGAGTTAAAAGCGTTAGCGGAAAAAGCTGACCACATCTATCTCGCAACCGACCTTGACCGCGAAGGAGAGGCGATTGCCTGGCATTTGCGGGAAGTGATTGGCGGTGATGACAAACGTTTCAGCCGCGTCGTATTTAATGAAATTACCAAAAACGCGATCCAGAACGCCTTTAAAGAACCGGGCGAACTGAATATTGATCGTGTGAACGCTCAGCAGGCGCGTCGTTTCATGGACCGCGTGGTGGGTTACATGGTATCTCCGCTGTTGTGGAAGAAAATTGCCCGTGGTTTATCCGCAGGTCGCGTTCAGTCCGTGGCGGTGCGTCTGGTTGTCGAGCGTGAGAAAGAAATCAAAGCGTTCGTGCCGGAAGAATACTGGGAGTTGCATGCGGATTTGCTGGCGAAGAAAGAAACCGCGCTGCAAATGGAAGTGACGCATCATCTCGACAAACCGTTCAAACCGGTGAATAAAGAACAAACTCATGCGGCCGTTTCGCTGCTTGAGAAAGCGCGCTATACCGTGGTTGATCGTGAAGACAAACCAACCAGCAGTAAGCCGGGTGCGCCTTTCATTACTTCCACGTTGCAACAGGCGGCCAGTACGCGTCTGAGCTTTGGTGTGAAGAAAACCATGATGATGGCACAGCGTCTTTACGAAGCCGGTCACATCACCTATATGCGTACTGATTCCACTAACCTGAGTCAGGATGCCGTGGAAATGGTGCGCGGCTATATCGGCGAAAATTTCGGTAATAAATATCTGCCGAAAGCTCCGCTGCAATACAGCAACAAAGAGAATTCTCAGGAAGCGCACGAAGCGATTCGTCCTTCTGACGTAGCCGTGACGTCTGAACAATTGAAAGATATGGAAGCGGATGCGCAACGTCTGTATCAGCTGATATGGCGTCAGTTTGTGGCCTGTCAGATGACACCGGCGCAGTACGATTCCACTACGCTGACGGTGAAAGCCGGGGATTATTCTTTGCGCGCCAAAGGCCGTACGCTGCGTTTTGATGGCTGGACCAAAGTGATGCCGGCGTTGCGTAAAGGCGACGAAGACAGAACCCTGCCCGCCATCGAAGTGGGGACGGATCTGGAACTGCAACAACTGCTACCGACTCAGCATTTCACCAAGCCGCCTGCGCGTTTCAGCGAAGCGTCATTGGTTAAAGAACTGGAAAAACGGGGTATTGGCCGCCCGTCTACTTATGCGTCGATCATTTCGACCATTCAGGACAGGGGCTACGTTCACGTTGAAAACCGTCGCTTCTATGCAGAAAAAATGGGCGAAATCGTTACCGATCGTCTGGAAGATAACTTCCGTGAACTGATGAACTACGATTTCACCGCACGTATGGAAGACGGGCTGGATCAGGTCGCCAATAACAAGGCGGAATGGAAAGCCGTTCTGGATGAATTCTTCACTGAATTCAGCAAGCAGCTGGAAACGGCTGAGAAAGACCCTGAAGAAGGCGGTATGCGTCCGAATCAGATGGTGCTGACCAGCATTGAATGTCCGACCTGCGGACGTCCGATGGGGATACGTACCGCCAGCACCGGTGTGTTCCTGGGATGTTCCGGTTATGCCTTGCCGCCGAAAGAACGCTGCAAAACCACCATCAACCTGATTGCTGATGCCGAAGTGCTGAACATTCTGGAAGGTGATGAAGCCGAAGCTAATGCGCTACGCGCCAAACGCCGTTGTGCCAAATGCGGTACGGCGATGGACAGCTATCTCATCGATAATCAGCGTAAATTGCATGTCTGTGGTAACAACCCGGAATGTGATGGTTATGAAATCGAAGAAGGCGAGTTCCGTATCAAGGGTTACGACGGCCCGATCGTTGAGTGCGAGAAATGTGGCTCTGAAATGCACCTGAAAATGGGACGTTTCGGTAAATACATGGGCTGTACCAACGACGAGTGCAAAAACACCCGTAAGATTTTGCGAAACGGTGATGTGGCGCCGCCGAAAGAAGATCCGGTTCCGCTGCCGGAATTGCCGTGTGAGAAATCAGACGCGTATTTCGTGCTGCGTGACGGTGCGGCAGGGGTATTCCTGGCTGCCAACACATTCCCTAAATCGCGCGAAACCCGTGCGCCGCTGGTGGAAGAACTGAAGCGTTTCAAAGATCGCTTACCGGAAAAACTCAGCTATCTGGCCGATGCGCCGGTGGCAGATCCGGAAGGGAATAAATCCATGGTGCGTTTCAGCCGTAAAACTAAGCAGCAGTACGTGTCTTCAGAAAAAGACGGCAAAGCCACGGGCTGGACCGCTTTCTTTGTGGACGGCAAATGGGTTGAAGGCAAAAAATAATTATCGCCTTCATATTTCAAGTTGCCGGTGCGTTGGCTGCACTCAGTCGGCCCAGTCACAGGGTCAGCCTGCTCCCGGGGATGCCAGAGTTTGTCGCCTTCCTGCAACTCGAATTATTTAGGCGATAACAGATTTATTTCACTCTGTTAAGCAGGTGTAAAAAACCAGTCCTCCGGGCTGGTTTTTTTATTGCATTCAGATCTATCATCGACCCTGATTTGCTGTTTTTCTTATCAGGGCAGCGCTGCCTGCAATTGTCATTATGTTCTCTGGCTATACAACGCGTTAATTATTGATATAATTGTTATATAAAATTTATTCTTATGCATTCAGGTAATAAGTTAATGCATCTGGGGCATAAATAACGTTCGTTAACAGACTACCGGCATTCATTATAAAATTATTTCAGTCTGTTCAGCCCCCGGGTGAACAGGGATGACGGCAGGGTGCGAAAACTAGGATGGTATGAGATATGAAATTGCAGCAACTGCGCTATATCGTAGAGGTTGTTAATCACAATCTGAACGTCAGTTCGACGGCAGAAGGCCTGTACACGTCGCAGCCCGGGATCAGCAAACAGGTGCGGATGCTGGAAGATGAACTGGGGATCCAGATTTTTTCCCGCAGTGGAAAACATCTGACGCAAGTCACACCGGCAGGGCAGGAAATCATCCGTATTGCCCGTGAAGTGTTGTCTAAAGTGGATGCGATCAAAGCCGTTGCCGGTGAGCATACCTATCCGGACAAAGGTTCGTTGTATGTGGCGACGACACACACGCAGGCACGTTATGCTTTACCGAATGTAATTAAAGGTTTTATCGAGCGTTACCCCCGTGTTTCATTGCATATGCATCAGGGATCGCCGACGCAGATTGCTGAAGCGGTTTCGAAAGGCAATGCGGATTTCGCGATCGCTACCGAAGCGCTCCATTTATATGACGATCTGATCATGCTGCCTTGCTATCACTGGAACCGTGCCGTGGTGGTTCAGCCTGATCATCCGCTGGCGGGTAAAGAGAAGGTCACCATTGAAGAACTGGCAGCCTATCCGATTGTGACTTATACCTTCGGCTTCACCGGCCGTTCAGAACTCGATACTGCATTTAACCGCGCCGGCCTGACGCCACGCATTGTATTCACCGCCACAGATGCTGACGTGATTAAGACTTATGTTCGTCTGGGACTGGGCGTGGGTGTCATTGCCAGCATGGCGGTTGATCCGATCCAGGATCCGGATCTGGTGACCGTGGATGCGAGTGATATTTTCACCTACAGCACCACCAAAATCGGCTTCCGCCGCAGTACATTCCTGCGCAGCTACATGTATGATTTCATCCAGCGCTTTGCGCCACATCTGACGCGTGACGTGGTGGATACGGCTATTTCCCTGCGCTCCAACGAAGATATTGAAGAGATGTTCAAGGACATCAAGCTGCCGACAAAATAAGTCGTCACAAACGTAGCGCCTCTCTGATCCCGTTGCATCCTTACCCGATGCGGCGGGATTTTTTTTGCCTGATGATCAGTTTGAGCTGTTATAAAAATGTTAACGATAAATTGTGTTATCTTTAAGTATGCACTTATAAGCCAGCGGGTTATTACGCATGGCCACGCTGAGCGCTAAAGGAGAAGCTATGTCGTCTATTCGCAAGAACAGTCTGGATAAGCTGGCAGTCCGGGAGAAAGAATTCTACTACTACAGCCTGCCACTCGCGGCCAAAACGCTGGGTGATATTCAGCGTCTGCCAAAATCCCTCAAGGTATTACTCGAAAATTTACTGCGCCACGTCGATGGTGACACTGTCACCGAAAATGATCTGCAGGGGCTGGTCGAATGGCAAAAAACCGGTCATGCCGACCGCGAAATTGCTTATCGTCCGGCGCGGGTGCTGATGCAGGATTTTACGGGTGTACCCGCTATCGTCGATCTGGCCGCGATGCGTCAGGCGGTAAAACGCCTTGGCGGGAATGTCGATCAGGTCAATCCTCTGTCACCTGTTGATCTGGTTATCGACCACTCGGTAACTGTCGATGAATTCGGTGATGATGAGGCATTCAGTGAGAATGTGCGTCTCGAAATGGAGCGCAACAAAGAGCGCTACCAGTTCCTGCGCTGGGGGCAAAAAGCCTTTAACCGTTTCCGCGTTGTGCCGCCGGGTACCGGGATTTGTCATCAGGTCAATCTTGAATATCTCGGACAAACTGTCTGGTATGAAGAACAGGAGGGTAAAACGGTCGCTTATCCTGACACCCTGGTCGGGACAGATTCCCATACCACGATGATTAACGGTCTGGGGATTCTGGGCTGGGGTTGTGGCGGTATCGAAGCCGAAGCCGCGATGCTCGGGCAGCCGGTTTCCATGTTGATCCCGGACGTTGTGGGTTTCAAACTGACCGGTAAATTACGTGAAGGCATTACCGCGACTGACCTGGTGTTGACGGTCACCCAGATGCTGCGTAAACACGGCGTGGTGGGGAAATTTGTCGAATTCTACGGTGATGGCCTGGCGGACTTACCTCTGGCTGATCGCGCGACCATTGCCAATATGTCGCCGGAATTCGGTGCAACCTGCGGCTTCTTCCCGGTAGATGATGTGACGCTGAGTTACATGAAGCTCAGTGGCCGCAGTGACGAACAAATCGAACTGGTCAAAGCCTATTCTCAGGCTCAGGGTTTATGGCGCCATCCCGGTGACGAGCCGGTATTCACCAGTACCCTGGCGCTGGACATGGGCGACGTAGAGCCGAGTCTGGCCGGGCCGAAACGTCCTCAGGATCGTGTCGCGCTGCCCAATGTACCGAAAGCATTCAAAGCGGCGACTGAACTGGAGTTGGGTAACAGTAAGCCGGGGCGTAGCGATAAAGAAAGTTTCACGCTGGAAGGCCAGCATTATTCGCTGACCACCGGTGCGGTAGTGATTGCGGCAATCACCTCTTGTACCAATACTTCAAACCCGAGCGTGCTGATGGCGGCCGGTCTGCTGGCGAAGAATGCCGCTGAAAAAGGCCTGGCCAGCAAGCCGTGGGTAAAAACATCGCTGGCACCAGGTTCCAAAGTAGTGACCGATTATCTTAATGCGGCAGGTCTGATGACACACCTGGAGAAACTGGGTTTTAATCTGGTGGGCTACGGCTGTACGACCTGTATTGGTAACTCCGGGCCGCTGCCGGAACCCGTTGAGTCAGCGATCAAAGCGGGTGATTTAACCGTCGGAGCCGTGCTTTCCGGCAACCGAAACTTTGAAGGGCGTATTCATCCGCTGATTAAAACCAACTGGCTTGCCTCGCCGCCGCTGGTGGTGGCGTATGCGCTTGCCGGTAATATGAATGTCGACCTGACGCAGGATCCTCTGGGGGATGGGGCTGATGGCAAGCCTGTTTACCTGAGAGATATCTGGCCGTCGGCCAACGATATCGCCAATGCAGTCGCACAGGTGACGACAGACATGTTTCATAAAGAGTACGCCGAGGTGTTTAACGGCGATGCGAACTGGCAGTCGATCCAGGTTGAAGGTACGCCAACTTACACCTGGCAGGAAGATTCTACCTACATCCGCCATCCGCCGTTCTTCAGTGATATGAAGGCTGAGCCAGATGCACTGGAAGATATCAAGGATGCGCGAATACTGGCGATTCTGGCGGATTCAGTGACCACCGACCACATTTCGCCTGCCGGGAATATCAAGGCTGACAGTCCGGCTGGTCTGTACCTGACCCAGCATGGGGTCGAGCCGAAAGCCTTTAACTCCTATGGTTCACGGCGTGGTAACCACGAAGTGATGATGCGCGGAACGTTCGCCAATATCCGCATCAAAAATGAAATGGTGCCGGGTGTGGAGGGCGGTTATACACGTCATATTCCGTCGCAGGATCAGCTGGCGATTTACGATGCGGCGATGCGCTATCAGCATGAAAATGTGCCGACCGCTGTGATTGCCGGTAAAGAGTACGGTTCAGGTTCAAGCCGTGACTGGGCGGCCAAAGGCCCGCGACTGCTGGGCGTTCGTGTGGTTATCGCCGAATCATTCGAGCGTATTCACCGTTCGAATCTGATCGGAATGGGGATTTTACCGCTTGAGTTCCCGCAGGGTGTGACGCGCAAAACGCTGAAACTCACCGGCGATGAGCAGATCAGCATCAGCGGATTGCAAACCCTGACGCCGGGGCAGGATGTCGCGGTACATATCACTTTCGCCGATGGCCATACTGAAACGATCGATGCACGTTGTCGGATCGATACCGGCAATGAGCTGACGTATTTCCAGAACGGCGGTATTTTGCATTATGTGATCCGCAAGATGCTGTAATATCTGTTCTTCTGCCGATCAAAAAGGGCACCTTCTTAAGGTGCCCTTAATATTTTCATCGCACTATAACAGCCTTATTTATCGAGCAGGTGGCCCATTTTGGCGGCTTTAGTCGACAGGTAACGTTCGTTTTCCGGATTACGACCAACGATCAGCGGAACGCGTTCGGTGATGTTAATGCCAGCTTCGGTCAGAATTTCAACTTTTTTCGGATTGTTGGTCAGCAGGCGCACTGAATCCACGCCCAGCAGCTTGAACATGTCGGCGCACAGCGTGAAGTCACGCTCATCTGCGGCGAACCCGAGCTGATGATTAGCCTCGACCGTGTCGTAGCCTTTGTCCTGTAAAGCGTATGCGCGGATTTTATTCAGCAAACCGATGTTACGGCCTTCCTGACGGTGATACATCAGGATGCCCCGGCCTTCTTCAGCGATATGATTCAGTGCAGCTTCGAGCTGAAAGCCGCAGTCACAGCGCAGGCTGAATAAGGCATCACCAGTCAGACACTCGGAGTGAACGCGCGCGAGAACCGGCGTATCGCCAGTGATATCGCCAAAAACTAACGCCAGATGGTCGTGTCCGGTGGCCAATTCTTCAAAACCCACCATCAGGAAATCGCCCCAAGGTGTTGGCAGATTGGCTTCTGCCACCCGTTTCAGCTGCATTTTACGCTCCAAAAAAACCACAAATAGTCTTTATTTACAGTAAATATTTTACTTGTTGATGCGCATCCTACTTTCCGATGCGGCCTCTGGATAGGGAATCGGTGCCTTTCCATCATGACAGGCATCATTTTGCCACAGTTTGGGTCACAGTTTAGCGGGAATATTTGAACGATTAGTTCATAACTTATGAATTATAACCGCTTCTTCAACAACTCACGTCAAAGGAATGTTAAGCAATAATAACGTTGCTACACTCCAACTCTTTTTCGCATGACTGAAGGGACGATTATGTTTGATATCGCCAGACGCACCGCGCTGGGAGCTGTTCTTTTATTACTGATGCCCGCTGCGGTGTGGATAAGCGGCTGGATGTGGACACCGGGTGGTGACCCCGCCGTGCTACGTCCGCTTTATTGGGTCACGGAAACGGTGAGTGAGCCATGGGGAATTTTGACTACTGTGATCCTCTGCGGCTGGGTTCTGTGGTGCCTGAGATTCAGGCTTAAACCGGCAGCCGTGCTGGTGGTGATCATCGTCTTATCATTGCTGGCCGGTCAGTATGTTAAAGATTTTATCAAAGGTGAAGTCCGCGAGCCCCGGCCGTATGTCGCATGGCTGGGGGCGGACCATCAAATGAACATCGGTGAGTTTTACGCCCTGAAAAATAAAGCACGTGCACGACAGGTGAAAGACATCCTGGGCGATAATGCGCAAATCCCGCACTGGCTGAACAAAAGCTGGCAGAACGACACAGGGTACGCGTTCCCTTCAGGCCACACGATGTTTGCCGCGACCTGGGCTTTACTGGGTATCGGTCTTTTATGGCAGCGTAAACACTATAAAACGGTCACCGTGCTGATGGTGTGGGCGGTAGTGGTGATGGGCAGCAGACTGATGCTTGGCATGCACTGGCCGCGTGACCTGATGGCATCTGTAGGCATCAGCTGGCTTCTGGTCATGCTGGCCTGCTGGCTGACAGAGCGTTATGTCGGACCGCTGACACCGCCACCGGCAGAAAAGCGGGAAATCAGCGAGCGAGAATAGTCACGGCTTCTGATCCCAGACGGTCCGAAACCTCAGGGGGCTTGTTCTGCCCCCCTTTAATTCATCGTTTTCATCCCCATATATTTTTCATAGTCCAGATTGCGGTGGTGTTCACGGCACCACAAAAATGTCGAATAAAGTCTCTACAGACTGCATTTAAAGCCTTCGCAATGTTTCCCTGCTTTGTGCGGAAATGCTAACTTATTAGGTCGGAACGAGAGTTTTTGGCATAATTCATCCGGTACATCCGGCATTACAGGAATGAATGTGAAATATCTGCTGATTTTTTTATTTTTGCTGGTCATCGTTGTGATTTCTATCACCCTGGGTGCCCATAACGATCAGACTGTGACCTTCAATTATTTGCTGGCGCAGGGGGACTACCGTGTTTCCACACTGCTTGCCGTACTGTTCGCGACCGGTTTTATTCTTGGCTGGATAATCTGTGGTTTGTTCTATCTGCGCGTACGTCTGTCACTGGGTCGTGCCCAGCGTAAAATCAAACGCCTTGAGCAACAAATCGAACCCGCGGCTGCCGTTACGCCGCCCACAGCATCTTACGATGTCAGCAAGGAATAATCCTCTATGTTAGAACTGCTGTTTCTGTTGTTGCCCGTTGCGGCCGCTTATGGCTGGTATATGGGGCGCAGAAGTTCTCAGCAGGACAAACAGGAAAATGCTAACCGCCTGTCACGTGAATACGTCGCGGGCGTTAACTTCCTGCTTTCCAATCAGCAGGATAAAGCGGTCGACCTGTTCCTCGAAATGTTGAAAGAGGACAGCAGTACGGTCGAAGCGCACCTGACTCTGGGTAACCTGTTCCGCTCCCGCGGTGAAGTTGATCGCGCGATCCGTATTCACCAGTCACTGATGGAAAGCGCTTCGCTGACTTTCGAACAGCGGCTGCTCGCCATACAGCAACTGGGACGCGATTATATGGCTGCCGGTTTCTATGACCGTGCGGAAGACATGTTCAACCAGCTGGTGAAAGAGCAGGATTTCCAGCTGTTTGCGCTGGAACAGCTGTTGATTATTCATCAGGCCACCAGCGACTGGCAGAACGCCATCGACGTGGCAGAACGTCTGGTTAAGCTCGGTAAAGAAAATCGGCGCAAAGAAATTGCGCATTTCTGGTGTGAGCTGGCATTGCAGGCGATGGTTTCGGAAGACTTCGATAAGGCGACCGGCTTACTGAAGAAAGCTGCAGCAGCAGACAAACTTTGTGCACGTGTTTCAATTATGCAGGGACGAATCTTCCTGGCGCAGGGTGAATACCGCAAAGCGACGGAAGCCTTACAACGTGTGCTGGAACAGGATAAAGAGCTGGTCAGCGAAGCGTTGCCAATGCTGCAGGAGTGTTACCAGAATCTTGACGATACGCTGGCATGGGCGGAGTTCCTCAAACGTTGCGTGGACGAAAATACCGGCGCTACGGCAGAGCTGTTGCTGGCTGAAATCATCCATGAGGAAGAAGGGCGTGAGACCGCGCAAAGCTATATCAACCGCCAGTTGCAACGCCATCCGACCATGCGGGTGTTCCATCATCTGATGGATTACCATCTGGCAGATGCGGAAGAAGGGCGTGCGAAAGAGAGTCTGGTATTGCTGCGGGATATGGTGGGTGAACAGATCCGCACCAAGCCACGCTATCGTTGCCATAAATGCGGTTTTACCGCGCATTCGCTGTACTGGCATTGCCCGTCATGCCGTGGCTGGGCGACGATAAAGCCAATCCGGGGCCTGGACGGCCAATAATTTCCTCTGTCCTGTTCGTATTGCTGAGGTGTCAGCGACATTTTCCCACCCGAATCACTGACATGACGCAGTGATTCGGGTTTCGTCCATGTGCCGGGTAACGCGAATTATTAAGGGGAGCGGGATGACTTTTACTTTTTCTTGCTGCTTGTTTTACGTGCACTGAGTAAGGTGCGTAATTTCTTGATTTCTTTGGTGGTCAGTGCCGGTTCCGTCTCTTCTGCAAGATGCTGATTATCAATTTCGTGTTCAGTGGCTTTTGCGGCTTTTTTACCTTTCGGCGCAGCAGGGTTAAAACTCTCTTCCAGGCGTGCCGCGACTTCTGCACTTAATGAATGTTCCGCGTCGGCAGCGGCGTTTTTGATCAGTTCTTTTAATTCAACCGGGATTTTAACGGTCAGGGTAGTTATCTCACTCATTTTTCAGCCTTTCCTTAGAGTAAAATGAACAAGCTATGCCAGCCTTGTTGCGTCGTCTAGTGCATCACAAAAATTTAATAAAACTGTCACATTAGGTGTAGCTGTGAATTCAGTGACTTGCCATGTAAAATGCGGGCGGCAAAAATGATATTTTTCCTTCCTGATTTAAAAACTGACAAGAGGCTGACGAAATGAAGTCCATAAATAACAGCAACAACAAAGACTTATATACATCGCCAATTGTTGTCGCTCTCGATTACGCAGATAAATCTTCGGCACTGGCCTTCGCCGACAAAATAGATCCACGTGATTGCCGTCTGAAAATTGGCAAAGAGATGTTTACCCATTTTGGTCCGCAGATGATCAAAGATCTGCAAAACCGTGGTTTCGACGTCTTTCTGGATCTGAAATTCCACGATATTCCTAACACCACCGCGCGCGCTGTGGCTGCTGCGGCAGAACTGGGGGTCTGGATGGTGAACGTGCATGCCAGCGGGGGGGCTCGCATGATGACGGCGGCCAAAGAAGCGCTGGCACCTTTTGGTAAAGAAGCGCCGTTACTGATTGCCGTTACCGTGCTGACCAGTATGGAAGACAGCGATCTGGCGGATTTAGGTATCGAACTTTCTCCGGCTGATTATGCTGAACGTCTGGCGCGCCTGACTCGCGACTGCGGCCTTGACGGTGTTGTGTGTTCCGCGCAGGAAGCGACGCGCTTTAAATCCGCACTCGGGCAGACGTTCAAACTGGTAACGCCAGGTATCCGTCCGGCTGGCAGCAAAGCGGATGATCAGCGTCGTATCATGACCCCCCAGCAAGCACTGGCGGCGGGCGTGGACTATATGGTGATTGGTCGTCCAATCACGCAGGCTGCCGATCCGGCGCAGGCCTTAGGTGAAATTCTTGCCTCATTGAGCTGAGAAGGAAATACGATGAGCAATGACAGTAACAGCCGTTTAGTTTATTCAACCGACAGCGGCAGAATTGAAGAGCCTAAACCCGTGACGGAACGTCCGAAAGGTGACGGTATAGTGCGTATTCAGCGCCAGACAAGCGGGCGCAAAGGGAAGGGGGTGAGCCTCATTACCGGTATCGATCTTGATGATATTGCACTTGAAAAACTTGCGGGTGAACTGAAAAAGAAATGCGGTTGTGGCGGTGCTGTGAAAGACGGCGTGATTGAGATCCAGGGCGATAAACGTGACCTGCTTAAACAGCTGCTGGAAGCGAAAGGAATGAAAGTGAAACTGGCGGGTGGCTGATTGACCGGTAAATGATCGACTGTTCATAATAAGATGCTGCATCCGCAAAGGTGCAGCATCTTGCTTTAGGTTTTAGAGATATCACAACGCGAAAACACATTGTTTGTCATCTGTGTGATGACAATAAAGTTGACCTGAAAAACAACCCAATCCTATTTTTAGCTTTATTCGTTGCTTAACGCTTACGTTTTTTGATGCCAGTTAAATAGAATTCATCTCCCGGTTGTTTTATTTACTGACCTGGTGTCCGACGATACCACCGACTGCCGCGCCACCTAACGTCCCTAAGGTACTGCCGTCAGTCAGCACTGCACCACCCAGCGCACCCGCACCCGCACCGATTGCGGTGTTACGGTCACGCTTAGACCAGTTACCACAAGCGCTGACAGACATCGCCAGAGTCAGAACCAGTGCAATACTGGCAACACGTTTATTTACGAGCATCATAATTTTTCTCCTATCCAGACGCAATTGTGCATCCGTGAGTTAAAAATAATAAAAGTGATATCTATTCACTAGGTGAATAATCTTAATTCACTAAAGATGCTCTTCCTCACCACACAAAAAACTAAAGAGCTGGACAGATCTTCAACGGTTTATAGAACAAACGGGCACTTTTACGTTTGCAGCAGAACTGTACGTACTCTTTAGCGATTTCCCCCATACCTGCATCCACCGGCCACCCAGACAATAAAGCATCGCAATAAGAGGAAACCACGATGCTAAGACAACTGAAAGAGCAGGTATTAGAGGCTAACCTGGCACTGCCTCGCCATAATCTGGTGACCTTTACCTGGGGAAATGTCAGCGCCGTTGACCGCAAACTTGGGCTGGTCGTGATTAAACCCTCAGGCGTGGAATATGACCACATGGGTGTGGACGACATGGTGGTGGTAGAACTGGAGACAGGAAAAATCGTCGAGGGCAGTAAAAAGCCGTCTTCGGATACTGATACCCACCGGGTGCTGTATCTGAATTTCCCCGAAGCAGGGGGTATTGTCCATACACATTCGCGCCACGCCACCATCTGGGCGCAGGCCGGTTTGGACATCCCCGCCTGGGGCACCACCCATGCAGATTACTTCTACGGTAATATCCCCTGCACGCGGCTGATGACCGAGGAGGAAATCGCCGGGCGTTATGAATGGGAAACCGGAGAAGTGATCGTCAAAACTTTTGCAGAAAGAAATTTGTCACCGGCAGATATTCCGGCCGTACTGGTGCATTCGCACGGGCCGTTTGCCTGGGGGAAAGATGCCGATAATGCCGTGCATAACGCTGTAGTGCTGGAGGAAGTCGCCTACATGGGCATCTTCTCCCGCCAGTTAACGCCGCAGTTACCCGATATGCAGCCGCAATTACTGGATAAACATTACCTGCGTAAACACGGCAAAAACGCTTACTATGGTCAATGATCGTCGTTATACCCAAGGTCAGCCGACCAGGCTGACCTTAATTCCAGCGGCGGAAAGTTGCTGCTGGTAGTCCGGTAATAATTTGTCGTCAGTGATGACCTGGCTGAAGGCGCTGACCGGTCCGAGCGGGTTGAGATTTATTTGACCGAATTTCGATGAATCCGTCAAAACGATATTTTCCGCCCCTTTTGCCACCACTGCATTCACCACATCTGCACGTAACATGTCACGGCCGGTAAAACCGGTGGTGTCAGTGAAGCCGTCGATGCCCATGAACGCTTTGCTGAAATTCATCTGTTGCAGGCACAGTCTGGTCAGCGGGCCGACTACGGTCTGGCTGGTTTTCTGATACATCCCGCCAAGCAGAACCACGTCACAGGGCATACTTTTCAGCAGAGAAGCGACATAACTACTGACGGTAATCACCGTCAGATTTTTTTTGTCGGTAAGATATTGGGCCAGCAGGGCGATGCTGCTGCCGCTTTCGAAAAATACGGTTTCACCGTCATGGATCAGTGACGCTGCAAATTTCGCCAGTTTTTGTTTCTGCGCGAAGTTCGACATCATGCGGGTATCCACGTCATCTGTCTGGATCGCGACAGCGAAACCATGGGCACGTCGCAGGTAATGTCGCTGTTCCAGCAATGTAAGATCGTGACGGATCGTCACTTCCGACACCTGACAAATCTGTGACAACTCACTGACGCTGATGCGTTGCTTATCATTGACCCATTGCAAAATAACTTGCTGTCTGTCGTTCATAACCGCCCAAAATAAGGGCGACCTGCGCCGCCCGGAGAAAGTAAAATTCAGATGCGAACTTTACAGTGAATGTTCAGTACGGGCGATAATATCATCCTGCGCCTCAGGGGATAAGGCCGTAAAGAATGCCGAGTACCCCGCAACTCGTACCACAAGGTCGCGATAATTCTGCGGTTCCTCACGGGCTTTCAGCAATGTCTCACGGGAAACAATGTTGTACTGAACATGCCAGCCACGATGTTCCTCAAAGAATGTCCGCAACATCAGCATTAACGTCTCGCGATCGCTTTCATTTTCAAGTGATGCCGGATTCAGTTTCTGATTGAGCAGTACGCCGCCGAGAATAGCTGCTGTCGGCAATTTACCCAGAGAATTAAATACGGCCGTCGGCCCGAGATGATCGGTGCCGGATGCCGGGCTGGCCCCTTCCGCCAGCGGTGTGAAAGCCTTACGTCCGTCCGGTGTGGCCGTGGTGGCGGCACCAAACGGCACATTGGCAGAAATAGACGATGTACCCGCATAATACGTGCCACCGACCGGGCCGCGTCCGAAACGGGTATTGTGATAATTCGACAGTTCATCGATGTAGCACTGATACGCACGCACCAGCAGATTATCGACCTCATCATGATCGTTGCCATATTTCTCTGCACCGTTAATCAGCCGCTGACGCAGTCGTTCACCGTCCAGCCCCGCATAATCCGATGCCAGTGCGTGAGCCAGTTCCTGCTGGCCGATCACACCCTGATCGAATACCAGTTTTTTCACCGCCACCAGACTGTTACCCAGATTGGCGATCCCGACCTGCAAACCGGAAACCCAGTCGTATTTTGCGCCGCCTTGCTTGATGGTCTTCCCGCGTTCGATACAGTCATCGACCAGTGCCGAACACAGTATATCCTGCGCATTTTCTTCCAGAATGGTATCTACCACACACTCAATTTCGATGGATTTGCGGGTGTAATAGCGGATCTGCTGGTCCCATTGTGCAAACACCTGTTCGAAATTATCAAAATTCCCTTGTGACAAGCCACGCTCCTGCGGCAGGAAACGGGTATGGCTCTTAGCATCGTGCCCCTGTTCCAGTGCGGCAAGCATGACGCGGGCAAAATTGATAAAACTCATGCCGGTACAGCGATAGCCCCATTTGCCACCGACCGCCGTTTCGATACAGCCGATGGCAGCATAGTCATAGGCATCCTGTTTTTCGACCCCCAGTTTGATGAATTCAGGAATAACAATTTCGTCGTTATTAAAGGCAGGCATGCCGAAACCACAGCGGATCACCTGCACGCAGGCATCAAGGAAATCACTGCTCATTCCGGCGTGATAGCGCACGCTGAGATTGGGCTGAGTGGACCGCAATTGTCCGCAGGATTCTAAAATGGCATATGACAGCGGATTTACAGCATCGCAGGCGACATCATTATGTAAAGTCTGTCCGCCGATGGTGACGTTCTGGTACAGCGGGCTGCCCGCCGAGGCTTTGGAATGTGTACCGGAGCGGATCTTGTTGACTTCCAGCAATTTCAGCCAGCAGCTTTGCAGCAGCTCAATGCCCTGGTCATGCGCCAGCGTTTGTTCCAGTTCGACATCACGACGCCAGAACGGATAAAGATACTGATCCATACGACCGAATGACACTGAGTGGCCGTTGGATTCGATTTGTAAAATCAACTGGATGAAATAGCACAGTTGTAATGCCTGCCAGAAGTTTTGCGGTGGCTGGTGGGCAATGACGTCGCAGTTAGCCGCGATCGTCAGCAACTCGTTGCGGCGCGGCTCGCGTGTTTGTGTCGCAGCCATATCACGCGCCAGCCGGGCGAAACGCACGACGTGATCGCTGACAGCTGCCAGCGTGATATCAATGGCTTTCAGCAGTTGTTCTTTATGCAGGTCTTCCCAGTCAGTCAGTTTAATGCGGCTGCGACGCTCATCCACCTTACTGCGCAACCCGTCCAGACCCAGCTGCAGCAACAGCGGAAAATTCACCGCCAGGTGGGCATCGCCGGAGGTCATATTGCCTTCAGCTTTCACGATACCACTGTCGAGCAGGGCTTTCTGTTCATCAGTGAACATACCGTAGCAGCGGTCCTGTACGGTCTGGCCGCGCCACCACGGGCAGATTTCATGCAGGATTTTCTTATTGGCTTCACTGACTGCAAAACCCGCACCCGGCCGGTCAGCAAGCGCATCAATTTCACTTTCGATCCAGCCCACCGTGTATTCCGGGAAAATCGGCGCAGCGCGCACTTCGCTGGCCTGATTACCGACGATCAGCTCATCGTGTTTGATCCAGATAGTACGTTGACGCAAATGTTCGGCCAGTGCCAGTGCCCGGCGAATGGCAAGCGGTTTGTCAGCATGCTGTTGATAAATCTGCGTGTAGTGCTGTGCGCGCTCGGTACACACCGGTGGCTTCACGATGTGGATCAGCGCTTCTTTGTGAGAAAGAATACGGGCCGAAAGGGTGTTCAGATTCAGTTGGGTCATTTTTCTTATCCTCTTAACTGTGCACAAAGTCCTTTTTCTGTGGCGTATTCTTCGGCAAACGTCAGCAGGTCAGGGTCATTTAACGGCTGGCGCGGGGCCAGATAGGGTTGTCCCAGCAGGGCATATTTATTGATGCCCAGCGTGTGGTACGGCAAAAAATGGATAGCTTCGCAGCCGGTTTCATTGGCGGCAAAATCAACAATCTGGCGGATGGAAGCGCGATCAGCATTAAACTCAGGAATTAACGGTACGCGGACGATAAGCTTTTGCCCGGCGGCGGCCAGACGACGGAAATTATCTTTCACCCTTTTGGCGGAACCCCCGGTCAGGCGCCGGAAAGGTTCATCGGCAACATGCTTGAGATCGGCCAGCATTAAATCCAGCGCGCCCAGCGAGGGTTGAATGTAGTGCCACGGCACATGCAGACAGCTTTCCACGGCGGTATGCAGGCCTTCATGACGGCAACGTTGCAGCAGGTTCAGTGCAGTGTGTGGCTGCATAAACGGTTCGCCGCCGGAAAGCGTTACACCGCCGCCGGTGCGGGTATAAAAAGGCTTATCCCGCAGGATTTGCTGCATCAGGGCGTCAATATTCGCGTTATCTCCGCACACACTCAGCGCGCCGGAAGGGCAAACCTGTTCAATCTGACAGAGATCTTCTGCCTGGAATTGCGCCCTGCGAACCGTAATCCTGCCATTTACCACGCTGACCGCATGGGGAAAAGTCTTTGCGCAGTGCTGACAATCCGCACTGCACAAACGCGCGTCGTACAGCACGTCAGCCGTGGCGGAGCGGCTTTCCGGATTCTGGCACCAGGTACATTTCAGGGAACAACCTTTCAGAAAAACCACCGTGCGGATCCCTGGCCCATCATGTGTGGAATAACGCTGTACATTGAAAATCATGTCGACGCTCCTTGGCGTTTAATGCTTCTTTCGTAATTTACTATCTTTCATTCGAAAGTGATTTTGACGATGATCAACAAACCGTCTGCTTCCAGGCGTACACTCACTGAACTTTGCATTCACTCACACGTTCAGGAAGGAAGTTATGGAGCTCTATCTCGATACTGCCAATGTCATCGCTGTAAAACGCTTATCGCGCATCCTGCCATTACAGGGCGTTACCACCAATCCGAGCATTGTGGCAAAAGAAGGAAAATCGCTGTGGGAAGTGCTGCCTGCACTGCGTGATGCCCTGGGCGGTAACGGTAAACTATTCGCGCAGGTGATGGCTGCTGATGCCGAACAAATGGTGGCAGAAGCGTTGTTACTGACACAACGGGTGTCCGGCTTAGTGGTGAAGGTGCCGGTGACCGGTGAAGGTCTGGCAGCTATCAAAAAGCTCAAGGGCATGAACGTTCCGACGTTGGGTACCGCGGTGTACGGGGCAGGTCAGGGGTTACTCTCGGCACTGGCCGGGGCGGAATATGTCGCGCCTTACGTGAACAGGCTTGATGCCCAGGGGGGTGACGGCATTGCCATGGTGAAAGATTTACAGACCTTACTGAGCCTGCACGCGCCGCAATCAAAAGTACTGGCCGCGAGTTTCAAAACGCCGCGTCAGGCCATAGAGTGTCTGCTGGCGGGCTGTCAGTCCATCACGTTGCCGGTTGATGTGGCTGAACAGCTATTCAGCACGCCAGCGGTGCAGGCTGCGGTGGAAAAGTTTGATGCTGACTGGCAGCAGGCTTTCGGCACTTCCTCGCTGAGCTGATATCTTGCGTGACACCCGGCCCGCACAGACCCCTGCTGCGGGCTTTTTTGTTTTTGTGCGTTAAGAATTTTTGTACAAATAGTTCGAAAATGTGATTCCCCTCCGAAATCAAATATTGACGAAATAAATTTATAAAACTAGCGATCTAAAAAATAGAAACATCGTTTCAATTTATGAAGTGAATCACTTTTATCAGCCTGATAAATGGATAACGTAGCGGCATTCGGAGTCTGTTACTTTTTAAATCAGGTGAAAATTATGCACATTAAACGAGCGATAGAAAAAATCCCTGGCGGGATGATGTTGGTCCCTCTCTTTATCGGTGCCTTGTGTCATACCTTCGCGCCTGATTCCGGTAAATATTTTGGTTCCTTCACCAACGGACTGATGACCGGTACTGTACCGATTCTGGCGGTGTGGTTTTTCTGCATGGGTGCCTCCATCAAACTCAGCGCAACCGGTACGGTATTGCGTAAATCCGGCACACTGGTTGTCACTAAGATAGCGGTCGCCTGGATTGTTGCGGCAGTGGCATCACGGTTCATGCCGGAGAACGGTGTGGAATTTGGCTTCTTCGCCGGGCTTTCGGTGCTGGCGCTGGTTGCATCAATGGATATGACCAACGGTGGCCTGTATGCCTCGGTGATGCAACAATACGGCACAAAAGAAGAGGCGGGCGCGTTTGTGCTGATGTCTCTTGAATCCGGCCCGCTGATGACCATGGTGATCCTCGGCACTGCCGGTATCGCCTCTTTTGAACCGCACGTCTTCGTCGGCGCCGTGTTGCCATTTCTGGTCGGTTTCGGCTTAGGCAATCTCGACCCTGAACTGCGTGAATTCTTCAGCAAAGCAGTACAAACGCTGATCCCGTTCTTCGCCTTCGCATTGGGTAATACCATCAACCTGACCGTCATCGCGCAAACCGGTCTGTTAGGCGTATTACTGGGCGTAGCCGTCATTGTCATTACGGGTATTCCGCTGATCCTCGCCGATAAATTCATCGGAGGCGGTGACGGAACAGCCGGTATTGCGGCCTCCAGTTCAGCCGGTGCTGCCGTGGCAACACCGGTGCTGATTGCCGAAATGGTGCCGCAGTTTAAACCGATTGCGCCGGCCGCCACTGCGCTGGTTGCCACATCAGTGATTGTCACTTCAGTTCTCGTGCCGATACTGACCGCGATGTGGTCGAGAAGAGTGAAAAACAAAGCCGTGAAAGGCAAAGTGGCGATGGATCCGCCGATGGCGAGTGTTAAATAACGCCAGATTTGGATTACTCCTCCCCTTCGCAGGGGAGGAAGCATTCCGAAACTATCTTTAAAGTCCTGGCGCTTTCCACATCGACGTCGTCAGTTGCCTGTCCACCAGTCCCAGTTGATCCGCATACACTTCCTGCCAGTTCGCTTTCTGCACCAGATATTTTGCATGATTGGCGACATCCGGTTGATATTCTCGCTCCCAGCGCACCAGTGATTCGCCGGTTTCAGCGAGGGACGAGTAGAGACCTGCTGCAACGCCTGCGGCAATTGCACAACCCAGTGCGGTGGCTTCTTTCACCACGGGCACATGAACCGGAACACCGGTAACGTCACTTAAAATCTGACACCATAATTTTCCTTTTGAACCCCCACCGGAAAACACCAGCGAACGGGCACGTACACCGGAAAACCGGGCGATCATATCCAGATTACAGGCCGAGACGATGGCGGCATTCTCTTCTAATGCACGGAAGAGTACCGGTTTATTGCACTTTTCCGGATCGATAGACAGATTGATGAATGACGGTGCCGCGTGATACCAGTTTTTGAAATGCATGGCATCGGAGAACACTGGCGTGACGCCCCAGGCACCGACAGGTACGCGGGCGGCCATGTCTTCCAGCAAGCTGTAAGCGTCTACGCCAAGACGGTGCGCCATGGTTTTCTCTTCGGTACAGAATGCGTCGCGGAACCAGCGCATGGTCAGGCCGGTGAAGAAACTGATGGATTCCGCCTGTGCCATGCCGGGAATGACGTGCGGATTGACGCGGATATTCATTTCGGGATCGGTGACCGCCTGAGGCAGGTTGACGATTTGCTGCCAGAACGTGCCGCCGAGAACGGCGGTCTGGCCGGGGAGCACCAGCCCGAGTCCCAGTGTGCCCAGTTGTGCGTCTCCGCCGCCCATGCCGACCGGCGTTCCGGCTGTCAGACCACAAGCGTCGGCCGCGCGGGCGGTGACATAACCAAGGCGCGTACCGGTTTCAGCCACCGGAGAAAGCATATCGGCGCGCAGACCGGCCATATCCAGCAGCTCAGGCCGCCAGTTGCGGGTGGCTAAATCCAGCATCCCGGTCGTGCCGGCATTTGACGGATCAACCGCCAGTTCGCCGCTGAGCATGTACGCCAGCCAGTCGCTGATCATGGTGATGGTGGCGGCCTGACGGTAAATGTCCGGGCGGTGATGTGCCAGCCACAGCAGACGCGGCATGGCGCTCAGCGCCAGAGTCTGACCGGAGCATTCATAGACTTCGCGTTCAAATTCGAAATCATGGATCTCTTTTAATTCGGAAACTTCACGGCTGGCGCGGGCATCCACATTGGCACAGGCCCAGAGGGGCTCACCGGATTTGTCGTACAGTACGATGCCTTCGCGCATGGAGCAGGCCGCCACGGCACGGATCGCAGAGGCAGGAAGATGCGCCTCCTGCAACGCCTGACGGATACACTGGCAGGCCAGTTGCCAGTTTTTTTGCAGATCAAACTCCATCGAACCGGGTACATCTGGCACCGCCAGATGGATCCATTCAGCCTGTCCGGCAGCAATCTGTTGGCCTTCGGAATTGAAAATCACCGCGCGGATGCTGCCGGTGCCCGCATCCAGCGCCATCAGGTAGCTACGATCGTGATCAGAGTTCAGGGTAGAGGTCATCAGAATGTTCTCTCGTGCCAGTTTATCGGGCACCGTTTACCTGACCGCCACGCCCCTCACTCCCTGCGGGTCAGTCGAGCAGCGCCAGCATGGCTCTTGCTGTGCTCTCTTCAGTTACCAGTGCGTTAATTCGTTTGCCTTTCAGCGCCGCAACGATGGCTTCGGCTTTCTCGACACCACCTGCGACGCCTAACACCGTCGGAATGCTGGCCAGTTCGTCCGGCGCGACGGCAATCAGCTCATCGTGGATCGCCATGTTTTCTGCCAGCTCACCGTTGCGCTGCATGAAGAAACCGAGAATGTCGCCGACCGCGCCTTTTCGGCCAAATAATAGCTGCTCACCTTCGCTGATATAACCGGAGCGTAAAATGGTCGCATCCTGTTTCTGGTTCAGCGAACCAATGCCGACGACCGCAATATCTGCCGCGCAGGCAGCCAGCATGACATCGTGGACATTACGTTCCTGACGAAAAATGGCCGCCACGCTGGCTGATGATGCGCGCAGCGGCGCAGGAATAATGCTCACACCGCACGCCGCGTCAAGCTGACCAATTCCGGTCATATAAGGCCCGACGCCGCCGGAAAGCGTCACCATGCGGATTTGCTGCGAGGAGATGAACCCGCTCAGATGTTGCAGCGTGCTCATCGCCGTTTCACCAAAACCCACCGCCAGCAATTGCCCCGGCCTGAGCAATGCCATCAGCATGTGCGCTGCGCCAATCCCCAGCCTTGCACTCAACGCACCGTCGGCCAACTGGGGCAGCACACGGATCTGCTGTAAACCAAAGCGTTTGAGCAGTGTGTTTTCCAGCGATAAACACCCCTCAAAACGCGAGTTAATTTGTACGCGGATCACCCCTGACTGTCGGCCTTTTTCCAGCAGGCGTGACACTTTCAGCCGCGTCAAACCAAGCCGTTCACCAATTTCATTCTGGGTCAGGCCGTCGTGGTAATAAAACCACGCGGTGCGCGCCAGCAGTTCCTCTTCACCCATGCTGAATTCCGGATGGTTAGTCAAATCGGAAAGCGTTGTCTTATCATTCATAGTGAACACTTATCAAAATGTAGATCAATTGTTCGTTAACGAAATGTTGTTAACTGTGATGTGTTTGGCAAAATTCAAATGATTACCGCCTGAATCATAACGCAGAGTATATGAGTTGAACAAACTGTGATCAGTACAAAAGTTTTCCCTGTCGCCTCGGTCTAGTTTTATGAACAATGTTAAATCATAAATACATTTGTTCAATAAATGTATCAAGCCAGAGGCCGGTGTATGCAGAGCAGCAAACAGTTATCAGCAGACCTGCAAACCACGGACCTGCTGTTGCAGGTCAGCGGTGTCAGTAAAAGCTTCTCCGGTGTGGCGGTGCTGAAAGACATCGATTTCAGCCTGCTGTACGGAGAAGTCCACGCGCTGCTGGGCGGCAACGGGGCAGGTAAATCGACACTGATGAAAATTATTGCCGGTGTAGAAATGGCCGATTGCGGCACGTTACTGCTTGGCGGCGAACCTTTACTGGCGCTGTCACCGGCGAAAGCACATCAGGCAGGGATTTATCTGGTTCCGCAAGAGCCGATGCTGTTCCCCAGTCTGACCGTGCGCGAAAACATTCTTTTCCGTCTGCCTGCACATCAGGCAAGCGAAAAAAAATTGCAGCAGACGCTCACTGGGCTGGGCTGCAATTTACCGCTGGGTGCGCTGGCCGGAACCCTTGAAGTGGCCGATCAGCAACTGGTGGAAATTCTGCGCGGGCTGATGCGTGACGCGCGACTGTTGATCCTTGATGAACCGACCGCCTCGCTGACACCGGCAGAATCCGCCCGTTTATTCACCCAGGTCCGGCATCTCACCGGACAGGGTGTCGGCGTGGTGTTTATCTCGCACAAACTGCCTGAAATTCGAGCCATTGCGGACCGGGTCAGTGTGATGCGTGATGGCAAAATTGCGCTCAGCGGCAGGCTTGCCGAACTGGATAACGATGCGCTGATCTGTGCCATTACCCCGCATTCACAGGACACCGCGCTGCCGGCAGAACAAAAGCTGTGGCTGGATTTACCCGGCTCCCGGCGTGATAGGGCCGGCAGTGAGCCCGTCTTACAGGTACTAAACCTGACCGGCGAAGGGTTTATCAATATTTCATTCAGCGCCCGCGCAGGAGAAATCGTCGGGCTGGCAGGTGTGGTGGGCGCAGGACGTACGGAACTGGCCGAAACCCTGTATGGCCTGCGCGGGGCGCAAAGTGGTCAGGTTGTACTGATGCAACAAGACATCAGCGGAATGAACACATTACAGCGGCTGAAAAAGGGGCTGGTGTATCTGCCGGAAGACCGCCAGGCGTCCGGCCTCTATCTCGATGCACCATTAAGCTGGAACACCACATCACTGACCTTCAACCGTCAGAGCTGGTGGCTAAATATCAAACGTGAAGCCGCCGTGCTGGAACGTTATCACCGTGCGCTGGGTATTAAATACCGCGACGGTGCACAAACCGCCCGCACACTTTCCGGCGGAAATCAGCAAAAACTGCTTATTGCTAAATGCCTGGAAGCACAACCTGCGGTGCTGATTGTCGATGAACCAACGCGCGGCGTGGATGTGTCAGCACGTGCTGACATTTACCAGCTGTTGCGCAGCGTGGTGCAACAGAACGTTGCAGTGATCCTGATTTCTTCTGATCTGGATGAAATCGAAGGGCTGGCGGATCGGGTATTCGTCATGCATCAGGGCGAAATGAGCGGCGAGTTGCAGGGCAGCGACATCAACGTCAGCAACATCATGCACATTGCGTTTGGTAATCATGCCAACACTCCCGCTACCGGAGGAACCTCATGCTGAAGCGGATACAAAACAACCGTGAACTGACGGCGCTGATAGCGATTATTGCGCTGTTTGCCTTGCTCGGTACGATGGACAGTCAGTCATTCAGCTTCCAGACGCTGGGCATGATTTTCGGCAGTGCGCAGATCCTGATGTTGCTGGCAATGGGGGCAACCGTCGTCATGCTGACCCGCAATATCGACGTTTCGGTCGGCTCCGTTACGGGGTTGTGCGCCGTAACGCTGGGCGTCCTGCTTAACGGCGGTATGAACCTGTCGCTGGCCTGTCTGCTCACTCTCGGCACCGGTTTACTGGCCGGATTATTCAATGGTGTGCTGGTCGCGTGGCTGCGTATTCCGGCAATCGTTGCCACTCTCGGTACGCTGGGCTTATACCGCGGTCTGATGCTGCTGATGACCGGCGGTAAATGGATTGAAGGCTTACCCGCCGGGCTGAAATCTTTATCTGAACCGGTTTTCCTGAGTGTGTCTTCGCTCGGCTGGCTGGTCATTGTATTGCTGGCGGTGATGTTCTGGATACTCGGACGCACGACATTCGGGCGCAGCTTCTACGCTGTTGGTGACAATTTACAGGGTGCACGGCAGCTCGGCGTGGCGGTTAACCGTGTACGCATTCTTGCATTCGGCATTAACGGCATGATGGCTGCCATTGCCGGGATCGTATTCGCCTCGCAAATTGGTTTCGTGCCCAATCAGACCGGCAGCGGGCTGGAGATGAAAGCTATCGCAGCCTGTGTCCTTGGCGGCATTAGCCTGCTCGGTGGTACAGGTTCAATACTGGGTGCCGTACTCGGGGCGTATTTCCTCACACAAATCGACAGTGTGCTGGTGCTGTTACGTTTTCCGGCCTGGTGGAACGATTTCATCGCCGGTCTGGTGTTGCTGGCCGTACTGGTGTTCGACGGCAGATTGCGTCAGGCCTTGCAGAAAAACCTGCGCCGCCAGAAATACGCCCGTTTTCTTTCTGCCACTCAGCCGCCACCAAAGAAACCTTCTGAACGTAAATCACAGCCGCAAAAAAATCTCACGCGGCGGTTAAGTACCGGCAAAAAGAGCGGGGTGGTGTAATGAACAAACTGCAACAATATGGCTGGGAAGCGGCGCTGCTGGCGCTGTTGATCGTGGAAATTTTACTGTTCGGTGTCGCCAATCCGCGCATGCTGGATGCCAGTACGCTGCTGTTCAGCACCAGCGATTTCATCACCATCGGCATCGTGGCGTTGCCGCTGACGCTGGTGATTGTCAGCGGCGGCATAGACATTTCGTTCGGTTCAACCATCGGTCTGTGCGCCATCGCGCTCGGCGTATTATTTCAGGCACACGTACCGCTGGTACTGGCGATACCCCTTACGCTGGCGCTCGGCGCTGCCTGCGGTTTACTGAATGCAGCACTGATCCTTTATACCGGCGTTAATCCGCTGGTTATTACGCTCGGCACACTTTATCTGTTCGGCGGCAGCGCCTTGCTGCTTTCCGGACTGGCGGGCGCAACGGGTTTTGAAGGCATCGGTAATTTTCCAGATACCTTTACCAATTTCGCCAATCTGGTGGTCATCGGCGTGCCGGTGCCACTGCTGATTTTCCTGGCCGCCACACTTTTATTCTGGCTATTGATGCACCGCAGTCGCACCGGCCGCAACGTGTTTCTTATCGGTCAGAATTCGCGTGTGGCGCGTTATGGCGCGCTGCCGGTCAGTCGCACAGTTTTCGCGTTATACGGCATGACCGGGCTGGCATCTGCTGTGGCCGCCATTCTGATGACTTCATACTTCGGCTCAGCCCGTTCTGATCTCGGCAATGCTTTGCTGATGCCGGCGATTACCGCTGTGGTGCTCGGCGGCGCCAATATCTACGGCGGTTCAGGCTCTATTCTCGGCACGGCGCTGGCGACGCTGCTGATCGGCTATCTCCAGCAGGGGTTGCAGATGGTTGGCGTATCGAGCCAGGTATCAAGCGCACTTTCGGGGGCACTGCTGATCCTGGTGGTTATTGGCCGTTCTGCCAGTCTCAATCGTGATCTTATCCGCAGTGTATTCCAGCGTTATCGCCAGCGCGGGTCTGCGTCTTCTTCTTCCTTGACGTCGAAACCATCTATTTCTCAATAAGCCGGGGTGAATAATGAAATCCAATTGTTTGAAAACCTTATTAATTGCCAGTGCTGTAAGCCTGGCCTGCCTCAATGCGCAGGCGGCTGAACGCATCGCGTTTATTCCAAAACTGGTGGGCGTCGGTTATTTCACCAGTGGGGGTAACGGCGCAATGGCCGCCGGTAAAGCGTTGGGGGCAGACGTGACCTATGACGGGCCCACGGAACCGAGCGTGTCCGGTCAGGTGCAGATGATCAACAACTTCGTCAATCAGGGATATAACGCGATTGTGGTTGCTGCAGTGTCACCCGATGGTCTGTGCCCGGCGCTCAAACGTGCCATGCAACGTGGCGTGAAAGTGCTGACCTGGGATTCTGATACCAAACCGGAATGCCGCTCGATTTACATCAATCAGGGCACGCCGCAGCAACTTGGCTCGATGCTGGTGGATATGACCTCCAGTCAGGTGAAAAAAGAAAAGGCCAAGGTGGCGTTTTTTTATTCCAGCCCGACGGTTACCGACCAGAACCAGTGGGTGAAAGAGGCAAAAACCAAAATCGCCAAAGAGCATCCGGGTTGGGAAATCGTCACCACACAATACGGCTATAACGACGCCACCAAATCGCTACAAACCGCCGAAGGTATCCTTAAATCCTACGGGGACCTCGACGCAATCATTGCGCCTGATGCCAACGCATTACCGGCAGCCGCGCAGGCGGCGGAAAATCTTAAACGGACGAACGTGACTATCGTCGGCTTCAGCACACCAAACGTTATGCGGCCGTATGTTGAACGCGGCACGGTGAAACAGTTTGGCCTGTGGGATGTGGTCAGTCAGGGCAAGATTTCGGTTTACGTTGCTGATCAGTTACTGAAAAAAGGCGAGCTTAACGTGGGCGACAAACTGGATGTGCCGGACGTCGGAGCGGTGGAAGTGGTACCGAACAGTGTGCAGGGCTACCAGTATGAGGCCAAAGGTAACGGCATCGTTTTACTGCCCGAACGCGTGGTCTTCACCAAAGACAACATTGGCAAATATGACTTCTGACGAGTAAGGAGAAAATGAAATGGCAGATCTGGACGATATCAGAGACGGTAAAAATTTCGGCATCGGCACGCCGCAGGACAATCATGCATTCTTCCTTAAAGGCAGCGGTCAGCTTGACTGGGGAATGCAATCGCGGCTGGCGCGGATTTTCAATCCTCATTCAGGCCGGACGGTTATGCTGGCATTTGATCATGGCTATTTTCAGGGGCCGACGACGGGTCTTGAACGTATCGACATTAATATTGCGCCTTTGTTTGCGCACACTGACGTACTGATGTGTACCCGTGGCGTGCTGCGCAGCGTGGTGCCTGCTGCGGTGAACAAACCCGTAGTGATGCGGGCTTCCGGCGGTAACTCTATCCTGACTGAACTCTCAAATGAAGCGGTGGCGGTAGCGATAGAAGATGCGCTGCGCCTGAATGTCGCAGCAATGGCGGCACAGGTATATATCGGCAGTGAATATGAACATCAGTCGATTAAAAACATCATCCAGCTGGTTGATCAGGGGATGCGTTATGGCATGCCGACCATGGCGGTGACCGGTGTGGGTAAAGATATGGCGCGTGACCAGCGTTACTTCTCGCTGGCAACCCGAATTGCTGCTGAAATGGGCGCGAACATTATCAAAACCTATTACGTCGATGAAGGTTTTGAGCGTGTGGCAGCGGGATGTCCGGTACCCATCGTGATTGCAGGCGGTAAAAAACTGCCGGAACGTGAGGCGCTGGAGATGTGTTATCAGGCTATTGATCAGGGCGCTTCCGGAGTGGATATGGGGCGCAACATCTTCCAGTCTGAATCGCCGGTCGCGATGCTAAAAGCGGTGAAGGCGGTGGTACATGAAAACGCCAGCGTGGTCCATGCCTACGAACTGTTCCTGAGCGAAAAGGGGTGAATCATGGAAGTGACACTGGTCGAAATTAACATTCACCCGGAAAAGGTGGATGAGTTCCTGGCGGTATTTCACGCTAATCATTTGGGCGCGGTGAAGGAACCGGGAAATCTCAGGTTTGATGTGCTGCAGGATGAGTCGGTACCGACACGATTCTTTATCTATGAAGCCTATCAGGATAACGAGGCTGTACTGGCGCACAAAAAAACAGCGCATTATCTGAAATGTGTCGAAGCGCTGGAGGGGATTATGTCGGAGCCGAGGAAGAAGACAACCTTCAAGGGGATTTACCCTTGACCTGTCATTTTTAACTGCAACTGCAAAACCGTGGGCGTCGGCCCACACCGACCAGAGACCCGGTAACGCGCGGGCCTCTGGACTCCGCGCTTTTTTCATTGCGCGCTATCGCTGGTATGAAGGACATATTCTGGTGCATCAGTGTGTGGCCATTGCGCGCTATCGCTGGTATGAAGGACATATTCTGGTGCATCAGTGTGTGGCGCAAAATGTCATCGCTGCGCGATTCCCGAATTTCAGGCTTCGAGCCATAGGTCTCGAACCATTCATTCGGTGCCATTTTTGAGCACGCCAATCAACCTTTTAAAAGATGAAAAACAGTCTGCCGTTGATTTAAAGATCGTGCGGGCGATTCAGGAATCTTGCTGAACGGAGCGGCCTGGAGACCAGAGGCTCCAGGACCGAGAGAAGGCACCGCGCAGCGGCAAGATTTCCAGCCTGTCGCTGCGATACCTGAAACATAGCCGGCGCGCGGATCACGTGTTTGAAAAAGCGAGGGGAGTTCAGAGGGGAAAAGCTTTTCCCCTCTGGTCGGTTTCGGCACTGTGCTTCAGGTGACCGCTGCACTTGAGAAACCGAAATCTTCCCGATCAGGCCTTCATTGACATTGCCCTGATGGCCAATCCGCCATTACATCAATCCCTCAAGTCTCACATACAACTCCCTGAACACTTTCCGCCGTTCCGCATACGCAGTGTGCTTATCAGCATCCGGCTGATGCACTTGCTCAAGTGGCAGTTCCGGCAGGAACTGCTCCGGCGGTTTTCCCGGATTCATGGCGATTTGCGCTAAACGCGCTGCGCCAAGTGCCGGGCCGACGTCGCCACCCGTGCGGTATTCCAGCGTTTTGCCGCTGATGTCTGCCAGCATCTGACGCCAGTACGGGCTGCGGGCACCGCCGCCAATGAGGGTGACGCTGTGCGGTATCAGGCCGGTTGCATGCAGCACATCCATGCCGTCAGCCAGTGCGAAACCGACACCTTCGAGAACGGCACGGGCGATATCCGCAGGGCCATGCTGATGTGTCAGACCGAACAAAACACCTTTGGCATTCGGGTTATTATGCGGAGTCCGCTCGCCGGAGAGATACGGCAAAAACCATACGGGTGCATTTGCGACCGGAGCCTTTTCAGCCAGATTGATCAGTTCGCCAACGGATGCGGAGCCAGTCAGGTTTGCGGCCCAATCCAGACATGAGGCGGCGCTAAGTATGACGGACATCAAATGCCAGGTATCCGGCAGCGCATGACAGAAACTGTGTACTGCCTGCTGCGGATTACTCAGGAAACCGTCGCTGACGGCGAAATATACACCGGATGTGCCGAGGGAAAGCATAGCTTGTCCGGTTTTGTATAATCCGACACCGACGGCACCCGCCGCATTATCACCACCACCGGCAATCACGGGCACGGAATCCATATTCCAGCGTGAGGCGATTTCAGGCAGCAGATGCCCGGTAATCTGGTTGCCTTCGAAAAGAGCGGGCATCTGTTCGCGGGTCAGGCCGGTTGCAGTAAGTAATGCGTCGCTCCAGTCGCGCCTGGCAACATCCAGCCACATGGTGCCAGCGGCATCTGACATATCGCTGGCGAAAACGCCGGTTATCAGCCAGCGCAGATAATCTTTTGGCAGCAAGACCTTGTTTATTTTAGCAAATACAGCCGGTTCGTTTTTACGCAACCAGAGCAGCTTAGGGGCAGTAAAACCAGGCATCATCAGGTTACCGGTGATCTGGCGGGACGTAGGGACTTCCGCCTCCAGTTGCTGACACTGGCTGAAACTGCGACCGTCGTTCCATAAAATGGCCGGACGTAAGACTTTTTGCTGTGCGTCCAGCAGAGTAGCGCCATGCATCTGACCGGTCAGGCCAATCGCTTTTACACCCCGCAGAGAGTGTTGTTGTGACAGTGCAGATACTGCGCGGTCCGTTGCATCCCACCAGTCGGCAGGATTTTGCTCAGACCACAACGGATGCGGGCGGGAAAGGGTTAATGCCTCACTGTGGCTGGCGACCACCCCACCTTCTTCGCTAAGCAAAATGGCTTTGACGCCAGAGGTGCCCAGATCTAATCCGAGATACATAATTTTCCCTTATCTGTTGATCCGAACCTGTAACGTTTAACGCCCTGCAATTCCGCCAATAGCGGGCAGGGCGCCAACTTATTTTAACCGGTTAACCAAACAGGTAGCGGTTAACCAGATTTTCCAGACGCTCCTGCTGACCGCTCTGGTGCTGAGGAGCCAGCGCATTTTGTTGCGCATAGCTGCTCAGGGTTTCCAGTGACATTTTGCCCTGCAGGATCTGCTGACCTAATTCTGTGTTCCAGCCAGCGTAACGCTGGGCAACGTGCTTATCGAGCTCACGGCTTTCAATCATACGGGCTGCCACTTTCAGCGCCAGCGCCATGGTGTCCATTCCGCCGATATGGCCGTAGAACAGGTCATATTTATCGGTGCTTTGGCGACGAACTTTCGAGTCAAAATTCAGACCACCGGTAGTGAAACCGCCTGCTTTGATGATTTCATACATTACCAGTGCATTTTCTTCCACGCTGTTCGGGAACTGATCGGTATCCCAGCCACATTGCGGGTCGCCACGGTTAGCATCGACGGAACCGAAGATACCGAGAGCAATTGCGTTAGCAATTTCATGGTGGAATGAGTGACCGGCCAGCGTGGCATGATTGGCCTCGATATTCACTTTAATCTCTTTTTCCAGACCGAACTGTTTCAGGAAGCCATACACGGAAGCGACATCATAATCGTACTGATGTTTGGTCGGTTCCTGCGGTTTGGGTTCGATCAACAGCGTGCCCTGAAAACCAATTTTATGTTTATGCTCAACCACCATCTGCATGAAGCGACCCAGCTGTTCGCGTTCCTGACGAAGATCAGTGTTGAGCAGGGTTTCGTACCCTTCACGGCCACCCCACAGCACGTAATTTTCGCCGCCCAGTTGTTTGGTGGCGTTCATAGCGTGCACAACCTGTGCGGCGGCCCAAGTATAAATTTCTGGATTAGGATTGGTTGCTGCGCCTGCGCCGTAACGTGGATGGGTGAAGCAGTTAGCTGTACCCCACAATAATTTTACCCCGCTGGCTTCCTGTTTTTGCGCCAGTACATCGGTCATGATGGCAAAATTATTCACGTATTCTTTAATTGATGCGCCTTCCGGCGAGACGTCAACGTCATGGAAGCAATAATAAGGGACGTTCAGTTTCTGGAAAAATTCAAATGCAACATCCGCCTTGCGTTTAGCCAGTTCCAGCGCATCGCCCGCTTGCTGCCACGGGCGATCAAAGGCACCCACGCCGAACATATCGTTGCCGTTCCAGCAGAATGTATGCCAGTAACAGGCGGCGAAACGCAGATGCTCAGCCATCGTTTTGCCGAGGATCACTTCTTCAGGGTTGTAATGACGGAATGCCAACGGGTTAGTGCTGTTAGCACCTTCGTAGCGGACTGCGTCGAGTTTGTCGAAATATGCGTGCATTGATAACTCCTTGAAAACGGGCCCAGCGGGACTGGGAGGCTGAGGCTCTATCTTCGGAGTTGACGTTTAATCTCACAATTACGTTATTTCACACTCAATTTAATAGAATTATTAAGTGTGCGGCAGATCGCATAAATAACCCTTTTTCTTGTCATTTTTTACCCGCTTTCCATGACATCACGATAATAAAAGTACCTGGCTTGTGCGTATTACAATCAAACCATGATCACCATCATAGTTCCTAAAATAAACAAAAAATCGTAATGCAGTGATTAAAATCTGCAATTGCCGATTAATTACCCAGCGACAACAATCCTTGTGTCATTGCTGTACATACTTCTCTGTATCTGCCTCTACTTATTCTTATAAAAGGTCTGACATGATGAAAATGAATAAAGTAATTCTTTCTGCCTGTGCCGCATTAGTGCTTTTTAGCCAGTCAGGGTTAGCGAAAGAAATTAAAATTGGCATGGCTATTGATGACTTACGTTTAGAACGCTGGCAAAAAGACCGTGATATTTTTGTGGCTAAAGCCAAAACGCTGGGAGCGGATGTTTTTGTGCAATCCGCCAACGGCAATGAAGAAACACAAATGGCGCAGATTGAAAATATGATCAATCGCGGCGTTGATGTGCTGGTCATCATTCCGTACAACGGCGAAGTGCTCAGTAACGTGATTGCCGAAGCTAAGCAGGAAGGCATCAAAGTGCTGGCGTATGACCGCATGATCAACAACGCGGATATTGATTTTTATATCTCTTTTGACAATGAAAAAGTCGGCGAACTCCAGGCACAAAGCCTGGTTCAGCGTGTACCGCAGGGAAATTATTTCCTGATGGGGGGCTCACCGGTGGATAACAATGCCAAGCTGTTCCGCGCTGGCCAGATGAAGGTGCTGAATCCGCTCATCAAAGACGGAAAGATTAAAATCGTGGGCGATCAGTGGGCTGACGGGTGGTTGCCGGAAAACGCCTTAAAAATTATGGAAAATGCCCTGACCGCTAACAACAATAAAATTGATGCGGTGGTGGCATCTAACGATGCAACAGCCGGGGGCGCAGTGCAGGCACTGTCAGCACAAGGGCTGGCAGGGAAAGTGGCTATTTCGGGGCAGGATGCCGACCTTGCTGCAATTAAACGAATCGAAGCCGGCACTCAAACCATGACCGTTTACAAGCCAATTACTAAACTGGCCAATGATGCTGCAGAAATTGCAGTGCAGTTAGGTAAAGGAGAAACCCCTAAATCAAATGCCACATTAAATAATGGTAAAAAAGAGGTGCCATCTTATTTATTGACACCGATTCAGGTGGATAAAAGTAATATTGAAAGCACCGTAGTGGCTGATGGATTCCACAAAAAGTCAGACCTTTAATTTTTCAATATTTTCTATGGAAACAACACCTCCTTGTGGAGGTGTTGTTTCTGCCGGGGGTGAAAATGCCAGAACAATATGAAAAATTACCGTTGCTGGATATGCGCAATATCACTAAGAGGTTTGGTGTGGTAAAAGCCGTTGATAATATTAGCCTGACGTTATCTGCGGGAGAAGTGTTATCACTGTGCGGTGAAAATGGGTCAGGTAAATCCACATTAATGAAAGTGTTGTGCGGTATTTATCCGCAAGGCACATTTGAAGGTGAAATTTATTTTTCAGGAGAACGGCTTACAGCGAAGGGTATCCGGGATACCGAGCAAAAAGGAATTGCGATTATTCATCAGGAACTCGCGCTGGTAAAACAACTGAGCGTACTGGAAAACATGTTTCTGGGAAATGAGTGGGGCAGTTACGGGATGCTCGATACCGATAAAATGTATTTGCGCTGCCAGCGCATGCTGGCGCAGGTCAAACTCAATATTGACCCGCATACACGGGTTGGTGAACTGGGCCTTGGGCAGCGGCAACTGGTTGAAATTGCCAAAGCGCTGAACAAGCAGGTCCGGTTGCTGGTGCTGGACGAACCGACGGCGTCTCTGACCGAAAGTGAAACGGCGATTTTGCTCGATATCATTCGTGACCTGCGTCATCACGATATCGCCTGCATTTACATTTCCCACAAACTCAACGAAGTCAAAGCCATTTCCGACAAACTGTGTGTGATCCGTGATGGGAGACATATCGCCACCTGCAATGCCGCAGGGACATCTGAGAAAGAAATTATCGCCATGATGGTGGGGCGCGAACTGACTGAACTCTTTCCGTCCCGTGAACGCCAGATCGGTGAAGAAATTTTACGGGTGGAAAATCTCACTGCCTGGCATCCGGTTAACCGGCATATCAAACGGGTGGATAACGCCGGTTTTACCCTGCGGCAGGGCGAGGTGCTGGGTGTCGCCGGGCTGGTGGGTGCCGGAAGAACAGAAATGATGGAATGTTTGTACGGTGTTTATCCCGGGCGCTGGTCGGGAGATATCTGGTTGCAAGGTTCAAAAGTGCAGATCACCGATTGCCGTGATGCGATGCGCCGCGGGCTGGCGATGGTGCCTGAAGACCGTAAACGTGACGGCATCGTGCCGGTGATGGCGGTTGGCAGCAACATTACGCTGGCGGCGTTAAGTCAGTTCAGCGGCGGCGGTGTTCTGCGCGAAGCCCAGGAACAGCACACTATCAGTGAGTCAGTGAAGCAACTCAAAATCAAAACATCTTCTCCCGAACTGGCGATCGGGCGGCTCAGTGGTGGCAATCAGCAAAAAGCCATTCTGGCGAGGTGTCTGCTGCTCAAACCTAAAATCCTCATTCTTGATGAACCGACGCGCGGGATCGACGTCGGGGCAAAACATGAAATTTACAAATTGATCGGCCAGCTCGCGGCGCAGGGAATGGCGATTATCGTCATCTCATCAGAGTTACCCGAAGTGCTGGGGCTCAGCGATCGGGTAGTAGTGATGCATCTCGGGCAGGTCAAAGCCTGTCTGGATAACAATAATTTAAGTCAGGAACAGGTCATGGAAGCCGCACTGAG
Source organism: Rahnella sp. PD4 (assembly GCF_049199325.1). Classification (NCBI taxonomy): domain Bacteria; kingdom Pseudomonadati; phylum Pseudomonadota; class Gammaproteobacteria; order Enterobacterales; family Yersiniaceae; genus Rahnella; species Rahnella sp. PD4. The sequence goes on along the minus strand of NZ_JBLZQF010000001.1, from coordinate 701,254 downwards.
GAGTGAATCTTATGTCTAAATTTCCACAGCCGGGAACCCCGTCTGCGTCAGCCCGTCCCGATGAGGCTGACGTGTTATTTTCGATACAGAAACTAAAAAGCATTAACCTGCAGGTATTCGTCATGCTGGCGGCCATTGCGGTGATTATTGTCTTTTTCAGCGTGACCACCGATGGCGCATATATCAGTGCCCGTAACGTGTCTAACCTGCTGCGCCAGACGGCAATCACCGGCATTCTGGCTGTCGGTATGGTATTTGTCATTATCTCGGCGGAAATCGACCTGTCAGTCGGCTCCATGATGGGATTACTCGGTGGCGCGGCGGCAATTTTCGATGTCTGGCTCGGCTGGCCGTTGCCGCTCACTATTGTGGTGACACTGGCGCTCGGATTGTTACTGGGTGCCTGGAATGGCTGGTGGGTCGCGTATCGCAAGGTCCCCTCGTTTATCGTAACCCTGGCCGGAATGCTGGCGTTTCGCGGCATTCTGATTGGTATCACCAGCGGCACCACGGTATCGCCGACAACCCCTGCCATGTCATTAATTGGTCAGAGTTATCTGCCTGATTCTTTCGGTTTTGGTATTGGCGCCATTGCGCTGGCCCTGTTCATTGGCTGGCAATGGCGCAGGCGCAAACAGCGGGCGGCACTGGGTTTGCCGCTGACAGCAGCAAAAAGTGATGTGACCCGTCAGGCTCTCACTGCGATTATTGCGCTGGGGGCTATTTACCTGCTCAATGATTATCGCGGTGTGCCGACGCCCGTGCTGATTCTGGTGGCGCTGATGCTGGGCGGCATGTTCATGGCCTCCCGTACTGCATTTGGTCGCCGTATTTATGCGATTGGCGGCAACATAGAAGCGGCACGGTTATCCGGCGTTAACGTGGAGCGCAGCAAACTGGCGGTGTTTGCGATCAACGGGCTGATGGTAGCGATTGCCGGTCTGATCCTCAGTTCGCGGTTGGGGGCTGGTTCGCCTTCGGCGGGCAATATCGCGGAACTGGATGCCATCGCGGCTTGTGTTATTGGCGGAACCAGCCTTGCAGGCGGTGTTGGCAGCGTGGCCGGTGCCGTTATGGGGGCTTTCATTATGGCCTCGCTGGATAACGGCATGAGTATGCTGGATGTGCCGACGTTCTGGCAATACATCGTCAAAGGCGCGATTTTACTGCTGGCGGTCTGGATGGATTCTGCGACCAAACGGCGCGCATAAAGTCAGCGAAGATCACCGTGATGGCGGACTGTCATTCAGGAAAACCTGAGGAGCCTCACAAATTCGCTATGCCAAATCTACGTAAGCCCTTGTGTTGTGCTATTGACCAACCCAATCAGCCTCATTCATTAGTGCAAATGAATGAGGCTTTAGTCTATTAGATCATCGGTGAGAAACAGGTATGTTTGAAAAACGTTATCGGATCACGTTGTTATTTAACGCCAATAAAGTCTATGACCGTCAGGTCGTCGAAGGCGTAGGTGAATACCTTCAGGCCTCACAAAGTGACTGGGATATCTTTATTGAGGAAGATTTCCGCTGTCGCATCGACAACATTAAAGACTGGCTAGGTGATGGCGTGATCGCCGATTTTGACGACCGTGAAATTGAAACGTTGCTCGAAGGTCTCAACGTGCCGATTGTCGGCGTGGGCGGTTCCTATCATCAGGAAGAAGATTATCCGCCGGTACATTATATCGCTACCGACAACTACGCACTGGTTGAAGCGGCCTTTATGCACCTGAAAGAAAAGGGGATTAACCGTTTTGCATTTTACGGTCTGCCTGATGCAGGGGGAAAGCGCTGGGCGCAGGAACGCGAGCATGCGTTCAGAAAGCTGGTGTCTGCCGAGCAGTATCAGGGCGTAGTCTATCAGGGCATGGAAACCGCACCGGAAAACTGGCAGCACGCCCAGAACCGGCTGGCGGATTGGATCCAGACACTGCCACAGCAAACCGGCATTATTGCTGTCACCGACGCCCGGGCGCGGCATCTGTTACAGGTATGCGAGCATCTGAATATTCCTGTGCCAGAAAAGCTTTGCGTCATTGGTATCGATAATGAGGAACTGACGCGCTACCTGTCGCGTGTCGCGTTGTCATCCGTAGTACAGGGCACGCGTCAGATGGGCTATCGCGCCGCGAAACTTTTGCATCAGTTGTTGGATCAGCGCGAATTGCCGTTACAGCGTATTCTGGTGCCGCCGGTGAAGGTAGTAGAGCGTCGTTCAACGGATTTCCGATCACTGCGTGACCCTGCCGTCATTCAGGCTATGCATTACATCCGTTATCACGCCTGCAAAGGGATTAAAGTTGAGCAGGTGCTGGATGCCATTGGCATGTCGCGATCTAACCTTGAGAAACGTTTTAAAGATGAAACCGGGCAAACGATTCACGGAGTGATCCACGAAGAAAAACTCGATCGTGCCCGCAATCTGCTGGCCGCCACCTCGATTTCCATCAATGAGATCTCGCAAATGTGCGGTTATCCCTCGCTGCAATATTTCTATTCAGTATTTAAAAAAGGCTATGAAATGACGCCTAAAGAATACCGTAGCATTCATGGCGAAAGTGTTTATCAGGACGTTTAGGCACCGCATAAAAAAGCCCCGCAGCCCGGAAAGGCGGCGAGGCCGGTTATTGATGAATTTTATAACGTAATCACGAACTCTTTACAGCCCGCTTCGGGTGTCAGGACGATGCCCGATGCCTGAATTGCTGATGTGCCCTGACTAAAACCGGCTATCTGCTGAATATTACGCAGACAGAGCGTCCAGCCTGGCGCGTCGCCTTTACTGGTCAGAATGATGGTGTTGCCATTGCGCACCGCGCTGAGAGTGAAGACGGTTTTCCCGCTCAGATCCGTGATCGCGCTTTCCGCGACCGCGCCTTCTTCCAGTTCGAACAAATGGAATTGAGGCTGCTGGTTGTAAACATAATCCGGCTTCTGATCATTGCTGCCAAGCGCCAGCAAGGTATTCGGACGGACATACAACGGCAAACTGTCGAAGCCATGCTGCTGACGATGCCAGCGTGAGCCTTCAGCCACGTCGTTGCTCAGAAGATGCGTCCAGCGGCCTTGCGGCAGATAGAAATCGACGTCGCCTTCTTCGCTGAAAACGGGGGCCACCAGCAGGTCGTCACCGAGCATATATTGGCGATCGAGATAATCGCATGCCGGATCTTCAGGGAACTCCAGCATCATGGCGCGCATCACCGGCGTTCCATGACTGGCGGCCTGTGCAGATGCCGGGTAGAGATACGGCATCAGGCGGCATTTAAGCTGCGTGAACTGGCGTACCACGTCGCAGGCTTCATCGTCATATACCCACGGCACACGATAGGATTTACTGCCATGCAGGCGGCTGTGACTGGAGAGCAGGCCGAATGCGCACCAGCGTTTGTAGATATGTGCCGGTGCGGTGTTTTCGAAGCCGCCAATGTCATGGCTCCAGAAACCAAAGCCGGACAACCCGATGGATAATCCGCCGCGCAGGCTTTCAGCCATGGACTCGTAAGTGGCATAACAGTCACCACCCCAGTGAACCGGGAATTGTTGTGCGCCCACCGAGGCTGAGCGGGCAAACAGGACTGCTTCATCGGCACCAAGCTTATCCTGCAATGTTTCGTACACCAGTTTGTTGTACACAAACGCATAATGGTTATGCATCTTCTGCGGATCACTGCCGTCGTGCCAGATAACATCGGTAGGAATACGTTCACCGAAATCGGTTTTGAAGCAATCTACTCCCATATCCACCAGACGTTTCAGGTGTCCGGCGTACCATTCGCAGGCCTGTGGATTGGTGAAATCGACAATCCCCATGCCTGCCTGCCATTTATCCCACTGCCAGACACGACCGTCAGGGCGTTTGAGCAGATAGCCTTTTACTTTGCCCTCATGGAACAGCGGCGATTTTTGGCCGATGTACGGATTGATCCACACGCAGATTTTCAGACCGCGCGCTTTCAGGCGCTGCAACATACCCTGTGGATCCGGGAAAGTTTGCGGATCCCATTCGAAATCACACCACTGGAAAGCCTTCATCCAGAAGCAGTCAAAATGGAAAACATGCAGTGGCAGTTCACGTTCTGCCATGCCGTCAATAAAGCTGTTGACGGTTGCTTCATCATAATTGGTGGTAAACGACGTCGTCAGCCACAGGCCAAATGACCAGGCTGGTGGAAGTGCAGGGCGGCCGGTCAGGCGGGTATAACGGTCGAGCACTTTTTTCGGCGTCGGGCCGTCGATAACAAAATATTCGAGATACTCGCCTTCCACGCTGAACTGCACCTTGGAGACTTTTTCAGAGCCAACTTCAAAAGACACACATTCGGGATGATTCACCAGCACGCCATAGCCGCGGTTCGTCAGGTAGAACGGAATGTTTTTGTAGGATTGCTCTGTGCTGGTGCCGCCGTCACGGTTCCAGGTCTCAACCGTCTGACCATTTTTAACCAGTGCGGTGAAACGCTCTCCCAGGCCGTAAACCGTTTCGCCGACGCCCAGATCCAGACGTTCCATCATGTAGGTTTTCTGTGTTTTCGCATCTTGCACATAGCCGTTAGACTTCGCAACACTGCCGGTGATCCGGCGGCCGTTGCGCAGGAAATCCAGCGTCCAGTTATTGCCTTTGGTCACACGAACACAGAGATCACCGCTGTGCAGTGCGGCGAATTCATCGTTATCTTCAAAACGCAGTTCTGGTGTGTCGGTTTGGATTAACGCGTAATGCGGGCCTTTCTCTCTTTCACCATCAAAATGAGTAATGCGTACACCTATTACGCCGGTCTGCGGTGAGAAGAAACGCAGCGTAAACAGCGGTGAGTCGAGCTGGCTGGCGCGTTCCGATGCATCTTTCGGCGCGGCGTAAATCACCATCTCATTTCCTGAGCGTTGTACTTCAAACACCTGAAGCGGATGCGTGAGTGACAATCCATCCTGGATCAACCAGTTACCATCACTGATTTTCATTAATTTTTCTCCTCTAGCCCTTCATCCTTCATACTGACTCTGCGTTGGCTGCCTTCGCGAACCCCGGCCACATACTTATGTATGCTCCCGGGGATTCACTGAGTTGCCCTCTTGATTCAGCACGAATGATTTTGGGCATGTTCAGTTAAAACAGTTTCAGTTCTTCAAAAGCAGATTTATTTCATAAATTCTTGCTGATTACGGCGGATGCCCTGTGCGACCTCATCAAGGATGCGGCGCAGCAGCGGGGTGCGAAGAATGTAATAGCGTTTACAGATGATGGCGCTCAGCAGATAACAGACGGCCGGAACCACCGTAAACAGTGCGACAATGCTGGTCATGGTGGCACTGTTTTGAGTGGCAGCACCGGACTGATAACCGGCACCTGCCAGCATCCAGCCGATCATGGCACCAGCCAGTGCCAGACCGAGTTTCAGCACAAACAGAGTGCCTGCAAAGCTGATACCCGTGAGGCGTTTTCCGTCGTTCCATTCACCGTAATCGACAGTGTCAGACATCATTACCCATTGAATCGGGGTCACGAGCTGATGGAGGACGCCGATAATAAAGATAAAGATAAACATCACAACGCTGCCGTGAACAGGTAGGAAGAACATGCCGATGCTCAGAACCGCCAGAATGGCGTTAGTCCACCAGAAAACGCTGACCTTACATTTCCAGTCGGTAAGCGGCTTCGCCAGTGCGCTGCCGATCAGGTTGCCGACGGAATACACGCCAAGGAACCAGGCGAACAGCACCGGATTGCCGAGAATGTACGTCACGTAATACATCATGGCGCCGCCGCGAACCGCGACCGCCATGATATTGAGGATGGTCAGCAGGCCGACAATACGCCACTGGTCGTTGTGCCAGATGTCACGTAAGTCTTCGCGCATGGTGCCGGTCGGTTTGCCCGGGTCAATACGTTCTTTGGTCGTGGCAAAACAAATCGCCAGCATCACGGCAGCGACAATCGCCAGTACCGCAATCCCGCCCTGATAACCGAGCGCTTTATTTTCACCGCCGATAAAGTTAACCAGCGGCATCATCAGCACGGTACTTAGCATGCCGCCTGCCGTGGCGAGAACAAAGCGGTACGATTGCAGCGAAATCCGCTGCGCCGGGTCAGAGGTAATCACACCGCCGAGAGCGCAATAAGGAATATTGACCACGGTATACATCAGCGTCAGCAGGGTATATGTGATGGCGGCATAAATCATTTTGCCGGTCATGCTTAGCTCCGGCGTGGTGTAGGTGAATACGCAGACGATGCCAAAAGGAATGGCGCCGAAGAGCACATAAGGGCGGAATTTTCCCCAGCGCGTGCGGGTACGGTCTGCCAGTAATCCCATGCACGGGTCCGAGATCGCGTCCAGTGCGCGGGCCAGCAGGAACATTGTACCGACGTAACCCGCCGGAATGCCGAAAATATCGGTATAGAAAAACATCATGTAGAGCATGACGTTATCGAAAATGATATGACTGGCGGCGTCACCTAATCCGTATCCAATCTTTTCCTTGACCGAAAGGATTTCTGTACTCATTGCGTGAATGTCCATATGAAAAGGGAGAGTACGTTTTTAACGGTTGGCGGGGGTCTGCGGCTATTGAGATTTTTGTTTCTGAATTTATGTTTCTTTATTTCTGTGATCGCACAAGGCAAACGGGGGAATGTTGAGCGGGAAAAGTGAGGGGAAGCGCCTGATATAGACCCGTAAAATGCTGAAAAAACCTCCCGTTTCCGGGAGGTCCAGGGGATTATTTTTTGTATTTGGCTTCCAGCGTCGCAAACCACGGTGCGGTGAAATCTGCAGATTTACCCCAGCCAGGAATGATTTTGCTCAGTCCGGTCACGTTGATGCCGTCCGGCTGGCTAAGCAGCAAAGATTGCGGAATTGTCTGCGCCGGGAATTCATAGGTTGCCGGGGTTTTCTCGCCGGCAATTTTGAGTGCCACAATTCGCAGGTTAACCGCACCAATCAGCTGTGTGTCCACCGCAGCCGTCATCTGCCACGGGCTGTCTTTTTCGCGCATCAGCTGTAAATCCTGGTTCGACACATCGATGCTGTAAAGTTTAATCTCGGTACGGCCATTTTCTTTCAGCGCCTTATATGCGCCCTGACTAAAGGCATCCCATGCACCCCAGATAGCGTCAATTTGCCCTTTCGGATATTTGGCGAGAATTGCACCGACTTTGTTTGCGGTATCGCCCTGCACATCAGAAGAGACTGCGCCGATAGATTCCAGTTGATGAATGCCCGGATTCTCTTTCAAAATCGCTTCGTAGGTTTTCTGGCGGCGTTCCATTGGCGGGAAACCGGCCACCCACAATTTGACGATATTGGCTTTACCGTTGAAATCTTTCACCAGCTGACCAACAGATGCTTTCGCCAGCGAGGCATCGTCCTGGCGGGTGACCGTAACGCCAGGAATGTTTTCCGGCACTTCGGTATCAAATGCGGACACCGCAATACCCGCTGCCGCGATGCGTTTCACCAGCGCCTCAGAATACGGGCCGCGCCCCTGTGACAGGATAATACCGTCGTATTTCTGGCTAATAGCCTGATTAACGAAATCCTGAAATTTCGCGTCATCGCCATTACTGAGGAAAGTATCCACTTTAAAGCCAAGCGCGCGTCCCTGTTTAATGGCACCGGCCAGAAACTGCGTGGTGTTATCGTCGGAGCCCAGATTACGGATAACCGCAATGCGCACAGGACCGTTGTGCTGAGCAATAACCGCAGGAACCGGCGCGGGTGTTTCACCGGCAGCGAACGCCGGCAGAGCGGAAAACAGGCTTAATGCCAGCAGGGAGGCGGATATTTTTTTCATTATTGAACAGCTCCGTCGGACGCGATGTTTTTTCTGGTGTTTTTGGGCGTAAATCCGGGAAGGCAATGCGGCTTTCCAGATTGAGGATGTGCAGAAGTCTGTCTGTCTGGACGTCTATTCTGTGAGGGCAGTTTACCGGTATGTTACAAAAGAGGGAATGCCTTGTTGTTATTATATTTCGCAGCGCTGTTATTCCTGTAGGTTATAGCCGTACGCAACCGCTGAGCAAAATCAGGGACATGGCCTAAACTGAATTTTGTCTGTGATTCTCATGTTTTCCTCTTCACCTGCAAAAATCACTTCGGGAGAAGCGCTATGCCATTTTCTTTGCGCGACACATTACTGCCTGCTTTTATAGCGATGATGTTAACCACCCACGTCTGTGCCGCCCCGAAATCCCCCGTTCCACCGCCGCTGGCCGGCGCACAGGTAACGGAACTGGCCAGGGGGCTCGATCACCCCTGGTCTTTGGCTTTTTTACCCGATAATCAGGGGGCATTGATTACCGAACGCAGCGGACAACTGCGGCTGTGGAAGCCGGACTCAGGATTGTCTGCGCCGTTGAACGGTGTACCGGCCGTCTGGGTCGCAGGACAGGCCGGTTTGTGGGACGTGCGCTTATCGCCTGATTTTGACAGTAACCGCCGGGTGTATCTGTCATTTGCGCAACCGGGAGAAAAGGGTGAACCACATGCCGCCCTGGGTTATGGCACATTGTCGGCGGACAATAAAACCCTGGCAGATTTTAAGGTCATATTTGTTCAGCAACCGGCCTTACAAAGCGGCATTAATCTCGGCGGGCGTATTGCATTTGATGACAAGGGCAATATTTTTCTGTCCACCGGTGACAATAACCAGCGCATTAACGCGCAGCATCTCAACCAGTTGCAAGGCAAAATTTTACGTCTGACAGCGGAAGGCGGGGTGCCGCAGGACAACCCGTTTGTTCACGACAAACGTGCGAAACCGGAAATCTGGACCTACGGTAATCGTAATCCGCAGGGGCTGGCGGTTAATCCGTGGAGCGGCGCGTTGTGGGAAACCGAACATGGTCCGCGCGGCGGCGATGAAGTGAATCTGCCGAAAGCCGGTAAAAACTACGGCTGGCCGCTGGCGACATTCGGGATCAACTATTCCGGACAGCCGATCCCGGAGGCCAAAGGCACCACGTTAGCAGGCGCGGAAGATCCGATTTATTACTGGAAAGTTTCACCGGCATTAAGTGGCATGGCGTTTTATAATGCGCAGAAATTCCCGCAATGGAAAAACTCGCTGTTTGTCGGCGCGCTGGCGTCAGAGTCGCTGATCCGCCTGACACTCGACGGGGAGAAAGTCACACATGAAGAGCGTTTACTCAGTGACCGCAAGGAACGTATTCGTGAAGTGCAGGTGGGTACTGACGGATTTGTTTATGTACTGACTGACGATCGTGACGGCAAATTACTGAAAGTGGCACCGCAGACTTAGCCGTTGAAGGATTAAGTCAATAAAAAAGGCGGGCCATTTTAGCCCGCCTCAGATTCAGCCTGTCAGATCCCTCAGTGCTGGGTTCTTTGCGCCCTGAACAATGCCCAGACGCTGAGCAAACCCACCATCATCAGATAGTAGCCCGGTGCCAGACTGCTGCCGGTGGCGGAAATCAGCAATGTACAGATGAAGGGCGCAAATCCACCGAACACGGTTACGGCGACGTTGTAGCTGATCGCCATGCCGCTGGCGCGGGTGGTGATCGGGAACAGGTCAGCCATCATCGACGGCACGGTGGAGAAATACACCGATTTCAGCAGTGCCAGCCAGCTTATCAGCAACAGCAAGGACATCGCGGAGGTATGTTGCAGCATCAGCCAGAACGCCGGATACACGGTCAGCAACAGCAAAATAAGCGACCCCCACATCAGCGGCAGACGGCCAATTTTCTCCGCCCACAATCCCATCACCGGTGTCACTACTGTCAGGATAATCCCGGCTGCCAGCGTGGCGCTGAACCCCGCCGACGCGGGTAAATGCAGCGTTTTGGTCGCGTACGTCGGCACGTAGTTGAGCATATAGTTAATGGCAGTAGAGACCACCATCAGACCAATCGCGGTAAAGAACAGACCTTTTTGCGCCCGCACGATTTCTTTCAACGGCGAGGCGGTTTTCCTGGCCTTGCTGAAACTGTCCGATTCCCGGATATGGCGGCGGATATACAAACCCACCGGCCCGATCAGCAGTCCGAAGATAAACGGGATCCGCCATCCCCAGTCCTGAAGTTGTGTTTCACTCAGCACTGCCGATAAGCCCAGTCCGAATGCTGATGCCAGCAGTGTACTCGCACCCTGTGTCGCGAATTGCCAGCTGGCGATAAATGCTTTGCGTTCCGGGAAGTGTTCGACCAGAAAAGCCGTAGAGCTGCCGAATTCGCCACCCGCTGAAAAACCTTGGATCAGACGAGCCGCCAGAATCAGCAGCGGAGCCACCATGCCGATAGTGCCGTAAGACGGCGTGATCACGATGATCAGGCCGCCGGCCATCATCAGGCTAATGGATAACAGCAACGAGGCTTTGCGCCCGTGCCTGTCCGCATAAGCGCCCAGCACAATGGCACCGAGCGGGCGGATCAGGAATGACACGCCGAAGCTGCCGAATGTCAGTAACAGGGAAACGGTCGGGTCGGATGTCGGGAAATAGGCATGAGCAATATAGCTGGCGAAAAAACCGTAAATCGCGATATCAAACCATTCCAGCGCGTTACCGATACAGGTCGCAAAAAGGGTTTTCATCAGGCCCGGTTTATCTGCCGCATTGCCTGTTGCGTTGGGTGAAGCCGTTAACTGGCTCATCGGGCACCTCCGGCATGATCACTGTGCTGAGCGAGCAGGGCGGTGCCGTGCTCACCGAAGTCCCATAACAGGTGGGTCATGATTGCCAGCCCTTCGCGTGCGACGGAAAGCAGCATATGTTCGTTGACGCCATGCTGACCACAGGCCGGATAGGAATGCGGCACCCATAACGTCGGCAGGCCGAGAATATCGGCAAAGACGTCATTGGGCAGTGAACCGCCGAGGTTCGGTAGCAGTGCCGGTTTTTTGCCGGTGGCTTGCTGCATGATATCCAGCGCCCAGCCCACCAGCGGGTCGGTCGGGTCAAAACGGGTGGCCGGCGAACCACGCATAAATTCCACTTCTACCTGCGGGAAACCGTGCGCATGTAGATGATCACGGACATGTTTTGTCAGGTTTTTCCAGTCAGTGCCAACCACAAAACGCAACTGACAGACCGCCGTAGCGCTGGCGGGGATGGCGTTCATCGGACGCTGCGGATTGCCGGTCAGGAATGACAGTACTTCCAGCGTATTCCAGGCATATAAACGCTCGGTGGGTGTCAGCCCGGCCTCGCCCCAGTCCGGGTCGATTTGCGGATCGTTTTTGTCACCCCCGACCTCAACATCACTGAGAATTTCCCGCACTGCATCACTGACAGCAGGAGGTTTAAGCGCTGCCACCTGTAACTGACCCTGTTGATTCACCAGCGAGGCCAGCGCATTGGCAAGCTGGATGCCGGGATTGGTCAGCAGACCGCCCCAGTTACCGGAGTGATAGGCGTTGTCGCGGGCATGGATACTCAGACGGAAATTTACCGCACCGCGCGAACCCAGAAACAACGTTGGACGTGCAGCGCTCAGGCGCGGGCCGTCGGATGCCAGAAAAATATCGGCGCTGAGTTCGTCATAATAGTCGCGGCAAAGTTCTGCCAGCCCGGGAGAGCTGATTTCCTCACCCATTTCAAACAGCAGTTTGCAGTTAAAGCCGAGGCGCCCGCCGCGTGCTTTAAAGATTTGTTCAAGTGCCGCAATGTTGACGCTGTGCTGGCCTTTGTTATCGGCGCTGCCGCGTCCGTACCAGCGATCGCCTTCCTCTTTCAACACCCACGGCGACAGATCACTGCGCCAGTTCTCATCGTCACCGAACACCACGTCGCCGTGACCATAGCTCAGTACGGTAGGCAATTTGCTGTCTTCGATGCGTGTAGCAATCAGGAAAGGTCGGTTGACGGCATGAGGATTTTCAATGCTGAGCAGGCTGAAACCCATCGCTGAAAGTGCCGGTTTAATCTCTTCATCCAGATAACGCGCCAGTTCTGCATCACGCAGCTGACTCTGGCTTTCAGTGGCAATAGCCACCCTGCGTGCCAACGTTCGTTTATATTCACCCTGATCAAACCAGGCTAATGCCTGTTCTACGATATTTTCCGCTGTCATGAATAACCTGCTTTTAAATGTTTTGAGGATTTATTGTTGGTTTTTTTAGCAGTTTCACTCTAAGCGCTGCGCAAGCGTTGCCACAATAATAATAATTGCAACTTAGCGTTGCTTTTATTGTAATGCTGGTTTGCACAGTTATGAGGCAAGACGGTTATGCAAAGTACGGAAATTCGCTATTTCCTGGTGGTGGCAAATACCGGTTCGCTGAGTGCGGCGAGCAGGCAATTATTTGTCGCCGTCTCTGCCATCAGTCGCCAGATCCAGCGCCTTGAAGAACGTATCGGCGCACCGCTGTTTGAGCGCCATGCCCGGGGTATGGTGCTCAACGATGCCGGACAGATTCTGGAAAACCATGTGCGCAAAAGCATGATGGAGATGGAGCACGCCATTGCAGAAATTCAGGGGCTGAACGCGGTGCGCCGCACGGTGATCCGTATGGCCTGCACTGACGGACTGGCGTTTGATTTGTTGCCGCAACTGTTTTCACAGTTCCGGCTGAACAACCCGGGGGTGATGTTTTATCTCAACGTCGGCACGGCGGTAGAAGTGTCAGAGATGATCCACAACGGCGAAGTGGATCTGGCGTTGCAGTTCAGTCTGGCGGCGGAGCGCGGCGTGGATATTCTGGCGTCTTTCCCCGCACCGGTGCGGATGGTGATGCGTCCGGATCATCCGCTGGCGGAAACTGAGGTGCAGTTGACGGATTTGCATCCGTACCCGCTGGCGATGAACGAGCAGGGCAGCACCATTCGCCAGTTGTTTGATTTATCCTGCCGGATGAATGGCATTTTTCTTGAGCCTGCGGTGAGTTGTAACCGTTTTTCCACCCTGTACGATTTTATGGTACAGACGCCGGGCGCGATTGCGGCATGCAGCCATTTTTCCATTATGTACAAAGCGCGCCGCGACAGGTTACGCGTTAAACCGGTCAACATTGAGCAACTCAGCCAGCGCACGTTGCAGTTGCAGTCACCGGCCGGTAAACGACGCCCGGCCTCACTGCGTCAGTTCATTGATTTTATCCGGGACGAACTGACGCGTGAAAACGAAGATTTTATCCGTGATTTCTGGCTGTAACCCTCAGCATGCAGTCTGTTGCAAATGCGTGCAGCATGACCACTTCAGGTTGTGCCAGACGTCATTCAGCGGAATGCAAGCAGCCTCATGCAAGTTTACATCCTGAGGGTTTTATGACTGATATTGTCACGCGGTCTTCATCAGGCATGAAAGCGCGTCCACAGGCTTATCAGTAACCATGCTGCCAGTGACCAGCAGACCACAGCACCGAACAGGGCGTAGTGCAGTTTCATTGAGCCGATGAAAAAATACAAAGAAATCAGATACGCTGTGTAAGGGATCACCGCCCACAGTCCAAAAATAATGGTGGTGCGCAGCGCTTCAATGTTGCGTTCTGTGCCGACAATATAATGGGCGATCAGGGCAAACGTGGGGAACAGCGGAACCAGACCGGCAATGTAATAGTTGCGGGTTTTAGACAATACGCCGATCAGAATCACGACCAGTGCGCCAGTCAGCGCTTTTAACAACAGACCTGTCATTGATGCCCTGTACCTGTTCAGCCGCGGAGGGAAACGTGGTGAATAAGCCCTTTATTGATATAGATATTTTGTATGCTATTTACAGATAAACTGTCCCATCTGAATGAAATGGTCAAGTGCTTACTGCTGGTTTTATCGCCAGTTGGATTTGCGCAAGCAGCGGAAATTTCTACTATTCTTAAGATCTTTACACTATTTAGGTTTATTCCCGACCCGGAAAGCAGTAGGTTCTACACCTGACAGAGTTGCACAATCTGATTGAAAGATAAGATAAATTTCAATTACCCGGACAAAAGCGCTGATACCTATGACAATTTCTTCCCAATTCAAACGGACTTTCATTTACGCGCTGGGCGGTGGAGTTTTGCTGCTGGCGCTTCCTGCCGCTCAGGCGGATAACGCCCCGGTCGCACCTCAGATTAATGCCAAATCCTGGGTGCTTATGGATTACAACAGCGGGAAGATCCTGACGGAATCTAATCCCGATGCGCGTCTTGACCCGGCAAGCCTGAGTAAAATCATGGTCAGCTATGTGGTCGGACAGGCGATCAAATCCGGCAAAATCAAATCTGATGATCTGGTCTCCGTCGGTAATGATGCCTGGGCAACCGGCAACCCGGTGCTGCGCGGCTCCTCCCTGATGTTCCTCAAACCGGGCGATCATGTACCGGTTTCTGAGCTTAACAAAGGTATCGTGATCCAGTCAGGTAACGATGCCAGTATTGCGCTGGCCGATTTTGTGGCGGGTAGCCAGGATTCATTCGTCAACCTGATGAATCGCTATGCTGAGCAACTAAAGCTGCAAAACACGCATTTCAAAACCGTTCACGGACTGGATGCTGACGGACAATATACCTCCGCCACTGACATGGCCCTGTTGTCGCAGGCGCTTATCCGCGATACGCCGGATGAATATGCACTGCACAAAGAAAAAGAATTCACCTTCAATCATATCAAGCAGATTAACCGCAACCGCCTGTTGTGGAGTTCCAGCCTGAACGTTGACGGCATCAAAACCGGATACACATCAGGTGCGGGTTATAATCTGGTTTCGTCTGCCAGCGATTCTACCGGCATGCGTTTAATTGCCGTGGTGATGGGCGCACCAAGTGACCGGATCCGCTTCAACGAAAGCGAAAGCCTGCTGACCTGGGGGTTCCGTTTCTACGAAACACTCACGCCGATTAAAGCGGGTGATGCCTTTACCAGTCAGCGCGTCTGGTTTGGCGATGAGAAAATGGTGCCGCTCGGCGTGGCTGAAAATGCCTCGCTGACAATGCCGAAAGGCCAGCTGAAAAATCTCAAGGCCAGCTTCCATCTGACTAATGCGCAGCTTGAGGCACCGCTGGCGAAAAATCAGGTGGTCGGTACGGTCGATTTCAGTCTGGACGGCAAGGTTATCGAACAGCGTCCTCTGGTGGCATTGCAGGAAGTGAAAGAAACCGGTTTTATTGGCCGTATCTGGGACTTTGTGATGATGAAAATCAGTGGGTTGTGGGGCAGCATCTTCGGTAAATAATCATCTGCCGACATAAAAAAACGAGGCGCAGGTGGCCTCGTTTTTTTTGCTTTGAACGGGGGAGCCGATCAGTGCTGAACCCATCCTTTTTTTATCGGGAACGCAAAACCGAAACGGTAAACCTTACACATCAGCGCGTTAATCGGTTCGCCGAACAAATTCCACACCAGTTGCGCGAACAGACAACCCAGCATACCGACCAGGAACCCGCCCACCATATCCAGCGGCCAGTGCACGCCAAGGTAAATGCGTGACCAGGCGATCGATAAGGCGGTTACCATCAGTAACGCACCTGACCAGAGTCGGTGCCAGAACAGAAAGGCCAGTGCGAAGGTGAAACTGGCCGTGCCGTGATCACTCGGGAAGGAGTCGTCCGGTGAATGATGCAGGAAGTTATAACCAACACCTTCCACAAAAGGACGGGCATGCGGAAATAACATAGAAAACGTTTTAGCCGTTGTCATCGCAAAAAGGAGCGCAATAGCTGTCTTGCTGATCATCTCACGCTGCTGACCGATACGTTCCTGATGACCCCACAGCCACAAGCCGATAATCAACAGGGGGACAATCATAATCAGGTCATTGGCCAGAAAAGTAGCAAGGTGAATCAGCGCTTTCGGTGAAGCCGGTGTCGCGTTAATCCATAGAAAAACCAAATGATTTAGTTGCTCCATAATACTACCCTCAGTTATACAGGCCAAAATAGCCATCAAAAGAATCCGGGAAAGCGCTGACAGCACAAAAAAATTTCAAATACGTTAATTTGTGCTGTCCGGCAGGTAAAGGGTGCATCGTCTGAATATCCGCTTTCATTGAATAACGGTATAGTTTCACGATGAAATAGAGTGTAAAGAGAAGAACTTAAGGAAGCCTTAAGCCGGCTGTCTTACCCTGTTGCGGGACGACAGGCAGATGTAACGAATGATTTCACAAAAGGTGTCATAATGGAGATTCGTGAAGCTAGAGTTGGCGATTTACGCCTGTTGCAGCGTCTGGGGCGGGAAACGTATCGCCATTATTTTGGTGGTTTATGGCAAAACGATGAAGAGCTGGATGCTTTCCTGGCGGAAGATTTTGGTGATGAGGTGATAGCCCGTAGCCTTAAAAGCCATGATTATTGCTGGCTGGTTGCGCAGGATAAGGGGGAGGCCATCGGTTTCGCTAAGCTGCATTTTAATGTGTCGCCGGATGGTGCAGAAGGCCGGGGGGCGAAGTTATGCAAATTGTATTTCACGCCAGAGAACCGTTCGCGCGGCCTGGGGACGGACGTTTTCGCTTTCGCTGAACGCGTGGCAAAAAATCATCATCAGCCCGTTCTCTGGCTGGACGTATTGCAAAGTAATCTGCCCGCTATCGGCTTTTATCAGCGTCAGGGGATGCATTGTGTCGCTGAGACGGCTTATGTGACCGCCACTCAAACCACCAGGTTGTGGATCATGAAAAAGGATATCAATGATTAAATTACGCCTCGGCGGTTTGTTTATCACACTGGAAGCGCGGGAAGATATTCCTTATGCACCGGAATTTTGTGAACACTACACCTACCTTTTACATCCGGTTGCGGGCGGCTATGAGATTTTACGCTACGATGCTTATTCCGGCTGGCATAAACGCCCCGATCAGTTATTTGAAGACGGTCATCAGGCCTTTATATTTGCTTATCAGGCGTACGAGAAGGAATGGAATCAGACCGACGGACGTCTGGGGGGAAAAGGCCAACATCTCGAGCGGATCATGTAATAACCCGAGGACAAGGTTGCTACCGGTCTGATGTATCCGTTCTGATAAAAACGCCATGCCCCTTTAATTCCGGAGCTCCGCGTCTCATGTGTCTGATTCCCTGCCTGTTGGCAGGGAATGACATAGTTAAGACCTTCTCTTTCCTCATCCTTTTTGCTCAGGCATCATGGCGTGACATTCAACACACCACTGAGGCCAGGATGACGGATTACGCCACACCCAATCTTCCTTCACGTGATTTCGAAAAAACCCAGCGTTTTTATAGCAGTTTTGGATTCACCACGACGTATGTTGATGACGGCTGGCTGATCATGGCCCGCGGCACGATTACGCTGGAGTTTTTCCTGCATACGGACGTTGATCCGCTCACCAGCTGGTTCAGTTGCTGTCTGCGTGTCGATAATGCCGGTGATTTTTTTGATGCTTTAATTGCTGCCGGAATAGGGCAGGACGACACCGCTCATCCGCGTATCCACCTGCCAACCATGCAGCCATCCGGGCTGAGAATGGGCGCGATGATCGACATCGACGGAACGCTGGTGCGGGTGATTGAAAACGAGAAATAAGCAGTAAAGGTTTGTTTTGTAAAGCAGAAAAGAAAAAACCCGGCAATCTTGAACCTAAACAGGCGGGATTGACGGGCTCTCCAAATTTGGGGACTTCAAAGAAAAGCAGTGGCACTAATTAAGACTCTGGCTAACGTTAAAAGTTCGTATGATGTGGCAAAAATTTAAAAAAGGGATTGATTTTTTTTTGCCACATTATTGTTCAACAGGTTACGTCATGCCCCCGGCCAGATGATAACGATCAACGTACCGGCGAGCGTCAGTAATACGTTAGCAATGGCATAAGTTCCTGCATAACCGAGTGCCGGAATGTTACTGCGTGCCGTGTCGCTGATGATCTCCATTGCCGGGGCGCAGGTACGTGCGCCCATAATGGCTCCGAACAGCAAAGCGCGGTTCATGCGTAAAACGTATGCCCCGAAGATAAAGCAAATCACCACCGGCACCAGGCTGACAATCAGGCCGGAAATGAGCATCTGACCGCCTACCGCGCCAAGACCGTTATTGATACCCGCGCCTGCGCTTAAGCCGACACCCGCCATAAAGACCATCAGGCCAAACTCTTTCACCATGTTCAGCGCGCCCTGCGGGATATAACCGAAAGTAGGGTGATTAGCACGCAGGAAGCCGAGCATGATCCCGGCGAACAATAACCCGGCAGCGTTACCGATGCCGAAGCTGAAGTTTTTGAACTGGAAAGTGATGAGACCGATCATCAGGCCGACAATAAAGAAGGCGCAGAAGGCCAGCAAATCGGTGAGCTGACTGTGTACCGAGATAAACCCGATACGCTCAGCCACGCTTTTCACCCGTTTTGCATCGCCGCTGACCTGCAACACATCGCCTTTATTCAGCACGATACTGTCGTCAATAGGCATTTCAATCTGGCTGCGGATCACGCGGTTAAGGAAACAGCCCTGATCGGTGAGGTTCAGCTGACTCAGACGCTTGCCGACCGCGTGGTTATTCTTAACCACCACTTCTTCGGTCACGATGCGCATATCGAGCAGGTCGCGGTCAAAAACTTCCTTGCCGTTACGAAAACTCGGATCGAGGCGTGAATGTGCGTCCGGATAGCCGACCAGTGAGATCTCGTCGCCCACCTGTAATACCGCGTCGCCATCCGGAGTCGCCAGAATACCGTTACGGCGGATACGCTCGATGTAACAACCCGTCTGGCGATAGATCCCCAGTTCGCGCAGGTTTTTGCCATCTGCCCAGGCGACCAGTTCTTGTCCGACGCGATAGGCGCGGATCACCGGCAGATAGACTTTACGTTTACTGTCGGTATCCAGGCCACGCTCGCGCGCGATTTGCTGGGCGCTGGTGGGCAGATCCTGATGTTGCAGCTTTGGCAGATAACGAGCGCCGAAAATCAGGCTGACCAGACCGATGAGATAGGTCAGGGCGTAGCCGAGGCTCAGGTTATCCAGTTCAGGACCAAGCAGTTTGTTGCCGCCCATGGTATTACGCAGTGTATCTCCGGCACCCACCAGAACCGGGGTTGACGTCATCGACCCGGCGAGCATACCGGCGGTGAGGCCGATGTCCCAGCCGAATACGCGTCCGAGTCCGAGGGCCAGTAACATGGCGCTGCCAACCATCACCAGTGCCAGCATGAAATAATTTTTGCCATCACGGAAGAAAATGGAAAAAAAGTTTGGCCCTGCTTCGACGCCTACGCAAAAAATAAACAGCATAAAGCCCAGGTTGAGCGCTTCAGTATTGATACTGAAATGCTGCTGACCCAAAAGCAGCGAAACCACTAATACGCCAATAGAATTTCCGAGCTGAACGGAACCCAGACGAATTTTCCCCAAGCACAGACCGAGTGCTAAAACTACAAATAATAACAGGATGTAATTCCCGTTTAACAAACTAGCGACGTTTATATTCACAAGGATAACTTATTGTTTACCAACAAATTCTTGATATAGGAGAATGTAAAGGATAAATTCAGAAACGGTATATTCCTACTCAAACTCACACCCTCTGTCGCCGATGTCAGTGGCGTGGAAAAGTGGGTTTCGGGCGTCATTTTAGTCATAGAACGCCGGTTCAGCCAGAGAAAAGCCCGTATAAATATTCTGAAAGCTTTTTTTGTGTTTCGCGGGAGTGCGTGGCACGTCAGGGAAATGAGCCAGAAGGCTCTGACAGGTAATAAAGAACACATTGGTGCTGCAGTTAACCTGTGAAATCTCGCCAACTTTAAGGAGGAAGAAAATGGCCCTTTGGCGAAACGTATTTGCGGCTGTAATTTGTTGCATAATTTTCTTAATTATATTTATTTTATTAAAAAATGGTTGGGTAATTGTTATAAGTGTCGCGCCCGGTCCAGAATATGGTCTGTTATTATTTCTGCTGCCGGGGGTGATTACCGCTCTGATTTCCCGTGATTCGGCGATATTTTCGTCTTTTATTGGTGGTCTGGCTTCTATCCCTGTGTGTTTCTTATTGCGTATGGCTTTTTATCCACGCGTTCGTCCGCTGTTTCAGGAACTGGCGTATGCCACCAGCGCAATATTCTGGTGCGTTTTGGGCGCCATGCTGGTTCAGTTGCTGGTGGTTGTTTACCGGCAGTTCAGGCATGACTGAAACCTGAAACCATAAAAAAGGCGCTCAGTGAGCGCCTTTTTGCTGTGTGTATGTCTTTATTTTTCAGTTCAGTTACTGAACAGTGCCAGATGCTCTTTGGCATAGGCTTCGAAATCAGTGCAGCCGCCGATGTGTTTCTGATCGAGGAAAATCTGCGGAACGGTTTCAACCGGTTTACCCACGGTTTTTTCAAGGTCGGCTTTAGTGATGCCTTCCGCGTGGATATCGATGTAGCGGAAGTTGAAATCATCACGCTCTTCAGTCAGTTTTTCAGCCAACTCCTTTGCGCGTACACAATAAGGACAGCCAGGACGTCCGAAAATTACTGCAAACATGGAGACTCCTTTGTTAATGCCAACGAGATAAATGAAAAGGAAATGTTTGTTTTTTGTTATCCACATCACCTTTTTGATGTCGATACTATGCCTGTTGCAGATCATAAAAAAAAGCAGGAATTACCTGTCAGTCCGATACCTTTGACCTATCTGAATGAACCGGCAGTGATTTCTGGTCACCACACATTGTTGCATCAATTCATACTGCAAGCCTTGCAAACCGTGCTCACAGCATGAATGATTGATAAAACCTTTTTCATTTACCGCCCGTTCAGGAATTTTTTAATGACGCCGACCATCGATCTTCTGCGCTCGCACCGCTCCATCCGTGCGTTTACTCATCAGCCGGTCTCGGACGAGCAACGCGAAGCCATTATTGCCGCCGCGCAGGCTGCTTCGACTTCAAGCTTTCTGCAATGTTATTCCATTATCCGCGTTACCGATCCTGCGATGCGTGAGGTTCTGGTGCAGTACACCGGCGGGCAGAAATACGTCGCCAGCGCGGCTGAATTTTGGGTTTTCTGCGCCGATTTCAATCGTAATTTGCAGATCAATCCCGAGGCTGAACTCGGCCTGGCTGAACAGTTACTATTAGGCTGTGTAGATACCGCGCTGATGGCGCAGAATGCCATGATCGCTGCTGAATCCCTGGGGCTTGGCGGCGTGTTTATCGGCGGTATCCGTAACCAGGTGGAAGATGTCGTGAATTTGCTGAAACTGCCAAAATTTGTAATGCCTTTGTTTGGTCTTTGTATCGGAACACCCGCGCAGGATCATCAGGTTAAGCCGCGTATGCCGCAGTCTTTGCTGGTGCATGAAAACAGCTATCACCCGGTAGATAAAGAGCAACTGGCGCAATATGACGAGGCTTTATCGGCGTATTATCTGCAGCGCGACAGCAATGCGCGACGCGATACCTGGAGTGATTTGATTATTCGTACCCTCAAAAAGGAACAGCGTCCGTTTATGCTGGACGCACTGCACAGGCAAGGTTGGGCAACACGCTAAACGGCGACGGAGTGTCGGATGAAAATTGCAATTCTTTCCCGTGACGGGTCGTTGTATTCGTGTAAGCGCCTGAAGGAAGCGGCGCAAGCACGCGGACATGAAATCGACATTATCGATCCGCTGTCCTGCTACATGAATATCAATCCCGCTGCGCCCAGCGTGCATTATCGCGGGCATCAGCTGGATAAATACCATGCTGTTATCCCCAGAATTGGATCGGCGATCACCTTTTATGGCACGGCAGTGCTGCGCCAGTTTGAAATGCTGGGCAGTTTTCCGCTTAATGAATCAGTGGCGATCACCCGGGCGCGCGATAAATTGCGTTCCATGCAGATTCTGGCGCGCGAAGGGATTGATCTGCCAACGACCGGTTTTGCCAATGCACCGGATGACACTGCCGATTTGATTGCGCTGGTCGGTGGTGCGCCGCTGGTGGTGAAGCTGGTTGAAGGTACGCAGGGGATTGGTGTCGTGCTGGCAGAAACCCGGCAGGCGGCGGAAAGTGTCATCGATGCATTTCGCGGTCTGAACGCGCATATTCTGGTTCAGGAATATATTCGTGAAGCAGAAGGGCGCGATATTCGTTGTCTGGTGGTGGGCAAAAAAGTAGTAGGGGCGATTGAGCGTCAGGCTAAGCCGGGTGATTTTCGCTCGAACCTGCATCGCGGCGGAACGGCCACCAATGTCAAAATTACGCCGCAGGAGAAAGATATTGCTGTTAAAGCCGCGCAGACTCTGGGGCTGGACGTGGCCGGTGTTGATATTTTACGCTCAAACCGCGGGCCGCTGGTGATGGAAGTGAATGCCTCGCCGGGGCTGGAAGGGATTGAAGCCACCACCGGTCTGGATATCGCCGGTATGATGATTGACTACATTGAGCAAAGGGCGCGACCGGGATTTCGTCTGAAATCCGGCGGGTAATTCTTATTTCATCGCGTTAATGAGCATCAACCCGGTAATGATCGTAGCGCTAACTGGCAATATTCCGTAAGCTATGACCCCTTCGTAATGCCGTTGACGTTACGAAGGGGTTGTTTTTTTCGTTGTGTTGAACTCGTGAGGCATTTTATGGATTCGCTCATCGTCCCTGATTTAGCGCAGCTACGGCGCTGGCTGGATCAGTTGGGCATCTCTTTTTTCGAGTGTGATTCCTGTCAGGCTCTCCATTTGCCGCATATGCAGAATTTTGACGGCATTTTTGATGCCAAACTCGATATCGTAGATAATGTGATTTTGTTTTCTGCACTGGCTGAAGTCAAACCGACGGCGCTGATCCCGTTGGTTGCCGATCTGAGCTCGATTAATGCCAGTTCACTGACCATTAAAGCATTCGTGGATATTCAGGATGATAATCTGCCAAAACTGATTGTTTGCCAGTCACTGACCATTGCGGTGGGTGTGACGGAAGAACAGTTTGCTTTCTTCCTGCAACAGGCTGAAGAGCAGATGTCGATGATTATTCTCGAAGCGCATGCCAATGATCTGCTGTTCCTTGGTGATGAAGAAGAAGGCACGCCGGTCACTTCCGTGAGTCTGCCTTTGTTGCATTAATTTTCTCTTTCCTGACATTGTTTCCCCTCTGAAGATCCTTTCCTGCGAGCCGTGCTTATTGCGGCTCCGCTGCCTTTATCCGCTTTCGCCATAAGTTATGCTGCATTTGTGTGGTTGTTGCCGGATATTTCACTTTGTTAAAAGGCAAAATGCCAGACGGTATAGACTAAATCTGCATAATTAATCGATAAACGCCGGTTTTGTCTCAGGAGGCTGGTACACAGGGGTTGCAGGCGCTATGCTTCTGACTCTGCATCAAGCGTGATTACGTCGTAAAACCAAACGGTTAATTCGCAGGCAGCGTATGCGCCAACGTTGAATTCCTATGCATATTTCATGGGGGTCGGCTGGCAGTTGTGTGAAGGGTTTTGTATCAGTCTCAATGATACAAATTCAATTTTATATTCCCTGTCTTGGAGGTAGTAACGGATGTTCACCCTGCGTAAAAAGTGGTTATCGGGTGTTGTCGCCGGCCTGGTTATGGCTGCGTCCGTCACAGCGTCTGCGGATGAAAAAACGCTGCATATCTATAACTGGTCCGATTATATCGCGCCAAATACCGTGCCTGATTTCCAGAAGGAAACCGGCATTAAAGTGGTTTACGACGTGTTTGATTCCAACGAAGTGCTGGAAGGCAAACTCATGGCAGGCAGTACCGGTTTCGATCTGGTGGTGCCATCGGCCAGTTTCCTCGAACGTCAGCTGGCTGCCGGCGTGTTCCAGCCTCTGGATAAAAGCAAACTGCCTAATTACAAGAATATGGATCCTGAACTGCTGAAGATGGTGGCGCAGCATGATCCGGGTAATAAATACGCGATCCCTTATCTGTGGGCGACGACCGGTATCGGCTATAACGTCGATAAAGTCAAAGCCGTTCTGGGTAAAGATGCCCCGGTAGACAGCTGGGATTTGGTGCTCAAACCTGAAAACCTTGAAAAACTAAAAAGCTGCGGCGTTTCTTTCCTCGATGCGCCGGCGGAAATCTACGCAACCGTCCTGAATTATCTGCATCTGGATCCGAACAGCACCAAAGCATCCGATTACACCGGTGCGGCGAACGATCTGCTGCTGAAACTGCGTCCGAACATCCGTTATTTCCATTCTTCTCAGTACATTAACGACCTGGCCAACGGCGACATTTGTGTGGCAATCGGCTGGGCCGGTGATGTGATGCAGGCGTCTAACCGCGCCAAAGAAGCGAAAAATGGCGTAAACGTGGCGTACAGCATTCCGAAAGAAGGGGCGCTGGCCTTCTTCGATGTATTTGCTATCCCGGCGGATGCTAAAAATCTGGATGAAGCCTATCAGTTCCTGAATTACCTGATGGAACCGAAAGTTATCGCGCAAATCAGTAACACCGTTTACTACGCCAGCGGAAACAAAGCCGCGACGCCACTGGTGAACGCAGATGTGCGTAATAACCCGGGCATTTACCCACCGGCTGATGTTCAGGCGAAACTCTTCACCCTGAAAGTTCAGGATCCGAAGATTGACCGTGTGATCACCCGTTCGTGGACCAAGGTCAAAACCGGCAAATAATACTCTTCATCCTTCAGGCTGCCTCTGTGTTGGCTGCGTGAACGCGCCCCGGTCACTGACTTGAGTCAGCTCCCGGGGACTTGCTCACTTGCCGCCTTGATGCAACCAGAATGATTTTGAGTATCGCTAACGCGGCTCCGCTTATTGATGGCGGGGCCGCTGACGTTTGTTTCCGGCTGTA
This sequence comes from Rahnella sp. PD4, assembly GCF_049199325.1. NCBI lineage: Bacteria > Pseudomonadati > Pseudomonadota > Gammaproteobacteria > Enterobacterales > Yersiniaceae > Rahnella > Rahnella sp. PD4. The sequence continues at coordinate 676,622 of NZ_JBLZQF010000001.1, read as the reverse complement.
TTTTGGGCATACAGATCAGGCACTTTTCCCCCTGACTGTTATGCTTATTTGAACTGCTTTATTCTGATACCGGAGATTTCTCTGAGTGAACGACGCTATCCCCCGCCCGCAGCCTAAGTCCCAGAAAGGCTTTACGCCTTTGCTGGAAATCCGCAATCTGACCAAATCGTTTGAAGGCCAGGCCGCCGTCGATGATGTCAGTCTGACCATATACAAAGGCGAGATTTTCGCACTGCTCGGCGCGTCCGGTTGTGGGAAATCGACATTGTTACGCATGTTGGCGGGTTTCGAGACGCCCACGCAGGGACAAATCGTGCTTGATGGCATCGATCTTTCCCAGGTTCCGCCCTATCAGCGCCCGATCAATATGATGTTTCAGTCCTACGCGCTGTTCCCGCACATGACCGTGGAACAAAACATTGCGTTCGGCCTGAAGCAGGACAAACTGCCGTCTGCGGAAATCAAAAGCCGTGTGGCGGAAATGCTGACCCTGGTGCATATGCAGGAATACGCCAAACGTAAACCGCACCAGCTTTCCGGCGGCCAGCGTCAGCGCGTGGCGCTGGCTCGCAGTCTGGCTAAACGGCCAAAATTATTGCTGCTGGATGAGCCGATGGGTGCCCTGGATAAAAAGTTACGTGACCGTATGCAGCTGGAAGTCGTGGATATTCTTGAGCGTGTCGGTGCGACCTGCGTGATGGTGACTCACGATCAGGAAGAAGCGATGACCATGGCGGGGCGGATCGCCATCATGAACCGTGGCAAATTTGTGCAAATCGGCGAGCCGGAAGAAATTTATGAGCACCCGACCAGCAGGTTCAGCGCCGAATTTATCGGCTCAGTGAATGTGTTTGAAGGCGTGCTGAAAGAGCGTCTGGACGATGCACTGTTGCTGACATCTCCCGGCCTGTTGCATCCGCTGAAAGTCGATCCGGATGTTTCCGTCGTGGACGGCGTGCCGGTGTATGTCGCGCTCCGCCCGGAAAAAATCATGCTGTGTGAAGAAGTCCCGCAGGATGGTTGTAATTTTGCGGTTGGCGAAGTGGTGAACATTGCCTATCTGGGCGACCTGTCGATTTATCACGTCAGGTTGCATAGCGGGCAGATGATCACTGCGCAGTTGCAGAACGGTCACCGTTTCCGCAAAGGTATGCCAACCTGGGGCGACGAAGTGCGCCTGTGCTGGGAAGCCGACAGTTGTGTCGTGCTGACTGTCTGAGGGGGATGAAAATGTCTGTAATCTCCGAAATTCCGGCCAGCAAACCGCCGGGCGGATTTAAAGCTTTCACCGGCCGTCTGCAACAGCGTCATGGCCGCAAGCTGGTGATCCTGCTGCCGCTGATGTGGTTCCTGCTGCTGTTTTTATTGCCGTTCCTGATTGTCTTCAAAATCAGTTTTGCTGAAATGGCGCGTGCCATTCCACCGTATACCGATCTGGTGACCTGGTCAGACGGCATGCTGGATATTGCTCTTAATATCGCCAATTACATCGGTCTGACGCAGGATCCGCTGTACATCGATGCGTATTTGCAATCATTGCAAGTGGCGGCAGTTTCTACACTGTTGTGTCTGCTGATTGGTTATCCGCTGGCGTGGGCAGTGGCGCACAGCCGCACCTCGACGCGCAATATCCTGTTATTGCTGGTGATCCTGCCGTCATGGACGTCGTTCCTGATCCGTGTGTATGCCTGGATTGGCATTCTCAAAGATAACGGTGTGCTGAATAACGTGCTGCTCTGGTTGCATGTTATTGACCAGCCGCTGGTGATTTTGCATACCAATCTGGCCGTGTATATCGGCATTGTGTATTCATATCTGCCCTTTATGGTGTTGCCGATTTACACCGCGCTGACCCGTATGGATTACTCGCTGGTAGAGGCGGCGCAGGATCTCGGCGCGCGTCCGATGAAGACGTTCTTCAAAGTGATTATGCCGCTGACCAAAGGCGGAATTATTGCCGGTTCGATGCTGGTCTTCATCCCGGCAGTGGGGGAATACGTAATTCCGGAACTGCTGGGCGGGCCGGACAGTAATATGATCGGCCGTGTTCTGTGGCAGGAATTTTTCAATAACCGTGACTGGCCGGTGGCCTCCGCAGTGGCGGTGGTTATGCTGTTGCTGCTGATCATGCCTATCCTGTGGTTCCAGAAATACCAAAACAAAGAGCTGGGAGAGAAAGAATGAATCAGTTACCGGTTGTTCGTTCGCCGTGGCGAATTCTTATTCTGGTGCTCGGCTTTACGTTTTTGTACGCCCCGATGCTGATGCTGGTTATTTACTCATTCAATAGCTCGAAGCTGGTCACGGTCTGGGCTGGCTGGTCTACCCGCTGGTATACTCAGCTTTTCCATGATTCGGCGATGATCAGTGCCGTCGGCATGAGCCTGTCGATTGCGACCGCTGCCGCCACCATGGCCGTGGTGGTCGGTACACTGGCCGCTGTGGTCATGGTACGTTTCAGGCGATTTCGCGGTTCAACCGGTTTTGCTTTTATGCTGACAGCGCCGCTGGTCATGCCTGATGTCATCACCGGTCTGGCGCTGCTGTTGCTGTTTGTGGCGATGGGGCACACGTTTGGCTGGCCGGCCGAGCGCGGCATGTTCACTATCTGGCTGGCACACGTCACGTTTTGTAGTGCCTATGTTGCGGTCGTGGTCTCGGCGCGTTTACGTGAACTGGACCACTCCATCGAAGAGGCGGCGATGGATTTAGGCGCCGCACCGCTGAAAGTGTTCTTTATTATTACGTTGCCTATGATCCTCCCGGCACTGATTTCGGGTTGGTTGCTGGCATTTACCCTGTCTCTCGACGATCTGGTTATCGCCAGTTTTGTCGCCGGGCCGGGGGCGACCACGTTACCGATGCTGGTATTTGCCAGCGTACGTATGGGCGTCAACCCTGAAATCAACGCACTGGCGACGCTTATCCTGCTGGTGGTCGGCATCATCGGTATGATCGCCTGGTGGTTTATGTCGCGGGCCGAAAAACAAAGACGGCGGGAAATACAGCGCGCAGCGCAGAATTAATCCCCGTCATCTCATTTCCTGGCCGATTTGTCATTTTGTTGCCACCTTGATGCAGCACGAATGATTTAGGGGATAGGATGAGGATTCAAAACAATAAGGAAATCATGAGGAAGTGAAATTCGCATTTATCCCTGTTCCCGTGATGATAGGCGCGTCGGCAATTGTCGCGACGCGCTTACTCGAATTTATTTTACTGTTCGATGCCATGGGCTTTTCAGGGCTGATGAGCTTTATCGAAGTCAGTGCAGAGTCCTGGCTGAACTGTTTCATTATGCTGGCCAGTCTGCTGATTGTATTGATCGAATGTCGTGCCGCCTATGCCATGATGCGCGGCCGCCGCTGGGGACGTTGGGCCTTTATCGGCTGTCAGGTTATCGTGGTAGGTTACATGCTGCTCGCGTCATTTGACGGGTTCAGGCCGCGTATCTTTCGTTTTAACGTCGGAACACAGGGCGAATTTCTCTATGCGCTGCTGATGCAAAAAGTCCCCGATATCGTGGTGTTGCTGGTGTTATATCTGCCTGCCAGCAGCCGCAGATACTTTTCACGCCAAAAATAGCCTCGGGTAGTGAGTCTTTCCGGCTGCGCAGTGATAAACTGCGCGCCAGTTTTTACAGCATCTGACGACCGGAAATTTTCATGCATTGCGCACTTTATACCGCCGGAACCTGCCGTTCCTGCCAGTGGCTCGACAAACCTTATTTACAACAGTTAGCCGACAAACAGCAGGATCTCAGCGATTTGTTGTCAGCGCTGCCGGTGGATGAATGGTGTGAACCGGTGACGGGTGCGGAAAGTGCATTTCGTAATAAAGCCAAAATGGTGGTCAGCGGCAGCGTGGAACGTCCTTTGCTCGGCATGTTGCACCGCGACGGTACACCGGTCGATTTGTGTGATTGCCCGCTGTATCCGGCCAGTTTTTCCGCTGTCTTTCCCCTGCTCAAAACCTTTATTGCCCGCGCCGGGCTGACGCCTTACAACGTCGCACGCAAACGCGGCGAACTGAAATTTCTGTTACTGACTGAGAGCCGGAAAGACGGCGGCATAATGCTGCGCTTTGTGTTGCGCTCAGACAGCAAACTGGCGCAACTGCGCGCAGCGCTGCCGTGGCTGCAACAGCAGTTGCCGCAGCTGAAAGTGATTTCCGCCAATATTCAGCCGGTGCATATGGCGATCCTCGAAGGGGATACCGAAATTGCGCTGACTGATGTGCAGCGGCTGGAAGAAAATTTTAACCATGTGCCGTTGTTTATCCGCCCGCAGAGCTTTTTCCAGACCAACCCTGTGGTGGCAGAAAAGCTTTATGCCACGGCGCGGGAATGGGTGAGGGCGCGTGGGGATATCCGGAGTATGTGGGATTTGTTCTGTGGTGTGGGCGGTTTTGGTTTGCACTGCGCAACACCGCAGATGAAACTGACCGGCATCGAAATCAGCGCGGAAGCGATTGCCTGCGCGAAAGAATCAGCGACGCGTCTGGGGCTGAAAAACGTCGAGTTTCAGGCGCTCGATTCCACCGGTTTCGCGACCGGCAAAGGCGAGGTGCCGGATCTGGTGCTGGTGAACCCGCCACGTCGTGGCATCGGCAAAGCGTTGTGCGAATATCTGAGCCACATGGCGCCGGAAACCCTGCTTTATTCAAGCTGTAACGCGAAAACGCTGGCGCAGGATCTGACCTTATTGCCGGATTATCGCATCGTGCGCGTTCAGCTTTTCGACATGTTCCCGCATACCGCGCATTATGAAGTGATGGCGCTGCTGGTGCGGCGTTAAGCCCTCAGTCAGTCGCCAGCTGATTCATGATCAGTACAATCTTATCCAGAATTTCACTGAACAGATGCTCGCTGAACGGGGCAAGCATCGGCATCATCAGGCTGATGGCCAGAATGCCGATGCTGAGTGTCAGCGGGAAACCGATGACGAACACGGAAAGCTGCGGCGTTACACGGTTTAACAAACCGAGCGCCATATTAAGCGTCAGCAACAACGTCACAATCGGTAAGGCCAGCATCATCCCGCCGCTGAACACCATGCTGCCCGCTTTGGCGACCGCCATAAACCCTTCTGCATTGACCGGGTTAGGGCTGACGGGCAGGGTATGGAAACTGTCGGCCAGCAAAGAAATCAGCCACAGGTGCGCGTTGAAACTCAGGAAAAGCAACACCGCCAGCAGGTTTAAAAACTGCGCCAGCAACGGGGTATTAAGACGGTTGCTCGGGTCATAAAACGTCGCAAACGAAATCCCCATCTGCAAACCCATAATTTCACCGGCCATGCGGATAGCGGCAAACGCAAGCTGCATGGTTATCCCTAACGCTGTGCCAATCATAATCTGCTGCATCGCCAGCCACAGTGCAGGCGTGGAGAAAATCGGCGTGTCCACCGGCGGCAGGGAAGGCGCAATCAGGAAGGTGATCATCATCCCCAGACCGAGTTTCACCCGCTTCGGTACGGCTTTTTCACTGGTGATCGGCGCGGTGCTGATCAGCGCCAGAATTCGCAGCAATGGCCAGAAATACATGCTCAGCCATCCGGCTAACTGGGTGCTGTCGAAGGAAACCATAGATTAACCGATGATGTAAGGCAGGTTGGTAAACAACGTACGGATGTAATCCAGCAGCAGGTTCAGCATCCACGGCCCGGCGATCACGATAGTCGCCACAACGGCCAGAATTTTAGGAATGAAAGACAGCGTTTGTTCGTTGATCTGTGTCGCCGCCTGCAACAGGCTGACAATCAGTCCGGTCACCAGCGCGGCCAGTAACAAAGGCGCAGCAACGGCTAATGCAACCTTCATTGCTTCATTGCCCAATGCCATTACCGATTCAGGAGTCATGACTCAATTCTCACAAAAGAAGACGGGCGACTCCCTCCCCTGCGAAGGGGAGGGGTGGGGTATGAATAGCAGCTCACAATTTGAAGTTGCCTGTAAAACCCCCTACCGGCCTCCCCCCTTCGCAGGGGGAGGAGCAAAAAACGCCCATTAAGTTTGGCGTTTTGAATTAACTGTAAAAACTCTGCGCCAGAGAGCCGAGTAATAATTGCCAGCCATCGACCAGCACGAACAGCATCAGCTTGAAGGGCAGCGAGATGGTGGCCGGTGGCACCATCATCATCCCCAGCGCCATCAGAACGCTGGCGACCACCAGGTCGATAATCATGAAGGGAATGAATACGGTGAAGCCAATCTGGAAAGCAGTTTTCAGTTCGCTGGTCACATAAGCTGGCAGTAAAATACGCATCGGCACGGCTTCAGGCCCTGCCAGTGGCGGGATGTTAGCCAGCCGGGCATACAGCGCAAGGTCACTTTCGCGGGTCTGACGCAGCATAAACTGACGCAGTGGCTGAGCGCCTTTGTCCATTGCTTCCTGCATGGTGATTTTGTTTTCGGTGAACGGCTGATAGGCATCGCTGTAAATTTTGTCGAAGACCGGCGCCATCACGAAGAAGGTCAGAAACAGGCCAAGGCCGAGCAGCACCTGGTTTGGCGGCGCGGAAGGCGTACCCAGCGCATTTCGCAGTAAACCCAGCACGATAATGATGCGGGTAAAACTGGTACACATCAGCAACATCGCAGGTAACAGGGTCAGTGTGGTGATGAACACCAGCGTCTGGATCGGCAGCGACCAGTTTTGTGCCCCGTTAGACATCTGCTGGCTGATGATCCCCGGTAATTGCGCAAAAGCCGTCGGGCTGGCGAGCAGTAACAGTGGCAGACACAGGTGAGTGAGCAGGCGAACAGGGCGCTGACGGGCAGCGGTAAGGGCGGATTTCAAGAAGGTCATGCCTGCTTTCCCGGACGTTTCAATATTTTCTGCATCAGCTGACGGAAATCAGCTGGCGGGTTATGGGGGGTGCCTGAGTCCGGCGTCTGTCCCGCCGGAGGCGCGCTCAGTGTGTGCAGCGGGGTGATGTTTTGCGCCGTCACACCCAGCACCAGCCAGGTATTATCGACTTCCACGATCACCACTTTTTCACTGCGACCGACCTGTACACTGGCGGTCACTTTCAGCAGTTTGTTATTTTTAGACTGCGGCGCAAAACCAGCGCGCTTAACCACCCAGCCAATAAACAGGATCAGCAGCAGGATGCCGCCGAGCACGGTGCTGACTTGCGTCAGCACGGAACCGGCAGGCAGGGCCTGAGGGGAGCTCTGCGTGGTGGCGTGGTTTACCGGGCCGGAAATGTACGGAGAATCCGTCGCGGCATTCTGACTCATCAGCGGCTCAGACGGCGCATGCGTTCTGACGGCGTGATGATGTCGGTGATACGTACGCCATATTTATCGGCGACCACCACCACTTCACCCTGAGCAATCAGATAACCGTTGATGAGGATATCCAGAGGCTCACCGGCCAGACCGTCGAGCGACACGACGGATCCCTGCGAAAGACGCAGCAGTTCTTTGATGGTCATTTTGGTGCGACCTAATTCCACGGTCAGTTTCACCGGAATATCGAGGATCATGTCGATATCTTGCAAACTGCCGGTTCCGTCCTGGGCACCCAGCGCGGCGAAAACACCGTCAGTTGACGCTTTCGCGCCGCCCGCAGACTGTTGTTCGTTAAACGCATCAGCCCATAAATCGTCAACGTTATCCGATCCGGCGTCAGACGGTTTATTGGTGTCACTCATGGGGCTGTTCCTCATCTAGAGAATTTAAAATTGGGTTGATCAAATGTTCAACGCGCAGGGCGTATTGTTCGTTTAAAGTGCCATATTGGCTGGTCAGTACAGGAACGCCGTCAACGTGGGCGATCAGGCGGTCCGGCTTCTCAATCGGCAGGACATCACCCGGTTGCAGTTTCAGGATCTGAGACAGGCGCAGCGGGATTTCAACAAAATTCGCCACCAGCTCCAGCTCAGACTGCTGAACCTGGTTCACCAGGTTTTCACGCCACTGACTTTCTTCATTGCGTGAGTTTTCGACCGGCGGATTGGTCAGAAGCTCACGTAAAGGTTCAATCATGCTGAACGGAATACAGATATTGAAATCACCGCTCAGCGCGCCGATTTCCACATGGAACGGCGTGGTCACCACGATGTCATTGGGAGACGAAGTAATGTTAGTGAATTTGATCTGCAATTCGGCACGCACATATTCCACGCTCAGCTTGTAAACGCCGCTCCAGGCATCTTCGTAGGCATCCAGTGCCAGGGTGAGCATGCGTTTAATCACCCGCTGTTCCGTGTGAGTGAACTCGCGTCCTTCCACTTTGGTCGGGAAACGGCCATCACCACCGAACAGGTTATCCACTGCAATAAAGACCAGGCTCGGGGCGAACACAAACAGCGCCGTACCGCGCAGAGGTTTCAGATGGATAAGGTTCAGGTTGGTCGGCACCGGTAAATTACGGGCAAACTCGTGGTAGGGCTGGATTTTGATCGCCCCTACGGTGATGTCCGGGCTGCGGCGTAAGAGGTTGAACAAACCCATACGGAAATGACGGGCAAAGCGCTCGTTAATGATTTCCAGAGCCTGCAACCGCTCACGAACAACGCGACGCTGCGTCGTAGGGTCAAAAGGTTTTACACCGTCATCAGACGCGGCAGTCTGTGTGGCGGTCGTGGTGTCGCCTGCACTGTCACTGTCACCATTGAGCAGCGCGTCGATCTCGGCCTGTGAAAGTATGCTGTCGCCCATAATTTGTTTATCGCAGTATGAAAGCAGTGAAAAGCACGTCGCTGATCGCCTGTGGAGGCTGACCTTTGACCAGTGGTGCGTCCAGAACCTGTTTGATGTCCTGAACCAGCTGTTGTTTACCGGCTTCGCTGACTAAATCCGTCGTCTTCTGACGGGAGAGCAGCAGCAGCAACCGGCTGCGAACTTCAGGCAGGTATTCATTAAGCGTAGCCCGATTTCTTTCGTCCGGCAGACGCAGGGTCAGGCCGATATACAGCACACGGTCAGGATCGTTATCCGCTGTTTGCAGGTTAACGGTGAAGGTATCCAGTGCCAGGAAGATCGGTGCCGCAGGGGGTTCTTGCTTTTTCACTTCAGCCGTCTGTGTTCCATTTCCGGATTGTTGCTTGTGCAACATCCACCAGGCGTAACCGGCCGCACCACAGGCTCCGATGGCAATCAGTAACAGCAGAATCATCATTAACGGCCGCTTTTTCTTACGCGATGCCGAGAGAGCAGAGTCAGACATGGATGAGGCGATTTCCTGTAAGTATGAGCAGTCTGGCGTGAGGAGCACCCTACTGCTGAGTCAATTCTAAGAATGATTATCCCGCTTATCCTGTTGTTCAATAGTCAGAATAGGCGGGATAAATAAGGTCAGCTCTGCCGTTTGAATTAAGGGAGAACTGACCGTCGGTAATTATCTGAAACAATTCTGTGGACTTTTACGCAAATTCCTACGCAAAAATGTCCACGCTGTTATTGCCGCTGACCCGTGACGCTATCGATGCCGGAACCGGCAAAGCATCGCTGGCAGAAGTGTTGCTGCCGGAGTTGAACGCCGCCCAGCTGGCCGCGTTACCTTGCTGCGAACCGGACTGACTTTGCTGCTGGGCCTGTTGCCACTGCGAACTGTCGCTGCCCACGCTGCTCTGACCCAGGCTGATACCATTATCTGCCAGCGCCGTTTTAAGTTCCGGCATGGCGGATTCAATTGCCGAGCGCACGCCGCTGTGACCCGACACAAAATGCAGCTGCGCCTGATTATTTTCAATCTTCATGCTGATCTGGATAGAGCCAAGATCCGCTGGATGCAGACGAAGTTCTGCGGTCTGTTGCCCCTGACGGTTGAACATCATCACTTGCTGACCCAGTTGTTGCTGCCATTCCGGCGTACCGAGCTGTGCGTTAAGCAGTGGCGTGGACGGCGCGGTCACGGCGCTGGTGGTGGTCGGCGTGGTGGACACCGGGGCGGAAGAAACGGCAACAGCCGCAGTGCTCAGCTGATTCAGTGCCTGTGTGCTGTTATCAGAAGGGCGGCTGTCATTTTGCTGTAAAGCCGCGGCATTGCCGGCTGCTGCACTCATTGACGCCAGGGCGCTGCTAAAATCAGGGGTGTTGCCGGTGGTTGCTTTACTGCTGGCTGCATGCTGCGCGGAACCCGCTGTGGTAGTGCCGGAGGCTGCGGCTTTCGGATCGGTATCCGTTACGGCGGCCGTTTTGCCCTCACCGGTCAGTAAGGAAGATGCGGTCAGACCACCCAGCAGCGAATTTTGCTTATCAGTTGCAGGCGTCTCATTGCGGGTAATTTGCGTGGCTACGGCGGTTGCGGTCTGGACCTGCGGGGCAGGTTGTTGCTGAACCGCCAGCTGAGCGAGCAGGGACTGAACCGAAAGATCAGTGCTGGTGTCAGCGCTGTCTTTATCTTTATCGCTCAGGGCAGCATCTTTGACCGACGCGGTGCCCGCACCTTTCAGAGTGCCAGCCGGCAGTATCTGAATGGCGGCAATCATTTTGCTCAGATCACTTTCATCCAGCATCAGGCTGCCATCTTCTTCACCCGACGCCACCGCCTGCGTCAGTGTCGTTTTATCGACGATCGCCCCTTTGGCGGAAATTTGCTGGCCGAGTTTGGCTAACGTGCTGGTGATTTTAGGATCCACTTTTTCGCCGAGCTGAGCTTCAAGCTGGCTGGCAAAATCAGCCGGGCTGGTTGCGCCGGTATCGGGAATTGTACTGATGTCCGTCGCCGCTGATGTGCTGGCAGATGAACTGCCTGTCGCCGCGCTCGCGGTAGTCTTGGCCGTGGTAACGGCTGCAGGCAAAATGTTCAGATTCATGATTGTTTCTTCCTGTGTGCGCTGCGCTGGGCGAACTCATCGTTCTGCTTTTGATCAATCTTGTTTTCCAGAGAACGTTGTTGCTCACTGGCGCGGGTTTGCAACGTCTGGTATGCATTGAGCCGTTGCTGCTTATCCTGCCACTGGTTAACCGCCGCATTCAGCCGCTGATCCCATTGTTGTAACTGTTTACGGTGCTGCTCAATTGCGACTTCCAGCGTCCCGATAAACTGCTGATAGTTTTGCCAGGTATTCGCGGCAATCCCGCCGGTCATGGTGGAGTTGAGTTTTTCCCGGTATTCACGCTGATAATTGAGCAGCATGGTGAGCTGTTCTTTTGCCTGATGATGCGACTGCCGGATTTGGCCCAAATGACTGGTCGCCTGATCCAGCGCTTTTTGCGCCAGCGAGCAAAGTGTGATTAACGGCGATGAGCTTTCCATTTATGCCTCTGCTTATCTAGGTTTAGCCCGGGAGCAACATGTTCAGTTCCAGACAGGCGTCTTCATATGTGCTGCGTTCCATGATGTCCTGCTGCAGAAAGTTCTCCATCTGCGGATACAGCTTGATAGCGCGATCGAGCATCGGATCGCTGCCTGCGGCATAGGCGCCGACGCTGACCAGGTCACGGTTACGCTGATAACTGGATAACAATTGTTTGAAATTACGTACGCGCCCGTACTGCGCGTCATCGATAAGTGAGGTCATCGCACGGCTGATCGACGCTTCAATATCAATGGCCGGATAATGGCCGGATTCCGCTAAACGGCGCGACAACACCACATGGCCGTCAAGAATGGCGCGGGCGGAATCGGCAATCGGATCCTGCTGGTCATCCCCCTCGGTCAGCACGGTATAGAACGCGGTAATCGAGCCGCCGCCGCTGATACCGTTACCCGCGCGTTCAACCAGCGCAGGCAGTTTTGCAAATACGGAAGGCGGATAGCCTTTGGTAGCCGGGGGCTCACCTATCGCAAGGGCGATTTCACGCTGCGCCATGGCATAGCGGGTCAGGGAATCCATGATCAGCAATACGTGCTGGCCGCGGTCACGGAAATCTTCAGCGATACGCGTGGCGTAAGCGGCACCCTGCATACGCAAAAGGGGAGACACGTCAGCCGGTGCCGCGATAACCACGGAACGGGCGCGTCCTTCATCGCCCAAAATATTCTCGATAAAATCTTTAACTTCACGGCCACGCTCACCAATCAGCCCGACCACAATGACGTCTGCTTTGGTGTAACGCGCCATCATGCCGAGCAGGACCGATTTACCCACACCGGAACCGGCGAAAAGCCCCATACGCTGGCCGCGACCGACGGTCAGCAGGGCGTTAATGGCACGAACGCCGACATCCAGTACATCCGTTATCGGCGTACGTTGCAGCGGGTTGAACGGTGGCGTGATAAGAGCGGCGCGATAGCCGGTGTCCGGCGGCGGTAAACTATCGAGCGGTTTGGCGCTGCCATCCAGCACGCGGCCGAGCAACTGCGGGCCGAGCGGCAGTTGTTTGCCAGCGGTCTGACCATCGGCGGCAATACGGGCATACACACGCGCACCCGGTAAAATGCCTTCCACTTCTTCCAGTGGCATCAGGAACAGGCTCTGACCGTTGAAACCGACCACTTCACTTTCCACTTCCTGCACGACCGGCCCGTCATGGCGTTCAATCAGACAGGTTGCACCCAGAGGCAATTGCAATCCGGTGGCTTCCAGCACCAGACCTGTTGCCCGGGTCAGGCGACCATAGCGACGGACTGACGGCGTGCGGGCCATACGTTTTTCCGCGTCATCCAGCGTTTTCAGCAAACGGCTCAGGCGCGCGGTCATCAGAGATCTCCCGGCGCAGCGAGACGGCACAGCTCATGCCAGCGGGTGGCCAGCGAAGCGTCCATGTCGCCATCTTCGGCACTGACTTTACACCCCCCGCTGTGGATCTGGCTGTCGGCCAGCAGTCGCCAGCCGTTCATACTCAGGCTGGCACCAAGTTGTAATTCCACACGTTCGAAGTCTGCCGGGTTAACGCGCAGTTGCGGTTTGCCCTTGAACATCGGTTCCTGCTGGATCAATTGCTGAATCTGATTAAGCAGGGCAGAACCGTCACATATGGGTGCCTGACCAATAATCTGTTTGGCGGCAGTCAGCGCCATCTGCATCAGACGGGAAGCAATAACACTGTCGAGTGCATCCAGCGTTTGCTGGAAGTCAGAAACCATGTGCTGCCAGTGCTCAGTCAGCACCGCCTGCTGTTGCTGACCTTCCTGTAACGCCTGTTGCAGTCCGGCTTCCTGACCTTGCTGGAAACCCGCGGCGTAACCTTGTTTCTGTCCGGCATCGAGGCCCTGCTGGAAACCCTGCTGTTCAGCGCGACGCTGAAGATTCAGCAATTCGTTCTGGTCTACCTGAACTTTGGGTTGTCCGTCGTCTTGTTCTTCTTCGCCATCGGCCAGTAAAGGCTCATCGGGCGTGGTAAAGACCGGCATTCTGAGATCGCCCGGCTTCCACCGTTGCCAGGGCAGGGCGTTGATACGCTCTGCATGACGTTCTTCTGCAGTTTTCGTTTCCGTTGCCGGCTTTTCAGATTCCGGAGAATCAGTATGAGGAGAATCAGACATAAGAATCCTCGCCGCCGCCAACCATCATTTCGCCGGACTCTGCCAGGCGGCGAACCGTCTGCAGAATCGCTTTTTGTTCGTTCTCGACCAGAGACATACGCATCGGTCCACGGTTTGCCAGGTCGTCGCGCAGGATATCTGCTGCACGTTGCGACATGTTGCGCAGGAATTTGTCGCGCAATGGCTGTTCCGCCCCTTTCAGTGCCACCAGTAACGATTCGCCTTCGACTTCCTGCAACAGGCGCTGAATACTGCGGTCGTCCACATCCACGAGGTTTTCGAACAGGAACATCTCGTCGATAATTTTCTGCGCCAGCTCGCCGTCGTAACCACGAACGGCTTCGATAACCGCTTCTTCCTGCTGAGTTTTCATCAGGTTGATAATTTCTGCCGCAGTACGAACACCGCCCATCTTCGAACGTTTGAGGTTCTGACCATCAAGCAGGTTGTTCAGTACTTCCGTCAGTTCGGCCAGCGCCGCTGGCTGGACGCCGCCGAAGGTCGCGATACGCAGCATCACGTCGTTGCGCAGACGTTCGTCGAACAGCGCCAGAATATCGGCAGCCTGGCCACGTTTGAGGTGCACAAGGATGGTGGCGATAATCTGCGGATGTTCGTCGCGGATAAGGTCGGCCGCCATCAGCGGTTCCATGAAGTTCAGTGTTTCCATGCCGCTGGTGGTTTCGCGCGACTCCAGAATGTCTTCCAGCAGACTCGAGGCGCGCTCTTCGCCCAGCGCTTTGGTCAGCACCGAACGCAGGTATTCGCTGGTATTGACACTCAGTGCGGCGTACTGCTCGGATTCGTCTTCGAACTCATTCAGCACTTCTGCCAGCTGTTTGTTAGAAATCTGATGAATATTCGCCATCGCGCCGCTGATTTGCTGCACTTCGCGAGGGGAGAGGTGTTTGAACACCTCCACCGCGCGGTCTTCACCCAGCGTGATCATCAAAATGGCGCTTTTTTCGGTTCCGGTCATAGTCATGGTTGTTCGGTACTCATCCATTGGCGGATAACCAGGGCGACGATACGTGGATCTTTATCGGCCAGCTCCTGAACACGTTGGGTCTGTACTTCGACACTGACACGCTGTTGTGAACGTTTACGTTTCTCCAGCTCGTCATTGCTGAGTTTGACCGGTTTGCTGCCTTCAGGCTGCGGCATAGAGGCTGCGAGTGCCGCGGCAGCGGCGGCTTCTTTGTCTGCCTGCTGTTTGCGCAACATCGGACGAACCATCTTGCGCCACAGCAGCCAGGCCACAATCAGCACCAGTAACCAGCGACCTGCATTGAGTAACTGATCAAAGAACGCCTGTTGTTTCCAGAACGGCAGATCACCGGAATCATCGGTTGTCTGATTGAACGGCGTATTCACCACGTTCAGCGTATCGCCACGTTCCTGGGAGAAGCCCATCGCTTCGCGGACCAGATCATCAATTTTCTTCAACTGGTCGTCGGTCAGCGGCTTCGCTTTGCCATCCGGCCCGACCTGATAGTTAACCACTACCGCCGCAGACAGACGCTGAACGGCACCGGCACTGTGCTGGGTATGTGTGATGGTGCGGTCGACTTCATAGTTGGTCGTTTCATCACGACGACGGTTAGACGGCACGTTGGCATTGGCACTTGCCGCTGTATTCTGCGCCGTGCTGCCGGTCTGATTCTGCGTACCATTGGCATTGTTCACCGCCGGTGGGTTAGTCACCGGCGCTGTGGCTGACGGAGCTGGCTGGTTGCTCAATGCGCCTGGCACGCCGCCCACAGAAGTACCGCCAATCTGATCGCTGGTGCTTAACTGGCGTGAACGCACCGCCGCCTTATCCGGAGAACCATTTGGCTGATAATTTTCATCTGTCTGCTCACGGCTGGCGTAATCAATCTGCGCGGTGATTTGCGCATGCACGTTACCGTTGCCGACCACAGGTTGCAGAATGGATTCAATACGACGTTGCAGACGGCCTTCCACTTCATTGGCGTATTTCAGCTGAGAAGCGTTCAGGTCACGACCGTTGTTATCAGACTGTGTCAGCAGATGGCCGCTCTGATCCACCACGGTAACGTTCGCAGGCGGTAAGCCGGAGACACTGCTCGATACCATATAAACGATGGCGTTGATCTGACCATCATCCAGCGCACGACCCGGTTGTAAATTCAGGGTCACAGAAGCTGAAGGATTTTTTTGTTCGCGGACAAACAACGATGGCTTAGGAATAGCCAAATGGACACGGGCGCTGCTGACCGGGCCCAGCGTTTCGATTGTGCGTGAGAGTTCACCTTCCAGTGCGCGCTGATAGTTGATCTGCTCGCTGAACTGGCTGATGCCGAATTTTTCCTGATCCATTAATTCAAAACCGACCGCGCCGCCTTTAGGTAAACCGGCCGCAGCCAGTTTCAGACGCGTTTCATAGACCTTGTCAGCCGGGATCAGCAACGCACCGCCGTTGTCAGAAAACTGATAAGGAATATTCATTTGGGTCAGCTGAGTGACGATGGCACCGCCATCCTGATCACCGAGATTGCTGAAGAGCACCTTATAAGTAGGCTGTTTGGCCCACAGCATCATGACAACAACAATAGCCACGGCAGCGGCAGCTGCGATGGCGATAGGAACTTTTGGGTTGGCGCGCAGGCGATTAAGCAACGCAGTAAAACCGCTTGGAGGGGTTTCTGCGCCGGCTATTGCGGAACTCATACAAGATCCCTATTTAGCTGTTGAATGGTGATGTTCATGTTGTCTCTTAACAAAACAGACTCCCAAGTGCGCAATCGTTAAAGCGTGACATTTTTCAGCCCTCCGTACAGGCAGGCCTATTTTCTAGGTGAGCCATTATTTGCCGCTTAGTGCAAAGTTAATGGCCCGATAAGCCGTGGTTTTTAGGTTCAATTACCGCGTTTAGGAAAAAACTGATGTGATAGGGTGTCATTCCATGAAAGAAGCCATTTGTTCATCGACAGCCCGATAAACGGAGAAAACATGTCAATTCAAGGCATTGAGAGTGTTTTACAGCAGATGCAGGCCACGGCAATCCAGGCCGGTGCCGCACCAAAGACGGATACCGCATCAGAAGCCGGTTTTGCCAGCGAATTAAAAGCGGCATTAGGTAAGATCAGCGAGACCCAGAACAATGCAAAACTGGAATCTGAAAAGCTGGAGATGGGCGTTCCCGGCGTCAGCCTGAACGACGTGATGGTCGACCTGCAGAAATCCTCGATTTCTTTACAACTGGGTGTCCAGGTGAGAAATAAGCTGGTGGCGGCGTATCAGGACGTGATGAACATGTCGGTGTAATTGAATAAGGCCGATTACAGAAAAAATGTTGCGGATGTCACAAAATTGTCCTTTGCATGTGCAGAATTATTTGCCAGAATCGCCAAAAAAATCGCTTCACCTGCATAAAGCATCTGCACAAAATGATAATCCGTCCTCCCCGCCACTGGTTCTGGCGTTTATTCGCCTGGCATGGCTCTGTTCTGCCCAGCATTCTGTTCCGTCTGAGCCTCAACTTACTGATGTCTCTTGCCGCCATTCTGATCCTTCCCTGGTACGAGACCCTGGGTGTGAAACTGACGCTCGCGCCTTTCAGTCTGCTCGGCGTCTCTATCGCGATTTTCCTCGGCTTTCGTAACAGTGTCGCGTATTCACGCTACATTGAGGCTCGGCAATTATGGGGAGGCCTGCTGATTGCCTGCCGGACGTTGCAAAGTCAGGTCATGGCGGTGTGTCCGCAAGAGGCGCAGCGCGTGACCACGTTATTATTGGCTTTCTGTTACAGCCTCAAACATCAGTTGCGTCACAGCGATCCTCATGCGGATCTCGGGCGACTGATGGGGGAAGATGCGGAAGATATTCTATCGCGCCGTGCGCCGACGAATATGATTCAGCTGCGCTTGTCACAATGGCTGGCTGAGCAACGCCGCAGCGGTGATCTGTCGGATATTGTCTACACCCATATGGATTCCACGCTCCTGCAGCTTTCCCAGGTGGTCGGTGGATGTGAACGTATTGTCAGCATGCCGATCCCGTTTGCTTATGGCCTGTTGCTGCACCGGACGGTATATCTGTTCTGTAGTTTGTTGCCGTTTGCGCTGGTGGTGGATCTGCACTACATGACATTGCTGGTGTCAGGCTTTATTTCCTATAGTTTTCTGTCACTTGATACACTGGCGGAAGAACTGGAAATGCCTTTTGGTCTTGCCAATAACCATCTGCCGCTGGATGCTATGTGTACCAACATTGAGATTAACTTGCTTGAAATGAACAACCAGTCGCAGTTGCCGGACACGCCGGTGCCGGATTTACGCTTCCGTCTGACATAGATGTGACCGGCGACACGAATTGAGTGATTTCTGTGCGCTGTAGTGGCAATAATCTGAATATTCACGAGACTGTCATAATATCGAAACAAAAGTGAAATAAGCTGCGGGGGCTAACACAATCTTTTCCGTTCCGATATCACGAGGTTGTTATGTCAGTTATTCAGGCCAAATCATTGCACGAAGCTGAAGATCTGCTTAATTCCGGCATGGTGAAAAAAGTCGAGCTGGCTTTTAATATCAACAGTGATGAGTTTTTCAAACTTGCACTGGAGTGCGGTGACCGTGGTGCGAAAATCACCAAGGGTAAAAATTTTTTCATCATCACACTTAAAAAATGGGTTATTCCGCCTAACAATCAGGCAGCAACAAAAAGCAACGCTCTGATGTAAACGCTTTTTGCACCTCCATAACCCTGTCAGCGGACAGCGTTATGGAGGTATATATTATTATCGCTGCCGTTTTCCCCCGTGTTATCTCACCGGTTTCATCATATAAACACTCAGTGGATCCGGGCACAGGGCATAGTCACCAAACGCCTCTGTCCGGCAATACCCCAGTTTTTCATACAATGTGATGGCTTTTTCCTGAAACACACCCGTTTCAAGGAACAGTTCATAGTGCCCCAACATTTTCAGTTTCTTTTCGATTGCTGCAATCAGTAATGAGGCAATACCCTGACCGCGAAACAGCGGGTTCACATACACCCGCTTCATTTCTGCGAGACCGTGTTTTGTGATAAACAGACAGGCGCAACCGGCCCAGTCATCATCAACTCTCGCCATAAAACACGTGATTTCACCGTCATCAAGCTCAGTGATGTTAATTCCCTGAAATGATTCCGGCGGGTAGAGCGGGTATTGATAAGCATCAAGCTCAGCAATCAGTCGTGTCAGATGCGGATGTGCCGCATCGGTTTCAAAAATCTGGGCACTCACACGCGGGCTCTCGATATAACAAAATGGATTCATATTCTTAACTTAAATTACCCCGAAAACAAGGCTCTGGCAGGGAGAACTGTGGCGGGAAAAGCCTGGATATGTAAGAAGAGTGTAAAACTTAATTATATTGCTGAGTCGTCTGTCAGAGTTATCTGATTTTAAGTGTCTCTGCTTCATTTTATACATGATCTCTATTTCTTTTATGCAACATTCATCCAAAGTGATTAATGTATAAAATGAAATAACCTGCTGTGATTAATACTGTGCGTATGATCTCGCCGGGGGAAAGGACGTATATTATAAGAGGTTGATAGAAAGGATAAAATTATGGCTGTCTATCCTGTTGGCGTTTATGTCACGCTTACTTTTACACCAGGTTTGTTTGAAGTTATCACTGTTCTGGATGAGGTTAAACCCGTGCAATACCAGGTCATTAACGTGGAAACGGGTAATGTGATCAGGGTGAATGAACACTTTATTCGCGGTATCGTGAAACCTTAGTGATCAGTAGCTTAAATGACAATCCACTCATGAGGCCGGGCAACGTTGTTTGCCCGGCCTTTCTTTTTTACTCCGGCATCAGGCGGTTAAAATCTTCTTCGTACAAACTGCGGCACTCTGCCATAAACTCCGGGTATCCCAGTTCTGAGGTCTGAACTTCCCGGTCAAGCCGCTTCTCCAAATCCTGGTGAAACCACTCAAATTCGCCATGCAGGATGCCGGTAAATCCGGTCAGTATGATGCATTGTTGTGGCGTCAATTTTTGCACGGGGGATCCTTATCATTTGCGGGCTACATCATTCATCTGTGCCAGCTTTTGCGCGATATAAATGTTGAAAGAGAGAAGTGCTTCACGCCGCTATCCTGCAGGACGCGGCAACATATTCTATCCTCTAATGAATCCCACTGGAAAACAAGGAGTCACATATGGATCAGGATCTGTTCGAACAGGCACCTTTGCCACTGCTTACGCGGTTTGAGGTCGGTGACAGGATCAAATTGCTCACGTTTCCGGTAGGCGTACATCCGGCCAGCTATCAGCTGGATGTTGCGATCACCAGTATTCATGATGGTGAATTTGAGGGTGAGATAGTGCGTATTGCCCCTCTCGGTCGCCTGGGGCATCATGAAGCACATTTTAGGGTAGGAGGGCATGTGGCATTTTTTGCCCGAAACATTCAGGGAGTGGCGGCCTGAGACGCAGCCGGAGTCTGAAAACAAAACCCCGCGTCAAAGGCGGGGTTTATGGCTATCAAAAACAAGATTACATCAGGGGTTTCACGTGCTTGGTGAGCGCCTGGGTGGTTAATTCGTCGGCTTTAATCTTCGAACAGTTGCCACAATAGCCCACGAGATACCAGTTTCCGTCTGCACCCTTTTCCGGATTAACTTTGTAGCGTTCGTTACGTTTACCATAAAACTCGCGTTCTGCGTTCTGTGCTGCGTCTTCCCAAAAGCACAACGAAAACTGATGTTGTTTATCAACATGCCGTTGTCCGTTGCGGCTTCCGCCAACCAGTAAATAATGATACTCAGACATGCATTCTCCTTTTCCCAATACGGGCAATTATCCTGACAACAAGTATAAAACTCATTTCACCTGGAAAAGCTCATCCGAAAGACTGCAAAAGAAAGACTTCAAAGGGCGTGCTGAAGGCAACCCGTCGCACAATTCTTATTCCTTTAAAATTATAGAGTAGGATTGCGGTTAAGTTTGTAAATGCAGAAAAAATGTGATGATTATCACCTTTTATTTTTTAACGAGTGTGATGCGCCTCTTACAACAAATTCAGTTGTTGTGCCTTATCCGGGTTAGCTGACGTTTTTTTGCCAGCCTTTTGCGCCTTAGCCACCGGAGCAGGGCGCTGCATTTCCTGATGAAGCCAGTGCATAATGACCGTTACGGCATACTCCTGTTGCGCGACTGTCATGTCAGTATGAGCGGGTATGGAATGCCACTTTTCCAGACAGCCGCGACAGCAGGTGGCCGTCGCATGCTGGGCAATAAACACCGGGTGACCGCGCATCGGCGTTTGTTTACCGTCATGTTCCGGCTCCGCCGGAGCAAGACGCTTAGCCATAAAATCCGCCGCATGCCGGCTGACCGTTTCCGGCCCTTTATCCTGACAATACCGGTACTCTTTTACGCCGAGATGGAAACGCTGACGAAAAGGTGAAGCGGACAGGCGCTTAAATACTTGATCGATGGAAAACATAATCGGGAGATCCGGGTAAATTCTATGCGCAGAAATAGCGGCGTTAAACACATCATCTGTCGCCATCAGCGGTTGCCAGACCATGTTAGTTTGGCCTGACTATACCCCCACCGGGATCTGCAATGGCAGAAAAACATGTTATAGATTTGGTCATGTCGGTCAATAAGCACGCTGAAGAAACTGCCATGCAACAAATGATGCTGCGAAACTTTATTATCGTGATGTGCCGCAGTATGACGGCAGAACAAAAGAATCAGGTGAGATGGCAAATGCGCCAGATCCATCAGGTGTCGGATGCAGAACGTCGCAACGGCGATAGCGAAATGCTGGAAAAAACGCGGCAGGAGGTGGAAATCATGCTGGCACTGATCAATTAGGTTTCATCTGATGCCCGTTTCATTTTTCATGCGCTACCATTCTTTATGATAAACAAAGCAATGATAAACAAAGGGAGAATAAGATGGGATTCTGGAGAGTATTGATCACAATTCTTGTGCCGCCATTGGGTGTGCTGATTGGCAACGGTTTCGGTGGTGCATTTCTGCTGAACATCATTCTGACACTTTGTGGTTACCTGCCGGGTTTGATCCACGGATTTTGGGTGCAGACCCGCAAATAACCCTTGCAATGCTGTTATCAGAACCCGGTCTGCAGGCCGGGTTCTTTACACTAACGTGTCTGTAGCGAAGACGGGTTCAGAACAGAGAAAAGAGAAGGACGACCGGCAGGCTCATCGGCCAGGTAAACCCGATAATACCGGAAGTTAACAGCCTTATTTTTATCGTGTCGCGGCTCACCAGCAAAGTGAATAATACTGCAATGCCCAGTCCGCCCCAGTAAATCGTTTTAATCACTTCCCACCAAACGTGCACAACCAACCCCTGAACATAAAGAAAATAACGGCGTGTATGATATTCCGTTAACATCTGGTAATCAAATATTGTGTGATGTTACTCAAATTTTTGGGTTGTGTCGGTTTGGCGCGAGTTGTTATATATCGTCGGTTGTGAGAAGTGCAGGAGTCGAAAGGGGGCGTAAATGACCCCGGATCGCGGTTGGCGCGAACCCGAAACGCTTGCGGAAACGCTCGGCAAAACGCGAGCCACTTTCATAGCCTACCTGATGGGCAATATGTGAAATTGCCAGATCCGTGCATTGCAGCAGACGCAGCGCGTGAGTCATGCGTACATCGATCATCAGGTTTCGCAGTACACAATTTTCACCCGCCAGACGTCTGCGCAGCATCACTTCATTCATCATCAGTTTTTCTGCCACTTCGGCGGCAGTAAATGACTTATGCAGATTATTGACTAATAATTCACGTACGTTATCTGTCACGCTTTCACTATGCTGCATGGAATAACGTACACCCAGTTGCGACAACCAGAGTAATTGTTCGAGCATGCGGTGACGGGTTATCGGTGCGGGCAGTCCGTGATGCCAGAGTATGGCTGAGTGAGTGTCGGTAAAACTTTGTTTGAAAGCGCCGGGGATGTGCGGAATAACTTGCAGGGTATCAACAGCAATAAGTGGCGGGCTAAAGCCGGTCGCATGAAGGCCCGCATCACTGAGCAATTGATGATCCCATGCCATGATTGCGCAGCTGAAAGGGCCATTTCCGGATAAATGGTGAGTCATGCTCAGCATTTGCCCGCTGTTAAGCACCAGCATTTCGCCCGTCTGCAATGTCACTTGCTGGCTCTGGTTCGTAATGGAGAGGCTTCCGTTCTGAATGAGAACCAGTTGTGGCTTATCAATATAAACATCATGAATAAAAAGTTCACTATGCTGAATAAGCAGAGAAATGGTTCCTATCCCTGGAGTCACTTTTATTTTACGAACCATGATGATGATGCCCGAAAATGACGACGGCAACCTGTGGTGTGCTGCCTGATAAAAAATTCCCGCTTTGCGAATACAAACAGGCTACCGGTTGATGCGTGTAATTTTGGGAGAAGACAGAGAGAACCAGCCCTGGTTGCCAGGTACTCTCTGCCTCTGAAAACTTATTTTTGCACAAGAAATATTGGAAAAAAAAGCAAATAAACAAAAATTAATAATTATTGGTGATCGCCAAAGGCAATCGAACGGAGGTCAATTTTTCCGTAAGTCGTATTCACTTGTTGTTGTCGGGAAGACTGGCCAATCAGCTCGGTGAGTTTATTCATCCGGGCCTGTAATAATGTTTTAATCGTAGTTTCATTATCCAGAATAATGCGCAAATAGCGGCGGACATCATTCTGAATCATTACCGATGTCTGTTCTGACATCGGCAATCTGGTAGTAGCTTCTACTGCTTTCACGTAACTGACTTCGAGCTCAACCAGCTCATCCCACTTCTCTTCTCTCGCCAGCCGCAACATCTGCTCGCTTAAAGACAGGATCAGTTGATATTCATTAACCAGATACTGATGTTGATCCATTATATTGGTCCTGCGACGGGTGGTAGTTTGGGCCGATTTGCCGCCAGGCATCGGCGATATTTTCAAGCAGGGTCAGCACCTCAGCGATGGCCTCTTGATCGTTGTGTAAATTTGCATGCAATAAACGGCGGACCATATAGGAATAAAGTGCTTCGAGGTTATCCACTAATTCAGGATCACCTTTTTCGCGACTTAAACCGGCTATCAGTCCGTTATCTATGATGTTGATGGCTTTTGATAAAGCATTCCCTTTACCGGGAATATCGCCTTGTTGCATAAAAATGCCTGCCCGGATAAGGGCGCTTCGCGCCCCGTCAAATAGCATGACTACCAACTGGTGCGGCGATGCGCTCATCACCGCACTTTCGAGCCCAATTTGGGCATAGGCTTTTGCTCCTGAATTTTGGTACATACACATTCCTTATGAAGAAGAGCCCGACGATGCAAATTGCTGTGTCAGGTAATTACCTGTACTGGTCAGTTTATTGACGAGTACTGATAAATTTGTAAACTGAGTTTTATACAGCGCAAGGTTATTGTTAATACTGGTTGTTGTCGATGTAATGCTATTTGCGATATTTTTCAGCGATTTATTAATACCGTCTTCAGCATTTTGAATGGAGCCGTTTGTCGTATCGAGCATTTTCGTCAGCATGGCAGTGGCCTGAGTACCAAAGCCGGTTGTTTTACCGTCGCCCTGGAAAAAACTCACTACGCTGTCAGGCTTGGTGGTCAGCGCCGTATTGAGTTTGGTGCTATCTACCTGCAACTTACCGTTGATATCCTGGGTAATACCGAGGTTGGCCAGGGTGGCGTAATCAGAATTGGATTGAACTGAAGACAACTGGCTGCGTACCTGTGTGGCAATTGTGCGAACAGTACCATTGCCAAACAATGCGCCATTGCCGGAATCTTGCGAGTCAGCCCCTTTAGCTACGGACGTATAAGCTGTCTGGTTGGCAATGGTCGTTTGCAAGGAGTTGTAAGTATCGACGTAATTCTGAATAGCGGCCGTCATTGCCGTAGTATCTTTTGTCACGCTCAATGTCTCTGGCGTGGTACTCGCTGAGACAGATTTTAGGTTTATGGTCAGTCCTTCCAGCGCATCTGTGACGGTATTGCTGCTGCGGGTGATTTCGAGATCGTTAACGGTAAACTTGGCATCCTGAGCTTTAGTCGATACGGTCATACCATTTGTGGAAGATGTCGCGTCATACCCGATCAACTGATTCAACGTATCATCACCAGTGACGCTGACTGTCATTGCATTCGCTGTACCCGTATCGTTCGCAGTCAATGCCAGATGGTAACTATTATCGTTTGCTTTGATGATGCTGGCGGTAACCCCACTTTGTTTAGCATTAATCGCGTCGCGAATACCGGTAAGCGTGGTCTGATCTTCAGTCAATGTCACTGTTAACGGTGTTTTATCTGCTTGCGCGATAGTAATTGTCCGGCTCGCCGTTCCTGCAGTACCCACATTGGTTGTGGCGCTACTGACTGATCCCGTGAGCAAAGATTGTGCCTGAGCCAATTGTGTCACTTTTACATTATATGAACCTGCAGGTGCCGTTGTGCCACTGGCTAAGGTCGCAGTGAAAGCGGTGTTTGTGCTGCTGATAGCAGTACCGGCAATGGTCCCGGCTGACTGTAATGCGGTGGTTGCCGTTTTCAGCTTATCAAGCGCCGTTTGCAAAATACCAAAGGAGGTTAATTTGGCTTTGTAGGAGGTTTGCTGAGTAGTGAATGGAGTCAGACGAGCATTTTCTGACGCGGTCAATGAATCCATCAAACTGGTGAGATCAAGACTGGTCCCTGCACCGAGTGAACTTACGCTAGCCATTTTATATTCCTTAAATAGAAGGGTGTTACTCGTGTTATCGGCAAAGATGACACAAAGTTTATACCGGGCATCTAAATTTCTATGGCAAGAATAGCTGGCTGTATGAGGGGTAATTTGCGGGTTTAGTTTGCCCTATATAAGAAAGAAAAAACGGGGGAACGTTTTTTTTCGTTTTTTTTAAATTCTGGCTAAAGGTTCCTGTGTAAGCGCCGATACAAGTTTGGACGGTGATAAAGCCGTAGGCCGAAAGCCTAAACCTAATTAACAGACTTTAAGGAAATCATACTATGGCGGTAATCAACACTAACAGCTTGTCCCTGATGACTCAGAACAACCTGAACAAATCTCAAGCATCCCTGGGCACCGCCATTGAGCGTCTGTCTTCTGGTCTGCGTATCAACAGCGCAAAAGATGATGCAGCGGGTCAGGCGATTGCCAACCGTTTCACGTCTAACATCAATGGCCTGACTGTTGCTTCCCGTAACGCTAACGATGGTATCTCTCTGTCACAGACTGCTGAAGGCGCACTGAGCGAAATCAACAATAACTTGCAACGTATTCGTGACCTGACTGTTCAGGCACAGAACAGCTCTAACTCCGCATCAGACATCGACTCCATCCAGTCTGAAGTTAACCAACGTATGCAGGAAGTTGACCGCGTTACAAGACAAACCGATTTTAACGGTATTAAAGTTCTCGATAACACTGCAGCAACAGCAAGTACCTACAATTTCCAGGTTGGTTCTAAAGATGGCGAAAAAATCGGCATCGATATCAACTCCGCAGCGGGCTGGAACTTGGCTTCAGCAATTACTGCAGGCGGTACCAGTGCCGCTGGTACCGCTTTGAATACCAAAGCAATGGTTGCAGGCACTGACACCGTCAATGGTAACGACCGTACAGTAAGCGCAATTGGTTTTGACGTTTTAAAAGGTAAAGTTGACGAAACTGGTGCAGCTGCGGGTACAAAACCTTTGGCAGATATCGATGCTGCGCTGAAAGCGGTGGATACTCAACGTTCTTCTCTGGGTGCTTCTCAGAACCGTTTTGAATCGACTATCAGCAACCTGAGCAACACTGTTAACAACCTGACCTCTGCACGTAGCCGTATTCAGGATGCAGACTACTCTACCGAAGTGTCCAACATGAGCCGTGCACAGATCCTGCAGCAGGCGGGTACTTCAGTATTGGCTAAAGCTAATCAGGTTCCTCAGTCTGTATTGTCCCTGCTGCAATAATTGTCTTAGTCGACAAATTACGCAGTTCGGTTATAAACAGAACAAACCTCGCTCCGGCGGGGTTTTTTTTAACCAAAATTTACCATTCTTAAGGATTAATGCTAGGCATTCACTGGTATAATTTAGGATAATCTTTAGGTTGTGATCTTTTTTTAATCGATCGTTGACGCGTTACCGGCAGACGTCTGCAAACAGAATGTGCGAGACATAATCAAAATAACCGTGCTTTTCAGGCCTTATTCAGCCGATTGAACAGCGGTTATCACTGGCACAATCATACTGACCCTCAATTTGCCAGGTTACGACAGTGAGCGATCTGTATACCGCCGACGGCGTGATAGACAAAAATTCTTTGTGGCAGCGCTATGTTCCGCTCGTGCGCCATGAAGCCCTGCGTTTGCAGGTGCGGCTTCCCGCCAGCGTAGAGCTTGATGATCTACTGCAAGCGGGGGGGATCGGCCTGTTAAATGCGGTTGAGCGTTTTGATGCGATGCAGGGGACGGCATTTACGACGTATGCCGTTCAGCGTATTCGTGGTGCCATGCTTGATGAGTTGCGTAGCCGCGACTGGGTGCCGCGCAGCGTCAGACGTAATGCGCGCGAAGTGTCTCAGGCGATGCATAGCGCAGAACAAAAATTAGGGCGACCGCCGAGTGAAGGAGAGGTGGCGCAGGTGCTGGATATTCCCATCGAGGAGTACCGGCAGATATTAATGGATACGAACAGTAGCCAGTTGTTTTCTTATGACGAATGGCGCGAAGAGCACGGCGATACTGCCGAGGCATTGATGGAAGGGCACGAAGAGGCCAACCCGTTACATCATCTGTTGGAGGGCAATTTACGCCACCGGGTGATGGAAGCTATCGATGCGTTACCAGAACGGGAAAAGATGGTACTTACGCTTTACTACCAGGAAGAGTTGAATTTAAAAGAGATCGGGGCGGTGCTGGACGTCGGGGAATCCCGTGTAAGCCAGCTCCACAGTCAGGCGATTAAGCGTTTGCGAACCCGTCTGGCTAACGACCACTGATCCGCTTTTTCCTGGCCGGTTATACATTTTATATCCCTTATCAGGAATAAATTTATGCCAGCGGGAATCAAAACAAGGCCTTTAAGCCGTTATCTTAAAGATTTTAAACACAGTCAGACTCATTGCTCACAGTGTGCAAAAGAACTCGACAGGATGGCACTGGTGTTTCGCGGGCAAATCATCAATAAAGAGGCCATCGCCAAGATGGACCAGCCTATTGATGATGACGTGTGGCACAACCTGTCGCAGGAACTGACCGCGCTGTGTCGTTTTTGCAGTGAGATAAGCTGTAACAGCCATTCGTCATATTTTGACATTATGGCGTTTAAGCAATACCTGTTTGAGCAGACTGAGATGAATCACAGCACGGTGCGCGAGTATGTTGTCCGCCTCCGCCGTCTGGATGAAATCCTCTCTGCAAACAACTATCCTCTGGAGAAACTTTCAGGGGACAGTATCCACCAGCGAATCATCAGTGATTTACCGGTGGCGGGTCATGACAACTACCGTATTGCCCTGCGCAAATACGACCAGTATCTGGCCTGGCAGAAATCCGCGTAATCGGATCTCAGACAGACTGACGCGCAATGCACAAACAGGCTCCTCCGGGAGCCTGTTTTTTTGTCTTGAATCTGTCCGCAGTTTCTATAAATTCTTTATATACTGACTCAATAACCCGTCTCTGAATCTAACCTACTTTAACGATAACAACTTCGTACAGCTCTGTGCCGTGCGTCAGGGGAACACTGTGCCTGCTAAAATTTCTTTGCTTAAAACCCGGCTGGAAGCCTTCGATCGTCTCGATTTACTGTGCAGTGCCACACCACTGGAAAAACTGCATCGTCTTTCTGAATACGTCGGCCGCGATATTTACATCAAACGTGATGACATTACACCGCTGGCGATGGGGGGCAATAAGCTGCGCAAACTGGAATATCTGACCGCGGCTGCGCTGGCAGAAGGTGCCGATACGCTGGTCACTGCCGGTGCCATTCAGTCAAACCATGTACGCCAGACCGCCGCCGTAGCCGCTAAACTGGGCCTGAAATGCGTTGCCTTGCTGGAAAACCCGATCGGCACTACCGAAGCAAATTATCTGACCAACGGCAACCGTCTGCTGCTGGATCTCTTTAACGTGGAAGTGGTGATGTGCGACGCACTGCATGATCCGATGGCGCAACTTGCCGAACAAGCTGAACGCCTGGAGGCACAAGGTTTTCGTCCGTACGTGGTGCCGGTTGGCGGCTCCAATGCTCTCGGCGCACTCGGCTATGTGAAATGTGCGCTGGAAATCGCCGAGCAATCTTCAGCCAGTTTTGTGGATTTCAGTGCCGTGGTGGTGGCATCCGGCAGCGCCGGTACGCACGCCGGTCTGGCGGTCGCTTTACAACATCTCATGCCGGATACACAGTTGATTGGCGTGACAGTGTCACGTAGCGCCGATGCCCAACGTCCGAAAGTCGAAGCCATTGCCCGGGACGTGACAACACAATTGCAGCTGGGTGAGAAAACGCCGTCAATTATCTTGTGGGACGACTATTTTGCGCCACGCTATGGTGAGCCAAATGAAGGCGGGACCGCCGCCGTGAAACTGCTGGCAGAGCAGGAAGCGATGTTATTGGATCCGGTGTATACCGGCAAAGCGATGGCCGGTTTACTTGAGGGTATTGAGCGCGGATTATTCCCGGAAGAAGGCCCGATTCTGTTCATTCACACCGGCGGCGCACCGGCACTGTTTGCGTATCATCCGCAGGTTTAATACTCTACAATCCGCTTATGCTTTTTTGAGCTAAGATTATAGAATTATATTCCTGATAACTGGCGCAGCGGGTGCTACTGTGCGCAAATTAGTAGGGGATATAGCGTTCTATAACTAACTATAACTGAGGTGAATATGGGTTTTTCTACACTGCGTCGTCGTTTGCTTCTGGGTGCTGTTGCGGTCACGCTGACCGCAGGCATGGTCAGCAATGCATTGGCTGACGAAGGGTTACTGAAGAAAGTTAAAGATCGTGGCACTTTGATCGTCGGGCTGGAAGGGACTTATCCTCCGTTCAGTTTTCAGGGTGAAGACGGCAAACTGACCGGTTTTGAAGTCGAATTTGCGGATGCGCTGGCGCAGCACATGGGCGTGAAAGCGAAACTGCAACCGACCAAATGGGACGGCATGCTGGCTTCGCTGGAATCTAAACGTATCGACGTGGTGATCAATCAGGTGACCATTTCTCCTGAGCGTGAGAAAAAATATGACTTCTCTACGCCGTACACTGTTTCCGGTATTCAGGCGCTGACCAAACAAGGACAGGAAGGCACCATCACTAAGCCTGAAGATCTGAAAGGCAAAAAAGTCGGTGTAGGTCTGGGCAGTAACTATGAGCAATGGTTACGTCAGAACGTGCAGGGTGTGGATATCCGTACTTATGATGATGACCCGACTAAATATCAGGATCTGCGCGTAGGCCGCATCAACGCTATTCTGGTAGACCGTCTGGCAGCACTGGATCTGGTCAAGAAAACCGGTGACACCTTAGCGGTTGCAGGCGCGCCTTTCTCCCGTCTGGAATCGGGCGTGGCGATCCGCAAAGACAACCCGGAACTGCTGGCCGCGATCAACAAAGCGATTGCTGAAATGCAGCAGGACGGCTCACTCGCGAAGATCTCACAGAAATGGTTCGGCGCGGATGTAACGAAGTAATGCTCGTCATAACTGAACTTGCCTTGGCGTTAGCTGCGCTTGCTCGCCCGAATCACTTACCTGTGTAAGCTCATCGGGACTTGCGCACTTGCTGCCTTGATGCAAGTTCATTTATTTAGAGCATCGGTGAATATCTCAAAGATCCAGAAAATCTAAAGGTCTTAGATGCAAGAAAGTATTCAACTGGTGCTGGATTCAGCACCATTTTTATTGAAAGGGACACTGTTTACGCTTCAGCTCAGTCTGGGCGGGATGGTGTTCGGTCTTATTCTGGGCTTCGTGCTGGCGCTGATGCGCCTTTCGCATTTCTGGCCACTGTCATGGTTGTCGCGTTTTTACGTCTCCGTTTTCCGTGGCACGCCGCTGATCGCCCAGTTGTTTATGATTTACTACGGTCTGCCCCAGTTTGGCATTGAGCTGGATCCTATCCCGGCGGCGATGATTGGCCTCTCTCTCAATACGGCGGCGTATACCTCTGAAACCCTGCGTGCGGCGATTTCGTCTATCGAAAAAGGGCAGTGGGAAGCGGCAGCCAGTATCGGCATGAATCCGTGGCAAACCCTGCGCCGCGTGATTTTGCCGCAGGCCGCCCGTACCGCGCTGCCTCCTCTGGGCAACAGTTTCATCGGGCTGGTGAAAGATACCTCGCTGGCGGCGACTATTCAGGTGCCGGAACTGTTCCGGCAGGCACAACTGGTTACCTCACGCACACTGGAAGTGTTCACCATGTATCTGGCGGCATCGGTCATTTATTGGGTGCTGGCGACCGTTTTATCCTTCCTGCAAAACCGTCTGGAAGACCGCGTTAACCGTCAGGATCAGGAGCCTTCATGAGTACTATTGACGTAAAGCAACTGACTAAAAAATTCCACGGACAAACGGTGTTACACGGTATTGATTTGCAGGTGAATGCCGGGGAAGTTGTGGCGATCATTGGCCCCAGCGGCTCGGGTAAAACCACCTTATTACGCAGCATTAACCTGCTGGAAGAGCCGGACGGCGGCACCATCAAAGTCGGTAATATCGAAATTGATGCCAGTAAGCCTGTCAGTAAACAGAAGAATAACGTCCGTGAACTGCGCAAGCAGGTAGGGTTTGTTTTCCAGAACTTCAATCTGTTCCCGCACCGTTCAGTGCTGGAAAATATCATTGAAGGGCCGGTGATAGTGAAGGGCGAGCCGAAAGAAAAAGCCATCGCCACGGCACGTCAGCTACTGGAAAAAGTCGGGTTAAGTGGCAAAGAAAATGCCTATCCGCGCCGCCTCTCCGGTGGTCAGCAGCAACGCGTTGCCATTGCCCGCGCACTGGCAATGAGCCCTGAAGTAATTTTGTTTGATGAACCTACCTCCGCCCTTGACCCGGAGCTGGTGGGGGAAGTTCTCAACACCATCCGTGCACTGGCTCTCGAGCGTCGCACTATGGTGATAGTGACCCACGAAATGAGTTTTGCCCGTGACGTAGCAGACCGCGCTATTTTTATGGATCAGGGAAAAATAGTGGAACAGGGACCCGCGAAGGAACTGTTCTCAAATCCGCAACATGCGAGAACGAAACAGTTTCTGGAGAAGTTTCTGGCACACTGAGGTCAAAACCGTGGGTTGCCACCCACACGGGCCTCAAGGGGCGCCTGTCGCCGCACCCCTTGAGAATCCCGGGCTCTTTAACTGCGCGCTTCGCTGGAGGCTATGTTTCAGCGAGCGAGGTGATAGCCGCAAAATCCCGCCGCTGCGCGGTGCCCTGCACTCGGGTTACAACCCGCGCAAAAAGAATCGCGGTTTTTCACCTCTCGTTACGGCGTGATTTTGGAACCGGCCTCCGGCTTTTAGTTCGCAACCTCACTGATTTTAATATGAAAGGCCAAATGGTTTTGAATTTAAGATCGTGCGGGCGATTCAGAAATCTTGCTGAACGGAGCGGCCTGAAGACCAAAGGCTTCAGGACCGAGAGAAGGCACCGCATAGCGGCAAGATTTCCAGCCTGTCACAGTGGTTGCTGAAACATAGCCTGCGTGCGGATCACTTGTTTGAAAAAGCGAGGGGAGTTCAGAGGGGAAAAGCTTTTTCCCCTCTGGTCGGTTTCGGCGCGAAAGGCCGCGTGATAACCGTTCTTGAGAAACCGAAATTGTCTCGATCCATTCCTCACTGCAACTGAAATCCAAAAAGTTTCCTCAGGCTTTTTAAAAGCCGCCCACTTGCAGCGGCTCTCCTGCAACTCCTGCTTTACCCGATCGTCATCAGACTCGCATTTCCCCCGGCGGCAGCCGTATTCACGCTCAGTGAACGTTCATGTAACAGGCGTTCCAGCAGAATATTGTCCTCACCGCGCGCAAAGCCCTGTACCGATATAATGGCTCCCGGACGCTGGGCAATGGTCTGGCAAAGTTCGCGCAACTGATCCGCATCACCGTGGTAAATCACCGCGTCAAACACCTGCGTGTCGGTCTGCCAGTCTTTGGCGAAATCGATACGCGCCTGTACCGCTTTTGGCAGGCTGTTGAACAAATCACGTTGCAACGGCGCTTCCGGCCAGAGAATACGGCAACCTGTCGCGGTGACGGCGGCAAGTTGGATCAGGGCATCGTCCTGATTATCAGCCAGCGCCAGAACGCGCTCACGCGGTAACAGCGCGTAAGTGTTGCGTTCGCCGGTAGGTCCCGGCAGGGTACGCAA
Organism: Rahnella sp. PD4; assembly: GCF_049199325.1. Lineage (NCBI taxonomy): Bacteria > Pseudomonadati > Pseudomonadota > Gammaproteobacteria > Enterobacterales > Yersiniaceae > Rahnella > Rahnella sp. PD4. Next base: position 643,873 of record NZ_JBLZQF010000001.1, on the reverse strand, counting down.
GGTGCCGCCCTGACTGGTTTGCGCGAAACGTTCGCAAACCGTGACAAACTGCTCGCGGTGCTTCTGTTCTGTCGCCCATTGTTGCAGCGCGCGGTGAGGTGCCAGCAAGGCCTCGCGGACGGAGGTATCGAGCGGCAGTTCGCGATCCTGCCGTAACAGGGTTTGCGGTACGGCGTCTTGCGGACGGCTGCTCAGCAGGCGATACAGATACAGCGGGCCTCCGGCTTTAGGACCGGTACCGGACAGACCTTCGCCACCGAACGGTTGCACACCCACCACGGCACCGACCATATTGCGGTTCACGTACATGTTGCCGACGTGCGCCTGCTGCGTAACGCGATGAATGGTTTCGTCGATGCGGGTATGAATGCCCAGCGTCAGGCCGTAACCGGCAGCATTAATCTGACCGATCAGCGTATCCAGATCCTGACGCGCATAGCGCACCACGTGCAGCACCGGTCCGAAGATTTCTTTCTTCATCTCATCAAAGCTTTCCAGCTCGATCAGCGTCGGTTTCACAAAAGTACCGCGGCTCCACTCCTGCTGGTCAGCGGTAAATTCCTGCGTGGCCTGATACACGGTGCGGCCTTTGGCACGCATCGCATCGATATGTTTTTCGATACCGGCTTTGGCTTCGGCGTCGATCACCGGCCCGATATCGGTACTCAGACGCTCCGGATTGCCCATGCGGCACTCCGCCATCGCACCGCGCAGCATTTGCAGCGTGTGATCGGCGACATCCTCCTGAATGCATAACACACGCAGAGCTGAACAACGCTGGCCGGCACTGTCAAAGGCCGAGGCCACCACGTCCATGACCACCTGTTCGGTCAGCGCGGAAGAATCAACAATCATGGCGTTCAGGCCGCCGGTTTCGGCGATAAGGGGGGTCGGACGTCCCTGCGGATCCAGACGACCGGCAATGTTGCGTTGCAAGATACCCGCGACATCCGTCGAACCGGTAAACAGCACACCTCGGACACGTTCGTCATTCACCAGCTGCGAACCGACCGTTTCCCCCTGACCGGGCAGCAGTTGCAATACGCCAGCCGGTACACCGGCTTCATGCAGAATGCCCACGGCCAGCGCAGCGACCAGCGGCGTTTGTTCAGCGGGTTTTGCCAGTACGCTGTTGCCTGCGGCCAGCGCGGCGGCAATCTGACCGGTAAAGATCGCCAGCGGGAAGTTCCACGGACTGATACAGACCACCGGCCCCAGCGGACGGTGTGTGTCATTGGCGAAATCTTCGCGGATCTGCCCGGCGTAATAATGCAGGAAATCTACGGCCTCACGCACTTCAGCGATGGCGTTATTAAAGGTTTTTCCTGCCTCGCGCACCAGCACACCAAGCAGATTTTGCAACTGCGCTTCCATCAGTTCTGCGCCGCGTTGCAGGATGGCGGCACGTTCTTCGGGAGGTGTCGCAAACCATATCGCACCGGCAGCGGTTGAGGCATCCAGCGCCCGGCCAATTTCGGCTTGTGTGGCTTCACGGACGTACCCAACGATGTCGCTGTTCTCAGAGGGATTGATCACCGGCAGGAATTCGCCATCATCCGTCTGCGCATCAATTATTGGTTGTGCTTTTACCGGATGGCTGGCGCTTTGCAGCAGGGCGCTGGACAGGGATGCCAGGCGGTGTTCGCTGGACATGTCCAGACCCGCAGAGTTGACGCGTTTGTCACCGTAAAGATTGCGCGGCAGTGCGATACGCGGGTGCGGTAGTCCGACCTGACCTTCACTGGCGGCCAGCGCTTCAACTGCCAGAACCGGATCGGCAACCAGTTCCCCGATCGGTAACGTGGCATCAGCGATACGGTTAACAAAGGACGTGTTCGCACCATTTTCCAGCAGACGACGCACCAGATACGCCAGCAGCGTTTCATGTGTACCGACCGGGGCATAAATACGGCACGGGCGGTTCAGTTTGCCGTCAGAAATTTTCCCCACCACCTGCTCGTACAGCGGTTCACCCATGCCGTGCAGACACTGGAATTCGTACTGTCCCGGATAATAGTTATTTCCGGCCAGTTGATAAATCGCCGCCACGGTGTGGGCGTTATGCGTTGCGAACTGCGGATAAATCAGGTTTGGCACGGCCAGCAGTTTACGGGCGCAGGCCAGATAGGAAACATCGGTGTAAACCTTGCGGGTATAAACCGGATAATCCTCCAGACCGTCCATTTGCGCGCGCTTAATTTCGCTGTCCCAGTACGCGCCTTTCACCAGGCGGATCATCAGACGGCGGCGGCTGCGCTGTGCCAGATTGGTCAGGTAATCAATGACCATCGGACAACGTTTCTGATACGCCTGGATCACGAAGCCGATACCGTTCCAGCCGGCCAGTTCCGGTTCAAAGCACAGTTTTTCCAGCAAATCGAGAGAGATTTCCAGACGGTCAGCTTCTTCGGCATCAATGTTAATGCCGATGTCGTAACTGCGTGCCAGCAATGTCAGCGAAAGCAGGCGCGGATACAATTCTTCCATCACACGTTCATATTGCGCCCGGCTGTAACGCGGGTGCAGGGCGGAAAGTTTGATGGAAATGCCGGGGCCTTCATAAATGCCGCGACCATTGGATGCCTTGCCAATGGCATTGATCGCCTGCTGATAAGACAGTAAATAGGCCTGGGCATCTTTTCCGGTCAGCGCGGCTTCTCCCAGCATGTCGTAGGAATAGCGGAAACCTTTTTCTTCATGTTTACGGGCATTGGCCAGCGCTTCGGCGATGGTTTCACCGGTTACAAACTGTTCGCCCATCAGGCGCATCGCCATGTCCACGCCTTTGCGGATCAGGGGTTCACCGCTTTTACCGATAATACGGTTCAGAGATTTTGACAGACTTGCTTCATTGTGTGTCGCGACCAGTTTTCCGGTGAACAGCAAACCCCAGGTTGCGGCGTTAACGAACAGCGACGGGCTGCGTCCCAGATGTGAATGCCAGTTACCGTTGCTGATTTTGTCGCGGATTAACGCATCGCGTGTCGGTTTGTCGGGGATACGCAGCAATGCTTCCGCCAGACACATCAGCGCTACGCCTTCCTGAGAAGACAGAGAGAACTCCTGCAACAGGCTTTGCACCATCCCGGCGCGGCCGTTTGCACTCTTTTGGTTTCTGAGTCTGGTGGCGATATCAGCCGCGAGTTTCAGCGCTGCATCATTGAGCGGGGCAGGCAGACGCGCCTGTTCAAGCAGCATGGATACGGCTTCAGGCTCAGGGCGGCGATAGGCGGCGGTGATAGCCGAGCGGCTGACCGACTGTGGCAGAATTTGCTCAGCGAAATCAAGGAATGGCTGATGGGCTTCCTGAACAGGTTGTACAGCGGCATCTTCCGCACCTTCAGGTGCAGCGCCATTCAGTGCCGGAATTTCCGGCAGTGTATCGCCGTTTTCCAGCCGTTCAAGATAGGAAAATATCGCTTGTTTGATCAGCCAGTGCGGCGTGCGGTCAATTTTGTGAGCCGCTTCTTTTAGCCTGTCACGCGTACCTTCATCCAGCTTCACGCCCATCGTGGTCATACCCATGCGCAAACACTCCATATGAAAAATTTCAGGTGAATTCGTTATCTTTATGTCGAGCAATATCTTCTATGTTGCAACCTTGTGCAACCTTGTTAATGCATGAAGTGTGCCTGTTGTGATTCACCTGGCATTTTTAACAAGAAAATAACGGCATGGATCTTGCCTGTCTTGTCATGGCGTCAATATCAAGGGTTATATCGGGTGCAACTTTCCGCGCTGCAAAGTACAACCCGTATTGCGGATAACTGTGATGGAGGGTGAATTTTGTGTATTTGAAATGTTAAAAATATTGAAAAGTGGATAAGGCTAAACCAGTATCCGGCTCGACAGTAATTTTGAATAAAAACCATACAGAGTCAGTGACTATATAAAAATATGGAGAGTCTTGCTGCAACCTTTAGAGGTTTCAGCCATCATCTCGCCCCGGCAGGTTTTTGGCAGCACTTCGGGTGGAGTGCTGCCGGGACAGACAGGTGCCGGACAACATCGCAAAAAATAAGAAAGTGGAGAATGGAATGACAATGAACACACCGATGCTGGTGACGTTTTGTGTTTATATTTTCGGGATGATTTTGATTGGGCTCATCGCGTATCTACGAACCAAAAACTTTGATGATTATATTTTGGGCGGACGCAGTCTGGGCAGCGTGGTCACGGCGCTGTCCGCCGGTGCTTCCGACATGAGTGGCTGGTTGTTAATGGGGCTGCCGGGTGCGATTTTTATTTCCGGCATTTCGGAAAGTTGGATCGCGATTGGTCTGACTATCGGCGCATACCTGAACTGGAAACTGGTGGCGGGGCGGCTACGTGTACACACCGAAGCCAATAACAATGCGCTGACGTTGCCGGATTACTTTACGCATCGTTTTGAAGATTCGAGCAAGCTGCTGCGCATTATTTCCGCGATTGTGATTTTGGTGTTCTTCACCATTTATTGTGCCTCCGGCATCGTGGCCGGTGCACGTCTGTTTGAAAGCACCTTCGGCATGACGTACCAGACCGCGCTGTGGGCCGGCGCGGCGGCGACTATCCTTTATACCTTTATCGGCGGTTTTCTGGCCGTCAGCTGGACCGATACCGTGCAGGCCAGCCTGATGATTTTCGCACTGATCCTGACACCGGTTATCGTCATCCTCGCCGTTGGCGGCATTGATACCTCGATGATGGTCATCAAAGCCAAAAATCCTGAATACACTGATATGTTTAAGGGCATGAATCTGGTGGCGATACTGTCATTGCTGGGCTGGGGGCTGGGCTATTTCGGTCAGCCGCACATTCTGGCGCGTTTCATGGCGGCCGATTCTCACTTCACTATCCGCAGAGCGCGCCGTATCAGCATGACATGGATGATTTTATGTCTGGCAGGTACCATCGCTGTAGGATTCTTCGGCATCGCGTACTTCAGCAATAATCCGGCTGAAGCGGGCAACGTGACGCAAAACGGTGAGCGCGTGTTCATCGAGCTGGCGAAAATTCTGTTCAACCCGTGGATTGCCGGGATCTTGTTGTCCGCTATTCTGGCAGCGGTCATGAGTACCCTGAGTTGTCAGCTACTGGTGTGTTCAAGCGCCATTACTGAAGATTTCTACAAAGCTTTTCTGCGAAAAGGCGCGAGTCAGCGCGAACTTGTGTGGGTGGGGCGTGCAATGGTGCTGATCGTGGCGCTGATTGCTATTGCGCTGGCTGCCAACCCGCAAAACCGGGTTCTCGGTTTGGTCAGTTATGCCTGGGCCGGTTTCGGTGCCGCATTCGGGCCGGTGATCCTGATTTCCGTGATGTGGAAACGTATGACGCGTAACGGTGCACTGGCGGGGATGTTGGTCGGTGCAATAACGGTGATCCTGTGGAAACAATATGGCTGGGCTGAATTATACGAAATCATTCCCGGTTTCATTTTCGCGTCACTGGCTATCTGGATTGTCAGCCTGACGGGGCGTAAGCCTTCCGCCGCTGTTGAGCAGCGTTTCACCGCCGCGGAAGCGGAATATAAAACTGTTTAACCGATAATCTCCTGTTGTGTCACTCAGACCGGGGTCATTCAGGCCCCGGTTTTCAGCATTTTCCGCCGCATAAGCCTTCCGTCCTGATTTTTTCATGTGTATTTACCGATCCCCTTTCAAAAAAAGGATCGGTTGCCTCTTGTATTTCTTTTGGCAAGAATGATAATCACTATCGTTTCTTTTTACTTTTCTTTACAGAAGCCTCATACATTCTGTGGTTCGTCAGAATTCAGGGGCCGGGAGCTCGTCATGTTCGTTCCGTTTCTCATTATGTTTCGCGAAGGGCTGGAAGCTGCGCTGATCGTCAGCCTGATTGCCAGCTACCTCAAACGGACGCAGCGCGGGCAGTGGCTCGGTGTGGTCTGGATTGGCGTTTTCATCGCCGCTGCGCTGTGCCTGGCGCTCGGTCTTTTCATCAATGCCACGACCGGTGAGTTTCCGCAAAAACAACAGGAGCTGTTTGAAGGTATCGTCGCCGTCGTCGCGGTGTGCATTCTGACATACATGGTGTTCTGGATGCGCAAAGTGTCACGGTCTATCAAAGTGCATCTGGAAGGGGCGATTGATCATGCGCTGAATTCCGGTCGCGGTCAGGGCTGGGCACTGGTTGCGATGGTGTTTTTTGCGGTTGCGCGTGAAGGGCTGGAATCGGTGTTTTTCCTGCTGGCAGCCTTCCAGCAAGACGTGGGTATTGAAGCCCCGATCGGTGCAGTGCTTGGCCTCGGCGCGGCCATCGTGCTGGGTTTCCTGATTTATTACGGCGGCGTGAAACTGCATCTGGCGAAGTTTTTCAAATGGACCAGCCTGTTCATCCTGTTTGTCGCCGCCGGACTGGCTGCGGGCGCTATCCGCGCGTTCCACGAAGCGGGGTTGTGGAACCGTATGCAGGACATTGCCTTTGATCTGAGCGGGACTTTATCCACACACTCTTTATTTGGCACCTTGCTGGAAGGGATGTTCGGGTATCAGGAAGCGCCGACGGTCAGCGAAGTTGCGGTGTATTTCCTGTATCTGATCCCCGCGCTGTTCCTGTTCTTTATTCCACAGAGTAAATCGCCTGTGGCTGCGCCGGTTTCTGCCGGGCAAAAAACACAACGTTAATTTTATCAACTTCATTCCTCATTTTGCCCTTGCCACGGAGTTACACATGCCACATTTTCGCCGTAAAGCTTTACAGATCGCCCTGTTGTCCCTGCCGGCCTTTGCGCTGAGCGCCAACGCGCTGGCTGCTGATGTTCGTCAGGTCAAAATTGCTGTTAATGACAAACAATGTGAACCGATGACGCTGACCGTGCCGGCCGGTAAAACTCAGTTTGTTATCCATAACAACAGTCAGAAAAACCTGGAATGGGAAATCCTCAAAGGCGTGATGGTGGTGGAAGAACGTGAAAACGTGGCGCCGGGTTTCACGCAGAAAATGACGGCTAACCTTGAACCGGGCGAATACGACATGACCTGCGGCCTGCTGAGCAATCCGAAAGGTAAACTGACGGTTACCGCTGAAGGTACGGCCGCTTCCGGCAAGCCTGACGCCATGGCGCTGGTCGGCCCGATTGCGGAATACAAAGTGTATGTGACTCAGCAGGTGGCTGAACTGGTGGCACATACCAAAGCCTTTACGGACGCGGTGAAGAAGGGCGATCTGGCGAAAGCGCAATCCCTGTACGCTTCTACCCGTGTTTACTACGAGCGCATCGAACCGATTGCCGAACTGTTCTCTGATCTGGACGGCAGCATCGATGCCCGTGAAGATGATTTCGAGAAAAAAGCCGAAGATCCTAACTTCACCGGTTTCCACCGTCTGGAGAAAATCCTTTTCGCGGACAAAACCACCCAGGGCACCGAACCGTTTGCCGACAAGCTGTATGCCGATACCGTTGATTTGCAAAAACGTATCGCAGAGCTGACCTTCCCGCCAAGTAAAGTGGTCGGCGGCGCAGCGGGCCTGATTGAAGAAGTGGCCGCCAGCAAAATAAGCGGCGAAGAAGATCGTTACAGCCGCACTGATCTGTGGGATTTCCGGGCCAACCTTGATGGCGCACAGAAAATTGTCAATCTGCTGCGTCCGTTGCTGGTCAAAGCCGACAAACCGTTGCTGGATAAAATCGACGCCAACTTCAAAACCGTTGATGCGCTGCTGGACAAATATAAAACCAAAGACGGTTACGAGAATTACGAAAAACTGTCTGATGCGGACCGTAACGCAATGAAAGGTCCTATCACCACGCTGGCAGAAGACTTGTCCAAACTGCGCGGTGTACTTGGTTTAGATTGATATCTTTAGCGCCTCCCCCTGCGCAGGAGGAGGCGCTTTTAAATTCCTGAGGCATAGCAATGAGCAACAAAAACGATAATCAGAACGAAGTTTCTTCTTCCCGCCGCAGTTTACTCAAGGGCGTGGGATTGTTAGGCGGGGCATTTGCCCTGGGCGGCGCAGCCACAGCGCAGGCTGAGAAAACACCCGGAGCAAAGAACGAATATACACCAGGGACTGTTTCCCCTGACGAGCGCTGGGGTAAGCAACCCTATTATGGCGAGCATCAGGCGGGTATTTTAACGCCGCAACAGGCATCGATGATGCTGGTTTCCTTTGACGTGCTGGCCACTAACAAAGCTGATCTGGAGCGTCTTTTCCGTCTCCTCGATTCACGTTTTGCCTTCCTGACCAAAGGCGGCACTGCGCCTTCAATGGATCCGAAATTTCCGCCCATGGATTCAGGGGTGATGGGCGCAGAAATCTACCCGGACAATCTGACCATGACGCTTTCTGTCGGGGATTCTCTGTTTGATGAGCGCTTCGGGCTGGCACCACATAAGCCTTTGAAATTACAACGCATGACACGTTTCCCGAATGATTCACTGGATGCCAAACTCTGCCACGGTGACCTGTCCTTGCAAATTTGCGCCAACAACAGCGATACCGTGGTGCATGCGCTGCGGGACATCATCAAATATACGCCTGATTTACTCAGCGTACGCTGGCGTCGTGACGGCTTTATTTCGTCCCATGCGGCGCGCAGTCAGGGCAAAGAAACGCCGATCAATCTTCTGGGCTTTAAGGATGGTACGGCGAACCCGGATGCCAAAGATAAACCTTTGATGGATAAAGTTATCTGGGTGACCGGCGGGCAGGGCGAACCGGCCTGGACGGTGGGCGGCAGTTATCAGGTGACACGTCTGATCCCGTTCAAGGTGGAATCCTGGGACCGCACGCCGCTGCAGGAGCAGCAGTCTATTTTCGGGCGCGACAAAGCCACCGGCGCACCGCTGGGGATGGAAAAAGAGCACGACGTGCCGGATTACGAAAAAGACCCTGATGGCAAGACGATCCGCCTCGATGCGCATATCCGTCTGGCGAATCCGCGCACTAAAGCCACCGGAGACAGCCTGATGTTGCGCCGTGGTTACAGCTATTCCCTGGGTGTGACTAATTCCGGGCAACTGGAAATGGGACTGGTTTTTGTCTGTTATCAGCATGACCTGGAAAAAGGTTTCCTGACCGTGCAGAAACGTCTGAACGGTGAAGCGCTGGAAGAATATATCCGCCCTAACGGCGGTGGCTTCTTCTTCACGTTACCGGGCAATAAAGACGAAAGTCACTATCTCGGACAATCGTTAATCGAAGCGTAATTTAACTCCTTCCCTTCGCCGGGGAGGGAGCCGATCCCAGAGGAACCCAAACCAGACATCATTTTTACGCCTGGTTACGCATTTCATCGCCTGTTAATACTCCGCCTCATCCAAAAAAATCTCAGTAATGTCATGATGATAAATCGCAAAACTGATTTATTACGTTGCCTGTTCTGAGACTGTTATGACCATCAACCATACCCGCAGAAAATTACTGATTTTTGGCATCGGACTTTCGCTGACCGCGCCGCGTTTGTACGCCGCCCAAAAAGCGGTGCGGATCACCATGACTTCAGATGCCAGTCAGATTCACCTGGCACTCCCTGCGGCAGATAAACGCTGTCGCGTGTTTATGCTCAGTGCGCCGGAGCGGGTCGTGATTGATATGCCGTTGACATCATTTCCGCCGGAACTTGAGCATGCACTGACCGTGGTGCGGCAGAAGTTTTCCTGGGTCACAGAAGGGCGCATTGCTCATTTCAGCCCTGAGGTGGCGCGCATCGTGTTGCAGGTGAACGGTAAACCGAAGATTACGCGTAACACGGAAAATGGTGTCCTGACGGTGACGATATCGGCAGAAAGCCATGCTGCCGCAATTGGGCCGGTCGTGTCCCCTTCGCCGCAGGCGGAGAAACCGCTGCTGGTCATGATCGATCCGGGTCATGGCGGCAAGGATCCGGGGGCAATCGGTAATGAAGGCACTTATGAAAAACATGTCGTGCTGCATATCGCCAAACGCCTGCAAACTTTGCTCAGCCAGCAGCACGGTATTCACGCCGTGCTGACCCGGCAGGATGATGTATTTATTCCGCTTTATCACCGCGTCAGCCTGGCGCATCAGCATGCGGCGGATCTGTTTATCTCGATACATGCCGACGGTTTCACCAACGATCTGGTCTCCGGAGCATCGGTTTTCGCACTGTCTGAACACGGCGCAGGCAGTGCGATGGCGCGCTATTTATCGCAAAGCGAAAACAGCGTCGATGTGTTGTACGACGACGATTTTAAAACGGACGATCAATATCTTAAAGAAACACTGTTTGATCTCGACCAGCACGAAACCATTCACCGCAGCCTGGATTTTGGCAGACATCTGGCAGCAAATATCAGTAAAGTCCATCACATGCACAGCCCGCATCCGGAACAGGCAGGTTTTGCGGTACTGAAATCTCCGCGTATTCCTTCCGTGCTGGTGGAGACATCCTTCATCACCAATAAACAGGAAGAAAAATTACTGGGTGAGCCGGTGTTTCAGGAGAAAATGGCCCATGCGCTGGCCGAAGGGATTAACAGTTACTTCATCAATGAAAAGAAAAATAATCTGCTGAGCTGAGAGAAATTCAGCACGATTAAAGAGGATCTGAAAAAGATCCGCATGATCCTATTGACGCCATCCGCAAACTTTTTTACATTTTGGTAACGCAAATGTTTCAGTTGTCATTATACTGACATTTATAAGCGGTAGTTTTCACGAGGTGTACGGCAGGTGCCGTTAATAACACTGCGGGGAGCGCGAATGGTAAAGTCCATGTTTGGGCTGTTGATCGAAAATAATCCACTTTTCTCATTCACCCGTTGTTGCTTAAATGCAAACGGGGGCAAGGCTTCCGACTCTCTATTATTTCAGGATTTACTTTCAGTTTTTTCCTACCGCTTTTTACAAAAGATATCATCCACCCAACCCCAACCCTGTTGTTTAACTGACCGCCTATTTGTTGGTGAAAATGATGTGAATATCACTGGCTTTTATTCTGGACGTTTTATTGTATGGGTCAGCGGTTTGTCATTATTGACAATGCCTCCTCGTGAACAGAAAACAACCCAAAGAGTTTCCGTTAATCCCTTCAGGTTCTTTTCCTCTTCACGTTATTCATTGGCTCCACTTGGTCTAAAAGGAGACCAAAACCTCATTTGTTAGTGAAACATAACCGTGCGGGCATTATGCCTTAGCGTTAAGTGAATCAAACTGTAAGGTGCCACTATGGGAAGACAGAAAGCAGTGATCAAAGCTCGTCGTGAAGCAAAACGTGTTATTCGTAATGATTCACGCAGTCACCGCCAGCGCGAGGAAGAGTCTGTGACGTCATTGGTACAGATGGGCGGTTTGGAATCGATCGGCATGGCTCGCGACTCCCGTGATACGTCCGTCATCGAAGCGCGTACTGAAGCTCAAGGTCATTACTTATCAGCCATAGAGAATAAGCAGTTAATTTTTGCCACCGGTGAAGCCGGTTGCGGCAAAACATTTATCAGCGCTGCGAAAGCGGCAGAGGCATTAATTCACAAAGAAATCGACAGAATTATTGTGACACGTCCGGTATTGCAAGCCGATGAGGATCTCGGTTTCCTGCCCGGTGATATTTCTGAGAAGTTTGCACCCTATTTCCGTCCGGTCTACGACATTCTGCTACGTCGTCTGGGTTCATCATTCCTGCAATATTGTTTGCGACCGGAAATAGGCAAGGTGGAAATTGCGCCATTCGCTTATATGCGCGGGCGTACTTTCGAAAACGCGGTGGTTATTCTGGACGAAGCGCAGAATGTCACAGCCAGCCAGATGAAAATGTTCCTGACCCGTCTCGGCGAAAATGTGACGGTGATTGTTAACGGTGATATTACCCAGTGCGATTTACCACGTGGCGTAGTATCGGGGCTCAGCGATGCAATGTCCCGCTTCGAAGAAGACGAGATGATCGGCATCATTCAGTTTGGTAAAGAGGACTGTGTGCGTTCGGAGCTGTGTAAACGCACCTTGCACGCTTACTCTTAATTCTCCCATCGTTCCCATGAAAAAGGCCGCTTATCTGAGCGGCCTTTCTTTTTGTGCCTCCGCCTTCGCAGGAGAGGGGGTTAAAGCATTATCAGCATCATATAGGCACAAAACAACGCAAGATGCGCGGTACCGTTTAATACATTGGTACGGCCGGTGGAGAAGGAAATCTGGCACAGAATCAGCACTGCCAGCATCACCACAATGTTTGCCGGGTCAAGACTGAAAATCAAATCCTGGCCTGTCAGCGTGGCAATGACGGTCACTGCCGGAACGGTCAGTGAAATTGTCGCCAGCACGGAGCCGAAGAACAAATTCATGGCGCGCTGCACCTGATTTTTCAGCACGGCTTTCAGTGCGCCCAGACCTTCCGGAGAGAGGATCAGTAACGCGACCAGGAAACCCGTGAACTGCGCAGGGGCATTCAGTTCTGTCAGCAGGCTTTCCAGCGGATTAGCATTGAACTTAGTCACCGCAATAACCAGCACCAGATGGACGATCAACCACAGCGTGTGTGTCAGATTGCTTTTTGACGATGGCTTGCCATGACCCTCTTCTTCACCTTCATCTTCATGCTCGTAGATAAACAGGCTCTGATGAGTTTTGGTCTGAATAAGCAGAAATACGCCGTACATGGCGGCTGAAATCACTGCCACAAACAACGCCTGTGGCGTCGAGAAATTGCCCGCCGGCAAGGCGGCAGGCAGCACCAGCACAATCACCGCCAGCGGGAATATCGCCATCAGGTACTGTTTGATACCGCCGAGATTGACATACTGTGTCGCAAACTTACGCCCGCCTAATAACAGGGCCACGCCCACCAGACCGGCGGTAACAATCATAATGATCGAGAATAACGTGTCACGCATCAGCGCGGGGGCGGCATCGCCGGTCGCCATCAGGGCCGAAATCAGGCTGACTTCGAGGATCACGACGGAAAGGCTGAGGATCAGCGACCCGTACGGTTCGCCAAGACGGTGCGCCAGAACATCGGCATGGCGTACGACGCTGAACGCACTGGCGAGGATACCGACCAGCGCGATGAGATTAATGCCGACAACCGAGGCGAAGTTACTGCTGTTGCCCCAGAGGACGAGAACGAGAAGTGCAGCGATGGGAAAAACCAGGGAGTATTCCTGATGGCGGGTTTTGATTTTTGGATGTTCCTGTGAAGACACCATGATGATTATTCTCCTTATAAACGCTCACGTAATAACAACCGCCTGTCTGTCAGTTGTCAGCAAAATGCCTGGCAGCATTAAGGTATAACCCATTAAGTATAGTAGATAAATTAACCTATTAACAGGATAAAATCAGGCTTAAGACATAAAGCATGCAATAGCCTTCATTTATCAGGCCGGGATGTGGATTAAATGATGATAAAAATTAAATTAATTGTGATTGTTAAAATATTAAGTCTTTTTAAAACAACCAATTAATATGATATAACGAAAATATAGCGTTTATGCGTCAATTTATGTAAATACTTGGAGTACCCCTATAAATTACTGGCGCCGAGGTGCCGCCAGCAGCACGATAACGAGAATAATCTGGCGGAGTCCTTTGAGGGTAGCAGCTAGACTTAACATTGTGCGTACACACCGCACACAAAAATTATCAGTGCCATGCACGCCATGAAAAAGGAGACGACTATGCCTTATCAAAACCGAGCAGCGTTGCCTGAATCCGTGCGCAACGTGCTGCCTGCCCACGCACAGGATATCTATAAGGAAGCGTTTAACAGCGCATGGGATGAATATAAAAAACCCAAAGACCGGCAGGGCGATGACTCCCGGGAGGAAACGGCGCACAAAGTTGCCTGGGCTGCAGTGAAACATGGATATAAAAAAGGAGACGATGATAAGTGGCACCCTAAGAAATCCTGATGTTTATGGCAGGTGAGGGCGTTCCCTCACCTGCCTGAAGACCTGCCCGCCCCTCCGTTTTTGTTTTATTCCCGCCCGAAATATCAACATTCATACAATGTTCATAAAATAATCACTTTATTTTCCTTTTGTGATCACTCTCAACCTTGATTGCAACGAAAGAAACGAATAAGGTTTCATCCTGTGGGGGTATACGAAACTTCTTAATAAAATTGCCCCGCAGCCTGAAGCTCAGGCAAAAACTGTCCGATAACATCAACAGATGAAACCCACCACAGCGGAGAACACAGCGTTAACAGCATGTCATGTTCAAAAGTAAGTCGTACCTGGGGGAATGAATGTTAACTCGAGATTTCCTGCGTAACGCAGATTGCAAAACAGCATTTGGCAGCATTGATGAATCGATGCTACTGACCCCTGAACAGCGCGCTGCCTCTTTGTGCTGCACGCTGGCGCGTCGCCCCGACAACAGCCCGGTCTGGATTTTTGGTTACGGTTCACTGATGTGGAACCCGGTTTTTGACTCAGAAGAGGCGCGGCCTGCCACCTTGCACGGTTATCATCGTGCCTTCTGTCTGCGTCTGACCGCCGGGCGTGGCACCCTTGCGCAACCCGGCCGTATGCTGGCGCTGCGGGATGGCGGCAAAACCACTGGCCTGGCGTTCCGTCTGCCTGAAGACACCCTTCTCGATGAACTCGAACTGCTGTGGAAACGTGAAATGCTCACCGGCTGTTACCGTCCGACCTGGTGCGAACTGGATCTCGACGATGGCCGCAAGGTGACCGCGCTGGTGTTTATTATGGATCCCTCGCACCCGCAATATGAAGCCGATACCGATTATCAGGTTATCGCCCCACTGATTGCGCAGGCCAGCGGCCCGCTCGGCACCAATGCGCAATACCTGTTTGCACTGGAAAAAGAGCTGAACAACTACGGCATGCGTGACGATTGTATGAGCGAGCTGGTCAAACAGGTGCGGATGCTGTTGTCTGTTTCTCCGGGGCTGGATGTCCCGGGACTGAGTTAACGTCGGGTCTGGTATTGCCGGCTGTGCGGGGTTGCCGTGCAGCCATTTCATTAATCTCTCCCGTTTTAAGCGCCTGCCTTTTCGCTGTTCATAAAATATCTCCACCACGGGCTTTGTACAGTAACAATCCGCCGCAAAGCCCCGTCTTGCCTCATTAATAACCAATCAGATAACGTTATGCAAAATTCGCATAACGATAGTCTTTATCAGACTTTCTGCCAGATAGAAGAAACTTTACACTCAACAAAATCTTAGCAATTTCGCTACCTTGGAGAGTCTGTCTTGATGAAAGCTTTATTACCGTCCGTTCTGTTTACGGCTATTGCGGCTACTTTCTCCGTGCAGGCTGCTACGCCGCCGGATACGCTGGTTATCGCACAATCCATTGATGACACCTCCAGTTTTGACCCGGCGCAGGGATTTGAACTGACCACGGTTCAGGCTTTTAATAATATTTATCAGCGCCTGGTCCAGTCTGACCCGAACAATCCGATCGATTTAAAACCGACGCTGGCGGCCTCCTGGGAAGCAGGCAAAGATAACCGCAGCCTGACCTTCACGCTGTCACCGAAAGTCACCTTTGCCAGTGGCAATCCGCTGACTGCCGATGACGTCATATTCTCGTTGTCACGCGTGGTGAAGCTGAATCTGGAGCCTTCATTTATCCTGACGCAACTGGGCTGGACCGATAAAAACGTCGATACCTTCCTGACTAAGATTGATGACCAGCATGTGAAAGTCAGCTGGACTGCCGATGTCAGCCCGTCATTCGTGCTGAGCCTGCTGTCTGCGCCGGTATCTTCTATCGTGGACAGTAAACTGGTGAAAGCTAACGCCACCGCTGACGACCTTGGTCACCAGTGGCTGAGCAATCATTCTGCCGGTTCCGGCCCTTACCAGATCCGTAACTACATACCGCATGAAGTCGTGATTTTATCTGCGAACCCGACCTCACCGGAAGGCGCGCCGAAGCTGAAAACCATTCTGATCAAAAACGTACCGGATCCTGCTGCGCGCCGCTTGCTGATCGAGCAGGGGGATGCCGATATGGCGCGTAATCTCGGTTCTGACCAGATGGCTGCACTCGCCGGTAAAAAGGGTGTTAAGCCTCTGGCGATCCCGTATGCCTCACTGTACTTCATGCAGTTCAATGTCAAAGCCTCCCCGGCGCTGGGTAATCCTGCATTCTGGGAAGCGGCCCGCTACCTGTTCGATTACAACCACATTGCTCATGATCTGATGAAAGATCAGTTCCAGGTGCATCAGGCCTTCCTGCCGGAAGGCTATCTGGGCGCGCTGAACGACACGCCATACACCTATGACCCGGCAAAAGCCAAAGCGATTCTGGCGAAAGCCGGGCTGAATAACGTCAGTTTCACACTCTCTACCGCCAATCAGCCGCCGTATCTGGATATCGCACAGGCGCTGCAGGCCAGCTTTGCGCAGGGCGGCGTAACGGTGAAACTGGATCCGGGTTTGAGCTCGCAGATTTCTACCAAAGTGAAATCACACAATTACGACGCGTATATGTCGTCATGGGGACCGGATTACTTTGACCCGAACACCAACGCTTCAGCGTTTGCTTTCAACCCGGAAGAGGGGAGCAGCAAAACACTGGCATGGCGCGCTAACTGGTCCATTCCTGCACTCAATAAACTGACGCTGGCTGCGATTGCGGAACCGGATCAGGCCAAACGCGTGGCGGATTACCGTCAGTTGCAGCTGGAAGTCCAGAAAAACTCGCCGTTTGTGATTGGTCTGCAAGCCAAAAGCCTGATTGCCGTACGCGACAACATTAAAGGTTACGTGCAGGGCATCAACCCTGACATGGTCTTTTACAGCAAGGTCACGAAGTAATGGCAGACAGTTCAACACCCGCCGGATTCGTCCGGCAGGGTTGGCGCTGGTCAGGCCGTTTGCTGACCGGCGTGATTTCGCTGGCACTGACGCTGCTCGGACTGCTGGCGTTTACTTTCACGCTTTCCCATCTCGCCCCGATTGATCCGACGTTACAGGTGGCCGGCGATCACGCCAGCGAAGCCACCTATGCGCAGGTGCGTCGCGATTTAGGTCTCGATCAGTCCGTACCGGTACAATTTGTCCGTTATCTCGATCACCTGGCGCACGGCGATATGGGAATTTCCCGTATTACCGCGCAGCCGGTGGCCAGCGATCTGATGCGTACATTCCCGGCAACGGTTGAGCTGGCGACTTGTGCCATCCTGCTCGGCGGCACCTTCGGGATTTTGCTGGCGTTGCTGGCGGTATGGAAACCGGGAAGCTGGCTGGATAATGCGGCAAGGCTGGTGTCGTTGCTCGGGTATTCCGTGCCGATTTTCTGGCTTAGCCTGCTCGGCCTTTTGCTATTTTACGCGGTACTGCACTGGGCGGGCGGGCCGGGGCGGCTTGACGACCTGTATATGTACACCATGACGCCACGCACCGGTTTTGTCCTGATTGATACCTGGCTGTCCGGCGACCGTGAAATGTTTTACAACGCTATCCGCCATTTATGGTTGCCGGTGACGGTGCTGGCGATGTTGTCGATGGCGGGTATTACGCGCCTGTTGCGTGCGTCGATGCTGGGCGAAATGAACAAAGAGTATGTGATTCTGGCCCGGTCAAAAGGGGCCGGCAGGATGCGTGTTCTGCTTTGCCACGTCTTCCCGAACGTGCTTGGTACACTGATCACGGTGCTGACGCTGTCCTACGCCAGCCTGCTCGAAGGTGCGGTACTGACCGAAACGGTATTCGCCTGGCCAGGTGTCGGGCGTTATCTGACCACCGCGTTGTTTGCTGCGGATACCCCGGCAATTCTTGGCGCTACGCTGCTGATCGGCACCTGCTTCGTTCTGCTCAATGCGCTGGCTGACGCCCTTACTTATCTGCTCGATCCGCGAACCCGGTAGTTGCTATGACTCAAATGATTCCTGAACAACCGACGCAGGTTGAGGCTGAAGCCGATACCTCCGTCTGGAAACCGACCCGGCGCATCACCACGTTTTCTGTCGGACTGGTGCTGGTTGCTATTCTGGTGCTTACCGCGCTGCTCGCGCCGTGGCTGGCACCGTTTGACCCGAATATTCAGCACATCGAATTACGCCTGCTGCCGCCTTCGGAAACCCACTGGCTGGGCACCGACGGGTTTGGCCGCGATTTACTCTCCCGTGTGGTCTATGGTGCACGTCCGACCCTGCTGCTGGTGTCACTGATTCTGGTACTGACCATTCCGGTGGGGCTGCTGATCGGCATCAGCGCGGGATACATTGGCGGCTGGTATGAGCGCATTGTGATGCGACTGACCGATATCGTGATGTCCTTGCCAAGTCTGGTGATGGCACTGGCGCTGGTAGCAATTCTCGGCCCCGGCCTGATGAACGGGGCTCTGGCACTGGCTTTCACCAGCTGGCCGCCCTTTGCGCGACAGGCAAGGGCGGAGACGCTGGCACTTCGCCGCAGCGATTATCTGGCAGCGGCGCGGATGCAGGGCATCGGCGGGTTGCGTCTGATGTTCGGCCACATTCTGCCGCTGTGCCTGCCGAGCGCCGTAGTACGTGCGGCCCTCAGCCTCGGCGGCATCATTCTGGCTTCTGCCGGTCTGGGCTTCCTCGGTATGGGTATTCAGCCTCCGACCGCTGAATGGGGGTCAATGGTTGCTGAAGGCAGCAAGGTGATTTTCGATCAATGGTGGGTTGCCGCAGCACCGGGCGGGGCGATTTTATTTGCCAGCCTGGCTTTCAACCTGCTGGGCGACGGCCTGCGCGACAAAATGGATCCACGACATGGCAACTGACTTTTTACATAAGGACAAGTCATCCGGCGATCAGCTGGTCGCGAAGGATTTGACCATTTATTTGCCGGGCGAACGTCCGCTGGAACTGGTGAAATCCCTGTCATTCAGCGTCGGGCAGGAACGCGTGGCGCTGGTCGGCGAGTCCGGCTCCGGAAAATCCCTGACCGCCCGCGCGCTGATGGGGTTACTGCCGCATCCGTGCAAATTGCGTGCATCACAGCTGACGCTGGGTGACAACGATCTGACCACGCTCAGAGAACGTGAGTGGAGCACGCTTCGCGGAAACCGCGTGTCGATGGTGATGCAGGATCCGAAACATGCGCTCAATCCGACACAAAAAATCGGCAAGCAGGTAGAAGAACCGCTGCGCCTGCATACACGCCTTGGCCGCAAGGAGCGTCAGGAAAAAGTCACCGAGATGCTGAATGCTGTCGGTCTGCCGAATCCGGCTTTCTTGCAACAGCAGTATCCGCATCAGCTTTCCGGCGGGATGGGGCAGCGCGTGATGCTGGCGATTGCACTGATCAATGATCCCCAGTGGCTGATAGCCGACGAACCCACTTCCGCGCTGGATTTCGAGATGCGCGAACAGGTTCTGGGGCTGATTGAGCGATTAGTTGAACAGCGAAACATGGGACTGATCCTGATCAGTCACGACCTGCAACAGGTCGCCCATTATTGCGAACGGGTGCTGGTGATGTACAAAGGCGAGCTGCTTGATGAACTGGCAGCCGATCAGTTGGCGAACGCCACCCATCCTTATACGCATACGCTCTGGTCATGCCGTCCGAGCAAATTTACGCACGGTGAACGCCTGCCGGTGCTGGATCGCGCGCTGCTGGCTTCTTTAAAACAGGATCCGCGCCATGAGTGAAATTATTGCTGAATTGCGTCAGCTTAGCGTGTCGCATCGTCAGGGTTACGAAACCCGCACGGTGGTGCATAACGTCAATCTGACCATCCGTAAAGGCGAATGCTTCGGACTGGTCGGGCCGTCCGGTTGCGGCAAATCATCATTGCTGTGGGTGCTGGCTGGTCTGAACGGACACTGGGGCGGCAGCCTGACGCTGCTTGACCATCAAGTGAAACCCGGCAAGCCTTTCACCGGTAGCCTGCGCCGCGATGTACAGATGGTTTTTCAGGATCCGTATGCTTCGCTGCACCCCAAACACAAGCTGCTGCGAACGCTGGCCGAGCCGCTGAAAATCCTTAAAGAACAGGATATCGAACAGAAAATTGCCGAAGGTTTTCGCCAGGTCGGGCTGGATCCGGCGCTGATGAACCGTTATCCGCACCAGCTTTCCGGCGGTCAGCGTCAGCGCGTGGCGATTGTCCGGGCGCTGTTGCTTAAACCGAAACTGCTGCTGCTCGATGAACCGACATCAGCCCTTGATATGTCCGTACAGGCAGAAATTCTTAATCTGCTCAATGACCTGAAAGCCAGCAGTGATCTGACCATGATTCTGGTCAGTCACGATGCCGATGTGATTGATCATATGTGTGATCGGGCAGTGCATATGTCGAAGGGTTACGTGTTGAGCTGACCGTGCGCCTTATAATCCCTTCTCACAGTCCCCGGGCAAAGGTCCCGGGGATTCTCCGTTCAGCAGTATTTTGAGCGCACCATCGAGGCTTGTCTGCCGGGGAATTTTTATGATTTTTTCAGAAAATCTTTCAGATGAACGACCTTGTTGATGTCATCCATCAGGCGCGGGTTATTGCGCACTTCCCAGATATCGACATGGGTTTGCAGGTTTAACCAGAATTCGACAGAAGTCTCAAATGTCTTTGCCAGCCGGAAGGCGATATCAACGGTCAGCTTGCGGTTGTTATTCACCAGTGCGCTGATGGTATTGCGGTGAACATTCAGCATGTCGGCAAGATCGTTGATCCGCAGGCCAGTGGGCTCAAGAAATTCGTAAAGTAAAATATCACCAACGGTAGCGGGTTTACGTGTGGTCACAGCCATACGACGTTCCTTTTGGTATGTCTTCATTAACATCGAAACGAATATGCTCATAATTACCGGTAACGCCTGTAACCGTGGGGATCTCAATACAGGCCATGTGCTTTGCCTTCCCGCCAGTAAAAAATCAGACGGTACTGTTCATTCACCCTGATCGATGAAAATCCTTTTAACGGAGCTGCCAGATCTTCGTAGCGATTGCCCGGAGGCCAGAGTAAATCCCGATAATCCATTGCGGCATTGATCATATCCAGCTTCCTTTCCAGAGCGGTTGCCAGCGTCCAGGGTATTTTGCGATGGGGAGTGGCGAAGTGAAAAAAGTCTTCCAGCCATTGATCGCGGAAACTGCTTATCCTGAGCATATCGTTCATGAGATGAACCCATCCTGATTTTTAAGGTGGGGTACCGAAGCCTTCTTGCACTGTGCTTCGGTGCATAAATTAACAGAGTCTTTTGCCGTTGTATAGGGATTGTTCTCCCGGGAACGGACGTGACTTTAATGCCTGATGCGTTTAGCGAAA
Organism: Rahnella sp. PD4; assembly: GCF_049199325.1. Classification (NCBI taxonomy): domain Bacteria; kingdom Pseudomonadati; phylum Pseudomonadota; class Gammaproteobacteria; order Enterobacterales; family Yersiniaceae; genus Rahnella; species Rahnella sp. PD4. Next base: position 622,757 of record NZ_JBLZQF010000001.1, on the reverse strand, counting down.
GCGGTTGTTGAGGATTTTGCGGGACGTTTTCCACAGAATGTGCGTCACCCGGCAGAGGGGTACGGCATGAATGCGGCAAGGCGCGCAAAATTTTTCTGCCTGCGGTGGAACGCGCGGGAGCAACAATTTTCGATTTTAAGCCACGCCGCGGGTTGCGCCGGGCTTATGAGCATGATAATGATTTCCTTCGGTATTCTGCCAGCCACTTTTCCGACCACTGAGATCTTATGAGCCTGAAAGCTTTCAACCCTGATGCCCTGCAAAAAGGTGATCTGATTAACCTGCTGATCGCCATTCCTGCCGGGATTATTGCCGCGCTGGTGACAATCGCTTTTCGCGGGGCGATTTCGGGTATCAACGGCCTGATGTTCAGTGATGGCAGCGATATCACCAAAGCTTTCAATGAATATCCTCAATTTCTCTGGCCGCTGATCACCACAGGAGGGGGCGTGATTGCGGGTTTCATCCTGCTGTGGGCGCTGCGTCACGAAAGCAGGCACGGCAAAATGCCGGATTATCTGGATGTCATCGATCAGCGTCTGCCGGGCATTCCGGTGGTCAGTACCGTGCTGCGCGGGCTGTCGTCGCTTGCCAGTATTGCCAGCGGCGGTTCAATTGGTCGCGAAGGGGCAATGGTCCAGTTATCCGCGTTAAGCGGCAGCCTGCTCGGGCGGTTTTCACGTTTTAAAGGCGTACATCAGTCAGATGTTATCGCCATGGCTGCCGCGGGCGGGCTGGCAGCGGTGTATCACGCTCCGTTTGCCGGCGCGTTGTTTGTGGCGGAAATCGCTTTTGGTGTGACCGCCGTACAGCGCCTGATCCCGCTGTTTATCTCGGCGTCGGTCGCGGTGCTTACTGTCCGGTCGCTGACCGGTTATGCGCCGCTGTATCTGTATGCTTCCGCCTCATTCAGCCCCTCCTTAGGGGCGATTTTCACCGTGCTGATTATTGGCATGGCGACGGGGATTCTCGGGCCGTTATTCATCTCATCAATCGAAAAAGTGCGGCAGTGGATGAAACCCATTTCGCATCCGGCGCTGCGTCTGGGTCTTGGCGGGCTGGGTGTTGGCCTGGTGGCGATGATTTCGCCGCTGGTGCTCGGTAACGGTTTTGAGGTCATTGATTTAATCCTTAACAACGGGGATTTACAGACCTCTTTATGGGTGCTGCTGATCCTGAAAATTGTCGCCACGGCGATCACCATCGGTTCCGGTGCGGTCGGCGGGTTGTTCACGCCGTCGTTACTGATTGGCGCGGCGGGCGGCGCGCTGGTGTGTACCTTCCTGCAATGGCTGGGATTCGATCCCGGTCCGGTCGGGTTATATGCTGCGATCGGCATGAGCGCATTGCTGGCGGCCACCAGTCATGCACCGCTGATGTCGATCATGATGGCGTTCGAAATGACCCTCAACAGTTCGCTGCTGTTCCCGCTGATGCTGGCGACGGCGATTTCTTATGTTGTGGCGTCTCGCCTGAAAGTCGGCGGCACGTACCCGGTGCTGACACGGCATAATGCCCGGTTTGCGGCGAAAAATGCGTTTGAATACAGTACTGTGGCATCACTGATTTCACCTTGTTCGAAAATGTACGTCGACGCTTCGCTGTCAGAGGTGGTCAGCGAAGGGTTAAAACAACGCACACGGTATGTATACATGGTAGACAGGGAAGAACGTTTTCTGGGCGTGGTGCCGACCAATGTGGTGGCGGCAGGGCTTATTGATGGCAGCGTGAAAGCTGACAGCCCGATTGATCCGTTTATCGAACAGGAATTCACGACGATTTTTCAGCAGGCCAGTTACGAGCAGGCGTGGGCGATGTTCAGTCATTCGCCACTTGAACGTTTACCGGTGCTGGAAAATGCGCAATCACGCCGTTTGCTGGGTGTGATCACTAAAGCTGCGTTGCTGAATAAAGCCAAAGATTTCCTGTAGTTGTTGTGCGGAGAGCCGTCATCAGCCGTCGTCGCGATGCCTTAACGCATACCAGCCCGCCAGCAGGGTAAACACGCCGACAATCACCACCAGTAAAATAAAACCGTGGTGATTGCTGGCGAGCGGAATGCCACCGACGTTCATGCCAAAGAAACCTGCGACAATATTGATCGGCAGCGCCAGCACGGTGATTACCGTCAGCACATACAGCGTGCGGTTACTTTGCTCCATCTGCCGTGAGGTGATTTCTTCCTGCAATAACCTGATGCGTTCGGTCAGGGCGATAAGGTCATTCAGTACCACCGAAAATTCCTCGGCAAACTGCCGTAAATCCTGGACCACGGCAGGGGCTATCCAGGCGGGAGGACGGTTCAGCAGGCGAAACAGGGCGGTCGGTTCCGGTGCGAGTAAACGCTGAAACCGCAGCAGCATACGGCGCAGACGCCCCAAATCGGCGCGGTTCTTTTTCACATGATGGCTCAGCAACCGCTCTTCGATGGTATCCACGTACTGATTAGCTCGCCGTACAATCTGTTCCAGTAAATCTTCCTGTTCCTCTAAAAGATGCACCAGCAGCGCGGTTGGCGTGGTGATGGCCAGATGTTCCAGTCGTTTGAATAACTGTTCGATCAGCCTCACCGGTTTGTGGCGCGCCGTGATCACCAGCTGCTGATGGCAACTGAGCCACAGCGTCGAGGCTTCATCACTGGTTTCATCCGGACGGAAAATCACATCGTTGAGCACCGCCAGCAGCGTGTCATCAAGCCGTTCAATGCGCGTACTGCGCGATCCTTCGCGGATTTCCTCGAAAAATACCTCGCCGATGCCAAAATGCTTTTTCAGCCATTTTTCTGACATAGCGTGATTGAGATTGACGTGGATCCAGACGAATCCTCTGTCGTGGCAAATCTGCTGCCAGGCTTCCTGAACCTGTTGTGAGGAAACGCGTTCGGCTGGGCGGTCCGGACGAAAAACGAAACCGTATATCATCCCGGTAACTTCATCGTTGAAATTGAGTACGGCGGGTTTTTCTGTCTGCATTAAAGGTTTCTGGTGGTGAAAACAGGTTGTTCTATTACGCCAGACATCGGCGTAAATACAATAACCTCCCGCGTGATTTCACAATACTGTCACATTCAAACGGCCTTACCTCCAATTTTCCTGCGGATGACTTAATGCCCTCCTTTTTGTTGTCTTTGTGTAATTAATTCCAGTAAATCAATAAATTATAGCAACTTAACTTCATACCTCTTTGGGGGTATTTGTCGTTATATAAATGAATGCATGATGCGAAGGCGTTGATCGCAATCAATTGGGCGCGCGTGTGGGCTGCATACCCTGAGGGCATAACGAGCAATGAAGTTGTATTCCCCGCCATTCACATAATGACAAAGCGCAATGAAGCCTTTGCACAGGAGAGTCCCGGATGAGCAAGTTTCTTGACCGGTTTCGCTATTTCAAACAGCTAGCTGAACCCTTTGCTGACGGCCACGGCCAGACGCTGAATACCAATCGCGACTGGGAAGACGGTTACCGCAGCCGCTGGCAGCATGACAAAGTGGTCCGTTCCACGCACGGTGTGAACTGCACCGGTTCATGCAGCTGGAAGATTTACGTCAAAAACGGTCTGGTGACCTGGGAAACCCAGCAGACCGACTACCCGCGCACCCGTCCGGACCTGCCGAACCACGAGCCGCGTGGTTGCCCGCGCGGTGCCAGCTATTCCTGGTATCTCTACAGTGCAAACCGTCTGAAATATCCGCTGATGCGCAAGAAACTAATCCAGTTATGGCGTGAAGCCAGACTGAATTACAGCGATCCGGTCGATGCCTGGGGCTCGATTGTCAGTCAGCCGGAAAAAGCCAAAGAATATAAAGCGGCACGCGGTCGTGGGGGATTTGTCCGTTCAAGCTGGCAGGAAGTGAATGAACTGATTGCCGCGTCCAACGTGTATACCGCCAAAACTTTCGGCCCGGACCGCATTATCGGTTTCTCGCCAATTCCGGCGATGTCGATGGTGTCTTACGCTTCCGGCGCACGTTATCTGTCGCTGATCGGCGGTGTTTGCCTGAGCTTCTACGACTGGTATTGCGATTTGCCCCCGGCGTCTCCGCAAACCTGGGGCGAGCAGACTGACGTGCCGGAATCGGCTGACTGGTACAACGCTTCGTATATTATTGCCTGGGGTTCCAACGTTCCGCAGACCCGTACGCCGGACGCGCACTTCTTCACCGAAGTGCGCTATAAAGGCACTAAAACGGTGGCTATCACGCCAGACTATGCGGAAATCGCCAAGATTTGTGACCAGTGGCTGGCGCCGAAACAAGGCACCGACAGCGCACTGGCGCTGGCCATGGGCCATGTGATCCTCAAATCCTTCCACATCGATAATCCAAGTCAGTACTTCACCGACTACGTGCGCCGCTATACCGATATGCCGATGCTGGTGATGCTGGAACCGCGCGAAGACGGATCATATGCCGCAGGCCGTATGCTGCGTGCCTCTGATCTGGTGGGCAATCTTGGTCAGGAAAATAACCCGCAATGGAAAACCATCGCCCTCGATGAACGCACCGGAGAACTGGTATCACCGTTAGGTTCGATCGGTTACCGCTGGGGCGAAAAAGGCCAGTGGAATCTGGAATCCCGTGAAGGGAAAGACGGCAAAGATGTCAGCCTGAAGCTGAGCCTGCTCGGCGATCATGATGACGTTGTGAATGTGGGCTATCCGTACTTCGGTGGCGCGGTCAGTGAACATTTCAACAGTGTGGCACTGGATGAAATTCTGATGCACAAACTGCCGGTCAAACGCCTGCAACTGGCGGATGGCAGTACCGGCCTGGTGGCAAGTGTTTACGACCTGACGCTGGCGAACTACGGTATCGAACGCGGCCTGAACGATGAAAACTGCGCACAAGGCTATGATGAAATCAAAGCCTATACGCCAGCCTGGGCCGAGAAAATCACCGGGGTTTCACAGCAAAACATCGTGCGTATCGCCCATGAATTTGCCGATAACGCCAACAAAACCCATGGCCGTTCGATGATCATCGTCGGTGCCGGGATGAACCACTGGTATCACCTTGATATGAACTACCGCGGTCTGATCAACATGCTGATCTTCTGCGGTTGCGTGGGGCAGAGCGGGGGCGGCTGGGCCCACTACGTCGGGCAGGAAAAACTGCGTCCGCAAACCGGCTGGCAACCGCTGGCGTTTGGCCTTGACTGGCAGCGTCCGCCGCGCCAGATGAACAGCACCTCATTCTTCTACAACCATTCAAGTCAGTGGCGTTACGAAACCGTCACGCCACAGGAGCTGTTATCTCCGCTGGCGGATAAATCCAAATTTACCGGCAGTATGATTGACTTCAACGTGCGCGCCGAGCGTATGGGCTGGCTGCCGTCTGCGCCGCAGCTCAACGTTAACCCGCTGCACATTGCCGGGCAGGCGAAAGCCGCAGGTTTATCACCGGCCGATTTCACCGTGGCAGCCCTGAAAGACGGCAGCGTGCGTTTTGCTGCCGAACAACCGGATAATCCGCAGAACTTCCCGCGTAACCTGTTCGTCTGGCGCTCTAACCTGCTGGGGTCTTCCGGTAAAGGCCACGAGTACATGCTGAAATATCTGCTGGGCACCGAACACGGTATTCAGGGAGAGGATCTCGGCCTTCAGGGCGGCGTCATGCCGGAAGAAGTCGAATGGCAGGCGCAGGGCGGCGAAGGCAAACTGGATCTGGTGGTGACACTGGATTTCCGCATGTCCAGCACGTGTCTCTATTCTGACATCGTGCTGCCGACCGCCACCTGGTATGAAAAAGACGACATGAATACCTCGGATATGCATCCGTTTATTCATCCGCTGTCTGCTGCTGTTGACCCGGCCTGGGATTCCAAAAGCGACTGGGAAATCTATAAAGGTATTGCCAAAGAGTTTTCCCGGGTGTGCGTCGGCCATCTTGGGGTGGAAACCGACATGGTGACGTTGCCGGTTCAGCACGATTCCGCCGCTGAACTGGCACAGCCGTTTGGCGTGGAAGACTGGAAAAAAGGGGAATGTGATCTGATCCCCGGGCGCACTGCACCGCATCTGATGGTCGTTGAACGTGATTATCCGAACACCTATGAGCGCTTTACCTCGGTCGGCCCGTTGCTGGAAAAACTCGGTAACGGCGGCAAAGGCATCAGCTGGAATACTGACAGCGAAGTCGGTTTGCTGAAAAAACTGAACTACACCAAACCGGATGGCGTGGCGAAAGGCCAGCCGGTGATTAACACTGCGATTGATGCAGCGGAAGTCATCCTGACGCTGGCACCGGAAACCAACGGTCAGGTGGCGGTCAAAGCCTGGGCAGCGCTGAGCCAGAATACCGGCCGCGACCACACACATCTGGCGCTGAATAAAGAAGACGAGAAAATCCGCTTCCGCGATATTCAGGCGCAACCGCGCAAAATTATCTCCAGCCCGACCTGGTCCGGTCTGGAAGATGAACATGTTTCTTACAACGCCTGTTACACCAACGTGCACGAGCTTATTCCGTGGCGCACGTTGTCCGGCCGCCAGCAGATTTATCAGGATCATGCGTGGATGCGCGCCTTCGGTGAAAGCCTGCTGGTTTACCGTCCGCCAATCGACACCCGCGCGGCGCAGCCGTTGCTGAACGCGAAACCGAACGGCAACCCGGAAATGGCGCTGAATTTCCTGACGCCGCACCAGAAATGGGGCATTCACTCCACTTACAGCGACAATCTGCTGATGCTGACTTTAGGTCGCGGTGGCCCGATTGTCTGGCTGAGTGAAGACGATGCGAAACAGTTAGGCATTGAAGATAACGACTGGATCGAGGCCTTCAACGCCAACGGCTCGCTGAGCGCCCGTGCGGTGGTCAGCCAGCGCGTACCGGCAGGCATGACCATGATGTATCACGCACAGGAGCGCATCGTGAATATTCCGGGTTCAGAAATCAGCCGGCAGCGTGGCGGTATTCATAACTCCGTTACCCGCGTTTGCCCGAAACCGACGCATATGATCGGCGGTTACGCGCAACTGGCGTACGGTTTCAACTATTACGGCACGGTCGGCTCCAACCGCGATGAATTCGTGATTGTGCGCAAAATGAACCGCATCGACTGGCTGGATGACGAAGGTAATGACGACGTGCAGGACGCCGTACTCCCTGAAAAAGTACAGGAGAAAGCCCAATGAAAATTCGTTCACAAGTCGGCATGGTGCTGAATCTCGACAAATGCATTGGCTGCCACACCTGTTCCGTGACCTGTAAAAACGTCTGGACCAGCCGCGAAGGGATGGAATACGCGTGGTTTAACAACGTGGAAACCAAACCGGGGCTCGGTTATCCGCACGACTGGGAAAACCAGCAGAAATGGAAGGGCGGCTGGATCCGCAAAATCAATGGCAAACTGCAGCCGCGCATGGGTAATAAAGCCAACCTGCTGCATAAAATCTTCGCCAACCCGCATATGCCGGAAATCGATGATTATTACGAGCCGTTTGATTTTGATTATCAGCATCTGCACACCGCGAAAGACGGCAAACATCAGCCGGTGGCCCGTCCGCGTTCGTTGTTAACCGGCAAACGCATGAAGAAAATTACCGGCGGCCCGAACTGGGAAGACGATCTGGGGACCGAGTTCAGCAAACGTTCTGCCGACCAGAACTTCGCCAATATGCAGAAAGAAATGTACGGCGAGTTCGAAAATACCTTTATGGCGTACCTGCCGCGTTTGTGTGAACACTGCCTGAATCCGGCGTGTGTGGCGACCTGTCCGAGCGGTGCGATCTACAAGCGTGGCGAAGACGGCATCGTGCTGATCGACCAGGACAAATGCCGTGGCTGGCGCATGTGCCTGACCGGCTGCCCGTACAAAAAAATCTACTTCAACTGGAAAAGCGGCAAGTCAGAAAAATGTATTTTCTGTTATCCGCGTATCGAAGCCGGTCAGCCAACGGTGTGTTCCGAAACCTGTGTCGGTCGTATCCGTTATCTCGGCGTAGTGTTGTATGACGCTGACCGTATCGGTGAAGCCGCATCGGTGGAAAACGAGAAAGACCTGTACGAAAGCCAGATGAGCATTTTCCTCGATCCGAACGATCCTGAGGTGATTGCACAGGCCGAAAAAGACGGCATTCCGCTGTCTGTGATGGATGCCGCACGTCAGTCGCCGGTCTATAAAATGGCGATGGAATGGAAGCTGGCGTTGCCGCTGCACCCTGAATACCGCACGCTGCCGATGGTCTGGTACGTGCCGCCACTGTCGCCGATCCAGTCTGCTGCTGATGCCGGTGCATTACCGCACAGCGGCGTGCTGCCGGATGTCGAAAGCCTGCGTATTCCGGTGGAATACCTGGCGAACCTGCTGACTGCGGGCGACACCGCGCCGGTGCTGCGTGCGCTGAAGCGCATGCTGGCGATGCGTCATTTCAAACGTGCTGAAACGGTGGATGGCGTAACGGACACCAGTGCGCTGGAACAGGTCGGATTGTCTGCGGCGCAGGCCGAAGAAATGTACCGCTATCTGGCGATTGCCAACTACGAAGATCGTTTCGTGGTCCCTTCCAGCCATCGTGAACAGGCGCGTGAAGCCTTCCCGGAAGCCAAAGGCTGTGGTTTCAGCTTCGGCGACGGCTGCCACGGCAGCGACAGCAAATTTAACCTGTTCAACAGTAAACGCATCGATGCCATCGACATCGGCGCGAAAACAGAAAGGAACAACTGATGAACAGCTTACGACTCATTGGTTTATTGCTCGATTACCCGTCTGATGAGCTGTGGGAACACCAGACGGAGCTGCTCGAAGCGGTGACAGAATCTGCGGAACTGACTGAGGAACAGCGCCACGATCTGGCGCTGTACATCACGGCGTTCTGCAAACAGGATTTGCTGGATGCGCAATCGGCGTACACCGGTTTGTTCGATCGGGGTCGCGCCACCTCGTTGCTGTTGTTTGAACATGTGCACGGCGAATCCCGTGACCGTGGTCAGGCGATGGTCGATCTGATGGCGCAATACCGCGAAGCCGGGCTGGAAATCGACAGCCGCGAGCTGCCGGATTACCTGCCGCTGTATCTGGAATACCTGACCACCCGTGATGAACATCAGGCGCGGGAAGGGCTGCGTGACATCGCGCCGATCCTGGCATTACTCAGCGCCCGGATGCAGGAGCGGAACAGTCATTACGCGGAACTGTTTGATCTGCTGCTGGCACTGTCCGGCAGCGATATCGCGACTGCCACGGTGCGCGAGGGGATCAAACAGGAAGCCCGTGATGACACGCCTGCCGCGCTGGACGCGGTGTGGGAAGAGGAACAAATCACGTTCCTCGGCGAGCAAAGCTGTGCGTCGGGCGATGAAGCTGCGCACCAGAAACGCTTCGCCGGTGCGGTCGCACCACAGTATCTGAACCTTGATGACACGCCTGCGGGGGAACCACGCAAATGACCGACTTCCTCAACAACTTCTTCTTCAATATCTATCCGTACCTGTGCGGCACAGTATTCCTGGCCGGTAGCTGGCTACGTTATGACTATGGTCAGTACAGCTGGCGCGCCGGTTCCAGTCAGTTGCTGGAGAAAAAAACGCTGCGTATTGCTTCGCCATTGTTCCATGTCGGCATTCTCGGCATTTTTGCAGGCCATGCCTTCGGGATGCTGACGCCGCACTGGATGTATGAATCTTTCCTGCCGGTGCCGGTGAAACAGCAGATGGCGATGTGGGCGGGCGGTGCCTGTGGCGTGATGACTTTGATTGGCGGCGGCATGCTGGTGTGGCGGCGTCTGAGCAACGCGCGCGTGCGGGCGACCTCCAGTTTTGGTGACATCATGATCATCATTCTGCTGGTAGTGCAATGTGCCCTGGGGCTGAGCACCATTCCGTTCTCCGCGCAGCATATGGACGGCAGCGAAATGATGAAACTGGTCGGCTGGGCGCAGTCAGTGGTGACGTTCCGTGGCGGTGCGGCAGCACATCTCGATGGCGTGGCATTTATCTTCCGCGTGCATCTGGTGCTGGGGATGACGCTGTTCCTGTTGTTCCCGTTCTGCCGTCTGGTGCATATCTGGAGCGCGCCGGTGGAATATCTCACCCGCCGTTATCAGCTGGTACGTAATCGTCGCTGACTGACCTTCACGGATTGTGAACGGGCAATTTTGACATAAAAACGAAGGGCGCTATGATGCGCCCTTATCTTTATTTTATTGCTCAAGGACGCATCTGATGGCCACACCAAGACAACCTATGACCGTAGCCCGCCGTTTACTTCGCAACAGCCTGATTTTACTGGTTATCGGTATTGTTGCCACGATCCACGGTTTAGTGGTTGGCAGTCCGGAAACCCCGCCGGGAGAAATGGCACCGCAACTGATGCTGGGCATCTGGTTTATCTTTATCGGTTGCGTGATGGCGCTGATCAGCGGGTTAGTGATCCGCAACAAAAAGAAAAAAGGCGAACTCTGATCTTTCGCTACACACCGAATCAGCGCTCATCAGGGCGCTTTTTTTATGTCAGCAGTGGCGTAAACCTGCGTTACGTCAACGTCACGCGCTCAGTTTTCACGCAATTTATTCTTTCACTCGTATTACAGCTAATAAAAATCCTAATCAACGTTGTCCAGGAAAAATAACATGACCAGAACGGTATACCTCAACGGGGAGTTTGTTGCCGAGCATGACGCGAAGGTGTCGGTATTTGATCGCGGTTTCTTATTTGCTGATGCCGTCTATGAAGTCAGCGCCGTGCTGAACGGACGTCTGCTCGACAACACGGCTCATCTGGCGCGGCTTGCGCGTTCCTGTCAGGCGCTGAACCTGCGTCTGCCTTGTGCGCTCAGTGATATTGAGACTCTGCAAAAACGTCTGATCACTGAAAACAATCTGCTGGAAGGGGCGGTGTATCTGCAAATCAGTCGCGGCAACAGCGGCGACCGTGATTTTGATTTCCCCGGTGAAAGCGTAACGCCAACTTTTCTGATGTTTACGCAGGCGCGCCCGCTGACAGACCACCCGAAATCAAAAAGCGGTATCCGCATGGTTTCCGTTGAAGATATCCGCTGGCAGCGTCGTGACATCAAAACCGTTGGCCTGCTGGCCCCTTGTCTGGCGAAAGAGTATGCCCATCAGCATGACGCCGACGATGCCTTACTGATCGAAAATGGTCTGATCACCGAAGCCAGCTCCAGCAATGCCTGGATCGTCGATGCTGAAGGCACGCTGATCACCCGCCCGCTCAGCACGCACATCTTACATGGCATCACCCGTCAGGCACTGCTGGAACTGGCGAAGCAGCACCATATCCACTTTGAGGAACGTCCGTTCACGCTGGATGAGGCACTGAATGCGCGGGAGATCTTTATCAGCTCCGCCACCACCTTTATCTGGCCGGTGATTGCGCTGGACGGGAAGCCGGTCGGGGACGGAAAACCGGGCGCGGTTGCCGCAAAATTGCGGGAGATTTATGTGGCGATGGCGGTAGAGGCGACAAGCCGTTAATACAGTTTTACTGCCAAAAGCCCGGGTTGTCTTCACAACTTCACTGAGGTTGAAATGTAAAAGTCAGCGGTTTTGCATTTAAGAGGGTGTGAACCGGCGTCTGCGATCTTGCCTGTTTATTTCTCTAAAACTCTCTGACTGATAACCGTTTTCATCTAGACTAACGGCTTCGCTTTCTGGCTATCTTATAAGGATGTCTGATGCTCCGCCGTTTCTTCTCTTATTACGCACCCTATAAAAAGCTGTTCTTCCTCGACTTCGGGTGCGCGATCCTCGCCGGATTGCTGGAACTGGGCTTTCCGATGGCGATTAAAACTTTCATCGATAAATTACTGCCTGCGCACGACTGGGTGCTGATCATCGGCGCGACGGTCGGTCTGTTGTTGATTTACCTTTTCAATACGGCACTGATGGCTATCGTCAATTACTGGGGGCATGCGTTGGGTGTTGGTATTGAAACCGACATGCGGCGCGAGGCATTCAGCCATTTACAGAAACTGTCTTTCCGTTATTACGACAATACAAAAACCGGCCATATCATCACCCACATCACCAAAGATTTGGAAGAAGTGGGCGAGGTCGCGCATCACGGGCCGGAGGATGTATTTATCGCGGTAATGACTTTTATCGGCGCATTCATTCTGATGGCAACGGTCCATTTACAGCTGGCGCTGATGACCATCATTATCGTGCCGGCGATGACCTGGATGGTCAGCCGCTATGGTGCTCAGATGACTGAAACCTGGCGGCGTCTGTTCGGGCAGGTCGGTAATTTCAACGCACGTATAGAAGAAAGTATCGGCGGTATCCGCGTGGTAAAAGCATTCGCCAACGAAGAACATGAGCAAAAGCTGTTTGCTTCTGATAATGCTAATTACCGCACTACTAAGCTGAAAGCCTATCAGATCATGACCGCCAGCCTGACGCTCAGTTATCTGAGCACGCGTCTGGTTCAGCTGATTGTGATGGTCGCAGGTACCTGGTATGTGATTAACGACCAGCTGACCTACGGCGGGTTCGTGGGTTTTCTGCTGCTGGTGGAAGTGTTCTTCCGCCCGGTGGCGAAAATCAGTTCAGTACTGGAAAGCTATCCGAAAGGGATCGCCGGGTTTAAACGCTTTACGCAGCTTATCGATACCTCGCCGGATATCACTGACCGGCCGGGCGCGCAGGCAGTCAGCCAGTTACGGGGCGATATTCATTATAACAACGTAGTGTTCGGCTACACCCCCGTCAGTAAAATTCTCAACGGCATTACGCTGACGATTAATGCCGGAGAAACGCTGGCGTTCGTCGGGCCTTCCGGCGCGGGAAAAACCACGTTATGTTCGCTGTTGCCCCGTTTCTATGAGCTGGACAGCGGCAGTATCACCATCGATGGCATCGATATCCGCGACATGACCCAGCGCTCGCTACGTCACAATATTGGCATTGTGCAGCAGGATGTTTTCCTGTTTGGCGGAACGATCCGTGAAAACATTGCTTACGGTAAGCTCGATGCCAGCGAAGCAGAAATCCGCCTGGCGGCCAGCCGCGCACGGCTTGATGATGTGATTGACGCATTGCCGCTGGGAATGGACACGGTAATTGGTGAGCGGGGGGTGAAGCTCTCCGGTGGCCAGAAACAGCGCCTTTCGATTGCGCGTATCTTCCTCAAAAACCCGCCAATTCTGATCCTCGACGAAGCCACGTCAGCGCTGGATACTGCGACGGAGCAGGCTATTCAGCAGTCGCTGGCGGAGCTTTCTGAGGGCCGGACCACCCTGGTGATTGCCCACCGTCTGGCGACAATTCAGAATGCGGACCGCATTATTGTGGTCGATAAAGAAGGCATTGTTGAGCAGGGCACACATGAATCACTGCTGGCCCGTCAGGGGCGTTACGCACAACTTCACGCCGCACAGTTCCGTTAGTCTTTTACTCCTTCTCCTGCGAAGGAGAGGGAGTAAAATTTTCTCCGAAATTCCCCGATCTCTTTTTAGATATGATCTTTCTTTTAATGCCCCTTTTTATTAAAAGCCCGATTTGAATAAAAAAAGCTCAATTCGGGCAAATAAAAAAATTACGTTTTGTTCAATTCAATCACGCAGGTAATTATTATTATCTTAAATTTGGATTATTTTTGCACAATGACTTTATTAAAAATCCTAAATGGCAAAAAAATGCCTGGTACAAAAATCTTATGGCTGCTTTTTCTATTATTGTGATAATGAACTTACTGATGAAATGATTATCCTGCTATGCACTATTTAAATGCAACGTATCAAACTCCCCTCATAATTCATTAACGATTGTTAACAGAAAAAAACCTTTTGATAAAGGTGATCTGGCTTGCAACAACTTTACAAAACCTACACCCGGTTGCACCATAAAAATGCATGGCACCATTTTGGTGCAATTTGTTATGCGAAAACCGCATATAATCAGGGAGTTAGTGAGTTGTTATTGAAACATTGTGTTACAACTCTTTACCCAAAAAAGACTTACCGAAGCGAACTTTTCCATTTTAACTTTTCGTGCTCAGTGTTAAGGTTCGAATCGTTTTACAGACAGACGTATTTAAAAACATGTACAAATACTCACAGCCCGATATTCCAGACATATAAAAGAAAGCGGGCATGAGAACTCCTTTATAAAAAAATCAAGGAAACTTAAATAATGATGAAGCGCAGTGTGTTGGCCTTAGCGGTCTCTTTAATTGCAGTGGGATCTACCGCAAATGCAGCAGAGATTTATAATAAAGACGGTAACAAACTGGACCTTTACGGTCGTGTAACCGCTAAGCATTATTTCTCCGATGACACCAGTTCTGACGGCGACATGACGTATGCGCGTCTGGGCTTTAAAGGCGAAACTCAAATTAACGACACACTGACCGGTTATGGCCAGTGGGAATACAATATTCAGGCTAACCATACTGAAAGTACCTCAACTACCCTGAATTCAGATGGGACTACGAGCAGCCACGGCGGTACCGAAGGGACTAAAACGCGTCTGGGCTTTGCTGGCCTGAAAATTAAAGATTTCGGTTCTATTGATTACGGCCGTAACTACGGTGTGGTTTACGACGCACTGGGCTTCACCGATATGTTGCCTGAGTTTGGTGGTGATACGGCTAACAATGACAACTTCATGGTAGGTCGTTCAAATGGCCTGGCCACTTACCGTAACCAGGACTTCTTCGGTCTGGTTACCGGCCTGAACATTGCACTGCAATATCAGGGTAAAAACGAAAACGACGGTCGTTCAGCGTCTAAAGGCAACGGCGACGGTTACGGTGCATCCATCGATTATGAAGATATCGCAGGTTCTGGTATCGGTGCAGTTATTGCGGGTTCTTCTTCTGACCGTACTAATGCACAAACCAGCTCCGCAATCGGTGCGGGTGATAAAGCTTCTGCATGGGCAACTGCGCTGAAATATGACGCAAACCAGATTTATCTCTCTGCAATGTATAACGAAACCCGCAATCAGGCACCGATCAAGGGTGGTTACGCTAACAAAACTCAGGGTTATGAGTTAGTTGCACAGTACCAGTTCGAAAATGGTCTGCGTCCGTCAATCGGTTACGTGCAGTCTAAAGCGAAAGATGTTGAAGGCGTTGGCGATGCTGACCTGGTCAAATACTTCGAAATCGGTGCGACTTACTACTTCAACAAAAACATGTATACCTATGTTGACTACATGATCAATCAGATCGATGACAACAATAAACTGGGCGTAAGCTCTGACGACATCGTGGCTGTTGCACTGACTTACCGCTTCTAAGTTAGTGGATTACATTATTACCCCATTCTGTGTCTGAAAAAGGTAATCGCAAAGGCAGAGTTCATTGGCTCTGCCTTTTTTTATGCCTGTCATTTCACGTCATTCCTCCTCGTCATCGCTGATTTCCCTTGTCAAATAACCACAATAAATTCATATAGCTAAAGCTATAGCCTCACGTTATACCCTAACGCTAAACAAGTATTCGTCAGCCGGTTTCTCCCGTGGAATATTCTCTGCAGTCCGATTTAATCCTCATTAAAAAAATGTTCCCGGAGAAACTGACATGCAGCAAATTCCAAAGCCGTATCTTTTATTCCTTGGTGATGTGATGGATCCGCTGGCGGCAAAAACGGCGCGCGGTATTCAGGTCTGGCGCCCGGAAGCCTGCATCGGGCAAATCCGTCTGGCGACAGATTCCGTGTCATTAGGCTTGCCGGATCTGGATATCGCCACGGCAAAAGTGCAGGGTGCGAAAACTATGGTGCTGGGTACGGCAAACTCCGGCGGCAAACTGCCTGCGCACTGGATTGATTCCATCAAAGCGGCGATCACTGCCGGTTTGAATGTGGCGAATGGCCTGCATCAGGGGCTGAATGACATTCCTGAGCTGGTCGCGCTGGCCGCAGAAAATAATGTGCAACTGTTCGATGTGCGCCACATGCAACCGGCGCTGGATACCGGCACCGGTAAAAAACGCAGCGGTAAACGTATTCTGACGGTCGGCACTGACTGCTCGGTCGGCAAGATGTACACCTCGCTGGCGCTGGAGGCTGCCATGCGCGAGCTGGATTTAAAGGCTGATTTTCGCGCGACGGGCCAGACCGGCGTGCTGGTGGCGGGTGCCGGTATCGCGATTGATGCCGTGATTGCTGACTTTATTTCCGGTGCTGTCGAAGCGCTTTCCCCGGCTAATGATGATGACCACTGGGACATCATTGAAGGCCAGGGTTCGCTGTATCACCCGTCTTTTGCCGGTGTCAGCATGGGCCTGATCCATGGTGCGCAGGCGCATTTACTGGTGATGTGCCATGAACTGGGTCGCCCGCATATGCGCCATCTCCCGCATCAGTTTATGCCGACATTGCGCCAGTGCCTCGATACCAATCTGGCGGCTGCCAGCCTCACCAGCCCAGATGTCAGACTCGCCGGTTTCTCGCTTAACACGTCCTCTGTCAGCGAAGAAGAAGCCAAAATTGCGCTGGCGGAAATCAGCGAAGAGTTCGGCGTACCGGCTACCGATCCGGTGCGTTTCGGGATCAAAAACATCGCGCAATGGATCAAGGAAAACGCGTAATGATTCAGATGACTTTCCAGGCCGTTGAACTGCCGCTGGCAAAACCCTTTGCGATTTCCCGTGGCACGCGTACCGCTGTCACGGTGGTGCGCGTTTCTCTGACCGAGGGTGAATTTACCGCTGTCGGGGAATGTACACCGACCGCGCATTATCAGGAATCCCCGCAAAGTGTGTGCGGGCAACTGGAGCTTATCCGCCCGCAAGTTGAACAGGGGCTGAGTCGCGAAGCGCTGCAACAGGCGTTACCGGCTGGTTCGGCGCGCAATGCCCTCGATTGTGCAATGTGGCGTCTCGATGCGGCAAAACAGGGCAAAGACCTGTGGCAACTGCTTGATATGCCTAAGCCTGTTTCGGTGATTACCGCCGAAACCCTGAGTCTGGATCTGCTGGAAAACATGGCAAATGCCGCCGCTGTGGCCGTCGCCGGTGGCGCGCAACTGCTGAAAATCAAACTCGACCGCGAGCAGATTATCGAGAAAGTGGCGGCCATCCGTGCCGCTGCACCACAGGCTACGCTGGTGGTGGACGCTAACGAAGCCTGGTCGGGTCTGGATCTCGGCAGCCTGTTTCAGGCGCTGTACGAATTGAATGTGGCGATGATCGAACAACCGCTGCCTGCCGGTAATGACAACGATCTGGTGCGTTGTTTGCATCCTGTTCCTGTCTGCGCCGACGAAAGCTGTCATGAACGCGGGGATATCGAAGGGCTGCGTGACCGTTACGAGATGATCAATATCAAGCTCGATAAATGCGGTGGCCTGACGGAAGCCCTGGCCATGACCGAGGTGGCGCGGCAGTTCGGTTTGCGCATTATGGTTGGTTGTATGCTCGGTTCATCCCTGGCGATGGAGGCGGCGCTGCCGGTGGCGGTGCAGGCGGAACGGGTCGATCTTGATGGCCCGATCTGGCTGGCGCAGGACGCCGAACCGGCATTGCGCTATGAAAACGGTGAAGTCTGGCTTTAACAGTTCGGCCTATAAAGGAGGCGTTTATTGATGACAGTGCCCATTTTGCAGATTAACGATTTGTCGGTGACATTCTCCGGCCGGCAAGGCAAAACGCAGGCGCTGAAAGGCGTTTCCTTCTCAGTTAATAAAGGTGAAGTGGTGGCCGTGGTCGGCGAAAGCGGATCCGGCAAGTCCGTCACTTCACTGAGCGTGATGGGGTTGCTGCCGGATTCTGCACATGTCGATGCGGGAAGTATTGCGTTTTTTGGCCGCAACGGTGTGTGCCATACGCTGACGTCATTGCCGGCATCCTCGCGCCGTAAACTGCGCGGGCAGGAAATGTCGATGATTTTTCAGGAGCCGATGACCTCGCTTAATCCTGTGCTGCGCGTGGGCGATCAGCTCACCGAAGGGCTGCTGGATCACGGCCTGGCGAATAAAACCACGGCGCTGAACAAAGCCCGCGAGTTGCTCAAACAGGTTCGCATTCCTGACGTTGAACGTATCCTTAAATGTTATCCGCATGAACTTTCCGGCGGCATGCGTCAGCGTGTGATGATTGCGCAGGCGCTGGCCTGCGACCCGGCGCTGCTGATTGCCGATGAACCTACGACGGCGCTGGATGTCACGGTGCAGGCGCGTATCCTGCAAATTTTGCGCGATCTGCAACAGGGCACTGACATGTCAGTTCTGTTTATCACCCACGATATGGGTGTGGTGGCGGAAATCGCCGATCGCGTGGTGGTGATGTACCAGGGCAAAGTGGTAGAGCAGGGCAGCGTGACGGAGATTTTCGCCAACGCGCAACATCCCTATACCCGCGCCTTACTGGCCGCCGTACCGAAATTAGGTGACATGCAGGGGTTGAAATGGCCGCGGCGCTTCCCGCTTTCAGGAGACAAAACGGGTCCAGCTATTTCGCCAGAAAAGCAATCGGTTGCAGGTGATCTCCCTCACATTCCAGCCGATGACGGGGATCAAAAAACAGCAAATTACACGGTCCCCCCTTTGCTGGATGTACGCGGGCTGCGTGTCTGCTACCCGATCCGTTCCGGCGTATTGTCACGCGTGACCCAGGAAGTGCACGCAGTAGAACAAATCGACTTCTCCCTCTGGCCGGGCGAAACGCTGGCACTGGTGGGCGAGAGCGGGTGCGGCAAATCCACCACCGGTCGCGCAATTTTACGGCTGGTCGGCAGCGAATCTGAAAGCATTCATCTTGAAGGCAAAGAAATTACCCTGATGCGTGACACCCCGTTTCAGGCGGTGCGCCGCCAGATCCAGATGGTGTTTCAGGACCCGTACGCGTCACTTAATCCGCGCCTGACCGTCGGGTTTTCCATTGCTGAACCTTTATTACTGCATGGCCTGAAAAAGTCCCTGGCCGATGCCACCCCTGTGGTCAGTCAGTTGCTGAAAAGTGTCGGTCTTGAACCTTCCCATGCGCGGCGTTACCCGCATGAATTTTCCGGCGGCCAACGTCAGCGCATCGCGATCGCACGCGCCATGGCATTACAACCACAGGTAATTATTGCCGACGAGGCCGTGTCGGCGCTGGATGTGTCAGTTCAGGCGCAGGTCGTCAATCTGATGATGGATCTTCAGCGTGAGACCGGCGTTGCCTGGTTGTTTATTTCGCATGACATGGCGGTAGTGGAAAGGATCGCCAACCGGGTGGCGGTGATGTACAGCGGACAGATTGTTGAAATTGGCCCGCGTGACGCAGTGTTTAGTGATCCTCAACACCCTTATACCCGGCGCCTGCTCAGTTCGGTACCGGTGGCGGATCCGACACAACGTGCTTTACGCAATTTTGATGATGAGGAAGTGAAATCGCCGGTGCATCCGGCGGGTGTACAGATAGAAAAACGTCAATATTCCCGCGTCAGTGAACATCACTGGGTCGCACAGGGATAACTCACTCTTCTTTTTTTTGGGACACACAGGAGAACACCATGCATCCGACTTTAGTGCGCAAAAGCCTGCTTGCCGCCGGACTGGCGCTTTGTTTTGCCGCGTCGGTTCAGGCCAAAGATCTGCGTATTTCCATGTACGCTGACGTCACCGGTTTTGACCCGCACGACACCACAGATACGCTGAGCTATTCCATTCAGAGCGGCATTTTTGAACGCCTGTTCCAGTTCGACAGCAAAATGGCTGTTGTGCCGGTGCTGGCAACGGATTACACCAGCAACAGTGATGCCACCGAATTTACCCTTAATCTGCGCCATGACGTGACGTTCCAGGACGGCACGCCGTTCAATGCGGATGCGGTAAAAATTAACCTTGATCGTCTGGCAAATCCTGCCAATCATCTCAAGCGCAACTCCTTGTTCAACATGATTAAATCTGTTGAAGTGCTCAGCCCGTATCAGGTGAAAATTACGCTGAACAAACCTTTTGGAGCCATGATTAACACCCTGGCGCACCCGTCTGCGGTGATGCACAGCCCTGCGTCATTAAAACAATACCCGAATGAACAGGATCTGAGCGTACATCCGGTGGGAACCGGCCCGTTTAAGTTTGTGGAATGGCAGCAGGGTAAAGACGTCAAACTGGTGAAATTCGACAATTACTGGCAGAAAGGCTGGCCGAAAGTGGATTCCGTCACGTTATACCCGACACCGGAAGATTCCACGCAGGTGGCGAAACTGAAATCCGGCGGTGTGGACGCCGTCTATCCGTTGCCCTCCGATCTGGTGGATACCGTGAAGAGCGATCCGAAACTGGATATCGCACAGGATCCGGGTATTTATCTGTATTACATCGCCTTCAATACGCAGAAAAAAGAGTTCTCTGACGTGCGTGTCCGTCAGGCGATCAACTACGCCATCGACCGTAATCTGTGGCTGAAAGTCGGTTTTGCC
Source organism: Rahnella sp. PD4 (assembly GCF_049199325.1). NCBI lineage: Bacteria > Pseudomonadati > Pseudomonadota > Gammaproteobacteria > Enterobacterales > Yersiniaceae > Rahnella > Rahnella sp. PD4. The sequence continues at coordinate 602,447 of NZ_JBLZQF010000001.1, read as the reverse complement.
GGTCTGGGTTCGCCGTCTACTTCGCCGCTGCCGAAAAATGTCCAGTTCTATCAGAAACAAACCACGCCGGATTACAGCTACAACATCGCCAAAGCGAAAGCGCTGATGAAAGAAGCCGGTTACGGGAACGGCTTTGATGTTGAAATGTGGAGCTCGAACAAAACCGACCGAATCCGCAGCGCGCAATTCCTGAAACAGCAACTTTCTCTGATTGGCGTGCGTGTGAAACTGGTGCCGATGGATGCCGGAACGCTGACCCAACGCCTGTGGAGCACGCCGAAACCGGCAGATGCCAAAGTGGAAATGTATTACGGCGCCTGGTCAGCCTCGACCGGCGATGCAGACTGGGCGCTGCGTCCGCTGTTCGCCACCGAATCCTGGATCCCGTCGGCCTATAACGTCTCTTATTACAGCAACAAACAAGTGGATGCGGCGATCACCGCCGGTCTGCAAACCGCTGACGTCGAAAAACGTAAAGCGGCTTATGCCGATGCGCAGAAATTGTTGTGGGCGGATGCACCGGTGGCCTATCTCGGCGTGCCTGACAACCTGGTGGGCAAGAGCAAAGATCTCTCCGGTGTTTACATGCTGGCCGACGGCTCGCTGATTTTTAATCAGGCACAGTTTAAATAATTTTTTTTGCTCCTCCCCCTGCGAAGGGGGAGGCTGGGAGGGGGTTTAGCAGGCAACTTCAGATTCAGAGTTGCCGTTAATACCCCACCCCAACCCTCCCCTTCGCAGGGGAGGGAGTTTACTGAATTCAGGGAATCATTTTTATGCTGACCTACTTTATCCGCCGGATACTGGAAATGATCCCCGTCTTACTGGTGGTGTCATTACTGGTTTTCGGATTTATCAAACTGCTGCCGGGCGATCCTGCGCGTATTTATGCCGGTCAGGATGCAACGGTTGAAGCGGTTGAGTCAGCGCGTCAGTTGCTGGGTCTGAACGATCCGCTGCCTGCACAGTACTGGCACTGGCTGGACGGCATGGTTCATGGTGATCTGGGCATGACTTACCGCACGCGTCAGCCGGTATTAAGTGTGATTGAAGGCGGTTTTATGCCAACGCTGCTGCTGGCGCTGGCGGGCTTCGCGTGGTCGGTGGTGCTGGGGCTGGTGATTGGTGTTGTCTGCGCACTGAAACGCGGAAAATGGCAGGACTGGACACTGATGAGCATGGCGGTCGGCGGCATTTCCATGCCGCCGTTCTGGCTCGGATTGTTACTGATCCAGTTTGTTGCCATGCCGTTCGGGGTATTCGCCGTCAGCGGATTTAACCAGCCAGCCGATATCATTTTACCGGCAATCACGCTGGGTTCGTCGGTGGCGGCGGTCATGGCACGTTTCACCCGCTCGGCGTTTCTTGATGTGGCGCAGGAAGATTATGTGCGCACCGCGAATGCCAAAGGGTTACGTGCCCGGCTGGTGACGTGGAAGCACATCATGCGCAATGCACTGATCCCCATTATTACCATGCTTGGCCTGCAATTTGGTTTCCTGCTCGGCGGCTCGATTATCGTCGAAAGTGTCTTCAGCTGGCCGGGGCTGGGCTGGTTACTGATCGAGTCCATCAAAACGCAGGATCAGCCGGTGATTCAGGCACTGGTCATGCTGTTTGTCTTTGAATTTATTGTGATAAACCTGCTGGTTGACATGCTGTATGCGGTGGTCAATCCGGCTATCCGTCTGCGTTAGGAGCTGATTATGACCGATCCTGTCTCTTCTGCGGGAGAAATCCGACCGGCTGAGCCGGCCTCGCAGAACGATAACATCCGTTCACCGTGGTACGACTTTTTCCATACCTTTATCCGTCATCCGATGGCGCTGATATCGGGGGGATTCATCCTGCTGCTGGTATTTGTCGCGGTGTTCGCACCCTGGCTGGCGCCTTTTGACCCGATGACACCGGACTGGATGGCGCTCGGCGCCGGTCCGACGCCGCAACACTGGTTCGGCACGGACGATTTAGGTCGCGATGTCCTCAGCCGTATCATTTATGGCGCGCGTATCTCCCTTTATGTGGGTATTTTTTCAGTCACGCTCGGCATGGCTGCCGGTGTGATACTCGGGCTGCTGGCCGGATATTACGGCCGCTGGCTGGATATGCTGATCATGCGCGGCTCCGACGTGCTGTTTGCCTTCCCCGGTATGTTGCTGGCGATTGCCGTGGTGGCTATTCTGGGGCCGGGGCTGAATAATGTGATTATCGCGGTCGCCGTTTTCAGTGTGCCGGTATTTGCCCGCATCGTACGTGCGGCCACGTTATCGATTAAACACAGTGCCTATGTCGAAGCGGTTCGCTGCATCGGTGCACCGGACAGAGTGGTAATTTTACGCCATATTCTGCCGGGCACGCTCTCAAACGTTATCGTCTATTTCACCATGCGTATCGGCACCAGTATTCTGACCGCAGCCAGCCTGAGTTTTATCGGTCTGGGGCCGGAACCGGATGTACCGGAGTGGGGTAATATTCTGGCGATGAGCCGTAATATGATGATGGCAGGCAAATGGAACGTCAGCGTGTTCCCCGGACTGGCAATATTCCTCACCGTCCTGGCATTCAATCTGCTCGGTGATGCGCTGCGTGACACGCTGGATCCTAAACTGAAAAAGTCATCGTGAAATGAATATCTGATACGGGAAACTGATGCATCTGCAAGAATGTGAAGACGAATTTCAGCAGCAGGCGCTGTCTGCCTTACTGCAACGCTGGCGCACCACACGCCAGATTTTCCGCCCGCGATTTCCGTGCGGCGCGACCAATGCCATAACCGACGTCGCCGGTGTGAGTATCGGTCACAGCACCTTAGCGGCTGGCGATGTGCAGACCGGCGTCACGGCCATTGTGCCGCCTGGCGATAATTTGTATGAAAAACCCCTGCCTTGCGGTGTGGCGGTATTAAACGGTTTCGGTAAACCGATGGGGCTGATTCAGGTGATGGAACTGGGTGAGCTGCAAACGCCGGTTTTGCTCAGTAATACGTTTGCCACGGGCACGTTGTTTAACGCGCTGATAAAGCGCAGCTGTCAGCAATTTCCGCAAATGGGGCGTCCGGATGCCACCATCAATCCGGTTATCCTGGAATGCAACGATTTCTATCTTAATGATATCCAGGCGATGGCGGTCAGTGAAGACGACGCGCTGGCCGCACTGGACACCGCGGCAAATACCTTCGCCCGTGGCAGCGTAGGGGCCGGACGGGGCATGAGCTGTTTCGGCTTAAAAGGCGGTATCGGCACGGCCTCGCGCCGGTGTGAAGCACTCAACGCCACATTGGGCGTTCTGGTGCTGGCGAATTTTGGCAAACTCTCGGAACTGACGCTTGACGGCATACGCGCCGGAGAAGCCATCGCACAAATCCAGCCGCAACTGGCACCGCAGGCAGATGCCGGTTCAGTGATCATTGTGATGGCCTGCGACCGCTATCTCGACAGTCGCCAGCTTAGCCGCATCGCCAAACGCGCCGGTGCCGGACTGGGACGTCTTGGCAGTTACTGGGGGCATGGTTCAGGGGATATTGCGCTGGCATTCTCGACGCAACGTGACGGTGTCACGCTGCCTGATGCGCAACTGGAATCTTTACTGGCGCTGGCGGCAGACGCGACAGAACACGCTATTATTGATGCCTTACTGAGTGCTGAAACCGTCTGCGGATTCGACGGCCATTACCGTCTGGGGTTAAGTGAAGTATTAGATAACCTGGCGAACTAGCTTTACTCCTTTCCTTCTCTCGGGGGGAAGGCCGGGCTGGGGTGTGGGTTTACCCTCCGCCTGATAACTACACCACATAGGGAACGACTGATGAAAGTGTTTATCTCTGCGGACATTGAAGGTATTGCCGGTGTCATGCGTCCTGAACAGTGCAGCCCGGGACATGCGGATTACGACGCCGCCCGTGCGCTGATGGAAGGTGAAGTTAACGCCGCCATTGATGGCGCGTTTGCCGGTGGCGCGATGGAAGTGACGGTGGCCGACAGCCATGCGATGATGCAAAATCTGCGCGCCGATAAAATCGACCCGCGCGCCCGGCTGGTACAGGGCAAACCACGCGGATTGTCGATGGTCGAAGGGCTGCAACAACAGCAATACGACGGCCTGATGTTTGTCGGCTATCACACCGCCGCAGGCGAAAACGGCGTTCTGGCGCATACTATCAATGGCCGTGCCTTTTACCGCGTCAAACTCAACGGCAACGTGGTGGGTGAAAGCGATTTATACGCCGCTGCCGGTGCGGAACTGAACGTTCCTTTATGGCTGGTGACCGGCGATGATCATCTTGAAACCTGGATCCGCCGTTATTATCCGGAATCGCAGTATGTCTGCGTCAAACGTGCGATTTCCGCCAATGCTGCGGAATCTGACAGTCCGTCGATTGCCTGCGCGAAAATCCGCAAACAGGCGACGATCGCCGTCAGCAAACCTGCACCGCTTACCGCCGCCAGATTCAGTGCCCCGTATCATCTCGAACTGATGGCCGCGAAACCGGTTCTGGCAGATTTGTTCGGCCTGATCCCCGGCGTCGAGCGTCTCGATGCCGTTACTGTCGGTTATCACAGCCCGACGGTGGCAAATATTATCAGCCTGTTAAGTGCTTTCTCATACTTAGCGACCACCCAGAAATAGGGCAGCAATGCGCTTACGCCACATTGAAGTGTTTCAGGCCGTGTTACAGGCGGGCAGCGTCAGCGGGGCGGCACGCCTGCTGAACGTCTCGCAACCGAATGTCAGCCGCGTGCTGAATCACGCCGAACAGCAACTGGGTTTCGCGCTGTTTGACCGCACACCGCAGGGGCTGATTGTGACGCCGGAAGGGCGGCGGCTAATGCCGGAAGTCGAAGCGTTATTCAGCCATATTCAGGCCATCGGTGAGCTGGCGGAACAGTTGCGTCAGGGCGAAGGCCAGCATGTGCGCATCGGTTCGGCGCATGCGCTTGGCCACAGCGTGATGGCACCGGTGTTAGTGGATTTTCGTCGTCAGACCCCCGGCGGCAGTGTTGAACTGGTCACCGGCCATTTCAATACGCTGAGTCAGGATCTGCTGCAATATAAAATGGATTTTGCGCTGGCGTTTGGCGAGCAGGCTACGCAGGAGCTGATTGCCGAGTCTATTTATCAGGCCAATATGGTCGCGCTGTTGCCTAAGGATTCTCCGGTCGAAGGGCCGGTATCACTGGCATGGTTGTGCGCGAACGATCTGCTGATGTTGCAGCAACAGGATCCGCTGGGGCAGGTGCTCAACCGCGTCCTGCGCGAGAACGGCCTGATGTCACACTCTGCGTTGTATATCAAAACCTACTCGGTGATCGCCGACATGGTGCTGGCGGGCGGCGGTGTCGGTGTGGTTGATACGTTTACCGCCCGGCGGTATATCGGTCAGTTGAAGATTGTTGAGGTTGTGGAACCGCTGCCGTTTGAAGTGATTTTGCTGAGCAGGCGGGACCAGCCAGCATCGCAGGCGGCGATCAGGCTCAGACAGTTGATCAGGCAGAAAGTGGGGGAGTTGAAAGGGGGGCCTTTCGATCCCGTTTAGTTTTTAATTTCAAATTCAAATTCAAATTCAAGGTCGTGGGCGTCGGCCCACACCGACTTGGGGGGCGGCTTATCGCCGCCGCCCCCCAAGACCCCCCGGGCTCTTTCACTGCGCGCTCCGCTCGCTGGCTATGTTTCAGTGAGCGTAGTGATAGCCGCAAAATCCCGCCGCTGCGCGGTTCCCTCCCATCGGGTTACAACCCGCGCAAAAACACGCGCGGTTTTCCACCTCTCGTCCGGCGGTCTTTTGGAACCGGCCTCAGGCTTCAACTGCACAACTTCACTGATTTTGTCTTTTAAAAAAGCCAAAGGCGATTCAGAAATCTTGCTGAACGGAGCGGCTTCGAGACCTATGGCTCGAAGACCGAGAGAAGGCACCGCGCAGCGGCAAGATTTCCAGCCTGTCGCTGTGCTACCTGAAACATAGCCAGCGAGCGAAGCGCGCAGTGAAAAAGCGCGGGAGTCCAGAGGGCGCGCGCTTACGCGTCCTCTGGGCCAGTGTGGGCGGCGAGCCCACGACCTTGAATTTGAAGTTGAAGTTGATTTTAAAGCGGCCCCGTTGCAGCCGCCCCCTGCAACTACCGGATCTCATTCACATACATAAAATGATCTGTGCTGAACCGGTGGTGCGCCATGATCACCGGCACGGCACTTTGATCAAACGACACTTCGTCGATCACCATCACCGCGTGTGGCGCTTCAAGCTCCAGCCATTTCAGGTCGTCTGCATCGGCCATTTCAGCGATCAACTGCTCGCGCACTGCCGCCACGCGGACACCGTATTTTTCCAGCAGAAAACGGTACAGCAGCGGAGGCAAATCACTGGCAGCAGGGAAATCCGGCAGGCGTTCTGCCGGTAACACCAGCCGTTCGTGCATGGCAGGAATGCCTTTTACCCGGCGTAAACGACGGATGCGGATAACCGGTGCGCCGTCGTCAATTTGCAGCTTTTCAGCCTCACGGGCACTGGCCTGGCCGGTCTGGTGATCGAGCAAAATCGTCTCGGAGTTCAGCAGTGCGCCATCACGGCCATGCAGGCGGAAATACTGGAAGAAATAACTGAGATTGTGCAACGGTGCCCAGCCGGTGACCACGGTGCCCGTCTTGCGACGCCGCATCAGCATGCCTTCTGTGGTCAGCGCCGACAGCGCTTTGCGCACCGTACCGACCGAAACCCCGAAATCAGCCGCCAGCGCGTTTTCACTCGGTAAAACCGTGCCCGGCGGCAGCTCGCCAATCAGAATAGATTCGCTGATGTGACGTTTCACCACTTCGTATAACGGCGCGGATTCCCTTTCACTTAACCGGCCAAAAGGGGAAGCGTCCTGCTCTGCTTTATTTTGTTGTGTCATACCTGATTACCTATTGACCTGAACGGGTATCTGCTTTATCTATAAACTATATAGAAATAGAATGAAGCGAGTATAGCATGTCGTGCGAAGGAAGTTTGCAAATTGCGCTGGACTCCATCCGGCAGGACGAAACCGCCATTTTACAGGATCTCAGCCAGATGCTGGCAGTGGATACCTGCTTCCCCCCGGGCACCGGTTATCCGGCATTTGCCGCCCTGATGGAATCTCTGCTGGAGCCGATGGGCTTTGCCTGTCAGCGCGTCAGCGTGCCGGAAAATCTGTGGCAAACGCCGGACGGCAGCGCACAGGGTGAGAGGGTCAATGTGATTGCTACGTTACCGGGCAGCGCGACCGAAGCCTGTAATCTCTATTTTCATGTGGATACCGTGCCTGCCGGTGATGGCTGGAATTACCCGCCGCTGGCGCTTACCCAGGCGGAGGGCAAACTGATTGGCCGCGGTGCCGCTGACATGAAAGGCACGATTGTCGCGACACTTGCAGCAATTCGCGCTGCGCAACGTCACGGGCTGGTGCTGAAATTTAATCCGGTTCTGCTGTTGTGTACCGATGAGGAAGGCGGGCTGTATCCCGGTGTGCGTTATCTGGCAGAGCAGAAATTATTTGCCGGTCATATGCTGAGCTTTAACGGCGGGGCGGTGCCGCGTATCTGGGGGGGCTGCTTCGGCAGTATCGATCTCAAAATTTGTATCACCGGCCGCTCGGCGCATTCCGGCGATCCGGTGGGTGGCATTAATGCTATTGAAGAAAGCCTGCCGCTGATGAATGCGCTGCATGCGCTGAAACACGATGTCGAACAACGTGCCTCAGCCATGCCTGCGCCGCCACATTTTGAAGGACGGCCGCTCACGTCCCGTCTCACCCTGGCGGCCGCGCAGGGCGGTGGCAAAGGCTCGACCATTCCCGCGCGCTTTGAACTGCTGGTCAACCGCCGCTATTCGCCGGAAGAACCTTTTGAAAGGGTCTTTAAAGAACTCACCGGCTGCATCACCCAGGCCATGAAAGACTCAGCCGCGCTGTCAGTGGAGTATCACCTGATTGGTCATCTGGCCCCGGTCAGTGATCCAACCGGACCCCACTGGCCGCGCTGGCTTGCAGCACTCGGTCAGGGTTTTGGTTTCCACGCAAACGATTTCGCTGTCTGGGGTTCTTCCACCAGTTCTGACATGGGTTGGGTTCAGCAGGCAGGCATTCAGGAAATATTACTCGGCGGGCTTGCCCGGCCGGAAAACCGTATCCATGCATCGGATGAATATACAACCATGCAGGACGTCGTCGCGTTATCGCAGTCCATTCTTGCTTATTTAGCTTCTGATTTTATTCCCACAGAAAATTCGCCAACCCAGGGCTTTTCGAATTCCGCAGAGAGGGTTCAATAATGTGTGCAATGAAAGGCGTTAACCGCCGTCAGTTTATCGCAGGATCTACCATTCTCACCGGCGCGGCACTGTTACCGTGGTCGGGTAATGTTGCCGCTGCCGTGTCCAGCGCCACCGGTTCCAGCGGTTCACCGCGCAAAGGTGGAGTACTGCGCATCAGTGTGGACCAGGCGGCAGGCATGCTTAATCCGCAGCAGGCGCGCGTCAATCCGGAATATCTGGTGGCCGAATTGCTGTACAGCGGCCTGACCCGTCTGACGCAGGATATGAAAGCTGAAGCGGATTTAGCCGCGTCCTGGACAGCCAGCGACGATCTGACGCAGTGGACTTTTATCCTGCGCCAAAATCTCAGTTTCCATGACGGCTCTGCCTGTACGTCTGCCGATGTCGTCGCCAGCCTGAACGCCATACTTGACCCGAAAAATGCCTCTCCCGGTCAGCACAATATCGGTCCGATCAAAACAGTGACCGCACCGGATGCCAGCACTGTGGTGATTAGCACCGACGGTCCTTACGCCGATCTGCCAGTGATGCTGGCCTATCCCGATGCGAAGATTATTCCTGCGGCGATTGCGGGCGGCCAGCTTGAACGTCTGAGCAAGGAAGCCATCGGCACAGGGCCGTTCAGACTGGTGTCGTTTGACCCTGAACGCCTGATTGTGGTTGAGCGTAATCCGCATTATTACGACCCGTCACGTCCGCATCTGGATCGCGTTGAAGTGGTGGTTTATCCGGATGCAATCGCTGAAGGCTCCGCGCTGATTGCCGGTGACACCGATCTGATGCTTTCCGCCGCCTCTACCGAATTTGCGCGCCTGTCAAAGTCTTCCGGCATAGTGCCGCTGCGTGTACCGTCCGGTCAGTTCCTCAACGTGAACATGGGGTGTGACACCAAACCGTTTAACGATGTGCGCGTCCGTCAGGCGCTGGCGCTGTGTGTGGATCGCAAGGCTACCGTGGATTTTGTCGCCGAAGGCTACGGCACGGCAGGCAACGATACCCCGCTTAACACAGCCTATCCGTATTACCTGAATGAGCCGCTGAAAGCGCCGGATTATGCCAAAGCCAAAGCATTGCTGAAAGATGCCGGGTATCCCGACGGAATAGATCTGACGCTGATCGCTTCGGATAAACCCTCCACCCGCACCCAGCTCGGGATTGCACTGCGTGAAATGGCCAAACCGGGCGGTTTTCGCATTAAGGTGCAGACGATGGCACACAGCACCTACCTCGACCAGGTATGGAAAAAGGGCAATTTTTACGTTGGTTTCTACAACATGCAACCCACACCGGATGCGGTCTTCTCGCTGCTTTACACCTCAACGGCCTCATGGAATGAAACCCGCTGGAATAACGCTGAGTTTGATGCGGCGGTAAAAGCGGCGCGTGAAACCGCCGATCCGGCAAAACGCACCGTACTTTACGGCAAGGCACAGAAGCTGATGCACGACGACGTGCCGTCGCTGATCCCGGCATTCTTCGATTTGCTGGCGGCAGGGCGGGATTACGTTGCCGGTTATCAGCTTCATCCGCGCGGTGCGGTGTTCCGTCTTGATCATGTGTGGCTGACGGCGAAAGCCCCGACCCGAAAATAGCAGGGGGCATTGAGAGTGACGGCGAGTTATCTGTTTAAACGTTTCATGCTGGTGATTTACACCCTGCTGGTGGTGTCGCTGCTGGTGTTTGGGATCACGCAATTGTTACCGGCGGATGCCGCCGTAACCCTGCTGGGGCAGAACGCCACGCCGGAAGCGCTGGCTGCCGTGCGTGCGCGTCTCGGACTCAGTGATCCGGCGTGGCTGCAATACTGGCACTGGCTGCACGGCGTGCTGCACGGTGATTTCGGCGTCTCGATGCGTAATGGTTTGCCGGTGGCGCCGACCATTATGGCCGCGCTCGGGCGTTCCCTGCTGCTGGCGGTCTGTGCGCTGTTGCTGATGCTGGTGGTCGCGATTCCGCTGGGGATCTGGGCGGCGGTCCGTCGCGGGAAACTGGCCGATATGCTGGTCAGCGTACTGTCATATGTCGGCATTTCTTTTCCGGAATTCGTGACCGCCACATTGTTATTGCTGCTGTTTGCTGATGTCTGGCAGATCCTGCCCGCGACCGGTTATGTACCCCTGACGGAGGATTTCCGGGGTGGCATCAGTCATCTGATCCTGCCGTCGGTGACAGTAGCAATGATTCTGGTGGCCCATGTTTCACGCATGGTGCGTTCGGAGATGGTCGATGTGTTGCAGACCGATTATATCCGCGCCGCACATCTCAAAGGTTTGTCGCGCCGCAGGATTTTGTGGCGTCACGCGCTGCGTAACGGCCTGCTGCCCACCATCACTATTGTGGCGCTCGACGTGGGTTATCTGCTTGGTGGCATCGTGGTGGTGGAAGAAATTTTCGCCATTCCGGGGATTGGTCGCGAACTGATCGTGGCCGTGCAGGCACGGGATTTACCCACCATTCAGGCCGGGGTATTAATCCTTGCCGCGACCTATTCCATCGTTAATTTCCTGGCCGATCTGGCCTATGTTTTCCTCGATAAACGGATCAGTTATGCGTGATGTGATGAAGCATTTAATCCGTTCGCCGCAGGGCGCTGTCGGGTTGTTTATCTTAACGGTGGCTGCGCTGATGGTGTGCGGCGGGGCGCATATCGCGCCTTATGATCCGGAATCTATTTCTATTCTGGCACGGTACAAAGCACCTTCAGCAGAACACTGGTTCGGTACCGATCAGCTCGGGCGCGATATTTTCAGCCGTGTGATGGTCGGTGCCCGCGCCACCATTGTGCTTTCACTGCTGGCGACACTGATGTCGATGGTAATAGGTGCCGTGATCGGCACAGCCAGCGCCTATCTGGGCGGCAAAACCGACGAAGCCATTATGCGCACAATGGACGCGGTCATGTCGATCCCGAGTCTGTTGTTTGCGCTGCTGATTGTCAGCACCCTCGGTCAGAGCAGCTTCAATGCGGTACTGGCGATCACCATCGCATTTGTGCCCGGCATGGTGCGCATTGCCCGCAGCGTCTCGCTGGCTGCGCGTCAGCAGGATTACATCAGCGCGGCGATTGCCCGTGGTGAAGCCACGCACTACATCATTTTGCGTGAAATGTTGCCCAATATTGTCGCGCCGATCATCGTGGAAGCCACTATCCGCGTGGCCTTCGCCATCATGTTGTTTGCCACACTGAGTTTTCTCGGCCTTGGCGCACAACCGCCGGAGCCGGAATGGGGGCTGATGGTGTCAGAAGCCCGCGCTTATTTCTTTAATGCGCCGTGGATGATGCTGATACCAGGTGTAGCGATCGCGCTGATGGCGGTTGGTTTTAATCTGCTGGGCGATGGCCTGCGCGATGCGCTTAACCCAAGGAGCCACTGATGAGCGAAGCCGTATTAGCGATAGAGAATTACAGCCTCGATTACCTGCTGCCTCATGCCGAACCGTTACAGGTTTTGCAGGACATTTCACTCAGTGTGCAGCGCGGCGAAGTGGTCGGGCTGGTAGGGGAGTCCGGTTCGGGTAAAACCACACTGGGCTGGTCGGTAATGCGTTATATGGCGACGAATGCGCGGGAACGCAGCGGGCGTATTTTGCTGGCGGGCGAAGATTTATGCCAGATGGCGAAACCGCAGCTTGAAAACCTGCGTGGCGGAAAACTCGGCATGATTTTTCAGGATCCGGGCGCCTCGCTGAACCCGACGCTGACACTGGGTGAGCAGGTGACCGAAGTGCTGATCCGCCATCGCGGGCTGGATGCCAGACAGGCACGGGAGCTGGGCATTGAGTTGCTTGGCAACGTCGAGCTGAAAAATCCGGCGGCGATGATGAAGCGTTATCCGCATCAGGTTTCCGGCGGCGAAAAACAGCGGGTACTGATCGCCACGGCGTTTGCCTGCGAACCGCAATGTCTGATTTTCGATGAACCGACGACCGCTCTCGATGTCATCAGTTCGGCACAAATTCTGGCGCTGTTTGCCCGCCTGCGTGAAGAAACCGGTGTTGCCTCGCTGTATATCTCGCACGATCTGGCACTGGTGTCGGCCGTGGCAGACCGTGTTTGTGTGCTTGAAAAAGGCCACATCGTTGAACAGGCCAGTGCACGCACGCTGTTCCTTTCGCCGCAACATGCTTATACGCAAAAGCTGGTGGCGGCAGTGCCGGATCCCGCTCACCGTCTGACAGATGCCGTACCGGTTTGCGCGCAGCCGTTACTCAGCCTGCAAAACATCAATATTGATTATGGTCGTCACGGTTTGCTCGACCGGCTGTTTCGCCGTGAAAACGGCAAAACCCGTGCCGCATCAGATGTCAGCCTGACGGTGCATCGCGGGGAAATCGTCGGCGTGGTGGGTGAATCCGGTTCCGGTAAATCGTCGCTGGCGAAAGCGCTGACCGGGCTGGTGCCGTTCAGCGGTAAGGTTGATTTCAGGGGGTATAACCTGTTTGGCCGTGCGGAAATGGACAAAGACTACCGCCGCCGTGTGCAGATGATTTTCCAGCATCCGGATGCCTCCCTCAATCCGCGTCAGCGTATCGGCGAGATTATCGCCCGTCCGTTGCGTTTGTACGGTTTGCCGGACGGCGAAACCGAGGCGCAGGCCGTAGCGCGTTTGCTGGAAGATGTGCGTCTTCCAGCCAGCTTCGCCCGGCGTTTTCCGCATGAACTTTCCGGCGGACAGAAGCAACGTGTGGCGATTGCCCGGGCATTTGCGCACCCACCCGAACTGGTGATATGCGATGAAATCACCGCCGCGCTGGATGTCTCCGTACAGGCGACGGTCATCGAATTATTGCTGGAACTGCGCCGTCGTTACGGCACCGCTTACCTGTTTATTACTCACGATCTGAACCTGATCCGCCAGATTGCACACCGCGTGGCGGTGATGTATCGCGGGGATTTACTGGAAGTGCTGCCGGGCGACGCCATGGTGCAACACGCCAGTCATGATTATACGAAGGCGTTGCTGGCGGCGGTGCATACGCCCGAAACGGCCGTTACAGACCATCTTTGATACTGAAAGGGTTACACATGAATTCTCAACAATTACTGGCCGCCATTGACGATGATTATTGCCTGAATTTTCTGTCGCGGATGGTACAGCACAAGAGTTACAGCCAGACAGACGGCGAGCGCAGACTGGCAGAGTACATGGCCAGCCAGATGCAGATGCTCGGGCTTGAGACGCAGCTGCAACCGGTGCCGGGTGAACGTCTGAACGCCATTGGTACGCTGCGCGGAGAGGGCGGCGGCCATAGCCTGTTGTTCAACGGCCATCTCGATACCAATCCGGTGACCGAAGGCTGGACGGTGGATCCGTGGGCAGGAAAAATCGATGATGAATTCATCTATGGCATCGGTGTTTCCAATATGAAAGCCGGTGATGCCGCGTATTTTTGCGCGCTGAAAACGCTGATCGACAATGGCGTGAAACTCAAAGGTGACGTGATCCTGACTTATGTGGTCGGCGAGTTGCAGGGCGGGATCGGCACCATTGCGGCCATCGAACAGGGCATCCGGGCGGACTATTTTATTAACTCAGAACCGACTGATGTGCAGGCGATGACCATGCACGCCGGGTCGCTGATGTTCACCATCGAACTGACCGGCGACACGCGCCATCTTTCAAAACGCGAAGAAGCGGTTGATGCCATACAGGCGGCCATCAGGCTAATCCCGCAAATCAATAACATCACCTTTACCGGTGCGGAAACGGACGATCACCGCAAGATTAACCGTGGGCATGTCGGCACCATTCACGGTGCGCTGGGGCGTGATTTAGAGGAATGGCGTCCGCCGCAGGTGGCTGACTTTGTGCGCCTCAGCGGGTCTGCGCGTTTTGCACCGGGGCAAACTGTCGATACCGTACTGGCCGATTTACAGGCGTTGCTCGATAACCTGTGCGGTGAATTCCCCGGCCTGCAGGCGGAACTGTTTGATGACGGTAAACGTCATCGCCCGACCATGCTGCCATTCGAAGTGTCACCGGAGTCCCTCATCGTTAAAGCGGTGAACCGTGCCTATCAGACGGTGCGCGGTGAACAACAGCCCACCGGAGTTATCACGCCACCGGCATTTTATGGCACTGACGCCGCGCATTTCTATCAGATGCTGGGCATGGAAGGCGTGGTATGCGGGCCCGGCGGCAAGTTCAACACCATGCCGGACGAGCGTGTTCACATTAAAGATTTCCTCGATACCGTGCGGGTTTATCTGCTGGCCATCCTCGAAATTTGTCAGCCGGTTGACGCCTGAAAGAGGATAAACGGATGTCGATGCCTGTGAATCTGGCGGCACTGAGCCGCCTGCGTGATGCCATGCGCATGGCTGATGCAGAAGTGATGCTGGTTGACAGCGGGGAACTGCTGGCATGGCTGACGGGTTTTACCGTATCGGAAACGCTGTACCGTGCCTGTCTGGTGCCGCTGAGTGGTGAGCCCTGGATCGTGTTACGCCAGCTTGATGAAGCGCCTTGTCGTCAGTTGAGTTGGTTTCGTGACGTTGTCACTTACTCTGACCATCAGGATCCGTGGAAATGCGTGGCAGACAGTCTTATTGCCCGGGGATATCGCGATTGCCGTCTTGGGGCGGATACCCGTTCGTATGGCATGACGGTGGATACCTGGCAGCAGCTTTCCGAATATTTACCTGATGCTGTCTGGCGGCCGATGCCGGGTGTCAGTGATCGTATACGGCAGGTGAAATTCCATTACGAGCTGGACAGTCTTCAGCAGGCGGCGTTTATCGCCGATACCACCTTTCTGGCACTGAAAGAGCAGGTGAAAGCGGGCTGGCGCGTGCGGGATGTGGCTTCGCTGGCGGCGGGGGTCTTCCTTTCCGAAGGCGCGGATACCGGCGAAACGGGGCCTGTCGTCCGTTCCGCCGGTGACAGCGGTTTTCTGCATGCGCAGACGCACGAGGACATTATCCGCGACGGCGACATTCTGCATGTGGAGCTGATCCCGAAGGTAAAACATTACAGTGCCCGCCTGATGCGCCCGTTTATTTCTGGGGGGGTAAGCACAGAGCGGCAGCATATCGCCCGTCAGCTGATTGCCCTGCAGGATGCGCAGATCGCCGCGATGAAGCCAGGTGCAAGAGCCAGTGATGTCGATGCGATTTTACGCAACGGCGTGCTCGCCGCCGGTTTACGTGCAGAATATGGCAATGTTACCGGTTATGCGCTCGGACTTTACACTCGTACGCCGCGTCCGAGTGATTTCTCGCACTGTTTCACGCCGGCGGCAGACTGGCGGCTTGAAGAAAACATGGTATTTCATATGTACACCTCGGCGGCAGGACTGGCGTTCAGCGAGACGGTCGTGGTGAGGCCGGAAGGCGGAATCAGAATGAGCCGGTTACCGAGGGAAGTGATGGAGATTTGAAAAAAAAGGGGGGCCTTTTTGAATCCCGGCTTAATTTCAAATTCAAATTCAAATTCAAATTCAAGGTCGTGGGCGTCGGCCCACACCGACTTGGGGGACGGCTTATCGCTGCCGCCCCCCAAGACCCCCCGGCTCTTTCACTGCGCGCTCCGCTCGCTGGCACTGTTTCAGTGAGCGTAGTGATAGCCGCAAAATCCCGCCGCTGCGCGGTTCCCTCCCATCGGGTTACAACCCGCGCAAAAACATGCGCGGTTTTCCACCTCTCGTCCGGCGGTATTTTGGAACCGGCCTCAGGCTTCTACTTCACAACCTTACTGATTTTGATATGCAAAGCGGATTGGTTTTGACTTTAAAATCGTGCGGGCGTTTCAGAAAGCTTGCTGAATGAGAGGTTGCAGACCCTAGGCTGCAATCCCGAAATGAAGGCACCGCGAAGCGGCAAGATTTCCAGCCTGTCGCTGCGATACCTGAAACATAGCCAGCGAGCGGAGCGCTTGTTGAAAAAGCGAGGAGGAATCCAAAGGAGGAAAAGCACTTTCCTCCTTTGGGCGGTTTCGGCGCAACCCGATAAGTGATCACGGCAATTGAGAAACCGAAACTTTCACCATTTATCTTTCAAAAACGTTCTGATGTGCGTTCTCACATCAATTAATTTTTGCCCCGAGTCTCTCCACTCTTTCTACCGCACCTCTGACATCTTCAAATGTAATATCACCTGGCATGTTCGCCATATCCGGTGTGGTGAGGCTGCGGTCGATAATCACGGCCAGATCCTGCTCTGTCAGCCCTGTGGCGATATGCGCTAACTGCGTCGGTATGGCACTGGCGCGGGCCAGCGCGAGAGCGGCCAGCAGTTCATCGTCGCTGCGGTTTTCCAGTGCCAGCAGGCACAGGTTACCGTAACCGACCAGCAAACCATGAGGAATATGGCGGGTTTTCGGACAGGCGGTGAAGCCTTCGTAGAGTGCATGAGAAGCACCGGTGTGCGCGCCGTTACTCATGACTGAGGTCAGACCGGCATAGAGGAAAATAGCATCGAGCACCTGTTCGAGCGCGTTATTGGCTTTACCGTCCTGCACCGCGAAACAGGCACCGGCGGCGAAATGCCTGATGAGGGTATAACACAATTCACTGTGGGTTCTGGCGACGCCCGCCAGGCCGGTCAGCTGGCTGAGATCGCTGATGGCGCGGTATTCATACCATTTTGCCAGCGTATCGCCGATACCTGCCGAGAGCCATTGCAGCGGTGAGGTTGCCAGCAAATCCGCATCGATCACTACCGCTGCGGGGCCACTGGACAAGGGCATCATGTCGCGGAATTCCCCATTCTGATGATAACGGAACGCCAGCGAGGTCACCGCCGAACAGGTGCCCGCAATGCCCGGCAGGGTGACGACCGGAATATTGCACGCCACGCCTGCCGCTTTAGCGGTATCCAGAGCTTTGCCGCCGCCGGTGGCGATAATCACCTCCACGCCCTGTGTACGGAAAACGTCCGCCAGACGGTTGATTTCTTCCTGACAACACACGCCGTTGAAGATTTCACTGCCGAGATAACTGACCATCTGCTGTTCAAGCTGATCAGCGACTTTCGCTTCGACACTGGCAATGGCGCGTTTGCCGCCCACTAACATTGCCCGCTGGCCTAAGCGCCCGCACATCGCGCCCAGATGTTTTATGGCGCCGCGCCCGCGCAGTACGCTGGCAGGAAAGACCAAACGATGGGTGAACATGCATGCCCTCATAAACTCCGGTGTTTTATGAAGTATAGAAGGCGTGCCGGAGAACGTAAGAATATCAGCGGCGTCGCCTGCGTACGGCATCATTGGTTTTACGCAAGGCGTCGCGCGCGCCCGGAAGGCGCTGGGCGACACCGATAAACAGGCAGTCGATGATCAGCAGCTGGCTGGTACGGCTCGCCATCGCCGCTGCGCGAAAACCCATTTCACGATTGCTGGTTCGCAGCACGACATCTGCTTTACGGGCGAGGGCAGCCCGGCCGTTAGCGGTAATGGCAAGCGTTTTCGCGCCTGCCGCTTTTGCCTGCGCAAGGGCTTCAATCACATCCGCTGTCTGACCGGAGTGGGAAATTGCCAGCGCAACATCCGCAGCTGTTAACTGACAGGCGCTGACCAGACTTTCATCACTGCTGCCAAAAGTCTGGGCGACAACGCCGATGCGTCGCAATTTCTGACAAAAATCCTGCGCCACCAGTGCCGAGGCACCGGCACCGTAAATATCAATCCGGTGCGCCTGTGCAAGCAGGCTGACTGCCTGCTCCAGCGTGGCTGCGCTGAGGAGTTGCGTGGTTTCGGTCGCGCCTTTGACCTCGAACTCCAGCAGTTTTTGCAGTATCTGTTTGGGCGGATCATTGTCGCTGATATCCGCCGCCAGCGGCATTCCGGCGGGCATCGGGCTGGATGATTCTGCGGCTAATGCCAGACGCAGCGCCGGATAGCCGCTAAAACCCAGCCGTTTGCTGGTGCGCACCACCGTGGCAGTGCTGGTTTCGGCGTATTTCGCCAGTTCTGTCACGCCCATGTTGGCCACACCCGGCGGATCAAGGCGGATAAGAGTGATGATCCGCTTTTCCGCCGGCGAGAAGCTACCCTGTAATGCGTTCAGACGCGACTGCAAATGCGTGTCGTTCATCGCTTATTCATCCAGATCACGCAAATGATCATCCTTGCGCAACGTCATCAGTGCAAACAGGCTGACCAGACAGGTAGCGACCACGTAATAGGCCGGAATATCCAGATTGCCGGTTTCTTTGATAAGACCGGTAATAATCAGCCCGGCACAGCCTGAAAACACGGCATTCGACAGGGAATAGGATAATCCCAGACCGGTATAACGCACGCGGGTCGGGAACATTTCTGCCAGCATCGCCGGGCCGGGACCGGCAATCATTCCTATTGTTGCGCCGGCAATCAGCACTGCAATACCTTTCACCAGCAGGCTGCTTTGCGGGTTTTGCAGCAAATGCAGCAGCGGGAAACTCAGCACAATCACGGCAAATACGGCGAACATCATCACTTTCTTGCGGCCAATTTTGTCGCTCAGCCAGCCGGAAGGCAGGATGGCCAGCGCGAAACCGACGTTCGCCAGCACGGTGGCGACCAGCGCCTGTAAAAAAGTGGCATGCAGGGAAGTTTGCAAATATGACGGCATGACCACCAGGAAGGTATAACCGCCCGCCGACCATCCCATCATGCGGCCAATTCCCAGTGCGATGGCTTTGGCAGTAGCGACAGCCGATGCTTTTCCGGCTGCCGTTTTTTGTACTTCAGGTTCGTCTTTCTGACTGGCGACAAAGTTCGGCGTTTCATCAAGCTTCAGGCGCAGGTACAGCGCCACCAGCCCCATCGGCAGGGCCAGCAGGAACGGAATCCGCCACCCCCAGTCTTTCATTTGTGCTTCAGGAAGGGTCTGGACCAGCAATGCCACCAGCGCCACGCCGGTCAGCAGACCCAGCGACACGGTAAACGACTGCCACGCGCCATAAATACCGCGTTTACCTTTCGGCGCGAATTCGGTCATCAGGGAGACCGCGCCGCCGAATTCACCGCCGGCAAACAGGCCCTGGAACATACGCATCAGGGTCAGTAATAACGGGGCGGCCACGCCAATCTGCGCGTAAGTCGGCAGCAGACCAATGATCGCGGTGGCCAGCGTCATCAGCAGAACGACGGCAATCAGTGTCGGTTTACGGCCGATGCGGTCACCGATACGCCCGAAGATGATCGCACCAATCGGGCGGCAGAAAAACGCCAGCGCGAACGACGCATAAGTGAGCAGTAAACCGGTCATGCCGGTCTGGCCTTCCAGGGTGAAAAAGTTACCGGCAATCAGGGTCGCCAGATAACCGTAAACGCCAAATTCATACCATTCGATAAAATTACCGACCGAACCGGCGACGAGGGCGCGGCGTGACTGACTGGCGGTGGCTGGGGAAATCTGTCCGGTGCGGGTCATCATTAACCTCTTCAGCAAAAGAACTTTGTTATAAGAATAGGATGTAAATAATTTTCTAAATTCCGGTGATTATTATGTCAATAATTTTCATGTATTGAACAAAATTAAAGCGGGAACTGCGGGGTCAGACAGGTTTTTGGCATAAAAAAAGGCTGCGCCTCGAAAGGAGCAGCCTGTTTAAACACGTTGCGGTTACAGCGTGTGGATATCGATGCCGTCGCCGATATTACTTTTCTGGTAGTAAGCCCGCGGGACTTCTACCTGATACTGTTTGTCAGCGTAAGCGACTTCCAGAATAAAACGTTCGTTTTCATAGGATTCAACCGGAATAAAACCGAAGAATCCTTCCGTTACGCTGATGGTCCGGGTAGACGGAATAGCATAACGATGAACAATCCTTGCTCTGAGCGGCTGCTGCCTGCCGGTTAACGTGTTCCATACGCGGTTAACGGGTTGCGCCAGAGAAACCATCACCTCTGAGGCCAGCGAGTTAAGAGCCGAGGGCCAGCTCTCAGGTTTTTTCATAGTCATGATAAATACCTCGTTGGTCTATATAACCCAATTCTTATAATTATCTGCCGCTAAGATCCAATCATTTTTTACGCTAAGCTTAGTCAGCGTTTGTAAGTGTTTGATTTAACCGGCAACGGTTTTGCGTCTTTTGCCGGATTTGCGTTCTGCTAGCAATAACGGGCAGGAAGGGCACATGGCGTGGTCTTCCAGATCGTAGCGCAGGCAGCACTGTTTACGGTACTGCGGACTGTCAGGATCAGAAGGATCTTCAGCACGCAGTGGCTGAAATAACGGATTTTTACCGCCATAACGCAGCTCGCGCGATTCCATCAGGCGCATGCCGTCTGAGATATCCGCACCGACCAGCTCTGCCTGCTTAACGCCCCAGCCGACACGGATTGCCGCATTGCTCCAGTAAATCCCCGGTTTCAGGCCGGAGAATTCCGCCAGCGCTTCGCAAACGGGGCGCAATTGCTGCTCGATCATCACATCAAAGCGCGCCATCGGTTCTGCGGATATCAGGGCTTCACCTTCACCGTCGAGATAAATCTGTGCCGGTAATCCTTCTTCCTGCATGCACAGGTAGACATTGTCGGCGGCGATAGGTAACTGCCAGCCGTGACGCAGGGAGACAATCACCCAGGCTGGCAACAGGGTGGCAAAATACCATTGCGACCACATTGAAATCCGCGCCCGGCGCTTATCGCACTGCGCGGCATCGGCCGCATTGGCGTCCAGATAACGTTTAAGCACGCTGGCGCAGCCTTCTGCAGTGGTCAGTCGCAACATAGGCACCGCATTGGTCACCAGAGGCGACATGGGTTTGAACGTTTCTGCCACCCAGCTGACCGGCGTTTCGCGGAAACTGTCGAGGAGTGTTTGCATCATTACGCTATGAAAGTCATTCGGCTCGATAAATCATAGGAATAGAGTAACGAATATTAAAGCGGAATAGTAATGATTTCGATTTAGATTCCTTCTCCCGGTGAAGAGAAATGACGGGAGAAGGTTTTGCAGCCAATGCGGTCAGTTCAACACACCTGCTTTCTGCAAAATCTCACGGACAACCTTTTGCTTCTCATTGCTCAGCGGCAGAGCCGGTTTCAGTGAATACACCGGTATTTCACTGATGACCTGAGAGATGGCGTATTTGATGACGTTGTAGATCGGCGTATCCAGTGTATAAAGCGGCGGCAGGAAAGATAACCGCTGTTGCAGTTCCACGGCGGTGGCGAAATCTTTCTCTTTACAGGCGCGGTAAATCCCGCAGGTGAGTTGCGGGGCAAAATTGGCGCTGGCGGGAATAGCACCGTCGCCGCCCAGTATCAGCGTGCCAAAAAGATATTCGTCATAACCGGAGAATACGGCGAAATCAGGGCGATGGGGTTTCACGGCCTGAATCGTTTCGCGGATATGGTTCAGGCTGTCAACGGTGTCCTTCAGGCCGGCAATGTTCGGACACTCCAGTGCCAGACGTGTGATCAGGCTGACAGGCAGCGGCTGACCGGTCAGTCCCGGATAGTTGTACATGATCACCGGCAAACCGGCGCCTTCAGCAATCGTGCGGTAATGCAGATACAGCGCATCTTCGGTTACCGGGTTGTAGTAGGGATTCACCACCACGACGCCGTCGGCACCGACGCTTTTCGCGTGCTGTGCGAACGCCAGCGTTTCTGCCGTGCCCGGATGCGCCGCGCCAATCAATACCGGTACGCGCCCGCCGACATGTTCCGTGCAAAACTCCGCCACTTCATGACGCAGCGCCTGAGACATATGCGCGAATTCTCCCGCGCTGCCGAGGAAAAACAGGCCGTTTACGCCGCCTTCAATAGCAAAATCAATCAGACGCGCCATCCCCGGTCGGTCAAGCTGCTCATTCTCATTGAGGATCGTTGCGACAGGGGGGATCACGCCATGAAACAGTGGGCTGGTCATACATTCGTTCTCCATATGAAAGGGTAAAGTACTCACCCATTCATTTATAGAACGCTGTTTCAAATATTTATAGCGATGGGATCGAATTACAGTGATTTAGCCGATATCTGGAAGGGAAGTCACAAAGATGGCGGTAACTCCCTCCCCCTTCGCTTTGGGGGAGGAGCAAGGCAAAACCGACTTGCGGTGCAGAGTGAAACCAGACCTACATCACCAGTGCTTGTCCGTCTTTACGGGATTCGGTGCCAGCCAGATAACCGCCTGCCGGATTAGTGACAATCACCTGCGCGCCGCCAAATGAATGGCCGCCGAGCGGGTCTTCAACGATCAGCTCATGGCCCATAGCGCGCAGTGTCGCCAGCGTATTGTGGTTAAACGTTGATTCAATCGCCACCTGGCGGCCGCCGTTGATGCGCCAGCGCGGCGCATCAATAGCCGCCTGCGGATTTTGCTTATACAGCATCACGCGCAGCGCCAGTTGCAGATGCCCCTGCGCCTGCATCGGGCCGCCCATCAGGCCGAACGACATCAGCGGTTTTCCCGCAGCGTCCTGTGCGAAGGCCGGAATAATAGTATGCAATGTGCGTTTGTCCGGCGCGACGCAGTTGGCGTGGGTCGGGTCGAGGGTGAAGCCGCAACCACGGTTTTGCAGGCTGATGCCGGTGCCCGGCACCACAATGCCGGAACCAAAGCCCATGTAATTTGACTGAATGAAAGACACCATCATGCCGCTGGCATCCGCGGCGGTCAGATATACGGTGCCACCCGGACGCGGCGCGCCGTAGGTCACGTCACTGGCTTTTGTGCGGTCAATCAGTTTTGCCCGTTCTGCCAGATAATCATCGTTCAGGAACAGTTGCGGATCGAAGAACATATGGTCGCTGTCGGTGACATGCTGATCCAGATCTGCCAGTGCCAGTTTCATCGCTTCAATGCACAGATGCGTGGTCTCCACTGAATCCACCGGCTGGCTGCCGACATTCAGCTTGTCGAGAATGCCCAGTGCAATCAGCGTGGCGATGCCCTGACCGTTCGGCGGCAGTTCATGAACCGAACCACCCGCAAAGGATTGCTGCAGGGTTTCTACCCAGTCGGCCTGGTGGTTCGCCAGATCGTCCAGCGTCATCGCACCGCCGTTAGCCTGACAGTGCGCTACCATTTTTTCGGCCAGTTCACCGCGATAAAACGCTTCACCTTCGGTGTTAGCGATCAGTTCCAGCGAGTCGGCCAGTGCCGGATTACGGAAGATTTCCCCGATTTTTGGCGCACGTCCGTCTGGGGCGAAACATTCCATAAAGCCTGGCTGGTTATGCAGTTTTTTCACCGCGATCTCCCACAGGCGACCAATCAGCGGCGATACCGGAAAACCGTTGCGGGCATAATCAATCGCCGGTTGTGCCAGTGTGGACAGCGGCAGGGTGCCGAAGCGTTTTGCCAGTGCCACCCAGCCGGAGACGGCGCCCGGTACGGTGACCGCATCCCAGCCATAGGTCGGTACGGCGTCTAACCCTTTGGCGGCGAAATATTCCGGCGTCCACGCCGCCGGTGAACGGCCTGATGCATTAAGTCCGTGGGCTTTTTTGCCGTCCCAGACGATCGCGAATGCGTCGCTGCCTGCGCCGTTGCCGCTGGGTTCGAGCACGGTGAGTGCGATGGCGGTGGCGATGGCCGCGTCGGCGGCGTTTCCGCCCAGCATCAGCATTTTCATGCCCGCCTGGGCGGCCAGCGGCTGTGATGCACAGACCGCATTACCGCCCATCATGGTCGGACGCAGGGTCGGATAAGCCACGTTAAAATCGTAATTCTCAGACATGTATTCTTCCTTAAAAAAGCAGCAAACGGTTTATTCGGAACGCGGGTCGAGCGCATCACGCAGCCCGTCACCCAGCAAATTGAAACCCTGTACAGTGAGGAAAATCGCCAGACCGGGGAAAATCGACATCCATGGCGACTGCTCAAGGAAGCTGCGCGCCGTGTTGAGCATCGCACCCCACGAGGCGTCCGGCGGTTGCTGGCCGAGGCCGAGGAACGACAGGCTGGCTTCGGTGATGATCGCCGAAGCAATCGCCAGCGTCGCCTGCACCAGGATCGGCGATAACACATTCGGCAGCACATAGCGCCAGAGGATCCAGCGGTCGGGCAGACCGATTGCCCGCGCCCCTTCAATATATTCTTCGTTGCGGATACTCATTACCTGCGCTCGGGTCAGGCGGGCGAAAATCGGCATGGCAGAAAGCCCGATGGCGATCATCGCATTGCCAAGGCTCGGGCCGAGAAATGCCCCCAGCGCAATCGCCAGCACCAGAAACGGACACGACAGCAACGCTTCAACCACACGGGAAATAATGCTGTCCAGCCAGCCCTGCCAGAAACCGGCGATAAGCCCCAGCGGAACGCCGATCACAATCGCGATAATCACAGACACACAACCGGCCATCAGCGAGGTGCGGGCTCCCCAAAACAGGCGCGATAAAATGTCACGCCCCAGTTCATCGGTGCCCAGCCAGTGCAGAGCGGAAGGGGCTTTACGCACGGCCATAAAATCCGCTTTGATCGGGTCAAACGGCGAAATCCACGGGGCGAGCAACGCCATTATCGCGAACATTGCGACCAGCACCGCGCCGGTCACCGCGCTTTTGTTGCGCAGGAATTTGCGCAGCACGCGGTTCGGTTCGCGGGCAGGGAGTGACGTTGTCACGGAAACAACAGAAACGCTCATCTCAGGCTCTCCGCATGCGGGGGTTGACCAGCACGTACAGCACGTCGGCCAGCAGGTTCATCAGCAGAAAACCGACCGCGACCACCATCACCACGCCCTGAACCACGGCGTAATCGCGATTGAACACCGAATCAACGATCATTTTGCCAAAGCCCGGAATAGTGAAAACCTGCTCGCTGAGCACCGCGCCGCCCAGCAGTTCGCCGAACAGCAGCGTGGTGAGCGTGATGACCGGCACCAGCGCATTGCGCAGCGCGTGTTTCATGATCACCTTTTTCGGCAGCAGGCCTTTGGCACGGGCAGTGCGGATGTAATCGGCTTTCAGCACCGCAATCATCGCCGCACGGGTGTGGCGCATCAGGGTGGCAGAAAGCCCGGTACCGAGCACCGCCGCAGGCAGCAGCATGGTTTTCAGGTTTTGCAGCGGATCTTCTGAGAACGGCACGTAACCGGACGCCGGAAGCCAGTGCAGTTTCACCGAGAACAGCATAATCAGCAGCACACCCAGCCAGAAATGAGGGATCGAAATCCCCGACAGCGCCAGAAAATTGGTACCGTTATCTATCCATGTGCCTTTATGAACTGCCGCGAGCACGCCCATGGTGATGCCGATAATCAGCGCCACGATCATTGCCAGCAGCGACAGTTCCAGCGTGACCGGCAGTTTGCTGGCGATCAGTTGTAATACCGGTTCCTGCGTGCGCAGCGAGTTGCCGAAATCACCGCGCAGCGCGTTGCCGACCCAGTGGAAATACTGGCTGGGGATCGGGTCATTAAGATGATATTGCTCGCGTAACTGCGCAATCACTGCCGGATCCCGCTCCTCACCGGCCATCGCGGTGATCGGGTCGCCGGGCAGTAATTTCTGCAACGAGAACACCATCAGCGTAACCAGAAACAGTGTCGGTATGGCTGAAATCAGCCGTTTCATCACCAGTTCTAACATCGTCTATCCCCAGTCAATTATTTGTTCAGTGTCAGACCCCGTAACCGGATCAGGCCGTCGGCGTAAGGCACAAAACCGCTGACTTTTTTGCTCATGCCGAAAATACGCGGTTCGAAGTACAGGTATAACAGCGGGTCGTCGATGTTTTCCTGCTCAACCACCTGTTTGTACAGTGCCTTACGTTTTTCCACATCGCTGGTCAGACGCGCTTCCTGTAACCACTGATCGACCTGCGGATTACTGTATTTGCCGTCGTTCAGGCCGCCTTGGGTATGGATGAACGAGAAAATATTGCCATCAGGATCCGGACGTCCTGACCAGCCGGACATGCTCATTTTGAATTCACCGCGTTGCTGGCGATCAAGCAGCGTGGCGTACTCCGTCATTTGCAGATTCAGGTTAATGCCCGCTTCGCTGACCATCGCCTGAAGTACCTGCGCAACCTGCTGTGACGTCGGGTTGTTGGCGACCAGGAAATCGATAGTCAGTGGGGTTTTTACACCGGCTTGTGCCAGCAGCGCTTTGGCTTTTTCGATATCGCGTTTGGGCACCGCAATGTCAGCGTGATACGGGCTGGCAGGTGAGAAGGCCTGATTCGCCGGGGTGTATTGCCCCTGGAAGACCACCTGGTTCAGTGCGTCGCGGTCAATCGCCAGCGACAATGCCTGACGCACGCGGGCATCTTTCGCCAGCGGCGTATTGGTGTTGGCGGTGCCGTTGGCGATATTGATCGTCAGCCCCATGTACCCGAGGCCGGTGGTGCTCGCCAGTTGCAAATTGCTGTCGGCTTTGACAGTTGCGGTGTCGCTGGCAGCAATGCCTTCGGTAATATCCAGATCGCCTGCACGCAGGTTGGCTAAGCGTACGGACGCATCCGGAATCGGCAGAAACACCACTTTATCAAAGTGATACGCGCCTTTGTTCCAGTAGTTATCAAAGCGTTTGAGCACAATGCGGTCCTGCTGAACGCGGCTGACAAATTCATACGGACCGGAACAGACCGGGTGCGCCGCCACGTTGCCTTTGGCAGTGGCCGCAGGGGCCAGAATGGTGCCCGCGCGGTCGGTCAGTTGCATCAGCAGCGCGGCGTCTGCCGTTTTCAGGTGGAAAACCACGGTGTACGGCGCGGTGACGTCGACGGATTCAACAGATGACAACTCACTTTTACGCAGGGAACCCGGCAGCGTCAGGTAGCGTTCGATGTTGTATTTCACCGACTGTGCATCAAATTTCTCGCCATCATGGAAGGTCACGCCTTCGCGCAAATTCATGGTCAGCGTTTTGCCGTCCTCGCTGTATGACCAGTCTTTCGCCAGGCCCGGCACGATTTTAAGGTGTTGATCGACATCCACCAGACGCTCACACATGGCGCTGAACACGAAACGTCCGTAATAGGTGCGCGCCGTGGCCGGATCCAGCATGTCAGGATCGCTGCCAAGGCCGACGCGCAGGGTGCTTTCTGCGTGGGCAAGGCCCGCAGACGTCAGCAACATTAAGGCCGGAATGCAGGCAGTTAAGCGGGGTGCATATCTCATGGTCGGGTTCCCTGGGTTGATGTTGGGTTGGAAAGTGAAAGCCGGGACTGGCTTGCCTGTTCAAACAGCGCACGCCGTAAGGTAAATGCAGCGGACGGCGACGGAATCAGCACCGAGGTGCGATCCCGTTGCAGTTCGCTCCAGCGGTGGCAGGCCACCATGCGGTTGTCACTGACAGTTTCAAGTTGCGGCTCCACCTGCCGACATGCGTCGGTGGCATAGGCGCAACGGGTATGGAAACGGCAGCCGGAAGGCATATTGGCCGGATTGGGCATGTCGCCCTGCAGCACCGGCACCGGCCGTTTAACACCGGGCGTGAGCAGCGGCGCGGACGCAATCAGCGCCTGGGTATACGGATGCAGCGGCTGATCAAAAATGTCATCGGTGCTGGCCAGTTCGACGATTTGCCCGAGGTACATCACCGCTACGCGGTCGCTCATATGGCGGATCACGGCCAGACCGTGTGCGACGATAATCATCGTCAGCCCGAACTGTTGTTTCAGGCTTTCCAGCAGATTGACCACCTGCGCCTGCACCGACACATCGAGCGCCGACACCGGTTCATCTCCCAGCAGCAGTTTCGGCGAGGACGCCAGCGCGCGGGCGATACCGATGCGCTGGCGCTGGCCGCCGGAAAACTCATGGGGATAGCGGTTACTGAAAGCGGATGGCAGGCCGACGGTGGTCAGCAGTTCACGTACTTTCGCCTGCCTGTCCGCTTTACCCCTGACAATGTTGTGCAGCCACAGCGGCTCGCCAACGATCTCTTCCACGGTCATGCGCGGGTTGAGTGAGGCAAACGGATCCTGAAAGATGATTTGCAGGTCGCGGCGCAGCTTTTTCATCTGGTCAGCGGAAAACCGTTTCAGGTTTTCGCCTTCGTAGAATACGTCACCGTCAGAGGCGCTGAGCAGTTGCAACAACAGCCGGCCCAGTGTCGATTTTCCTGAGCCGGATTCGCCGACAATCGCCAGCGTTTCGCCGTGCCAGACGCGTAAGGACACACGATCGACTGCCTGCACGATTTTCGGTGTGCTGAATAATGATGACGGGCCTTTAAAGACTTTGCTCAGTCCGGCGGCTTCCAGAATGGGGCGGGGGGCGAAGCTCATGCGCAGGCTCCTTCGGCGGACAACGTGAAATGGTTTTCCAGCGGTGCGAAGAAACAGGCGACGTGATGCGGCGACTGATTCAGGGCGCGCAACGGCGGGCGCTCCCGGTGGCAGCGTTCGGCGGCAAACGGGCAGCGCGTTGAAAAACGGCATCCCTGCGGCATGTCTTTGGGTAACGGCACGGCACCGGGGATGGTGGAAAGTGCACCCTGCCGTGAGGCCAGCGATGGCATCGACCCCATCAGTCCGATGGTATAAGGGTGCTGCGGATTATTGAAAATATCGGCTACCTGACCCTGCTCGACAATCTGCCCGGCGTACATCACCGCCACGCTGTCGGCGACTTCTGCCACCACGCCCAGGTCGTGTGTAATCAGCAATAACGCGCTGCCGGTTTCCTGCTGAATACGGTTGAGCAGGGCGAGGATCTGCGCCTGAATGGTGACGTCCAGCGCGGTAGTAGGTTCATCGGCAATCAGCAGTTGCGGACGGTTGACCAGTGCCATGGCAATCATCACGCGCTGACGCATGCCGCCGGAAAGCTGGTGCGGATAGGCATCCATCCGCAGTTCCGGGGCCGGGATCTGCACTTTTTTGAGCATTTCCAGGGCCTGTTCACGAGCCGGTTTTTTGCCGGCGCCCTGATGACGCATCACCGCTTCGGCCAGTTGATCGCCGAGTGTCAGCGCCGGATTGAGTGAAGTCATCGGTTCCTGAAAAATCATTGCCAGCTCCTGACCGCGCAGGTCAGCATACTGACGCTCCGACAGACCGGTGAGGGAGGTGTTATTCAGGCGGATATCCCCCTGCAATACTTTTGCGCCGGCGGGCAATAATCCCATCAGTGCCAGCGAAGTGACGCTTTTACCGCAACCGGACTCGCCCACCAGAGCCAGTGTTTCTCCGGCTTCAAGCTGTAAGGAAATGTCGTCGAGTACGGTGGCCGGTGAACCGGAAAACTGCACACGCAGGTTGCTGATGTGTAACAGTGGTGTGACGTGGCCTGCCGGGTCAGTCATCAGTAAAATCCTCCTCATCATGCAGGGTGGAAAGAAATGCCTGTTGCAGCGCCAGTAGATGCTCGCGCATCACTTTTGCGGCCTCTTTCGGCTGGCGTGCGGCGATGTGTTCTACGATGCGTTCGTGGTGATCGTCGTAACGGTTCAGGCGCTCCTGATTACGCGCCGCGTTGCGCACCGCCAGCCAGCTCGGATCCCGACGTATGGCGTCGACGGCATCGAACAGACCGAGCAACAACCGGTTACCGGCGGCATCGGCGATGGCGCGGTGAAAGGCGCTGTCCCAAAGCTCAATCTGATCCGGGTCGCCGCGTGACATCGTTTTCACCTTGTCCAGTAAACGGCGCATCAGCTGGATCTGTTCCGGCGTGGCACGCAGGGCGGCATATTTCGCCAGCCCCGGTTCAATTTGCAGACGGGCTTCCATCACTTCCTGCAAATTAGATTGTTTCGGCAACGCCTGCAGACTCAACGGCCGGGCAGGGCCATTCGGTCCGATAAACGTACCTTTCCCCTGCTTGCGCCACACCCGGCCTTCTTCTTCCAGCACATCCAGCGCCCGGCGAATTTCCCGGCGGCCGACATCAAACATCTGCATCAGATCGCGTTCTGCCGGCAGCGGTTGAGTCTGATCC
The DNA here is from genome assembly GCF_049199325.1 of Rahnella sp. PD4. NCBI lineage: Bacteria > Pseudomonadati > Pseudomonadota > Gammaproteobacteria > Enterobacterales > Yersiniaceae > Rahnella > Rahnella sp. PD4. The sequence goes on along the minus strand of NZ_JBLZQF010000001.1, from coordinate 572,394 downwards.
GGATGCTGGTGTATCAGCTGTCGCAGCTGTTCCAGCGCTGAATTCGAGGTGCCGTTAGAAGGAGATTGCGCCCCGGAGTGTGTTGTCATATTTCAGTTTCCCGCTGGGAATTAAATCGTTAGTCAGTCCTTTGCATTTTCCGAACCAATTTTGTAATGGTTCATGAGAAAGTTTTGCAAAACGGAGAATTTGTTTTTAATTTCAAATGTATAAAAAATCACCCGCTTTAGAGAGAGGATCGATTTATGGTTTATAAGATATTGATATTTATCTGATATGCACAAGCGTAGTGCGTTAAAATAATGTTAACGGATCGTAATGGTGCGTGATTTATCGGTATGAGAAGTCGATCAAATAAGCGGAATAACTTAGCTAATGGTTCGCTATATCGTTGCTTCACCAAAGAAGGAAAGGCCCGGGCGGAGTATTAAGGAATAATTCGCAGGCCGGAGAGGACGCGGGCAGTGGTTTCGTCTGCCAGTTTGTGACTACTGGTCAGGTTTTCGCAGGGAGCGTGCAGGGCAAAACCCAAAATAATCCGCCTTTGAATTTATGATCGTGCGGGCGATTCAGAAATTTTGCTGAATGGAGCGGCCTGGAGACCAGAGGCTCCAGGACCGGGTGAAGGAACCGCGAAGCGGCAAGATTTCCAGCCTGTCGCTGAGATACCTGAAACATAGCCAGCGAGCGGAGCGCGCAGTGAAAGAGCCGGAGATTCCTAAGAGGCGCGGCGACAGGCGCCTCTTAGGGCCAGTGTGGGTGGCAACCCACGGTCTTTGTTTGAGGTTATCGTCAGAAATAACAGGTTTATATACCGCTGTTCCCCCAATCACTCCCGACAAAACCCGTGTCTAATAACTATCATCAGAGGGGTGCAAACCCGGTTAGCCGTAACTCTGAGGGTTGAGGTCGTCCGAAGAAATATCCCTGGAACAACGTACAACCTTCTTCTTTCAGACGCCGGAACTGCTCATCAGTTTCCACACCTTCTGCCGTGGTCTGAATATCAAGGCTGCGGCTCATGCCGGTAATGGCACGGATGATCGCCAGGGCTTCGCGGCTGTCATGCATGTCGTTAATGAATGACCGGTCAATTTTGATTTTGTCGAACGGGAATGACCGCAGATAACTCAGCGATGAATAACCGGTGCCGAAATCGTCCAGCGCAATCCGTACACCCAGCGATTTGAGTTTTCTCAATGTGCTGATATTACCGAGCGTATTGTCGAGCAGTACCGATTCCGTGATTTCTACTTCCAGACGTGACGGATCCAGACCCGAGGCTTCCAGTGCTGATTCCACCACCGACACCAGGCCGCTGTTTTTGAACTGTACTGGCGAAAGGTTAACGGCAATCGTCTGATTGTCTTTCCAGGTGGCGGCTTCGCGGCAGGCTTCGTGCAAGGCAAAGGAACCCAGACTGTGGATCAGCCCTGTTTCTTCGGCAATCGGAATGAAATCGACCGGCATGATCAGCCCGTTTTCCGGGTGATGCCAGCGCATCAGCGCCTCGTAACCTATCACCGCATCGTGACGGGCATCAGTGATCGGCTGGTAGTAAAGACGTAACTGATTACAGGTAATGGCGTCGCGTAAATCCATTTCCACCACACGGCGTTTGCGCGCGGCGGCATCCATCTCAAGGCGGAAATCTTCGTAACGGTTACGGCCGTTACGTTTGGCTTCATATAATGCCATATCCGCACGACGCAGCAGTTGATCCGGGGTGCTTTGCGCCGAACCGGCGAGCGCAATACCGATGCTCAGGCCGACGGTCAGTGAATGGCCGTCGATGATCACCGGAGGACGTACCGATTCAATCAGGCGTTTGGAAATCTGATGTGCGGCGGAAATGTCTTTCAGCCCCGGCAGCACCACGGCAAATTCATCACCGCCGATGCGCGCCAGTGTGTCGTCATCGCGCAGCGTCATGCGCAGACGTTTGGCAATTGCACGCAGCAGCTCATCACCAATCTGATGGCCAAGCGCGTCATTCACATTCTTGAAATTATCGAGATCCAGGCACAGTGTGGCAGTATGGCTTTGCGTATAGCTGTCGCGCTGCAACGCCTCGTTGAGGCGCTGGCTGAACAGGATACGGTTCGGCAGGCTGGTCAGATTATCATGATGCGCCATGTGATGAATACGGGCATGCGCGGCCTGTTGATCTGTCACGTCATCGGCAATCATCATAACGTAACTGGTCTGCGGATCGTGCCCGCGGATCACTGAACTGGTGGTCTGCAATGTCCGGTCGCCAATGGCGGTCAGCAATTGCTGCTCGCTGCGGTGTACGCCTTCTGCACGCAGACATTCATCCGACTGTTTATTAATAAAAGTGCTCAGCCCGACACCCATACAATCCTGCGGGCGCTTGCCGAGCATTTTATCGCGGGGGATCCCCAGCAGACGCTCTGCCTGGCGGTTGACCAGCAGAATTTCACGTGAGACAGCATTCTCGACAATCACCGAGGAGGGGATATTCGCGATCACGGTATTAAGGAACTGTGATAAAGACGACAGTTGTTCGCTGTTGGATTCGGCCAGTTCTTTGGCCTGTAACAGTGCCTGTTCCGTTTCGCGACGCTCCGTGATATCACGGGTGATTTTGGCAAATCCGATGATCTCCCCGGCTTCGCGCAAGGCTTCAATAATGATGTGCGCCCAGAAGCGCGTGCCGTCTTTGCGCTGTCGCCAGCCTTCGGATTCGTAACGGCCGGTGGAACGTGCTGTTTCCAGCCCGCGTTGTGGCCATCCGTTTTGTCGGTCTTCTTCGGTGTAAAAACAGGAAAAATGCTTACCGACAACTTCTTCTGGCGTATAACCTTTTGCCCGCTGCGCACCGGCATTCCAGTTCGCAATATGGCCATCGGGCGTCAGCATGTAAATAGCGTAGTCTTCTACGCGCTGAACCAGCAATCGATAAAGTACATCAGAATCTTCACTCATATTATTTGCCTGATAGCTGGCCGTCTCTGCACGGGGTCCGTCCAAATCAGAGTCCGGCTAAATAGTGCGCCTGTTCCCGACGCATTTTTGCTGTGGTGTGCTTGTGAAACGTTAGCATAAGAAAATTCTCACTTCGCCAAATTTTGCTTCTAACCTACTTAAATTTAAGAATATTTAGCAAAAATAACGGTCTTAAGTGAAATGTGTTATTGGAGTTTTAAATAACAGGGAAGTTATCGGCAGCACAGATTAAGGCTTTAATAAAAAGGCACAGAATGTTCATGTTTTACATACTGTTAAAATTTCACTAAAAAAGCCGCAACAGGGTGCGGCTTCGTCTTTGGCGCTTAAAAGCACTCAGGTTTTATTTGCGGTTTCGGCTTCATTTTGCCGATAAACCCAAATCCGGATCACACCGCATACGATCCCAGCCGATATAATTTTTCACCTCTTGGACTTTGTTGGGGATGTTCTGGAAATTGGCTCTGTAAGCGAAAATGGTTCGTGGTGGTGTACCCTGCAATGAATTCCATGAAACGTAATTTTCTCCCCATTTCCCCCCGCCATATCCTGGCCTTATATGGTTAGTTTGAGACTGCCCGCGACTATTACTGAATGTGTAATCAATGCCGCTACCGCCGGGTTCAAGCCGCGGGTCGTCAAACGGTTTTGAACTCATATAAAGGTCGCCGTGTTTGGTCAACACATAGCCCTGATCGTTGACGACAGTGATGGATTCGATTTCGTCCCGTTGTGGGCCGTCAGCCCCGTACTGAACCGCGCCGGTACCGGGGGAGAAACGGGCTCCCTCCCATGTACGGCCATAATCTTTTGAAATCAAGAAACCAGATAAGTCATCCCATGGAATTGCAATATATTTTTCAGATGGATGCACAAATTTAAAAAATGAAATCCGAAATATTGGGTTGTCACGATGGACCACTTCAGTCCGTATATTTCTTGTTATGTCGACGTACCACAACGCGCCTTCGCAATGATTTCCTTCAAGTTCGAGATAACGGGCGTCATCAAACCGGTAGACGATTTGCGTGGGTGGGGCTGTGGCCGCTGTATCACAAGCCGTCATCACTAATAGCCCAGACAGGATGAAAAGATTTTGCGAGAGCTTCATTTTGCTGCCAACCCCAAATCCGGATCACACCGCATACGATCCCAGCCGGTATAATTTTTCACCTCTGGGACTTTGTTGGGGATGTTCTGGAAATTGGCTCTGTAAGTATCGATGGTCCAGTGTTTTGGTCCGGCGAATGAGTTCCACGAAACGTATTCGTTGCCCCATTTACCTCCGCCATATCCGGGGCGAATATGATGGGTTTGCATCTGTCCACGGCTATTTGCAACGGTATAATCAATGCCGCTTCCGCCGGGTTCAAGACGTGGGTCGTCAAACGGTTTTGAACTCATATAAAGGTCGCCCTGTTTGGTCAACACATAGCCCTGATCGTTGACGACAGTGATGGATTCGATTTCGTCCCGTTGCGGGCCGTCAGCCCCGTACTGAACCGCGCCGGTACCGGGGGAGAAACGGCCTCCCTCCCATGTACGGCCATAATCTTTTGAAATCAAGAAACCAGATAAGTCATCCCATGGAATTGCAATATATTTTTCAGATGGATGCACAAATTTAAAAAATGAAATCCGAAATATTGGGTTGTCACGATGGACCACTTCAGTCCGTATATTTCTTGTTATGTCGACGTACCACAACGCGCCTTCGCAATGATTTCCTTCAAGTTCGAGATAACGATGAGCGTCAAATTGATAAACAACTTGTAGAGGCGTCTTGTAGGGGGTTGATTGTCCGACTCCAGACCAAAAAATCAACAGGCTTGTTAATGTTATTTTAGTGCTTTTCATAGAACTTCCTTGCTCAAATCTGAGGCGCTGGCATTTCCCACTGCAAAACATCTGTCAGATTCGTACCCAGACTATTTGGCCTGACACGAGCGCCATAATCATTCAAAACACCGAAATCTCCCATAGGCATTCCTTTTTCCCGTTCGGGTTTGTTCATAAGTGCCTTTACTGCTTTCGGTAGTACGCCATCCAGATAGTACTTTTTAACACTTGGATCCGGATTCATTTCACGACGCCAGTCAGCCTTTAATAACAATCCTTCCCAAAACACCTGATATTCAAATGCCTGACATTGTCCGATGGCCAGATCAAACGCGGTAGATTTCTGCGCCACTTCAATGTTGGTCACAATAGAGGAGTGCTGGCTGAACGTGGTATCCATTTTTATTGCCCGGTTCAGTTCTTTATCTGTCATCCGGCGCAGCACTACCAGCTGGCGGAAATAGCCATTAAGTTCATGATAAATGCCGCTGACAATATCCCAGGGATATTGGCTTCTCAGCTCTTCCAGCTGGGCTTCGTTCAGCGCCACACCATTATCCAGATATTGAAATTGTGCGGAGGCGGGGACATCAATACATTCGGCAGGAAAACATTCGGCTTTCATCGCGGCTTTAGCCATTTTAGGATCGTTACCGCTCAGCGCCGCCTTATAACCTTTTCCCTGTGCCATCAGCTTAAAGACAAAAGGATCGGGTAAAACCGGGGCATTGACGGTGACGTCGGTAAATGAATAGCCGGTATCGGCTGAGTCATCAGGTTGACGTGCAGGCATCTCAAAATGAAACGCTGTCTTATCGCCGACGATGACGTCTTTACAGAAAACACGCTGATAGAGGTTGTCACCTGACTGTGCTTTGATTTTATCGGGGATCCCCCGCCAGCCGAACCCCTGAATGGGCGACATGGAGACCACCTGATCGTTAGGACAAAAATAGTTATACACCTTGCCGAAATTATTACGGTTATATAGCGGGTCGTCCCACGGCGATTTATTTAATGAAATACAGCCGGTGTCGTGCAATTGCTGAAGATAGGCACTGTCATGAGAGGTTGCACCCGGTGCGTAGAGAGCGTTTTGAGACATAAGCTGGCAAAAATTGCGCAGCGTTTTTTGTCGTCCCTGACGGGTTTGCTGATTTCCGGGCATGGCGTTTTCCAGCCAGCGGTTTTCCAGCGCATACGGTGAATGATTGAGTATTACGCAATCGGCGGGTGCCGCGCCTTCAGCCTGCACCCACATGTTGGCCAGCATGGTAATTATCGTGCCCTGACTGTGGGCAACAATATTAATAGTGTCATCGCGTGTAAGCTCATTGCGACGAATATCTAAAATCAGATCCGCCAGACGGCGTGCGGCATAAGCCTGATAAATCCGGTGCGGGTTTTGGTAAATAGGATGACTCCAGTCGCCGTGATTTTCGAGATCACTGCGGGATTTGAACAGCCCGACGGCTTCTAAAATACGGCCGGATGCACCGGGACCAAACATATCCGGAATGCAGGTGGTGGCATTGGCAAAAGTGCCGCCGCCTTTGGCGAATGTCGGGTCAAGCCAGTTATTGAGATTGTCGATATTTTGGTTGTCATGTTGTCGTATTTTGACAGCATCATTTTCGCGGTAGGTATCATAAGGCAGGTCAGCGTTATGGTGTTTTTCGGGTAAGTCTTTTCGGTACTGCTTCTGATCCTGCTCCCAGGTGTTATGGTCGACCGGTTTATAACCCCAGTAAAACGGAATAACCGGTGAGCGGTTAGCGACCCCGATACAGGTGTGATCCTGCACACTACAGGTGAGTTTCGCGACATTGTCACCGGCGTCGGAAATCATGAATTCATGCGTTTTCCATTCATGGGGATGAAGATCCTGACGCCCGAGGCGGGTATTCAGTCCGGCACAAATGCCGGTATCCTGATCCTGATAAGCCTCACCGACATCATTCACGCCGTGGACGAGAATGACAATACAGGGAAGCGGGCGCATAACGGCACAGTTTTGAATTGTCATTGCGCCTGCACTGACAGGGCGTCCAATATCACCTTCTGATAAAATTTTTGGCGTGCGAATATTTTTGTGAATCATTTCACTCATCGTTTAACTCCTTCTAAACACTTGTTTGACTAACTATTCCCTATAAGTAATTTCAATAATAATATCCATAAAAACAACGAATTAATAGTTTGAGTCTACCACGTCAGCTCGGTTTAGATAAGGCCCGTCAATCACCGACTCCCGCAGAATAAGCTCTGACCCGAATTTATTCTGTTCAGATAAATAGCCGCCGTCGAGCATAGAAATAATCTGATTAATGACTTCACTGACCATATCGCTGACCGGGTCTTTCACGCTCGACAATGCGGGAATAAGAAACGGTGCGGTGGGAATATTATCAAACCCGATCACCGAAACCTGTGAAGGTACCGAAATACCGGCTTCGTTGAGTTTTTTCATCGCGCCAATCGCCATTTCATCATTACTGGCCAGAATAGCGCTGAACGGTTCGCCGCTCGTCAGCAGGGTTTCGACGGCGGCAGCACCGCTGGCCGCAGACCATTTCCCCTGCACAATCAGCGATTCCTTGACCGGCAGTCCGGCTGCTGCGAGCGCTTCTTTATAACCGGAAAGACGTTCAATGGCTGTCGGGGAATCCAGGGAGCCGGTGATAAACGCAATATGATGGTGGCCACGTTCAATCAGCGCCTGCGTGGCCTTAAAACCGGATCCTTTGTGGTCGCAATAAATACAATGGCTCTGGTGTTTGCGCAGTTTACGGTTAACGACCATCACCGGCTTATTATATTTGTCGATCAGTTCATCCATTTCATCCACGGATAAAAAACGCGGATAAATAATGATGCCGTCACAGCGTAAATCATGCAGAAACTGAATGGCTTCGCGTTCTTCTTCGGCGCTGTGTTTGCCATCAACCAGGATCAGCTGACGTCCGTTGGCGTCGAGTTTTTTGGCCGCCTGAGAAATTATCTCACTGAAATAGTTGCCGTTATACAGCGTGTTGGTCACCACCAGACCGATGCACATCGATTTGCTGGTCGCCAGGTTGCGCGCCAGTAAATTCGGCCGGTATCCCGCTTCCTCGATGGCTTTAAAGACCTGATCTTTGGTTTCCTGGCTTACATAACCTTTACCGGAAAGCACACGGGAAACGGTGGCTTTGGAAACGCCCGCTTTGGTTGCCACTTCCTGCATTGTCGACATCAGGGTTTCCTGAAAGATAAAAATGAGCCGCCATTCTACACATTTCAGCGGTTTTGCGATGTTTTTGGCATAACAGAACGATAGTGAGAGATCACCATCACAAAAATAAAACGACGTTGCAATTTTTTATTGAAGTCTCGCAAGGAACTGCACATTCTCGTGTGAAACCGGTTACCTATTGTTTCACCAAAACCACCATGTTTCATAAAAAGCGGTTTCACAGAAGTCAGTGCTTCTGAAAAACATTCATAACCCTATGAATCCGAGAGAGTTGTCACTCATGTCTAAAAATTTTGCAGCAATATCACAGTCGATTGTTGATGCCATCGGCGGCCCACAGAACGTGGCGGCAGTGACGCACTGCATGACGCGGCTACGTTTCGTACTGAATGACGAATCGGCCGTTGATGCCGCGACACTGAAAGCCATTAGCGGCGTGATGGGCGTGGTGCGCAACGAAAAACAGTGTCAGGTGATCATCGGTAACAACGTTTCCCAGGCGTACGCTGAAGTGCTGAAATTGCTGCCGGAAGGGTTTTCTGCCGGTAACAATGACGCGCCGGTAAAAAACAAAATCACCCTCAAACGCATCGGCTCCGGCATCCTGGATGCGCTGATCGGCACTATGTCACCGCTGATCCCGGCCATTATCGGCGGGTCAATGGTGAAACTGCTGGCGATGATCCTGGATATGACCGGTGTGTTAGGTAAGGGCGCTTCAACGCTCGTCATTCTCAACACCATTGGCGACGGCGCATTCTTCTTCCTGCCGGTTATGGTGGCGGCATCAGCGGCGGTGAAGTTCAAAACCAATATGTCGCTGGCGATTGCGATTGCCGGTGTCCTTGTCCATCCTGCATTTATCGATTTAATGGCGAAAGCGGCGCAGGGGCAGAAAGTCGAATTTATCGGCATTTCAGTCACGGCGGTGAAATACACCTACACCGTTATTCCGGCGCTGTGCATGACCTGGCTGCTGTCTTACATTGAAAAATGGGTGGACCGTATCACGCCGGTCGTCACTAAAAACTTCCTGAAACCTATGCTGATTATGCTGATCGCAGCCCCCGTTGCCATCATGCTGATCGGCCCGCTGGGCATCTGGATTGGCACCGGGATTTCTGCGGCGGTGTATACCGTACACAGTTATCTGGGCTGGCTGTCAGTCGCTATTATGGGGGCGGCCTGGCCGCTGCTGGTGATGACCGGCATGCACCGTGTGTTTACGCCAACCATTATTCAGACCATTGCTGAAACCGGTAAAGAAGGCATGGTCATGCCATCCGAAATCGGCGCAAACCTGTCCCTGGGCGGTTCTTCACTGGCGGTCGCATGGCGTACCAAAAATCCGGAACTGCGTCAGACGGCGCTGGCCGCGGCGGCTTCAGCCATTGTCGCCGGGATTTCCGAACCTGCATTGTATGGTGTGGCACTGCGCCTCAAACGTCCGCTGATCGCCTGCTTAATCAGCGGATTTATCTGCGGGGGGGTGGCGGGATTAGGCGGACTCGCCAGCCATTCGATGGCATCGCCGGGGCTGTTTACCAGTGTGCAGTTCTTCGACCCGTCGAATCCGATGAGTATTGTCTGGGTGGCGGGCGTGATGATCCTCGCCGTGGTGATCTCCTTCTTCACCACGCTGCTGCTCGGATTTGAAGACATTCCTGTCGACACGGTGGCACCGAAAGACATAAAACCGGCAGATACCCCGGCTTCCGTTGCCTTTGCAGTTTCATCAGGCGCGGCAAAATCACATTAAAGAAGAGGATTTCACATGGCAGCATCAGCATTTCCTGAGGGCTTTTTATGGGGCGGCGCAATTGCCGCAAACCAGGCCGAGGGTGGCAGTTTTGAAGGGGGTAAGGGACTGACGACGGTAGATATGATCCCGCATGGCGCGCAGCGTCTGGCAGTCAAAACCGGTCAGGAAAAACGTTTCTCCCTCAGGGCCGGTGAATTTTATCCGGCGCATCAGGCGATTGACTTCTACCATCGATACAAAGAAGACATCGCGCTGATGGCAGAAATGGGTTTTACCGTATTTCGCACTTCGATTGCCTGGAGCCGTCTTTATCCGAAAGGTGATGAGCTGACCCCGAATGCAGAAGGTATCGCGTTTTACCGGGATGTGTTTGCGGAGTGCAAAAAGCATGGCATTGAGCCGCTGGTAACGTTATGCCATTTTGATGTGCCGATGCATCTGGTGATCGAATACGGCTCGTGGCGCAACCGTAAAATGGTGGAATTTTTCGCCCGCTATGCCCGAACTTGCTTTGAAGCGTTCGACGGGCTGGTGAAATACTGGCTGACCTTTAACGAGATCAATATCCTGCTGCACAGCCCGTTCTCCGGTGCCGGTTTGGTCTTTGAAGAGGGTGAAAATCAGGAACAGGTGAAATATCAGGCGGCGCACCATGAGCTGGTGGCCAGTGCTTTAGCGACAAAAATTGCCCATGAAGTGAATCCTGATAATCAGGTCGGCTGTATGCTGGCGGGGGGGAACTTCTATCCGCAAACCTGCAAACCGGCTGACGTGTGGGCGGCCCTGCAAAAGGACCGGGAGAACCTGTTTTTCATTGATGTTCAGGCACGGGGCGAATATCCGTCTTATACCCGGCGCGTGTTTGCAGAGAAGGGCGTGAACGTGGTGACCGCGCCGGGCGACGATGACATCCTGAAAAACACCGTCGATTTCGTATCCTTTAGCTACTACGCCTCACGCTGTGCGTCGGCAGATATGAACGACAACAACAGCAGCGCGGCGAATATTGTTAAATCACTCAAAAACCCGTACATCGAAGCCAGCGAATGGGGCTGGGGTATTGATCCGCTTGGTCTGCGCATCACCATGAATATGATGTACGACCGTTACCAGAAGCCATTATTCCTGGTCGAAAATGGCCTCGGCGCGAAAGATGAAATCAACGCGCAGGGTGAAATCAATGACGATTACCGCATCAGCTACCTGCGTGAACATATCCGCGCCATGGGGGAGGCGATCACCGACGGCGTTCCGTTGATCGGTTATACGTCATGGGGCTGTATCGATCTGGTGTCCGCCTCGACCGGTGAAATGAGCAAGCGCTACGGCTTCGTTTATGTCGACCGCGACGATGCCGGGAATGGCACGCTGGAAAGAAAGAGAAAGAAATCATTCTGGTGGTATAAGAAAGTGATTGCCAGTAACGGCGCAGATCTGGACTGACCCGTCACGGGAATACCCAAAACCGGGTATTCCCGCCTCTCCCTGCGGGGCATCACGTCGCCGTATTTTGCCTTTTACACGCTTTCAGAACGCTTAAATTTGTCTGCCGGCTCTGCAAATTACGTAAAAAGAGTGTGATCTCAATTGAATAACCTGGACATGCAATTTGCCGTCGTGGTTAAGAGGGAATAAAAAATGGCTCTTTATAGACGTTAATGCATTTTATATCAGGAGCGATAAATGAAAGCGCAATGGAGCAGGGAAGAGGCGGCAGTGTGGAGTGAACAACAGGGCTGGATTTGCGGATTTAATTATCTGCCGCGCACGGCGGTGAACTGGACGGAACTGTGGCAGCGTGAAACCTTTGATGCACTGACCATTGATCAGGAACTCGCCTGGGCGCAGGAGGCGGGTTATAACCAGTTGCGCATCAACCTGCCGTTCATCGTCTGGCAGGCCGATCGCGACGGTTTGCTGTCGCGCATCGATCAGTTTCTCAGGATTGCCAGTCGTCATGAAATCAGGGTCATGCTCACGCTGTTGGACGATTGCGGATTTTCCGGTGACGAGCCGTTTCTGGGGCCGCAAAAAGCGCCGGAACCGGGTAAACACAACAGTCAGGCGGCCGCCAGTCCGGGGCGTGATGTGGTCTGCAACCGCGAGATGTGGCCGGAAGTGGAACGCTATGTGCGTGACATCATCCGTCATTTCCGCACCGATGATCGCATTGCTATTTGGGATTTGTACAACGAGCCGGGAAACCGTGGCACGTTCGCTACCGGACTGGAAGAAGTGTTGTATGACGAAAAACTGGAAGTATTTGCTCTCGAACTGATGCAAAAGGTGTTTGTCTGGGCGCGCGGGGAGGATCCGGTTCAGCCGCTGACCGTGGGTGCATGGCATGTCTCACAGGATTTGGATCAGCCCGAAAGCGAGTTTTTCACGCATCCGGTTGACGTTGCGGCGGCCGGGCTTTCTGATGTCATCAGTTTTCATGCGTATGTCGCAACACCAAAACTTTTACAGGCATTGCGTTTCTGGCAGAAATTTGGCCGCCCGATATTATGTACCGAGTGGCTGGCGCGCCATGTCGGCAGCGTATTCGAGGAGCAACTTCCCCTGTTCAGCGCGTTGAATGCCGGGTGTTATCAATGGGGATTAGTGCGCGGCAAAACCCAGACGACACTGCCCTGGCCTTCGGTACGCAAGGGCAATCACGATTACGCTCATTTATGGTTTCACGACGTACTCGACGAATACGGTATTCCGTTCCGGCGCGCCGAAATGGATCTGGTGCGCCGTTTAACGCGTGTTAAAAAGAGTGACGTCTCTTAAGGGGCAACGCCTTATCCCGGCTATTGCTTAACGGAGACTCATTAACCGGCCAGGAGACCGGACGTTCACTTCTGGCCGTTGTTTTTACATGCTGAACTATACGCAGGAATCGGAAATATTGCGGGGGAATAACCATTTGCAGATTATTAGCCATGCCTTGTAAGTCATTTAAATTATCGCGGCAATGGAACTTACACTGACTGTACTCCATAATATCCCAGCGGCATTCCTTCAGCTGGAATAAAGGTACACGCGAAAATACTTTCAAAATAGTGGGGCCTTTGAAAGGATTAATACCGACAGCTTTTTTTCCATGATGCGCGGGATTGAACATATCACGTGACTCGGCGGCTCGTGAAAAATAACCCACTAAAAAATCATCATCTCTTGCGACATATAACCCTGAACCTAAAGCAGCGTAGGCATGGCTTTCCCTGGGGCCATATTTTACTAATTGCAAAGCAGAAGCGGCACTTGTGCCATGGTAGCCCAGTAAATACATATAACCTCCGGTGTTATAAATTTCTTCATATATAAATGATGTTCAGGTATTTCTGAATATTCGCGGCCTCACAGGCCGGATCACAAACCGGCAGGAATATAACGCCTGCCGGAAGATTTTAATAGTCAGATAAATTTCACGCCGGATAGGATCTTTTGCAACTCTCTGTTTTTATAGGGGTTGTGTGGTCTGCGTGTGATTTGATGAATCACTTATTAAGCACCGCAAAATACCTGATACGTTCAATTATCATCAGGGAGAGCTTTTTATGAACAATATATTTATCTTTAAGATGACTTTCACCGGTTTATCATAAAAGGGCACAGTAATGCGCCCGGAATTTCCCGTTTACCTCCACTTAAATTTCTGAATCTTTCTGTCATACCCACCCCGATTCTCCGCTTCGCAGGAGAGGGCGCTGACCGGGCCGTTTTGCCTTACCCCTTCCGGCACACTTCTTGCTTTACTTTCTCAATCTCTGGCCAATATCAGGTTCATTCATGTCCCTTTCTGCCCTTAATTTTGTACTGGCATCGAAAAAAAGTGAAATTCTCTGCCTGCAACAGCTGTTGGAAATGGGCAGGCTGGTCGGCGCGGTCAGCAGGCTGATCCACATGCTGCAACGTGAACGGGGCACGGCGAATATCTATTTATGTTCGCACGGCGAACTGTGGGCGGAGCAACTGGGTGAGAGGGCGCTACAGGTCCGGATGGCGGAACAGGCAGTGGATCAGCAGTTGCTTGCGCTGGATCTGAACGGTCAGAGCATAGGTAATGCGCCGCGTCTGTTCAGCCGTATCGCTGCCGTCTTACACAGCCTCAGCACCTTGCCGGTGTTGCGCCGTCAGGTGCAGGTACAGGATATCAGCCAGCCGGAAGCAATGCGGCAATACAGCGAGATTATCCGCACACATTTGGCGCTGGTGTTTGAAGCCGCTGATATTTCAGGTGATCCGTCCATTTCGCGTACGTTACTGGCAATGTTCAGTTTTATGCAGGGTAAAGAACTGGCCGGACAGGAGCGTGCAACCGGCGCGGCAGGATTTGCCGCACGGCATTTCGATGACGTGGCACACCAGCAGCTTTTGGCACTGATCGAAGGCCAGGAGCGGTGTTTTCAAACCTTCAGGGAGTTTGCCGATGCCCGCTGTCTGGCGCTGTGGCAACAGCAACTGGACACCGACAGCAGCGAGTTCGAGCGCCTGCGGCGAATTGCCTGTACCCGCACCACACCGGCGGACGAGGGTCCGGCTGCCGCACTGCGTTGGTTTGAGGTGACCACGGCACGTATTGACGGGATGAAAGTGGTGGAAGATGTGCTTGAAGACGTTCTGATGGCGTGCTGCCGCGAGCGGATCCGTGAAGCGCAGGCGTCTCTTGCCCTTCAGCAGCAGGATATCGGGCAAATTCCCCCGCAGGATTCGCATTATCCGGCGCTGATCCCGCCGCAACTGAGTCGTTCCGTCCTGGAACTGGTCGAGCAGCAATCCCGTCAGTTACAGGCACTCGACGCTGAACTGGCCGGGCTTCGCGCGACGCTGGCTGAGCGAAAGCTGGTGGAACGCGCCAAAGGATTGCTGATGCAACATCACGGACTGACCGAACCGCAGGCGCATAAAACCCTGCGTGATATGGCGATGAACCAGAACAAGAAACTGTCGGACATCGCCGAAGCGATGCTCGCGGTGTCGGCAGTATTAGGGAAGAAAAGTGATTAATCCTTAAGGAGTATCTGCACTGTTGGTGTGCCATTGTGATGTGCACCACGTTCTGTCGCGGTGCACCGGGCGGCGGGAATGACGCGGCAAAGCCGCTAACAGTCTGTTTTTACAGTGATGTACGAAGTTGGCATATAAGCTGCATTGTTTTTACGACATAAGGACTAAACCAATGGCGGTTTAGTCAGGATTACGGATAAAGGCGTCCGTCAGCGTTCAGGAAACTGAGCGCTGACTGGACGCTTTTTTTTTGTTCATTTTTCAACATCACAGGAAGCCGCAATGACGCCAGATGATAAAAAAACTCCGGGACAATTCTCCCGCCGCCGCTTTATTGCCGGCAGTGCGGTACTGGGCGGCAGCATGATGATGCCGGGCTTTATGAACAGCGTCTGGGCGGCCGGTTCAGATGCGCCCGAGAAAAAAGAAATCCGCGTCGGATTTATTCCGCTGACCGATTGTGCCTCCGTGGTGATGGCGGCAGTGAAAAAATTTGATGAAAAGTACGGCATCAAAATTATCCCCAGCAAGGAATCGAGCTGGGCATCAGTGCGCGACAAACTCGTGTCCGGCGAACTCGATGCCGCGCATGTGCTTTACGGGCTGGTGTATGGCCTGCAACTGGGCGTATCCGGTCCACAGCACGACATGGCAATGCTGATGTCGCTCAATAATAACGGACAGGCGATCACGCTTTCTAATCAGCTGAAACAGGCCGGTGTCACCGACGGGGACTCGCTGAAAAAAAGGGTCGATGCCAGCGCGAAAGGCACCTACACCTTTGCGCAGACTTTCCCCACCGGTACTCACGCCATGTGGCTGTATTACTGGCTGGCGAACGCCGGTATCCACCCGTTTAACGATGTGCGTAACGTGGTCGTGCCGCCGCCGCAAATGGCAGTGAACATGAAGATCGGCAACATGAGCGGTTACTGCGTCGGCGAACCCTGGAATCAGCGCGCCATTCAGGACGAAATAGGTTTCACTGCGGTCACGTCACAGGATATCTGGCCGGATCATCCGGAAAAAATTCTCGGCACCACGTCGGCCTGGGTCGCGGCTAATCCCAACGCCGCCCGTTCGCTGACCGCTGCGGTACTTGACGCCTCACGCTGGATTGACACTTCTGACGCCAACCGTATCGAAACCGCGCAGGTTATCTCAGCACGTGCCTACATCAATACGCCGGTGGCAACGATTCAGGGACGGATGCTGGGCGATTACGAAAACGGACTGGGCAAAAAGTGGAAAGACGCACACAGCATGCGTTTCTTCAACGACGGCGCGGTCAACTATCCGTATCTCTCCGACGGCATGTGGTTCCTGACTCAGCACAAACGCTGGGGATTGCTGAACAATGATCCGGACTATCTGGCCGTCGCCCAAAAAATTAACCGTATTGACGTCTATAAACAGGCGGCGACTGCAGCCGGTGGCATCAACCTGCCGTCCGGTGATATGCGCAGCAGCACGCTGACAGACGGAAAAGTCTGGGACGGCAGCAACCCTGCTGAATATGCCAACAGTTTTGCCATGAAACGTTAAGTGAGGTCGCTGATGTCCATGAATTCAAAATCCCATGTTGTCGCGCTGCCTGAACCGGTGAGTGCACAAATTGTACCGATCGCCCCGGTAACGCAGAACGCAGCCGCGCCGGTCAGTGCCGTAAAAACGACTGATACCGCACGGTTGCGCGTTGTGATGCACCGTGTTTTGCAAAAAGCTATTCCGGCGCTGCTGGGAGCCATCGTACTGATCGCCATCTGGCAAATTGCCGCGCTCAGCAGTAAAGGGTTTCCGACCCCGCTGAAAACCTGGGAAGCGGCGAAAGTGATTTTCGCCGATCCGTTTTACATCGCCGGGCCGAACGACATGGGCATTGGCTGGAACGTTCTGGCGTCGCTTAAACGTGTGGCGATGGGCTTCGGGCTGGCGGCACTGATCGGCATCCCGGCGGGATTTCTGATCGGGCGCTTCAGTTTTATCGCCAGCATGCTCAATCCGATCATTTCATTGCTGCGACCAGTCAGTCCGCTGGCCTGGTTGCCTATCGGTTTGCTGTTATTCCAGCGCGCAGAACCTGCCTCGGCGTGGACCATTTTTATCTGCTCGATCTGGCCGATGATCCTCAACACGGCTGAGGGCGTAATGCGTATTCCGCAGGATTATCTCAACGTCGCGCGGGTGCTGAAACTCAGTGAATTCACCGTGATGCGCAAGATCCTTTTTCCTGCCGTACTGCCTTACATCCTCACCGGTGTACGTCTGTCGATTGGTATCGCGTGGCTGGTGATTGTTGCCGCCGAAATGCTCACCGGTGGTGTCGGGATTGGTTTCTGGATCTGGAACGAATGGAACAACCTCAACGTGGAAAACATCATTATCGCCATTCTGCTGATTGGGGTGGTGGGGATGATGCTGGAACAGGGGTTGATGGCCATTGCCCGCCGCTTCAGTTATGACAACCGTTAGGAGCCTGAGATGAAAAACAACCAAGCCATTATCCGCGTGCAGAACGTCAGCCAGAGTTTCCCGACCGCCAAAGGCCCGTTTCTGGCGCTCGACAATGTCAGCTTTGATATTGCACAGGGTGAAACGGTCAGCCTGATTGGTCATTCCGGTTGCGGAAAATCCACCTTGCTGAACCTGATTGCCGGGCTGAGCCGTCCGACGGAAGGCGTGCTGCTGTGTGATAACCAGGAAATTACCGGTCCTGGCCCGGAACGCGGCGTGGTGTTTCAGAACCATTCTCTGCTGCCGTGGCTGACCACTTTTGAGAACGTCGCGCTGGCGGTGAATCAGGTGTTCAAAGGGGTAATGAGTAAAAGTGAAATGCGTGACTGGATTTCGCACAACCTCGACCTGGTGCACATGGGACACGCTGCCGATAAACGTCCGGGTGAGATTTCCGGCGGTATGAAACAGCGGGTGGGCATCGCCCGTGCACTGGCGATGAAACCGAAAGTGTTACTGATGGATGAACCCTTCGGCGCACTCGACGCTTTAACCCGTGCGCATTTGCAGGATGCGGTGATGGAGATCCAGTCGCGCCTGAAAACCACGATTTTGCTTATTACACATGACGTGGACGAAGCGGTGCTGCTTTCGGATCGCGTAATGATGATGACCAACGGACCGGCAGCAAAAGTCGGCGACGTGTTGCAGGTGGAACTGGCGCGCCCGCGCTCACGGCTGGCACTGGCGAACGACCCTATGTTCCACCAGTACCGTCAGCAGGTTCTGCAGTTCCTGTATGAAAAACACCGGTCGGTTGCCTGATTCAGCAGGCGGGATAAGCGCAATGGATAAACCCACTCTGATAGTGATCGGCAACGGAATGGCGGGCGTACGGCTGGTGGAAAGGCTGTGCGAACGTGCGCCGGACCGTTACCGCATTTTGGTCATCGGCGAAGAAAATCAACCCGCGTATAACCGCATTCTGCTTACACCGGTACTTGCCGGGGAGAAACATTTCGATGAAATCGTGACCCATGACGCGCAGTGGTACAAACGTCACAACGTCACGTTTATCGCCGGGGAGGCAGCGACGGAAATTAACCGCGCTGCCCGCAGGGTGCGGGCTGGCGGGCGGGTGTTTGATTATGACCATCTGGTGCTCGCCACCGGTTCGCGGCCTTTTATGCCGCCGGTGCCGGGCGCACAACTGCAGGGTATTCACGGTTTCAGAAATCAGCAGGATGTGGAAAACATCCTCCGCGGAGAGGACGACGGACAACCGGTCGCGGTGATTGGCGGCGGCGTTTTAGGGGTAGAAACCGCCGCCGCACTGGCGCTGAGAGGCATGCAGGTCAGCCTGTTACATCGCGGCGCTCATCTGATGGACAGCCAGCTTGATGAACATACCGCAGAACTGCTTCGTGTCAGCCTCGGGACACGCGGTATCAGGTCGGTTTTGCAGGCGCAGACGGTGGCATATGCCGGTGACCCTTCCGGCAACGTCAGAGCGGTGATACTCAGCGACGGGCGTGAAATTCCTGCGCGGCGCGTGGTGGTGGCCGCCGGTGTCCGGCCCGATATTGCGCTGGCGCAGGCTGCCGGACTGGATTGTGATCGCGGCATTCTGGTCAGCGACACGCTGCAAACCACCGACCCGGCTATTTCGGCCATCGGTGAATGCTGTCAGCAGGGGGACCTGACCGCCGGTCTGGTCGCGCCGTGCTGGCAACAGGCTGAGACGTTGGCGGCCCGTCTGGCGGGTGCACCGGTCGTTTCTTCGGTGGAGCACAGGGCACCGCTGCGTCTGAAAGTAACCGGCATTGATCTGTTCTGCGCCGGTGAACTGCACGGCGGTGACGGCGAACAAATTCACACGATGTCTGATCCGGTTGACGGCCACTACCGCCGCCTGTTGCTGCGCGACAACCAGCTTACCGGCGTACTGCTGTGGGGCGATATCAGCGACGGACCGGCGTACTTCGCCCGCATCAGCAATCCCGTCATCCACCGGATGCAACTGAGCATCTTCAGCCCCGGCGATGAACCGGCCGCTGACGGCCTTCCGCCCGTTAAATCAGAACAGTTACCCGCCGGGGTAACCAGGAGCACAGTAATGTCGAAACCCGTATTAGTTATGGCCGGACACGGCATGGTCGGCCACCATTTCCTGCAACAACTGGTCGAGCGTGAATTGCATCTTCAATACCAGGTAATTGTTTTTGCAGAAGAAAAGTCACCCGCTTACGACCGGGTACATTTGTCTGAGTTTTTCTCCGGTCGCAGTGCTGAGTCGCTGTCGGTGGTAGAAGAGGGTTTCTTTGAGTCGACCGGCATTGAACTGCGCCTCGGGCACAGCATCGGTCATATCGACACCCGCCACCGGTTTGTGGTCGATCATCAGGGGCGCCAGACGGCTTACGATTTGCTGGTACTGGCGACCGGTTCTTACCCGTTTGTGCCGCCAATTCCGGGCAACGATGCGCCGGGCTGCCTGGTTTACCGCACGCTGGATGATCTGGCGGCGATTCAGGCCTGTGCAGCCACCGGCAAAACCGGTGTGGTGGTGGGCGGTGGTTTGCTGGGGCTGGAAGCAGCGAATGCACTGAAACATCTCGGGTTGCAAACACATGTGGTGGAGTTTGCGCCCCGGCTGATGGGGGTTCAGCTTGATGAAGGTGGTGCCGCCATGCTGCGCCGCAAAGTTGAAGCGCTGGATGTGCAGGTGCATACCGGCAAAGAAACCCGCGCTATCGTGACCGGTGAAACCTGTCGCTATCGTATGGAATTTGCTGACGGCGGTCATCTGGAAACCGATCTGGTGCTGTTCTCCGCCGGTATCCGTCCGCGCGATCAGCTGGCAAAAGAGTGCGGGCTGGAGGTCGGGCCGCGTGGCGGCATTGTGATTAACGATCAGTGCCGTACCTCTGATCCGGCCATTTTTGCTATCGGCGAATGTGCCTTATGGAACGGGCAGATTTTCGGTCTGGTCGCCCCCGGCTACCAGATGGCGCGCACGCTGGCCGATACGCTTTCCGGCAGCGAGGTGGCGTTTAAAGGCGCGGACATGAGCACTAAACTGAAACTGCTGGGCGTAGAAGTGGCCTCAGTCGGCGATGCGCATGGCCGCACGCCGGGCAGTCAGAGTTATAGCTGGGTCGACGGTCCGGCGGAAGTGTACAAAAAAATCGTGGTCTCGCAGGACGGCAAACGCCTGCTCGGCGCGGTGCTGGTCGGCGACAGCAACGAATACAGCACGTTGTTGCAGATGATGCTTAACGATATGCCGCTGCCCGCCAGTCCGGAAAACCTGATCCTGCCCGTCAGTGCCGGTGCAGCACCACACACGCCGGGTGTCGCGGCACTGCCGGACGGCGCGCAAATTTGTTCCTGCCATAACGTCAGCAAATCAGATATCTGTGACGCGGTGAAGGGCGGTTGCGGCGATATGGCGGCGGTCAAAGCCTGCACCAAAGCGGCGACCGGCTGCGGCGGCTGTGCAGCGCTGACCAAACAGGTGATGGAATTCGCGCTGACCGAAATGGGCGTAGAAGTGAAAAAAGACGTCTGCGAGCACTTTGCCTATTCGCGTCAGGAAATTTATCACCTGGTGCGTATGGGCAAGCTTCGCAGCTTTGATGAACTGATTGAGAAACACGGCCACGGCCGCGGCTGTGAAATCTGCAAGCCGCTGGTGGGATCCATTCTGGCGTCCTGCTGGAACGATTACCTGCTCAAACCTCAGCATTTACCGTTGCAGGACACCAACGATCGTTACTTCGCCAACATTCAGAAAGACGGTACCTATTCCGTGGTGCCGCGCATTCCGGCCGGTGAAATCACCCCCGACGGGCTTATCGCTATCGGCCAGATTGCAAAAAGTTACAACCTCTATACCAAAATTACCGGCGGGCAACGGGTGGATTTATTCGGTGCCCGCCTCGAGCAACTGCCGGAAATCTGGCAGCAACTGGTGGACGCCGGGTTTGAAACCGGTCACGCCTATGGCAAATCGCTGCGCACGGTGAAATCCTGTGTCGGTTCAAGCTGGTGCCGCTATGGGGTGCAGGATTCCACCAGGCTGGCGCTGCAACTGGAGAATCGTTACAAGGGGCTGCGCTCCCCGCATAAAATCAAAATGGCGGTCTCGGGTTGTACCCGTGAATGCGCCGAAGCACAGAGCAAAGACGTCGGCGTGATTGCCACCGAAAAGGGCTGGAACCTCTACGTGTGCGGCAACGGCGGCATGAAACCGCGCCACGCTGATTTACTGGCGCAGGACATGAGCACGGAAGATCTGATCCGCACCGTAGACCGCTTTCTGATGTTTTACATCCGTACCGCTGACCGTCTGCAACGTACCAGTACCTGGATGGATAATCTCGAGGGCGGTATGGATTATCTGCGTCAGGTGGTGCTGGAAGACAGCCTGCACATCGGCGCAGAACTGGAAAGTGAGATGAACGCAGTGGTCGGCACGTATCAGTGCGAATGGCAAACCACGCTGGCAGATCCGGACCGGCTGGCGCTGTTCCGCCCGTTCGTCAACAGCAGCGAGCCGGATGAAACGGTAGTGATGGTGACGGAGCGTCAGCAGGTTCGACCGGCAACGTCGCAGGAACGTGCTGTTATTGCCGTTAACGCGGTCAACCCGCCGGTGATGGCGGTGCAGGGCTGGGTGGCTTTGTGCGATCTGAGTGCCATACCGGCCAATGCCGGTATGGCGGCGCGGCTGGCTAACCGGCAGATTGCGCTGTTCCATTTACCGGATCATCCGCAGCAGGTTTTCGCGCTGAGTAACCATGAGCCGGACAGCGACGCCAACGTGCTGGCACGCGGGCTGGTGGGTGATGTGAAAGGTGAGCCGGTGGTAATTTCGCCGCTGTACAAACAGCGTTTCCGTTTACACGACGGGCGCAGCGTAGACGACGCGCAGACGACACTGAACGTGTGGCCGGTGAAAGTGGAAAATGGCCGCGTCTGGGTACAGGAACAGCCGGGGGAGAAAACCGCCGACACCGACGTTATCGCGACGGTCAGTGTATGAAAAAAACTGTCGCCACAACACCAGCACTGACCACCTGCGCCTATTGTGGCGTCGGGTGTGGTGTCAGCATGCAGCCGCAGGCCGGAGGGTTCAGTGCCAGCGGTGATAAAACACATCCGGCCAGTCACGGGCGTTTATGCGTAAAAGGCAGCGCGCTGGGAGAAACGCTGGGTTTACAGGGGCGGCTGTTGCAGCCGGAAATTGATCATCAGTCGGTCAGCTGGGCGCTGGCTCTCGATACGATAGCGCAGCGGTTGCGGGCGGTCATCGGCGAACATGGGCCGCAGGCGGTGGCGTTTTACGGTTCCGGTCAGTTACTGACCGAAGATTATTATGTCGCCAATAAACTGATGAAAGGCTTTATCGGCGCGGGAAATATGGATACCAATTCTCGGCTGTGCATGGCTTCTGCCGTGGCGGGTTACAAACGCGCGTTCGGGGCCGACGCCGTGCCGTGCAGTTATCAGGATCTGGAACTGGCCGACTGCGTCTTGCTGACCGGGTCGAATACAGCATGGGCGCATCCTGTCGTGTATCAGCGGCTGGCACAGGCCAAAAAGGACCGGCCACAGATGCGCATTATTGTTATTGATCCGCGCCAGACCGCCACCTGTGATATCGCCGATTTGCATCTGGCGTTGCAACCTGGCAGTGACGCGGCGTTGTTCTGTGGTGCGCTGAACGCGATGGCGGAGAGCGGAAAACTCGACAGCGCTTACCTGCAACACCATACGCAGGGGGCTGAAGATGTCTTGCGGGCGGCGCGGGACTGGACAGTGGCGCGTACCGCCGCGTATTGCGGATTACCGGTGGATCAGTTGCTGGCGTTTTACCAGATGATAGGCCACAGCCAGCGGCTGGTGACGCTGTATTCGATGGGGATCAACCAGTCCGGTTCCGGCGTGGATAAATGCAACGCCATTATTAACCTGCATCTGGCAACCGGCCATATCGGCCGCGCGGGCTGCGGACCGTTTTCGATTACCGGTCAGCCGAACGCGATGGGCGGACGGGAGGTCGGTGGGCTGGCCAATCAGCTGGCGTCGCACATGGGCTTTACGCCGGAAGATATCAGCCGCGTAGGGCGCTTCTGGAAAAGTGACGCCGTAACAAAAACAGCCGGACTGAACGCTGTGGATCTGTTCCGCGCGGTAGAAGAAGGCCGGATAAAAGCGGTGTGGATCATGGGCACTAATCCGCTGGTATCGCTGCCGGATGCCGACCGGGTGCGGGCCGGACTGGCGCGCTGCCCGCTGGTGATAGTCTCTGACATGATGCGCGACACCGATACCACCCGCGCCGCGCATATCTGCCTGCCCGCGCTGGGCTGGGGCGAGAAAAACGGCACCGTGACCAATTCCGAACGCTGTATCTCGCGCCAGCGTGCGTTTCTGCCCGCACCGGGTGAGGCGAAACCGGACTGGTGGATCCTCTGTCAGGTCGCGCAGCGTCTGGGGTTTGCCGAAGCATTCGCGTACCAGCATCCGGCGGAGATTTTCCGTGAACATGCGGCGCTTTCCGGCTTTGAAAATCACGGTTCGCGGGCATTTGATATCAGCGGGCTGGCGCAGCTTTCGGATGAGGAATGGGACACCCTGCGGCCTGTACAGTGGCCGGTGAATGCGGCAAATCCGCAGGGCACGACGCGCCTGTTTACGGATAACACGTTCTTCCATCCTGACGGCAAAGCGCGGCTGATCCCGGTCACGCCCAGGCTGCCGGTCAATCAGCCAAACGCTGCATATCCGCTGATCATGAACACCGGCAGGGTTCGTGACCAGTGGCACACGATGACGCGCACCGGTAAGTCAGCGCGGCTGATGCAGCACATCAGTGAACCGTTTTGTCAGTTTCATCCCGACGATGCGCCGCAGATCCGGTCCGGCGATCTGGTGCGCGTTGCCTCCTCGCACGGCTGGCTGTTGCTGCGCGCCCAACCTGATCCTCTGCAACGGCACGGCAGTGTGTTTGTGCCGATGCACTGGAACAGCCGGTTCAGCCAGCAGGCACGGGTTGATGCGCTGATTGAAGCGCATGTTGATCCGCTGTCGGGACAGCCGGAAAGCAAACATATGCCGGTCAGCCTGAGCCGCTGGCCTGCCGCGTGGCAGGCCGAACTGTTTGTGCGTGGTGAAAATATTACGCCACCAGTGACGACGTACTGGAGCCTGATCACCCAGCCGGGTGTGACCCACTTTACGCTGGCCGACTCTTCGCTGCCGGCAGACTGGATGGCGTGGCTGAAGGAGTCTTACGCCACGGACAACCTGATCTGCCAGACCGCGCAACTGGGCGATGACGGTTTCAGCCTGCTGGCCTGGTCTGACGGCGCGTTACAACTGGCGTTCTATGCCCGCCGCAGGCCGCCGTCACCCGACCGGCAGGCTGTGCTGGCGGCATTCACCACACCGCCGCATACGGCGCAGCAGCGACTGGCATTACTGGCCGGCCGTGCCGGCAGCGGTAAAAAACCCGCCGGTGCCATTATTTGCAGCTGTTATGCCGTGGGGGAAATGCCAATCACTGAAGCCGTCCGCCAGGGATGTCACAACGTGCAACAGCTTGGCGAAAAACTAAAATGCGGCACAAATTGCGGCTCATGCATTCCTGAACTCAAAAAAATCATTGCCGGTCAGCGTGCCACGCTGACGGCGGGAGACAGCCAATGAACAACATTCCCGAAAAAACATTACAGATGCAGCAGATCGCGCAAATTCTGGCGGGTGCCAGCCGGCGTAATCCGGTGTGTCGCGGTGAAGTCTGGCTGGTCGGAGCGGGGCCGGGGGATGTCGAGCTGCTGACCCTGAAAGCGCTGCGCGTGATCCAGCAGGCGGATGTGGTGGTGTTTGACCGGCTGGTGTCTGAGCCGGTGATGGCGCTGATCCCGGACGAGGCGCTGCGTATCGATGCCGGTAAATCGACGCGCAATCACACGCTGGGACAGGAAGAAATTAATCAGTTGCTGGTCAGTCTGGCCCAGACCGGGTATCGCGTGGTGCGCCTCAAAGGTGGCGATCCGTTTGTGTTCGGTCGCGGCGGCGAGGAGATGGCACATTGCCAGCAGCACGGCGTGCTGTGTCACATCGTGCCGGGTATCACGGCGGCGATGGGGTGTGCGGCATCCACGGGTATTCCGCTGACCCACCGCAGTCTGGCGCAATCGGTACGGTTTGTGACCGGTCATGGCGCACAGGGTGAGCCGGATGTTGACTGGCGGGCGCTGGCCGAAGCGCGTCAGACGCTGGTGTTTTATATGGGCATTGCCAACAGCGAAACCATCAGCCACCAGCTGATGGCGCATGGCTTACCGGGGACGACCCCGGTCGCAGTCATTGAGCGCGGCACCCGGCCGGAACAGCGGGTACTGACCGGCAGGCTGGAGACACTGGCAGACATGATCCTTACCGGACAGGTGCAAACGCCTGCGCTGCTGATTGTCGGTGAGGTGGTGGGGATGTACCGGGCAGAGGGGCAGCGTCAAGACTGTGGGTTGCCACTCCCGCTGGCCTTAAGAGGCGACTACCGCCGCGCCTCTTAAATCTCTCCGGCCTGGAGCCTTTGCTCTCCAGGCTGCTCCGTTAAGCAAGATCCCTGAATGGCCTGCATGCACAATTTCCCCGTACGATCATCCGAAAAGCTTATGCTTAATTGATCCATCTATATCCTTTTTTGTTAGTGGCACCGACCTCATTCCTTATGCAATCCTCTGACTCACAAAAGAAAAAAAATTAAATCTCCTGCTTTGTAAATTTGGGGCGCGAGCCCTCTGCAGACTATTCATAAGGAAAAACGATGGCCGTTATTCAGTTTAATAAACGTCAAATGAAAACAAGCAAAATTGCTGCCGGTTTGTTTCTGGCACTCAGCACGCTTTCCACTTTTGCTGCTCACGCTGACCAGCTGGCGGATATCAAAAAAGCCGGTGTTGTGAAAGTGGCGACTTTTGATTCCAATCCGCCGTTTGGGTCTGTGGATGCGAAAACGCACGATATTGTCGGTTATGACGTCGATTTCGCCAAAGCGCTGGCGAAAACACTGGGTGTGAAATTGCAACTGGTGCCGACTAATCCGGCCAACCGTATTCCGTTGTTGCAGTCCGGCAAGGCGGATCTGATTGTGGCTGATATCACCATCACGCCGGAACGCGCGAAAGTAATCGACTTCTCCGTGCCTTATTTCGTCACCGGCCAGCAGTTCCTGGTGCCTGCGGGTTCACCGGATAAACTGGATGCCTATGCCACGGCGCGCATTGGCGCGGTGAAAGGCACCACCGGCGAGCAGGAGTTGCATAACCGCTTCCCGCAATCCCGTGTGTTGTCTTATGACGATATTCCGCTGGCGCTTTCCGCTTTACGTAACGGCAACGTGCAGGCGATTACCCAGGACAGCACCATTCTGGCCGGTCTGCTGGATGGCGCGCCGGACAAGGCAAAATACAAAGTGCTGCCTGAATTACTGAGCAAGGAAGAGATTGGCGTTGGCGTGAAAAAAGGCGAAACCAGCCTGCTGAAAGTGGTCAACGACGAACTGCTGAATCTGGAGAAAAATGGCCAGGCGGTCAGCATTTATAACGTCTGGTTCGGCCCGCAGACTAAATCTCCTCAGCCGCGACTGTTCAAAATTGAAGCCAAATAATTTGTTTTATGCAAGGTAAGACACATGCAGCAGGACACTATCTCAACCGCAGCATCGCCTGCGGTTTTTTCACATTCACCGGCCGCTAAAACCGCCGCCGTCGAATTTCGTCAGGTCAGTAAATCTTTTGGTCCGCATGAGGTGATCCGCAACGTCGATTTGCGTGTGGACAGCGGCGAAGTGGTGGCCGTTTGCGGGCCTTCCGGTTCCGGCAAATCCACCCTGATCCGCCTGATAAACCAGCTTGAATCCGTCACCCACGGTGAAATTCTCATCAACGATCAGCCGGCGCAAAACCTCAAAGGTGCGGCATTACGCCAGTTACGTACGCATATCGGCTTTGTGTTTCAGCAGTTCAACCTGTATGCGCATCTCACTGCCGAGGACAATGTCAGTCTGGCGCTGATCAAAGTGCATGGCTGGAAGAAAAATGCGGCACGCGAAAAAGCACGGGCATTGCTCGGGCGTGTCGGGCTGGGCGATAAAGCGCTGCATTATCCCGAGCAGCTATCCGGCGGTCAGCAGCAGCGCGTGGCGATTGCCCGTGCGCTGGTCACCGATCCGGGCATTATTTTGTTTGATGAACCGACATCAGCGCTCGATCCGGAAATGATTGGCGAAGTATTGCTGGTGATGCAGGAGCTGGCGAAAAGTGGCATCACGATGATCGTGGTAACGCACGAAATGAGCTTCGCCCGTGAAATTGCCGACCGGGTGATTTTTATGGACGGAGGCGAAATTCTTGAACAGGCACAGCCGGAAGATTTCTTCCTGCGTCCGCAGCACCCGCGTGCGCAGCGGTTTTTGCAGAAAGTATTGTTTCCGCTGCATCCGCAGACAGGAGCAGGGCGATGATCTGGCATCCTGACTGGGCGGGTGTGCTGAGCGGCCAGCCGTTGCAGTGGATTATCTCCGGCTTTCTTACCACGCTGTATGTCAGCCTTGCGGGCAGTCTGATCGCCACGTTACTGACAGTGCTGCTGATCGCGCTGCGTCTGAGCACGTCACGTATTGCCCGCGGCACAGTGGCGGCGTTTGTTTCTGTTTTCAGGAATACGCCGTTGCTGGTGCAACTGTTGTTCTGGTATTTCGCCGCTTACGGCGCGTTGCCGCAAAGCTGGCGTTTTTACATCGGCGACAATCATCCGTGGGCGACGTTTCCGGGCAACATTTCATGGCTGACGCCGGAATTTTTGTGTGCCGCCTGGGGGCTGGCGCTGTTCACGGCGGCGTTTCTGGTGGAAGAAGTGCAGGCGGGTCTGAATTCCGTGCCCAAAGGCCAGACTGAAGCGGCGATTTCGCAGGGGTTCAGCCGCAAGACATTGCTGCTTTCCATTCTTTTGCCGCAGGCGCTGACCAACGCCTGGCAGCCAGTCACCGGCCAGTATCTGAATCTGATGAAGCTTTCCTCGCTGGCGACCGGCATCGGTTTTTCGGAACTGACGTATCAGGTCAGTCAGATTGAAAGCTATAACGCACACGCCTTCGAAGGGTTTGCGGTCGGAACATTGCTGTATCTGGCGCTCGGGCTGTTCCTCGGCGGGCTGATGACGGCGTTTGGTCCGAAACGTCCGCAGCGCAGGCCGCAGGCGGCAATGACGGAGGAAACCCGCGATGGAATTTGACTGGTCTGTTTTGCAGGATAATTTCACTTATCTGCTGTGGGGAAGACTGGGCGACGGTGAGCCGGGCGGGGTGTTGCTCACATTAATCATGGCGGCATCGGCGGGCGTTCTGGCGTTACTGGCCGGGGTGCTGATGGCGGCACTGGCGTGGCGTTTCGGCGGCCGGACGCGAAAAATTCTGTTCATCTGGGCATCCTTTATCCGCGGGATCCCGCTGATTTTCGTGATTTTCTGGCTGTATTTCCTGCTGCCGGTGGTGTTTGGCGGATCGATTCCCGGCCCGCTGACGGTGATTCTGGCACTGGCCTGGTTTACCTCGGCGGCGGTGATGCATTCGACGCTGGCGGGTCTGGAAGCCTTGCCGCGCGGGCAAACCGAAGCGGGGATCGCGTCCGGCATGAGCTACGGCAAGGTGCTGTTGTTCGTGTTACTGCCGCAGGCATGGCCGAACCTGTTGCCGTCATATCTCGGATTGCTGATTTCGCTGGTGAAAGATACGTCGCTGGCGTTCATCGTGAATGTGCCGGAGCTGACCACCGTGGCCGGGCAGGTCAATAACCGGGTGCAAATTTACCCGGCGGAAATCTTCCTGTTTGTCGGGCTGATGTATTACCTGCTGTGCGCGTCGCTTGCTGCGTTAGCCGGTAAAGTCTTACGGCGTCGCCGCCGTTTGCACACCTAAACCCGCCGACGGCAGCGCGTGGATAAGCTGCCGCGTCCACGGATGGGCAGGGCGGTGAAACACATCATCGACATGCCCGTGCTCCACCACGCTGCCGTCTTTCATCACCATTACCCGGTCAGCCAGATGATGGACTACACCTAAATCGTGCGAGATAAATAACAGCGCGGTACGGTGCTCGGCCTGCATTTTTGCCAGTAAGTCCAGCACCTGGGCCTGAACGGAGACATCCAGCGCACTCACCGGCTCATCGGCCACCAGCAGCGCCGGATTCGGGGCAAAGGCGCGGGCAATCGCCACACGCTGACGCTGGCCGCCGGAAAGTTCGCGCGGATAACGGTGCAAAAAACTGTCGCCCAGCTGCACTTCATCGAGCAACTGCCGGATGCGGTTGCGCCGCTGTGCGCCAAAAATGCCTGCATTGTCGAGGCTTTCGCCGATGATTTTCTCCACGTTATAGCGCGGGTCAAACGAACTCAGCGGATCCTGTGCAATCAGCTGAATACCCCGGCGTCGCAGCCTGCGCTGCGCTTCCTCAACCTGGCTCCAGCGGTGTCCCTGGATGTTAATGGTGCCGGAAACCGGTTCGGTCAGCCCGAGGATCATGCGCGCCAGCGTGGTTTTCCCTGAGCCGGATTCGCCGACAATACCCAGCGTTTCTCCGGCAAACAGGTGCAGACTGACGTGACTGACCACCGTTTTTCCGGCGTACTCTTTGCTGAGATTACTGGCTTCCAGTACAGGATTTTGCGTTGAGATATTGCGTGCAGGCAGGGGGACGCCACGCTGACCGGAGAGCTGCAAACCGCGCGTTGCCGGGCTCGGAACCGCCGCCAGCAACTGTTGCGTATACGGATGATCCGGTGCGGTCAGCAGTTTTTCACCGGGGCCTTCTTCGACCACTTTCCCCTGATGCATCACCAGAATGCGGTCCGCCAGTTGCCCGACGACCGCCAAATCGTGGCTGATCAGCAGCAGGCTTTGGCCGTTGTCACGCCGCTGCTGGAGCAGATCTAAAATCTGCTTTTGCACTGTCATGTCCAGGGCAGTGGTGGGTTCATCGGCAATCAGCAAAGAGGGATTTCCGGCCAGCGCGCTGGCAATCAAAACACGCTGGCGCAAACCGCCGGAAAGCTGATGCGGATAGGCACCGAGGCGGTTTTGCGCATCGGGAAATCCCACCGATTTTAGCGAAGCGATCACCTGTGCACTGAGTGTCTTCGGATCGGTCTGGCGGCTGGCAGTGAGCGCATCGCGAAGTTGTCGTCCAATCTGTCGCAGCGGATCGAGTGAGACCAGCGCATCCTGCAATACATAGCCAATCTGGCTGCCGCGAATTTTACGCCAGCGTCGCTGGCTCGCGCCGAGCATGTCTTCGCCGCCGATCATAAAACGATCCGCAGTAATACGCGCTTTGTCATCCTGCAAGCCAAGCAGGCTGCGCGCCGTGACCGTTTTCCCCGAACCGGATTCACCGACAAATGCAATGGATTCACCGCGCCGGAGTTGCAGATTCAGCCCGCTGACCGCCGCTTTCTCACCACCCGCAGACGGAAAGAAAATCGACAAGTTTCGGATATCAATAAACAGTTCGCTGCTCATGGGCGTTTTCCTTCAAAAGTCGCCTGCCAGTGACGCCCGAGGGTATTCACAGAAATGACGGTCAGGGTGATCGCCACACCCGGCCAGACACCAATCCACCAGGCATTGCGCAAATAATTACGGCCTTCGGCCAGCATCAGCCCCCATTCGGCGGTCGGCGGTTGCGGCCCCATACCGAGAAAACTCAGCCCGGCGGTGCCGATAATTGCTGTGCCCAGCCCGAGCGTAGCCAGCGCCGGAACGTGCGCAATGGCGTGCGGCAAAACGTGACGCCAGACCAGCACATGACGTTTCAGCCCCAGCGTGCGGGCCTGTTCGACATAACCGGAAGACATCACCACGAAGGTCTGTGCCCGCACCACGCGGGTGAAGCGAGGCACCGAGGCCACCCCCAGGGCGAAGATAAGATTGGTGGTGCCGGGGCCGGTAAACGCGATCAGCATCAGCGCCAGCAGCAGATCGGGAAAGGCAGAAACCACGTCCACCGCGCGGCTGATCAGTTCATCCGCAGGTCCTTTGAACAAGCCTGCCAGCAGGCCGAGCAGGCTGCCAATACTCACTGCCACGGCCATCGCCGCCAGACTGATCAGCAGGGAATAGCGGCTGCCATAAATAATGCGCGCCAGCACGTCGCGGCCAAGCTGATCGGTCCCCAGCCAGTGCCCGGCAGAAGGGGGAAGCTGCGCATTGACCGGATCGGCATTTAACGGGTCGTGATGGGTCAGCAAACCGGGGAAGACCACCGCCAGCAGCACCAGACATAAAAAACCGGCAGCCAGTAAATAGCCGGCGGGAAAGCGGCGTGTGATGCGCCCGGACATCAGAAACTGACTCATGGATTTTCCTCTCCGGCAGCGGGTGCGTCGCGCAGGCGCGGATCGATAAACAGGTACAAAATGTCCACCAGTGTGCTCAGCACTACGTACACCAGTGCCGAAAAAATCGCCACCGCCAGTACTACCGGCAAATCTTTACCCAGCACGGCATCGACGGTAATTTTGCCCAAACCCGGACGGCCAAACACCTGTTCAGTGATCACCGCACCGCTGAGCAGACCGCCGATCAGCCAGCCGGTGAGGGTGACGGCTGGCAGCGCGGCATGGCGCAGCGCATGGCGTAAACGGATAACGGTGTTACCCAAACCCCAGGCGCGCAGCGTCAGAACAAAAGGTTCATTGAGTGCATCTTCCAGCCCGCGCCGCAGCACCTGCGAAACGACAGCGCCTTGTGCCAGCCCGAGTGACAACGCCGGTAACACCAGTGACGAAAAACTGCGGTCACCGGCGACCGGAAACCAGCGCAGGGTAAAGCTGAAGATAAACAGCAGCACGATGCCAAGCCAGAAAGAGGGCGTAGAGGCCAGAATCAGTTCCACGCAACCGGCGATACGCTGTCCCCAGCGACGATGCGCGGTAGTGACCGCCATCAGCACGGCAAAGACCAGGCTGACCACCAGCGCCAGAGCGGTGAGTTTCAGCGTTGGCCACAGTTGCGATAACACCAGTGAACTGACGTCCGTATTAAGCAGGTACGAACGGCCAAAATCGCCGTGCAATACCCGCCACAGGTAATGCAGATATTGCAGATACAACGGCTGATCCAATCCCCATTCAGCGCGGATCGCCGCCTCAATCGCCGGGGTGTGCACCTGTTCGCCCATCAGTAAACTGACAATATCGCCCGGCGCGAGGTAAACGCTGATAAACGACAAAGTGACCGCCGCCCAGAGTACCAGCACGCCGGTGAGTATCCGCCGGGTGATCCGCCCGCCCCATGACGGTTTGGCCTTCGGCCTGCGGGGTGAAATAAATGCAGTTTCAGCCGACATGTGCTGACTCCTTACTTCTGATTAATGCTTGCTCAGCCAGACGTCATAGGCATTTTCCGGCATCTGTTTGAACGGCCTGAAGCCGACACCGTGGACGTAAGCCGCTGCCGCAATCTGGTCTTCCGGCTCGTAAAGCGGGATCGCCAGCGCCTGCTGCAACACCGCGAAATTCTGCAACTGCCCGTAGAACGTTTTGCGCTGTGCATTATCCTGCGTCAGCGACGCGCCTTTGAGCAGCGGAATGATTTCCGGCGCATCGGTGCGGCTGTAGTTGATTGAACCGCCGCCCTCGACCGGCAAATAGTGGTTTTCAATATCGATGCCGTCGGTATCCGTATTGGAGTTAGCAATCGAGCCAAACTGACCGGTTTTGCGCACTTCGGTATAGGTCCCGGAATCGACATAACGAATTTTCAGGTCGATGCCCAGGCGTTGCCGTGCCTGCGCCTGTATTGCCTGTAATAGCACATCACGCTGATCGCGCACCGTTGCCTGTGCCTGAATGATTTCAATGCGCAGGGGCTGGCCGTCTTTGGTGCGGATACCGTCAGCCCCTCTGGTTTTCCAGCCTGCGTCATCAAGCAGTTGGTTGGCGAGGGTCGGGTTATTGCCGTATTTACCGCTCAGGCTGGCGTCATACAGCGGATCCACCGGTGATGTAATGCCCCAGACGCGGGTGCGTTCGCCGCGATAAATCGACTGCAAGATCGGGGAAATATCCAGCCCCTGTAAAATCGCCTGACGGACATTCACATCCTGTGTCGGCCCATATTTCACATTAAGAAACAATGAATAAGGCGTGCCGGTATTGAGTGCGTGCTGGTAAGAGAAATCAGGATTATCTTTGAACTCACCGGCATCGTTACCCGAAACGCCTTCAATGACATCCACCTGGCCGGAAAGCAGAGCGCCGGTGCGCACTGACGATTCAGGCAGGAAACGGTAAGTCACCCCCTCGAGATACGCCGCGCCCTGATGTTTAGCATTGGCTGATGCCCAGTGGTAAGCGGGGTTACGCACATACTCAATCTGCTGGCCTTTCTCATAGCGTTTCAGAATAAACGGGCCGGTACCCGCGATGTCGGTGCCTCCGGATTTCAGCTGCGGCGAAGACCAGGAAGAGGGCGAAATCAGCTTCAGACCGGCAGCAAAGGACAGAAACGGACTGTAAACATCTTTCAGCGTAATGCTGACGGTGTGTGCATCCGGCGTAGCGACGCTGGCGATTCGCCCGGCCAGCGCACAAATACTCGACCCTGCGCAATACGCCGGATCTTGTGCATGACGGAAGTTTGCGGCGACGGCGGCGGCATCGAATTTTTCTCCATTGGAGAATTTCACGTCATCGCGCAGGGTAAACGTATAGGTTTTGCCGTCGCCAGACACGTTATAGCCGGTGGCCAGCCACGGGATATACGAACCGTCCGGCTTGCGCGCTAACAGTGATTCATAAGCGACGCGCAGGATCAGCTCGGCTTTTGACTGGCCGTTTAACTGCGGATTGAGCGTATTAGGTTCAGTTTCCACGCCCCACGTCAGTGTGCCACCTTGTTGCGGTTGTTCAGCTGCATACAGCGGCTGGCCGGAAGAGAGCACTAACAGCGCGAGCGCAGAGAGAGAACGAACGTGAACAGAGGATTTCATACATTTCCCGTCAGATGATAAACCGTGAATTATTCAAATAAACTCAACCTGTAACGCCGCTTTATTCCGGGCGGCTTGAGGGATTATTAATGTCACGTTGCTAAGTTGTAAAATCACAATATTTGCTTTTCAGAAACAATAAATGACTTAAGGGGTTTCTATGGCTTAACCAAGAGGCGAAATACCGGCTTATCTCATTTGAGGGTAATAAAATGCTTTTTTCTTCGTGGTGTAATCAGCGGCGGTCTCTATTTTTAACGCAGGCAATTTAAACGCAGGCAGTTATGTGCAGATAAAGGAGAGCAGCTTGACGAATACATCCCGCAGACGCTTAAAGACCCTGGTCGGGGCAGGAAGCGTGATCCACGCCTCGAACGATACCCGCCGCCAGACGGGTATTTCACGTGCCATCACGCTGGCTAATATCGCAGAAAAAGAAAAAATCACCGGGCTGTTTACGGCCGATTTATTACAGGCTGATCCTGACGGGCTTTCCGGCCCGACCGGGAGTCAGGATCCGCTGATAACCCTTGCGGCGCTGAGTCAGGTCACGTCACAAATCGGTCTGATAGCCACGGTTTCCACCACCTATCAGCATCCGTATAATCTGGCGCGGCTGATCGGCACGCTTGATCACGTCAGCGGCGGGCGTGCGGGCTGGAACGCAGTAACGTCTTCAGTCGGCGAAGAGAATTTCGGCGATATCCGGCTGCCTGCGCCTGAAGTGCGTTACGCCAGAGCCACAGAGTTTATTGAAGTGATTAACGCGCTGTTCGATGCCAATCAGCCGGATGCCGTGGTGCGCAACAAAAGCGGCGGGGTGAGTATAGATCCGCGCAAGCTGCATCCGATCAATCATCACGGGGATTTTTTCCGCGTCCAGGGCCCGCTGAACGTTCCGCCGCCGCCGCAACACCGGCCGGTACAGTTTCAGGCCGGGCAGTCAGAAGAAGGGCTGAAACTTGGCGCGAAATACGCGGAGGTGATCTACACCTCGCAACCCACACTGGAAGACGCCCGGGCCTTCGTGGAGCGCGTTCATCATCATGCTGATGCCTTCGGACGACATGAAAACCGGCCGCTCATCATGAACTCGCTCCACTCGGTCATCGGCTCAGGCCCTTCTGATGTGGCGCGCCGGTTGTTCGAAAAACACGAGCGTATTGATTATCAGCAGGGGCGTCTTAAAGTGGCGGATATGCTGGGCGGTGACATTGATTTGCGCGACCTTGCGCTGGATCAGCCCGTTCCGCTGCGGTTGTTACCGGATGTCGATCAGATAAACCGCCGTCGCGGCCGGGCAGAGATTTTTAAGCGTTTCGCCTTGCAGGGACTGACGCTGCGCGAACTGATCATACAGGCGCAGGAAACCGGCCACTGGTTTGTCGCCGGTACGCCGGAACAGCTGGCCGACGCCATCGAAGAACGCTACCGCGCCGGTGTGCTGGATGTCATTTCCCTGCATGGCCTCGGGCAGGTGGATCAGGAAGACTTGCTGATCAACGGCCTGTTGCCGGAGTTACGGAAAAGGAAACTTATCGATACCGAATACGGGGAGGAGGATTTCAGGGGGAATCTTGGATTAGCATCCAGACTGCCGTAGATCAAGGTCGTGGGCGTCGGCCCACTCCCCCAAGACCCCCCAGGCTCTTTCACTGCGGGCGGAGCGCGCAGTTAAAAAACGCAGGATTCCAAAGGGTTTCGTTTAAAACCCTTTGGGCCAGTGTGGGCGGCGAGCCCACGACCTTGACCTTAAAGCCAGTTTGAGTGGCAACCCAAGGTATTGATTCTAAACCGTCAGTGCATCGGAAGGCACACTCTTAGCAGTGAATTGATTCTCCGGCTCCCGCAACCCCAGATTTCCCCGCAACGTCTCACTTTCGTATTCCGTCCGGTACACTCCCCGTGCCTGCAAAATCGGGATCACACTGTCGGTGAAATCATCGAACGCCGTCGGGGTTCCGCCGCGGACAATAAAGCCGTCGGCAGCGCCCGACGTGAACCAATGTTCCAGTCCGTCAGCAACGTCTTCGGCAGTACCGGAGAAGGTCGGGCGTGGCGTGGCGGCTTCCAGCGCGGCCTGACGCAGGGTCAGCCCGCGCTCGCTGGCGTTGCGTTTGATTTCATCCGTGGTGCTGCGGAAGCTGTTTTGCCCCAAATTACCTATGTCGGGGAAGGGGGCGTCGGGGTCATATTGCGCAAAATCGTGATGCTCGAAATAGCGGCCAAGATAATCCAGAGCACTTTCCAGCGTCACCAGTTGCGCCGTTTCCTGATATTTGCGTTCGGCGTCGGCGGGCGAGTCACCGATAATCACGCTGATACCCTGAAAGACGCGGATGTCGTCAGCGTCACGGCCGTTTAACACCAGCTGACGCCTGACGTCGAGCCGGAACTCGCGGGCCAGTTCAGGGGTTTCCTGACGGGTGTAAATGGCATCAGCGGCTTCGGCGGCAAAAGCTTTGCCCTGTTCCGATGCTCCGGCCTGAAAGACGATCGGACGGCCCTGCGGCGAGCGTCCGACGTTCAGCGGCCCCTGCACCGAGTAGTATTTGCCGTGATGATTAAGTGTGTGCAGTTTCTCCGGCACAAAGAACTGGCCGGTGGCTTTGTTGCGCACAAAGGCATCTTCTTCCCAGGAATCCCACAGTCCTTTCACCACGCTGACGTATTCACTGGCGATGCGGTAACGCTCATCATGTTCCGGATGTTTATCGCGGGAGAAGTTTTTCGCCGAGCCTTCCAGCGGTGAGGTCACGACGTTCCAGCCCGCCCGGCCACCACTCAGATGATCGAGGCTGGCGAACTGACGCGCGACGGTAAACGGCTCGCTGTAGGAGGTGGATAATGTGGCGACCAGTCCGATTTTGCGGGTGACCAGCGACAGGGCAGAAAGCAGGGTAATCGGTTCAAAACGGTTGAGGAAATGCGGAATAGATTTCTCAGTAATATAAAGTCCGTCGGCGACAAATAAGAAATCAAATTTAGCCTGTTCAGCTCGTTGCGCTAATTGCTGGCAGAACTGAATATTAATACTGGCATCAGCAACCGCATCCGGATGACGCCATGCAGACATATTTCCGGATGCGCCCTGAATAATGGCACCCAGGCGTATTTGTTTTTTCTGACTCATTGTTTCATCCTTAAGAATATATTATTCAGCCGCTGTTAAACCAGCGTGCGTAATTCAGCGATAGAGCGCACCAGCGGTGCCTGCTCCAGTGCTTCGAATGCCTGCTGGTTGAGAATTTTGCGCAAATAGACCAGTTCCACACCCAGCGGGTTGGTCGCGGTATGAAATGGCTCATAACCCCGTCGCTGATACAACCCGGTCAGCCACGGATGTTTCACCGCCGTTGCCAGATACACCGCCGGTGATTTCAGCGTGTCCCGCAAAAACGTCTCTTCCACGTAGCGGATAATTTCATTGCCAAATCCCTGGCCTTTGGCGTGTTCTGCCACCGCAAACCAGTGCACAAACGGCCATGGCGCAAGATGATTTTTCGCGGGTGTCCACAGAAAACGGGTGGTCAGTGTCGCGGTCAGTACACCGTCTTTTTCCAGCACATAAGTGGTTTCATTACGGATAACATCCCGCACATCCTCAACGCTGGCGCGGGTAATGGTGAAATGAATGTTATGTTCCAGCAGCGGCTCGTAAGCCTTTTGCAAAAGACTGTGCAGCGCCGCTGCTTCAGACTCCTGAGCAAGGCGGATCACATGGCTCATATTCCGTTCCTTTAGTTCACAACACATCGTTAACAATGATTATTAAAGTCAGGGACAAGCGATGTAAAACAACAATAGTTGCTATGCAGTTGCGGGAGATGGAATAGGGCCGGTCATAAAGCTCCCTCCCCTTCGCAGGGGAGGAGTAAAGAGAAAAAACTATCTTCCTTTGCATTTAAGATCCTACGGGCAAGATTTCCAGTCTGTCACGGCGCCAACTGAAACAGAGTGTCTGGCGACAGCGCGCAGGCTTTTTCCCGCGCCACGGCTGCGATGTGCCGAATTCAGGGAGTTAAGAGCAGGGAGAGGAAGGAAAAGGGCGTTTTTACAACGCCCTGAGGAGATGCTACTACTCGTCTGTAGGGGGTTTCTTGGCCGGTGTACGCAGCGGACGTTCAACAAATTGCATGGTGCGCTTATCGAAGTACCGGCTTGGCCAGATGATAGAAGGCGGCACACCGATAGCCTGGCTAATCAGCAACTCACCCTTTGGCCAGGGACGGGTAAGCGCATTGGCTAAGGTGGTTGAACATAAACCCGCCGCGCGTGAAACCGCAGACAGGGTGGTGCCTTTTTTGCGCAGTGCAGCAATGATGTCGGCAGGGTGCCAGTCCTGATTAATCAGGATTTCACCCTCATGTTGCTGAATATATGAGGTAGGAAACGGCAGAAATGTCGGACTATGGGGCAGTTTCATGTGTATTCTCCGATGTGATAGTTAACCACCACCGGAGCTGCGAAACTCTTTTTGGTGGTGGCTCAGACAAGGTTCGCAGTACCGGTCACATCGGAATCCGGCCAGCCCGGGGGCTGCCTTGCCTGAGTCACCATAGGATGTACAAATTACAAGCATCTGCATCTGACAGGTGTACCGAGGCTAATACATAATTATTACATATGTATTTCCGATGTGGTATTCAGGCTGCGAAACCTCGCCGCGTTTTTTTGACGCAGCAAGGCAAATATAACGTAAGCAAGGGTGCTAAACCAACTGGATAACCACTGAGATGGGATTTGCTTTCCAGAGAAAAATATATGTTGCAGAGCTTTGCAGCAGGCATTTTTACCCATGAGGGAGAGGGCGCAAAAAGGCAGGCATATTGCTGAAAATGTCTGCAATATGCCTGTTAAGTGCTTTAATTAGCGGGACGGGTGATTCACTTCCACCGGTCGCAAATCAAAAAGTAATACTTCTGCCTGATCACCGTCTGTAAAGGTGAGTTTATCTTCCTGACGGATACGGGCACCGTCACCGGTTCTGAACTCAATGCCGTTCACTTTGATGCTGCCGCGTGCCACATGGATATAGGCATAGCGGTCAGGATCCAGATCAAACGTGGCCTGTTCTGCGCCGTCGAAGAAACCCGCGTAAATCTTCATGTCCTGACGCACCGTCAGTGAGCCGTTGTCACCCTCCGGCGAGACAACCAGACGGAACTGGCCACGTTTTTCCGCTTCAGCCACAGAAACTTGCTGGTAACCCGGTTTGGTACCCGTTTCAGACGGCACAATCCAGATTTGCAGGAAATGGACATTCTCGTCGCCGGAGTGGTTGAACTCACTGTGTGTCACACCGGAACCGGCGCTCATCAGCTGTACATCACCGGGAACAATCACAGAACCGGTACCCATCGAATCTTTATGCTCCAGCGCGCCTTCCAGAACATAAGAGATAATTTCCATATTGCTGTGCGGATGTGCGCCAAAGCCGCGGCCCGGTGCAACCTGATCATCGTTAATGACCAGCAGGTCTGAGAAACCGACCTGTTTCGGATCCCAGTAACTGGCGAAGGAAAAAGTATGGCGTGAATGTAACCAGCCGTGATCACCCAGGCCGCGTTGTTCAGAGAGACGTTGTTCGATCATGATGTGCTCCTCAGTTTGTCAGGGGGGAAGTGCGTTTGCGCTTCCGATGAACAGAGAATACACGTAAACTAATTTGCTCAACAATGCGCTGGTTTGACTATCAATGTCACGTTTTGGTGGACAATCAGCGGCATGATAATCAAGGATGCGGATAAGATGCAGATAGAAGATCTTCGTATTTTTGTTGCGGTGGTAAAGGCCGGGAGTTTTACCGCAGCGGCTGAACAACTGATGCTATCAAAACAATATGTCAGTCGCCGTATGGCGTCGCTGGAGGCTGGCTTAAATGCCCGGCTGCTCAACCGCAACACCCGTAAACTGTCGGTGACCGAATCCGGTCAGTTGTTCGCGCAACATGCTCAGCGGATCCTCGATGACATCGAAGAAGCCGAACGCGCGGTGTCGCCCAAACGGCAGGCGCTTCAGGGGGCATATCGCATCAGCATTCCGATGTCGTTTGGCATCAGCCATCTCTCACCGCTGATTGCCGAGTTTTTAGGTCAGCATCCGGCTATTCAGTTTCAGGTAGAACTGGTCGACCGCTATGTTGACCTGGTGGGTGAAGGTTTCGACATTGCGTTGCGCATTGGTAATCTGGCCGATTCGTCGCTGGTGGCGAGGCGCCTGGGCGAGCTGAAGCGGGTGATCTGTTGCAGCCCGCAATATCTTCAGCGCAAGGGAACGCCGGAAACGCCGGAGGATTTGCTCAGCCATCACTGCCTGCGTTACGGGCGTGAAGGACAGACCGGCTGGGAGCTGGAGCTGCACGGCAAACGCCGTCTGTTTGATGTGCGCGGGCCGATTGTCAGCAATAACGGTGAAGTGTTACGCGATGCGGCCGTCGCCGGACTGGGGCTGGTATTACTGCCGGAATTTATCGTCGGCCCGGCACTGCAATACGGGGCGCTGGTTCGCGTACTCGATGCGTTTCATCCCGGCCCGCTGAGCCTGCACGCCCTTTATCCGCAGCATCGTCAGCGCAGCGAAGTCACCCGGGTATTTCTCGACTTTTTACAGGAGAGACTCAAGGCACAACTGCTGGTGGCGGTCTGAGAGACATGCTGCGGATGTAAGCCGATCTGTCTCACACTTTTTTGGCGATCACACATAAATCCAGTGTTTCGTAGGATTAGCATCGTTTTTTCCTATAAAAACTGCCGTACTTTCATGTTACGCAAACGTTAACTGAAGGGGCGGGAAATGAATCATTCATCTGAGCAATATCTTGCAGCACTGGGCGCAACACAACCGTTAACACCGGCACAGGCGGACGAACTGGAGACGCGCGGATACCTGATTATTCATGATGTGATTGACCAGGACTGGCTGGCGGATATGCGTGTCACGTTTGACGCGCTGGTGGAAAAAGAGGGCGATAATCTCGCGGTGGAACATCATCAGGAAGCCACCGCCACCCGTATCGCCAATATGATCAACAAAGGCACTGTGTGGGAAAAGGTCTGGTCGCATCCGCTGATCCTGTCCGTGTGCCACCATATTTTCGGCGGCGCGTTTAAGGTTTCGAGTCTCAATGGTCGTGAAGCGCTGCACCGGGGAGGACATCAGCCGCTGCATGCTGACTGGAAAAAACCGCGTCCGGATTTCCCAAAGGTGCATCTGGTCAATGCTATCGTGGCGATTGACGATTTAAGTGCCGCCAACGGTGCGCCACGTATTATTCCGGGCACTCATCACCGCCCGGAATTGCCGGAGGACGTGCTGGCGGATGTCGAATTGCCGCATCCGGATGAGGTGGTGTTTGAGGCACCGGCAGGCAGTGTGATGATCTATAACGCTCATGCGTGGCACGGTGGTACCAATAACCACGCCGGCACACGTCGCCGGGTGCTGCACAGTTTGTATATTGATCGTGCCGATGCGCAGCAGCAGGATCAGCGTAAATGGCTGACGCCGGAAACGGCAAGCCGCCTGACGCCTGCGCAAAAATGGTTGCTCGACGTGCTCTGAATGGCTGTTTCCCTCCGGGCCTGGCCGCCGGTCAGGCTTTTTTATTGCATTTTACCGGGTCTTATAATGGACACCAGAAGGGGCACGGTGTGGCAGGCGGGATTACCGCGTATTTGTTAGGTGTATGTTATGATCAAAAGAAATCCTCTGAGAGGCTGCCATGCTGCAAGACGTGATAGAAACACTGTTCCGATCGGTATCCGGCAGTGATGCGTTTGCTGTCCGGTTCCCTGATAATTCCCTGCCTGCGCCCGAGCTGGCCTCGGTGGTTAGTTTTCCGCGTATCGAATTTGTGGTTGAAGGCGAAGTCCGTGATCGCAGCATCGCCGCCGGTAAAGGGCTGCTGAGGCAGGGCGATGCACTGTATATTCCGGGCGGGAAGTGGAATCTGATGGTGTGGGATCAGTCCGCGACAGTGCTGAGTATTCTGTTCAGTAAAGAAAAACTGGGTTTCAGTTTGCAGTTCTGGGATGGCGTGACATTTACCGGTACCGATAAGCAAAGTGTTTCGCGCCTTGGTCCGCGGGTAGGCTCGTTTTTGTTGCAGGCGATGAATGAAATTATCTCTAATCCTGACGACCAGCAAACCGCGCGCTGCGTGGTCGCGGGGTTGTTAAGTCATTGTCAGGAACAGCTCGCCAACCGGGCGCAGATCCTCACCCGCAGCGGTGCGCTGTTTGAGGTCATCAAAAAATATATTGAAGAGAATGCCGCACTGCCGCTGACGCGCGAAAACGTGGCAAAGCGTTTCCATATCACCCCCAATTACCTGTCTCATTTATTTCGGAAATCCGGTGATATCGGCTTCAGTGAGTATCTGAATCATGTCCGGCTGGAAAAGGCGAAACTGCTGCTTAAAGGCTATGAGCTGAAAATCAAAGAAGTGGCAGCCAGCAGCGGCTTTGTTGACAGCAACTATTTCTGCCGCGTTTTTCGCAAAAGCACCGCCCGTTCGCCTTCTGAATATCGCAGTCAGTGGCTGAGCCAGTTGTCGGATCGAAAGTCGTAGCCAGCCTGTAGCCAGAAAGTAAAACATTCCGCACCGCAATGGGGCGAATTGTTTTTTTCTGGTGCAAAAAAACGTCATTTTTTGTTCACTTTTATGCCTCACTGCCCGTCACAATCGCCATATTCTGCCGCTATTCCTCCGTTTTGATAAGTTGGCATTCTGCTTGCTAGGTTGTACATACAAGTTAGTACATGTCAGGTCTGCGAAATGATCACAAGCAGGCGTCCTGTGAAAAACACTCCGTAATGTGGCTGGAAATGTAATGATTTCATTTGAGAACATAAGCAAATTTTACGCAGATGGTACGGTGGCTGTAGACAGGCTGTCGTTCAGTGCGCCGACAGGGAAAATCACCATGCTGGTCGGGCCCTCGGGCTGCGGCAAAACCACCTCGCTGCGTATGATCAACCGGTTAATCGAACCCTCTTCGGGCAGCATTTTGCTGAACGGGCAGCCGACCGCCGGAATGGACCTGGTAAAATTACGCCGCAAAATAGGTTATGTGATCCAGAACGCGGGGCTGTTTCCGCATAAAACCGTGCAGGACAACATCGCGGTCACGGCGCTGCTCAACGGTGCGACACGTACGGCTGCGCGTAAAAAGGCCCTCGAATTACTTGAGCTGGTCGGGCTTTCCCTGTCGATGGCGGAGCGCTATCCGTGGCAGTTATCCGGCGGTCAGCAACAACGGGTGGGCGTGGCGCGTGCGCTGGCATCGGACCCGGAATTTATGCTGATGGATGAACCTTTCAGCGCTGTCGATCCGGTGGTGCGCGAACAGTTACAGGATGAGTTTTTAAGGTTACAGCGTGAAATCGGCAAGACCATTATTATGGTTACTCACGATATTGATGAGGCGATGAAATTAGGCGATCAGGTCGCCGTTTTCCGCCCCGGGGGGCGTCTGGCGCAAGTCGCCTCGCCGGTGAAATTACTCAATGAACCACAGGATGCGTTTGTTGCTGATTTTATTGGTCGTGATCGCGGATACCGTAAACTTTCCTTCGACAGCATCCCCGGGAATATCAGTCTGACGAAAGAACCTGTCATCGAGCCGGGTATTTCCGTCAATGCAGCCAGAGCCCTTGCCGGAGAAAGTGCCTGGGTGCTGGTGGTAGAAAATGAATGTCCGCTCGGCTGGT
The DNA here is from genome assembly GCF_049199325.1 of Rahnella sp. PD4. Classification (NCBI taxonomy): domain Bacteria; kingdom Pseudomonadati; phylum Pseudomonadota; class Gammaproteobacteria; order Enterobacterales; family Yersiniaceae; genus Rahnella; species Rahnella sp. PD4. The sequence goes on along the minus strand of NZ_JBLZQF010000001.1, from coordinate 528,359 downwards.
ATGATGTCACACAAAATAAAATAACCGTGGATGCGGAAGATATTAATCTCGGCAGTACCTTCGCGCCGAAAAATGGCACGCTGCGACAGCTAATGGATGCCGTATTAAGTTCTCCCTGTCAGCGCGGTATTGTGGTAGATGAACATCAGCGTTTTATCGGCACGGCCACTATAGAACACGTCTTTTCACTTTCTTATTCCCGGACTGTGAGGTAGTGCCATGCGTTTTGACTGGTTATTTCAGCAGCGGGAAAATATATTAACGCTGCTCGGCTGGCATATTTACCTGTCTGTTATTCCGGTATTGATCGGGCTGGCACTGGCTATTCCGGTAGGCGGTGTTTTACACCGATGCGGAAAATTTAAAGACGGTATTCTGAATTTATTAGGATTGCTTTATACCATTCCTTCACTGGCGTTATTTGTTCTATTGCCCGGTCTGCTGGGCACAAAGATTCTGGATGTGGTTAATGTCGTGGTGGCCCTGACATTGTATGCATTTGCGTTGCTGATCCGCACCGTATGCGACGGACTGGATTCTGTGGCGGATGATACCCGCCAGGCCGCTGTCGCCATGGGCTACCGACCCTTGCAGCGTTTCCTGAGCGTGGAATTACCGCTGGCCGTGCCGGTCATCGCCGCCGGTATGCGGGTGGTGGTGGTTTCGAATGTCAGTATTGTGTCGATTTCGGCGCTGGTTGGCATGCCGCAACTGGGGGCATTGTTCACCCAGGGTTTTCAGTTGCATTTCCTGACACCGATTATTGCCGGTATTTTCCTGTGCATTGTGCTGGCGTTGCTGCTGGATAATCTGGTGCTGCGTACCGGCAATAAAATGACCACATGGCAACCGAAAAGGAATGCGAAATGATTAACTGGTTGCTGGACTCCGGTCACTGGCTCAATGATGACGGTTTGCTGATGCTCATCTTTCAGCATCTGATTTACAGCATTGAAGCGTTGTTCATCGCGGTGATTATTGCTTTTCCGATTGGTTGCTATGTCGGCCATACCGGTAAAGGTGCGACGCTATTAATCGGCAGCGCCAATGCCATGCGGGCGCTGCCTTCATTCGGGTTAATCATCTTGCTGGTAATTCTGTTCGGGCCGGTATTTGAATCGGACCTGGCTTTTATTGTGCCTTGTCTGATTGTGCTGATTATTCTGGCCTTACCGCCCATTATGATGGGGGTGTATTCCGGCATCCGGGCAATTAATCCGGCAGTTATTGATGCCGCAACCGGTATGGGGTATTCACCGCTGAAACTGTTGCTGGCGGTAGAAATACCCTGCGCGCTGGCGCTGATATTATCCGGTATCCGCAGTGCTGCGCTGCAAATTGTGTCTACAGCCACGATTGCAGCGTATGTTTCGCTTGGTGGCTTAGGGCGGCTGATTATTGATGGCCGTGCACAGAATGATTATCCGCAAATGGTTGCGGGTGCTTTTATGGTGGGAATATTAGCGTTACTGGTTGATGTATTTTTCTCTTTTTTAATTCGTTTCATTGTTTCACCAGGATTGCGGCAGCGTGAGCGCCGCCGTAAAAAAACCATTCCTTTATCGAATCACTGAATTATCTACTCACTCATTCCGGAGCCTGACAAAAATGAAATTGAAAAATTTGCTCGCCGTTGCCCTGTTTTCTGCTGCCGTCGTACACGTCCCTGCTGCGTTTTCCGCTGATACGGGGGGCACTATTATCATCGGCTCAGCGGATTTCCCCGAAAGCCAGCTGATTGCCACTATTTATGAGCAGGCACTGGCAGCAAAAAATGTGAAGGTGGAAACCAAACTTAATATTGGCAGCCGTGAGGTGTATATGCCCGCGCTGCTTGATGGCTCCATTAATCTGATCCCGGAATACAGTGGTGCCACCCTGAGTTATCTCGACGAAAAAACGCAGGCTCATTCTTCTGAAGATGTGGCGGCGGCACTGGCAAAAGCTTTACCGGAAAAAATCAAAATGCTGGATATCTCAGCCGCGCAGGACAGTGATGTGCTGGCTGTGACTGAGAAAACGGCCAAAAAACACAATCTGAAAGACATCAGTGATCTGGCACCGGTGGCGAAAACGCTGGTTCTGGGCGGTCCGGCAGAATGGAAAACCCGTCGTGAAGGGGTGAGAGGGCTGAGCGAAGTGTACGGCCTGACCTTTAAAAACTTCAAAGTGCTCGACGTCGCCGGCCCGCTGACACTGTCTGCGCTGACCAATAATCAGATTCAGGTCGCGGACATGACCTCAACCGACCCGGCGATTAAAACGAAAAATCTGGTGGCGCTGGAAGATTCCAGACACTTATTCCCGGCGCAAAATATTGTGCCGCTGATTGCTAAAGACAAAGCCAGCGAGGTGGTCGAAACCACGCTGAACAACGTGTCCCGACAACTGACCACCAGCGATCTGATCGTGATGAACGGTAAACTGGCGAATTTTGAAAGTGTGGATGCCGTAGCAAAAGAGTGGCTGGCCGGGCACGGGCTGGATAAATGATGACGCGCACTGTCATCTTAGGCACGGCGGAAACCTCCGTCCGTGATATCGCGGATATCGCTTACGGGGCACCGGTGTTGCCGGACCCGTCAGCGTCAGATGCCATGCTGATCGTGCATGAGAAAATCAGGCAGGCGATTGCCGACAACAAAGTCATTTACGGCCTGACCACCGGCGTGGGTGACCTGGTCACTCAGCGCTTATCACCGGAGCAAATTTCTGACGTACAGCTCAATATGCTGAAAAGTCACGCCTGCGGTACGGGGCCGGTGCTGGCGCAGCATGAAGTGCGGGCGATGATGGCGGTGATGATGAAATCGCTGCTGCAGGGCTACAGTGGCGTCAGCCCTGCGCTGGTGCAAACGATGGCCGACATGCTTAACAAGGGGGTGACGCCCTGGTCGCCTGCCAAGGGGTCGGTTGGTTACCTGATTGCCACTGCGCATATCGGGCTGTCGGTGTTTGGTTACGGAAAATCGTTCTATCAGGGCGAACTGTTACCGGCACGGGAAGCACTGGAACGGGCGGGGATTGCCGTGCGCATTCCCGGTCCGCGCGAAGGCCATGCGCTGGTCAGCGGCACCTATGAAATCACTGCGCTGGGCTGTCTGGCGGCGCAAGCCTTCCGCGAATTACTGCCGGCGGCTGATGCTGCTGGTGGCATGAGCCTGGAAGTGCTGAAGGGGAATATCCGCGGGTATGATGCCCGCCTTCACGCATTGCGCCCGCACGACGGCCAGCAGGAAACCGCGCGGATTTTGCGCTGTTTCCTGCGTGACAGCGAGATCCTGGATAAATACCGGGATTTTCGCGTTCAGGACGCACTGAGCCTGCGCTGCATTCCGCAAATGCATGGCGCGGTACGGGATGTACTGAGTTACTGCCTGAAAACGCTGACTACCGAAGTTAATTCGGTCACAGATAATCCGGTGTTTATTGTGGAAGAGGGGGAGCTGAATGTTTTGCCGGGCGGCAACGGGCACGGTGCGCCGGTGGCGTTGTGTCTGGATGCACTGGCGATTGCCATTGCGCAACTCAGCACCGGTTCGCAGGCCCGCGCTGACCGACTGACAAACAGTCATCTCAGCGGATTACCGGCTTTTCTGGTGGCCAATGGCGGGGCGCATTCAGGCATGATGATCCCGCCTTACGCTGCGGCCGCGCTGGCAGGGGAAAACCGTGCACTGGCAGCACCGGCCAGCGTGCATACCGTATCCACCTGTGCCGGACAGGAAGATCACATTTCCATGGGGGTAACAGCGGCGCGTAAAGCGATTGATGCCGTTGAAAATGCCATTGATATTGTGGCGATAGAAATCTTGTGTGCCACGCAGGCGGTGGAATTCCACCGTCCGCTGCGCGCCTCAGCGGGCACGGAAACCGTATTGTCTCTGGTGCGCGGGCAGGTGGCCTTCCGGCAGAGTGACGAGGAAATGTATCCGGATATGCTGGCTATCCGTCAGCTGATCGGACAGGGCGATATCTTGCGCGCGCTGACCCCCCTGATTTTCGCAGACCTTGCTGACGGAGAAAATGTATGAGTACATCCGCGACATCACGGCCGCTGGAGGGGATCAAAGTGCTTGACCTTTCCCGCGTGCTGGCCGGGCCTTACTGCGCTTCGCTGCTCAATGATTTGGGTGCGGAAGTGATCAAAATTGAAATGCCGGGTAAAGGTGACGATTCCCGTGATTTCACGCCGCATATTCATGGTGAAAGTACCTACTTCATGCTGCTTAATCACGGCAAAAAAAGCCTGACGCTGAATCTGAAATCTCCGCAGGGACGGGCGGTGCTGGAACAACTGATTGAAGGCGCTGATGTGCTGGTGGAAAACTTCCGGCCCGGCGTGACCACGCGTCTGGGCATTGATTATGACGCTGTGAAGAAGATCAATCCGAAGCTGGTGTATGCCAGTATTTCCGGCTTTGGTCAGCACGGGCCGCTGGCGCACAAAGCAGCTTATGACCATGTGATCCAGGCAATGGGCGGCATTATGCAGGTCACCGGCTGGGCGAATGGTGAACCGACCCGGGTGGGGGATGCGATTGGTGATGTGGTGTCGGGGCTGTACTGTTCGTGGGGCATTCTGGCGGCATTGCTGCAACGGGGCATCAGCGGTCTCGGGCAGCATGTGGATGTCGCCATGCTCGACGCGATGGTATCGATGCAAATGGTCTCGCTGACACAACTGCTGGGCGGCATGCCGCTGGCCGGGCGACTGGGCAATGCACATCCCATCAGCGCCCCGATGGACAGCTACCGTGCGGCCGACGGTTATCTGGTGATTGCCGTGGCGAATGACAGCCTGTTCCGCCGTCTGGCACAGACTATAGGTAAACCGGAAGTGGTGCAGGATGTGCGTTTTGCCACGGATCCGCAGCGCCTGAAACATCAGTACGCATTACGGGTGCTGATTGAAGAATGGCTGCACGACAAAACCGTGGACGGGGCGCTCGCCCTGCTTGATGCAGACGGCATTCCTGCCGCCCCGGTCTGGGGGCTGGATCAACTGCTGCAAAGCCCGCATGCCGCTGAACGGGGACTACTGCATCAGGTGATGCATCCGGTCGCCGGTGAAATCAGTATTTTACCGCAGCCGGTGAAGCTGAGCGGCATGCATCAGATACCCGATTTAATGCCGCCACGGCTTGGTGAACACACACGCGCCATTCTCAGCGCGCAACTGGGGCTGTCTTCGCAGGAGATGGACACACTGGAGCAACAGGGCGTTATTTAACCGGAGGCAGATAATATGGCATCAACACAGGTTGCGGTGATTGGCGCGGGCACCATGGGTGCGCGCATCGCGGCGGTATTTGCCGCCAGCGGTTTTAAGGTGGCGCTTTATTCGCGTACGGAAAACTCGCTGCACAAGGCTGCAAAAGTGATCGACAGCATCGACGCCGGACTGGCATCAGCGGTCACTTTTACGACATCCCTGGCGGAATGTCTGAAAGGCGCGAAGATTGTTTCGGAAAATATCGCTGAGGTGCTGGCACTCAAACAGCAGATTTTTCAGGAGATCGAAAAACAGGTCAGTGACGACTGTCTGCTGACCACCAACACCTCCAGCGTCCCTGTCGGGCAGATTGCCTCTTCGCTGGCGGTGCCGTCGCGTTTTATTGGCCTGCACTGGTTTAATCCGGCTGATGTCATGCCGATGGTGGAAATTGTCTGCGGGCCGCAAACCAGTGACCAAACGCGTCAGCAGGCCGGTGCATTGTGTCAGCAACTGGGCAAACAGACAGTGACCCTTCATAAAGACGTACCAGGGTTTATCGTCAACCGGCTGCAATACGCCATGCTGCGCGAGGCGTTGCATCTGGTGACGGCCGGTATAGCCAGCATCGAAGACGTAGATTTTGCTGTGCAAAGCACACTTGCACCGCGCTGGTCGGCTATGGGGCCGCTGAAACTGATGGATTTTGCCGGGCTGGATACGGTGAAGAATGTTGCGGCGATCTTATTGCCGGTGTTATCCCGTGACGACGCGTTGCCGCCGTGGTTGCTGGCGCACATTGAGCAGGGCCACCTGGGTACCAAAACCGGCGCCGGGTTTTATCCGTGGACGGCACAGGATATTGAAGAAGGGCTCGCGCACCGTAATTCCACAATCCGCGCCATCAGCAGGATGCAAAAACCATGAGCGAACTCATCCGCTGTGAACGACATCAGGGCGTGGCGCATATCACCCTTAACCGGCCGGAAAAACTCAATGCACTGAGTGCGGAGATGCTGACGCAATTGCTGGAGAAAATGCGTGAACTGGACGGGGATAAGCAGATCCGCGCCATGGTGATTTCCGGCTCAGCGCGGGCGTTTGCCGCCGGTGCTGACACCGGCACGCTGGCTACCGCCTCAGCGATAGCCCTTTACACCAGCGGTTTCAGCGAAAAATGGGATCAGATCGCCGCCATTGAAAAACCCGTGATCGCGGCACTGTCCGGTTATGCGCTGGGTGGCGGACTGGAACTGGCGTTACTGTGCGATATCGTGATTGCTGATGACACAACCGTTATCGGGCTGCCGGAAACACATATCGGGATTATCCCCGGCGCAGGGGGGACGCAGCGGCTGGTCAGGTCTGTGGGGAAATCACTGGCGATGGAAATCATCCTCGCCGGGCGAAAAATCAGCGCCACCGAAGCGCTGGCTGCCGGGCTGGTCAGCCGCATCACCACACCTGAAGCATTAACGGCACAGGCGCTGACGATTGCGCATAATATTTCCCGTGCCGCACCGCTGGCTATTAAGATGGCCAAAAAAGCCGTGCTGGCGAGTTTCGATATGGGCTTAACGGCAGGCATCAGTTATGAGCGTTCGTTGTCCGCCCTGATTGCGGCCAGCGAAGACCGCAACGAAGGCATGCGCGCACTGGCGGCGAAAGAACAGGCGGTGTTTACCGGCGAATGACCTCCGGCAACGCGCGCCAGGCAATATACAAGGCAGGAATGATGTCAACAAACAGAACGCTATCCGAAGTCATTGCGGACGCCGGAGACGAGCCATCTCCGCTGTATAAGCAGGTGAAACAGGGGATCATCAACCAGATCCTGCACGGACACTGGCAGCCGCGCCAGCGTGTGCCTTCAGAAAGTGAACTGGTTGCTGAGCTGGGATTCAGCCGGATGACCATCAACCGGGCACTGCGCGAATTAACCACCGAAGGCTACCTGCTGCGTTTACAGGGCGTTGGCACCTTTGTCAATGAAATGAAGGCGTTTACGCCGATGCTGGAAGTCAATAACATTTCTGATGAGATCAAAAACCGCGGGCATTTTCATACTTCCCGCGTTTTGCAACTGGATGAGCAAATTGCCAGTCACAATATGGCAATGAAATTTATGCTGCCGCCGGGCGTAGCGTTGTTCCATTCGCTGATCGTGCATTACGAAAATGATATTCCGGTACAGCTGGAGGACCGGCTGGTGAATCCGGATATTGCACCGTTGTATTTACAGCAGGACTTTACTAAAACGACGCCTTTCGCCTATCTCACCCAGCTGGCACCGCTGACGGCGGGTGAACATACCATTGAGGCCGTGATGGCCGGTAACGACGAGCAGCGCCTGCTGAATATTCATCAGACCGAGCCATGCCTGCAAACCCTGCGTCGGACCTGGCATCATGAAAAAGTCGTCACCTGCGCCCGGCTGTTATATCCGGGCGGCCGTTACAAGATGTTCGGCAGCTTTAAGAAATAAACCGGGCAGGATCAGGCAAGGATTCAGGAGGACTGTGGCTTGTGACTTCGGCGTTAAATTCTATAGTGAATAGGTCATTAACGACTCAGGAATTGACTGATGAAAACTGTCGGATTTGCTGCTTACGATCCTAAAAAACCGCTGGCACCGTTTACCTTTGAACGTCGCGGCCTGCGTGATAACGATGTCGCAATGGAAATTCTGTATTGCGGCGTTTGCCATTCTGATTTACATACCGCAAGAAATGACTGGGGCTGGAGCTACTATCCGATTGTTCCCGGCCATGAAATCGTCGGGCGCGTCACACAGATTGGTAAAGGCGTCACCCGCTATAAACCGGGCGATCATGTCGCTGTGGGGTGCATGGTAGACAGTTGTCAGGAATGCGATCAGTGTAAAAAAGGTGAAGAACAGTTGTGCCGCGAAGGTAATACCGGCACTTACGCGGGTTATGACCGTTTCACCAAAGCACCGACGCAGGGCGGATACTCCAAGCATTTAGTGGTGCGCGAGGAGTTTTGTCTGCGCATGCCGGAAGGGTTAGATCTTGCCAAAGCCGCGCCGCTGCTGTGCGCCGGTATCACCACCTGGTCGCCGCTGAAGACCTGGAACGTCGGGCCGGGCAGCCGCGTCGGCGTGATCGGCTTGGGCGGTCTGGGGCATATGGCGGTCAAACTGGCGGCCGGTCTGGGGGCAGAGGTTACGGTCGTGAGCCGTTCCAATGCCAAAGAAGCCGATGCGCTGGAATTAGGCGCAAGCCGTCTGCTGGTCAGTGCCGACAGTGACGCCATGGCGCAGGCACACGATCATTTTGATCTGATCATCGATACCGTACCGGTCAGACACGACATCACGCCGTATCTGCCGTTGCTGGATGTGGACGGCACGCTGGTGCTGGTCGGGCAGGTCGGGCCGATGGAAGAATTTAACACCGTTCCGCTGCTGTTAGGCCGTCGCCGCGTGGCGGGTTCGCCCATTGGCGGGATCCGCGAAACGCAGGAAATGCTCGATTTCTGCGCGGAGAAAAACATTCTGCCGGATTGCGAAATGATCCGCATGGATGAAATTAATGAAGCGTTTGAGCGTATGGAAAAAGCCGATGTGCGCTATCGTTTTGTGATTGATATGGCCTCGCTGGCCGCGCCTGCGGTGGTGTAATCTCCCTGCGTAAGTAAAACAGCAATGGCTCCTGCGGGAGCCATTTTTTCAGGCAGAAACCGGTACGGTTGCGCGTCTTTTCAGCGGTACGGTGATGAAAATCAGGCATGCGACGACCAGGCCGATGCCCGTCCAGCCCATCGGCGGCAAACGTTCACCGACAATCACGACCGCCAGCACCGCCGCGACCGCCGGTTCCAGCAAGGTTATGGTGGTTGCCATGCTGGCCGGAATGCGCGCAAGGGCATAGCCGAAACAGACATAACCTACAAACATCGGGATCAGCGCCATGTAGGCGCCGACCAGGGCGTTATTCCACGAGGCCAGAAGCGGCGCGCCGGTTACCCACAGTACCGGCATCAGCAATAAACCGCCGAGCCCGAAGGTGGCACCCATCGCCGCACGGGAAGGGACGCCGCGCTGCATTAAATGACGTGCCGCCCAGGAGTAAAGCGCGTAAGTCAGCCCGGCAACCAGGCCAAGCGCCACACCGGCAATCGTATGGTCGCCCTGACCGGAGACGGCATGACCTGCGCTTTTACCGATGCAAAGCAACACCATGCCCGCTACGCCAATAGCCGCACCGGTCATCCAGCGGCGGGTAAGGCGTTGTCCGTCGAGATAATATTCAATCAGCGCTGACAGCAGCGGGGCGGAACCGATGGAAATCACCGTGCCGACCGTGACGCCCGCCAGATGCATCGATGCGTAAAACGCCAGGGGATAAACCGCGACCGCCAGTGCGCCGGTGAGTAACATGCGGCCGTTTTGCCGCAGTGTTACCCGGCTGTCGACAATCCCTCTGGCGGAAATCAGCGCCTGCAACAATCCGCCCAGCCCCATCGCCACGGCCCCGATCGCCAGCGGGCTGACGTCGGGTGCAAATGTCGCAGCCGTACCGGTTGACCCCCAGAGAAAGGAAGCAAATACCACGGCGAGTACACCTGTCATGCGTTCACGAGGCGTTATCGTCATGATGCCTCCATCATTGAGGCCGCCATGTCCATCGCCTGACGGACACATTGACCGTTGCCCTCCAGACCCGCACGCGAAATCGCACCTTCCAGTAAAAAGGAAAAATGCCGTGCCATCAGCCGGGCTTTCGCGTCGTCATCAGGAAACAGTTCCAGAAGATGTGCGGTTACGATGGCTTCGACATGTTCTTTATGCCCGCGCACGGCCTGTCTGCCGGGTGCTCCGGCGGGCAGTTCGGCGGCGGCATTCAGCAACCCGCAGCCACGAAAACCATGCTCATAGGCAAATTCAGCGTGATCGTCATAGGCCTGAAATACGGCGAGCACTTTTTCCTGTGGTGTTTTGGCTTTTTTAACGCGCAGGGCGTACAGCTCCAGCCATTCATCGTGACGGATTTCAATGTACGTCGCGACCAGTGCAGCCTTAGATTCGAAATTGTTATAGAGGCTTTTTTTGGCGACACCGGCGCGTTTGACGATGGCATCAATCCCGGTCGCGGCAATGCCGTCGTTATAAAACAGAACGCGGGCGGCACCGAGCAGCCGGTCACGTGCGGATTCAGGTGTGGACATTTTATTTATCTCGTCTTGTACAGATACGAGTAGGTATACCAGTCTACCTACTACTTGTAAACACCCGGTATGAATAAGAAAAAGTGACGACTTAACCGTGCCTTTAGTACGGGAAAGAGACATAATCCGTTAAAAGCGGCGGAGAGACAGCGGGTTGGAGCCATCCGCCGCAGGCAGAATTGTTGTTAACTTCCGGAGAGATAAAAATGCTTCATGAGTGGTTCAACGCCTTGCACATCATTGCGGGTGTATTGTGGATTGGCGGCATGCTGGCCATGGCGCTGGTGTCGATGGCATATTCGCGCACATCCGGCGCGGCGGAAAGTGCAGGGCAGAAGTTACTGCTTGAGACGGTGCGCAAATGGACGCGCAGTGTCACCAGCCCGGCGATGATCCTGTTGTGGGTGGCGGGCATCGTGATGATTGTCAGTTATGGCAAATTCCCGCATGCCTGGCTGCTGATAAAAATGGTCGTGGTATTGATCCTCTCCGCGCTGCACGGCCTGCTTTCCGGGGATTTACGCCGCCGCGCCACCGGTCAGCCGGTCAAAGATTTTGCGCTGGTGCGCAACGCCGGTGTGGTCATTATTACCGGTGTGATCTTCATCGGTATTCTGGCGATAATCAGGCCTTTCTAAAATTTATTCATTATCCGTATGGCGCTATGACTCGCCGTTCACCAGGGCAATCAGGGTGCAAGGCACCGGCGGAATATTGCCTTCTTTTAATATTGTCAGTGAATGGTTTTCGCGCACGGCAAACAGCGGCAGCACGCCGCTGTTTTTCTCAAGATAATCAATCCAGCCAAAACTCTCATTTAACTGTGTGGCCTTAATCACCGCGCCTTTCGCCAGCAGGGAACTGAGCCTGGAGTAAGTGGCTTCGGTGCTGAACAGCACTTCGTGACGCTGAAAACGGCTGTTTTCCTGCGAGCGTCCGCCTTTGGGCACCGGACCTGAGCGTACGGCAAATACCTTTTCCCGGCCGAAAATGTGGCTGAAATGGTAGACTGCCAGCGCATTCTGATGGCGGTTCGGAGACAGTGCCAGCACCTGCGCGGTGCTGCTCAGATCCAGATAGTTTTCCGCATGTTCAGACCACGCGTTACCGTAATACGCCGGAATGCCGTCCATCCGCGCCTGCCGGTAATATTCCCAGCTGCTGTCGGTGAGCCGCACCGGAATATCCTGCTTCATCAGTACTTTTGCCAGCATTCTGGCCACACCGTTCGCGCCGATGATCAGCACGCCGCGCGGTGCTTTTTGTTGCACCCGTAATCCGCGTGCGATGGCACGGCTGGAAAGGCTTTGTAATACCACGGTGCCGATGATCACGGCAAAGACCACGGTCACCAGTTTGTCGGCCTGCGGGTAATGCATGCGTTGTAGCGTGAGGGCGAACAGGGAGCTGACGGCGGCGGCGACAATGCCCCGCGGCGCTATCCAGCACAGTAATAACCGGTCCCGCCAGTGCAACGATGACCGCCAGGTTGACACGGCTATACACAGCGGACGCGCAACAAACTGCACCACCAGCAGCAAAATAATCAGTGGCCAGCCCATCGCCATCAGTGCATGGAGATCCAGCCTGGCAGCCAGAATGATAAACAGTGCGGAGATCAGAATTGCTGACAGTTCCTCTTTAAATGCCAGAATGTCGGTGGTATCCACATCACGCATATTGGCCAGCCAGATGCCCGCCACGGTGACGGTCAGCATGCCCGATTCATCGGCAATGGCATTGGAAACGCCAAAAGCGGTCAGCATCACCGCCAGTACTCCCAGGTTTTGCAGATAGGCGGGGATCCATACGCGGCGCAGGGCCACGCCGAGCGCATAACCAAAAACCGAGCCCAGCACCAGCCCGACGGCGACGGTTGCACCGAGTGTCCAGAACAGATGCATCAGTGATTCGGCGTGCTGGCGCAGGGTGATAAATTCGAATACCAGCAGCGTGAAAATCGCGCCTACTGGGTCAATCACAATTCCTTCCCAGCGCAAAACCTGATTAATCGCCGCGTTCGGGCGAACCACGCGCATTAACGGTGCAATCACTGTCGGACCGGTCACCACCGTTACCGCACCGACCAGCGCTGCCAGTTCCGGTTCAAACCCGAGCAGCCACCAGCAGGCGAGGCTGATCACGCAGAACGTGACCAGCATGCCAATCGTGACCAGATTGCGGACCACGCCACCCAATCCGCGGACTTCATCAATTCTGAGCGTCAGCGCGCCCTCGAACAAAATGATGGCCACCGATATTGAGACCAGCGGAAACAGCAAATCGCCAAACAGGGCATCGGGCATAACGACGTGCGTGACCGGCCCCAGCACTACACCCAGTAACAGCAAAGGCAGGATCGCAGGGATTTTCAGCAACCAGGCCAGCCACTGCGCGAGTAACGATCCCAGGCCAATTACAACCAGCATCAGCGGAGCCGACAGCAGCATAAAATGTCCCTTTCAAGAAGAGGAAGCAAAGGTCCGGCTTACGGCCAGAAACAGGAAATGATAATCAGCATCAGTGTGCATCAAAAAACCCGCAATTTTTGCGGGCCTTTTTATATTGAGTATCAACCAAAAGATTTATTTTTTCTTATAAACGTCAGCAGTGCCGTGAATTTTATTGTTGGTATTACCGGAGGTTAATACAAATACATCGCCGCCTTTTTTATCGGCTTTCTTCGAGAGATCTTCAATGGCACCGGACTGCGAGGTTTTATTTGAGGTAGTGACAGAACCGACTTTGGTATACTGCGAAGCCACTTTTTCAAAATCTACTTTCTTCATTAATTCAGCTGAATAAGCGCTAAAAGAGACACAACCCATCACAGCCAGTGCCAGCAGAGCTTTAGATATTTTCATGTAAGCCTCAGATTTAAAATTGCTCAGTAAATTGAAGGAGAACAACAGGAAGACGCTTATTGATTGAAATCCCTGTTAAACAATAACCCACCTTTTAAACAATGAGTTATCACTGCATTTAGTAATAGACAAGGAAGTAAATAATTACAAGGCGGAAAGGAAAATTAAGCGGCGAATACGGTGTTAAACCATCAATCCCGCGCAAACATCCCCGGGGATTTAATACCCGCTGTGTATGTTATTTGCCTGTTAATACGTAACCCGGAAAATGTTTCACTGCTAATAATTAAGTTTGAACCTGCCGTACTGGCACAACGTCAGCCTTATCAGCCTGATCTGAGCGCAGAACATATCGGTTATGGCCGTGCGCAGCCCGCTTTCCGGCACGGAACAGGGTGCCTGCTGTATTACTTTTAACTGAACGTGACGGATAGCGTCTCCCCGCGATGTCCCTTTAAGAATTCCTTAACGTAACGTCTGTAGGATGAGCGTTCTGACTGCCGGAAGTCTGGAATTCTCATCGCAGATATTTTCAATATAGGGGCATCGTCATGGTATTAAACACCGCAGTGACCGCCACGATTGGCAGCGTACTGATTACCCTTCAGTTTTCCTCTCTCGTCATCGCCTGGTGGCGGATGCGCAGTGGCGTCCTGCGCGATGAAGTGCATGAAACCTCGGAATTTATCGTGCTGGTGCGGCCATTGTGCGGGCATAACGCCTTCGAAGAGGAGACCATGCGCTCCAGTTTTTATCAGGATTATCCCGCTTATGAAATTGTGTTTTGCGTGGCGTCACGGTTTGATCCGGTGATCCCGCTGGTGGAAAAACTGATGGCGGAATTCCCCGATAAGCCTGCACGACTGCTGATTGGCGATGACAAGATATCCGCCAATCCGAAAGTGAATAATCTTAATAAAGCCTGGAGCAATACCACCGCAGGCGTGGTGGCAATGGCAGACAGCAATCTGCTGTTACCGCCGGATTATCTGCGTTCACTGGCGAATACTTTTGACAGTCAGACCGGGCTGGTGAGTTCTCCGGCAGTCGGGATGATCCCGGAGAATTTATGGGGTGCCGTAGAAGCCGCAATGCTGAATACGCATCAGGCGCGCTGGCAGTATCTGTCGGATTTTCTGGGTAACGGTTTTGCGCAGGGGAAAACGTTGTGCTGGCGGCGCGAGGTGCTTGATAATGGTGGCGGAATGGCAGCGCTGGGCAGTGAGCTGGCGGAAGATGTCGCCTCAACCAAACTGGTACGCCGCGCGGGGCTGAAAGTCCGTCTGCCCGCGCAACCTTTTGTGCAGCCTATCGGGCATCGCAGCCTGGAAGCGGTCTGGAGCAGACAACTGCGCTGGGCGCGCATCCGGCGTGCCGGTTTTTTCTGGCTGTTTGTGCCTGAAATTATTATGGGTTTCCTGCCTGCTCTGGCAGCAGTGGTCTGGCTGACCCTCCGCGGTGATTTACCCCTGTTTGCAGCTCCTGTGCTTTTTGTGTTGTGGTATGGCGGCGAATGGGCGCTGGCCAAAGCGCTCGGCTGGCCGCATCAGCTAAGAGATATTCTGGCGATGTGCATCCGCGATATCCTGCTGCCCGCCTTGTGGTTATGGTGCTGGACCGGGCGCGGTTTTACGTGGCGCGGCACTATTTTGGGTGAAGGGCACTTAAGCAAAAAACAACCGGTGTCTGCCAGTCAGCACTCAGGGAAATAAGGACAGCATGTTTTCTCTTGAAACACTCGAAACGCTTATCAGAACGCACGGCCTGTTGATCATGACGCCGCTGGCCATCCTTGAAGGGCCGGTAGTGACGGTGATTGCAGGTTACTTCGCCCGTCTCGGCTATTTCAGCGTGTCCGCCATGTTTACCGTGGTGATGGTGGGGGAAGTGCTGGGGGATATCATTTTTTACTCGCTCGGACGCTGGGTGATCAAAGCTGACGGACAACCGCCCGGCTGGCTGGCCCGTCTTGGGCTGACACAGCCGCGGCTGGAAAAAATGGTGAAAAGTTTTGATCGCAAAGGCGGGCGGTTGCTGGTGCTCGCCAAACTGACCCATTCCGCTGGCGCACTGGTGCTGACCGGCGCGGGAATAGCGCGGATGCCGCTGGTGCCTTTTCTGTTCTATAACATCATCGCGGCCATTCCTAAAAGCCTGTTTCTTCTGGGCCTCGGCTGGATGTTCGGCGATATTATCGCAGAGGTGAATAACTGGATAGCCTGGGTATCCCTTGGCCTGTTCATCCTGCTGGCCGTGACGGGGGTGCTCTGGGTGAGGTCTAAACAATGATCACGGTGAGTTGCATTATTCCGGCACACAATGAGGCCGGTCGTATCGGCAGGGTGCTGGATGTGGTGCAGAATCACCCTTTGCTGCTGGAGATTATCGTGGTGGATGACGGCTCCGGCGATAATACCGCACAAGTCGCACAAGGCAGGGGGATCAGGGTGATCAGCCTGCCTGAAAATCGCGGTAAAAGTTACGCCGTGGCCGAAGGCATTGCTGTGGCAACGGGCAGCCATCTGCTGATGCTTGACGCGGATCTTGTCGGGCTGAATGATGACGATATTACGGCGCTCATCCGGCCGGTGATGCAACATCAGGCTGATGTCACGATAAGCCTGAGGCGTAACAGCCCGTGGGTCTGGCGGTTTATCGGGCTGGATTATATCTCCGGTGAGCGGGTGTTTGCGCGCGGGTTAGTGGCGAAGCATCTCGGGGAGATCCGCCGGTTGCCGCATTTCGGGCTGGAAGTCTGGATCAATCAGCGCTGGATTGCCGCCGGATTTCGCTTACAGGTCATCAGATGGCAGGGCGTTATCAGCCCGTATAAAGCCGCTAAAATCGGCAGGTGGCGTGGATTACAGGCCGATATATCGATGATGCGCGATATATTCCGGACCATCAGCTTGCGCGAATCGGTACGGCAAATTATCTGTCTTAAGCGCAAAATCCGGGCCTGAGTGTGAATGTCACTTTGCCCCGCAGCTCTGGCAACAATTGGGTCGACCCGTCTGGTCACAAAAAGAATCTTGCAGCCGCTATTGTGCGAAAGGCGGTATCACATAATTAAAAACTGCTGAATGTCATCATTCACCCGGCAATAATTTAATCATTAATAGCCGGGGAGTGGTTTTTATATCGTTCAATTAACAGATGTAAAACTCCCATTGCCCCGTGCGCATAAAAATACACTTCAATAAAAGTGGTAAGAAACTTATGCCACCCGATAATAGTGTCGGCCAAATCAGATTTAACAGCATTGAGTAAGAACCATAACCCCCCCGACATTGCGACGCATAATAACGCCAGAACACCAAGCCCCTGAACAGTACTGGCAATACCCCCAGAGTGAGATTCTGGTAAGCGATATTTCATCAGCGTATTTATATCTTGTTTAATACCCGAAAAATCAAGCTTTGCCCATGCAAAATAGTAAGTAAAACCTCTCCGGGTCATCATCCAGCCAAGCAACATGAAACCACAGATGATCAGCCCAAACCCGGAAATTACATGTACCCAGGTTATCACTGAGTCCAGGCCATGTTCGGTAAGCGCTTCAGTTTCAGTAAAATTGGAATTGATAATTTGTGAAAATATTAAAAGTGCCACAACAATGTGAAGAGCACGGAAAAAAGGGGCGTACTCGTGAGGTAACCTATTCCAAATTCGTGATTTCATAGCCATTGCCTTAATGGATTTATCGACATTATGAATCTTACGAAAGAATTATTAACGTAACCTTAATTTTAAAACTATCTTCCAATAAATACGCATTTTTTCAGTGAGGCAATAAATACCGGAGAGTGATAACTATTATTATTACCATCAGCATGTTGGTCTGTTGACAGAAACCCTGGTCAAATGATTTTTTCAGACATTATTGGTGTTATCTGGCCAATAATTGTAGCGCGGCGAAATCTTCCGGACTGTTTCGCGCTCAATTCCGGACTGTCTAACGACCTTTAAAATGCCTCTTTTGGACTGTCCGGAATTGATTGTAACGCCGTTAAAACCCCGCACCTGATAACCCGCTTAAAAAATATTGATCGGTGTCACCGATCAATACCAACAATTTGATCGTTATTAACCATTATCATCTTGTGGTTTATCTGGCTATGGTCTCCAAAACTTAAGGAGACGTGTCATGTTCTGGAAGATATTTACGGTTTTTATGGTGCTGTGGCTGATGGTTGGCTTTCTCGTAAATCGCTGCCGACATCGTGAAGAACCGGAAGATAAGAGTGATGAATGCCCCTATGAGTAGGGTATTTTTTCAGGCTGTACGCTCCCAAACCATGACGAGTTTTGATTGAGGAACAATGGAGACAGCCGTACCGGCTCCACTGCTGCCAGTAGCATCGGGTGGTGAAAGCCACGTTAACAAGTAGGGGTATTGTGCGAGCTGAAGACGTGCGAAAGCGGCTGAGGGGGTCCAGCAACTAAGGATGATTTACACGGGAAATCAATGGGGATGGAACGTGAGGAAAGCCCGGTCAGCCGACCGGGTTTTGTACTTCAGGGGATAATATCACTCAACCTTGCGGGCGTTGTCTGCTTTCCATTCTTCGTATGTCGCTTCAAGGATCCACAGACAGGTCGCTCCTTTGTCCGCTCCTGGGCGCTGGATCTCAAGGGACGTGGGATCCGCGTGAATGTTGTCAGTCCCGGTCCGGTGCGGACGCCAGGTCTGGGTGGACGGGTGCCGGATGAGCACCGTCAGGGCTTATTTGATGCGCCTGCCGCACAGGTGCCGCTGGGTCGTCTGGGAGAACCGGGAGAAATCGGCAAAGTTGTGGCGTTTCTGGCCTCGGATGCTGCCAGCTTTATCAACGGCACGGAACTGTTTGTGGATGGCGGTATGGGGCAGGTCTGAGGCGTTTTCCCCATGACACTCGGCGACGGTGAGACTGTCGGCAGGTTTTTGCGTCTGAGGGATAAACCCTGATAAATCATGCTTAATTAGCAGAAATTAATCTATGGATGGGATATTTTAAGGATTGTCGCTCGAAGATATACGATATATCCTTAATGCTTAATTCTTCGCCGGATCACCGCCATGACGACTGCCAGACCTTTGCTCGACGTTCGCCACCTCGCCATTCATACCGATGCCGGATTACCGTTGGTCAAACCGCTTTCCCTGCAGGTGAACCGCCGTGAAATGGTGGCACTGGTGGGGGAGTCCGGTTCCGGTAAGACACTGAGTTCGCTGGCGCTGATGGGATTGCTGCCGCCGGGAGTGAGTATGACGGGGGGAGAAATCTGGCTGGCCGGTAAATCCATTGCCAGTCCGCAGAGGACGTTTGACGCATCTGCGCGGGGTAAACGGCTGGCGATGATTTTTCAGGAACCGATGACCAGTATGAATCCGGTGCTCAAAGTCGGGGAACAGATAGCCGAAGTGCTGGTACGTCATCAGGGGCTGGACTGGAAACAGGCACACCGTGAGGCCATCGTTTTGCTGGATCGTGTCGGTATTCTGAATCCGGAGCAACGGGCGAAACAATATATCCATCAGCTTTCCGGCGGCATGCGTCAGCGGGTCATGATCGCCAGCGCGATCAGCTGTAAACCGTCACTGCTGATTGCCGATGAACCAACCACCGCGCTGGACGTCACCATTCAGGCGCAAATTCTGGCGTTGCTGCTGGAATTGCAGCAGGAAATGCAGATGGGTGTGCTGCTGATCACCCATGACCTGAGCGTGGTAGCGCGTTACGCCGACCGTGCTTACGTCATGCATCAGGGAAGTCGGGTGGAAGAAGGGCCGGTGGCAAAACTGCTGACCGATCCTCAGGAGCCTTACACCCGTAAACTGATTGCCGCTTCCCAGCCGGAACCGCGCCCGGTCACCGCAGAAATCTGCGCGACATCGCCGCTGGTTCGTTTACACAACGTGAGCAAAAGCTATCCGCAGGCGCAGCATCTCCCTTTTGTACCGGCAAAACGGCAGACCGTACTTTTCCCGACAACGCTGGATATCCGTCGCGGTGAAATTCTGGGGCTGATCGGTGAATCCGGCTCGGGGAAAACCACGCTGGGCCGGGCGATCATTGGCCTGACGGAAACTGACAGCGGTGATATCGAATTTGACGGCGTTTCCCTGACCCGTGCCAGTCACGCCACACGGCAAAAAATGCGCAGCCGTGCGCAGATTATCTTTCAGGATCCTTACGCCAGTCTGAACCCTAAAATGACCATCGGTGAGCAAATTGCTGAGCCGCTACGTGTCTGGAAATTGCGTCCTGCCGGACAGATTCAGGTGCGGGTAGATGAATTACTGAAACGGGTGGGACTGGAAGCACATCACGCCAGCCGCTTGCCCGGCGCATTTTCCGGCGGTCAGCGTCAGCGCGTGGCCATTGCCCGTGCGCTGGCATTAGAGCCAGAGTTACTGGTGGCGGATGAAGCCGTGTCGGCGTTAGATCTCTCGGTTCGCGGGCAGATACTGGCATTGCTGGATGAACTTCGCCGGCAACTCGGCCTGACCGTGCTGTTTATCAGCCATGATCTCGCCGCGGTGAAACAAGTGTGTGACCGCGTGGTGGTACTTTATCATGGCAAGGTTGTGGAAAGCGGACTCACTGCACAGGTGCTGGGCGCGCCGCAGCATGCTTACACACAAACTTTACTGGCGGCAGCGCCGGATATCACGCAGGCGCTGAAACTGCGCAATGTCAGTTAAAATCCGTCAGCAGGGGCAGTTCAGGATGACCTGCCCATTCATGCCAGGAACCGACATAAATGGCCAGTTGCCGGTAACCCGCCAGCTGCAAAGCGATGAATACTGTGGCGGCGCGTGCGCCCCGGTGACAATAAATAATGTTCCGCCGGTCGGGCCGCAGTCCGGCTTTTTCCGCGCGATGGCGGATTTCGCCGGCATCCAGAAACCCGCCGTTATGCACCACATCCTCCCAGAACAGCAACTTCGCACCGGGGATCCTTCCTGCCCGCTGACAGCATTCATGCGCAAATTCCCCCGTGAATTCTGACGGACGGCGTGCGTCCACAATCTCTGCGCCCGTTGCCTGTGCCGCAAGCACTTCGGCCCGCGTGGCCGCCAGTGCGATGTTCATGCTGGCGTCCGTACGGTAATCCGGATTGTCGGCGCTTATCACTGCGCTGTTGCCGGTTCCCGGTATGAGATCGCCGCCTGCGCGTTGCCAGGCATCCAGTCCGCCATCGAGCACCAGTGGCTGACAGATACCGCCGCATAGCGCAAACCATGCACCGCGCGGGGAGCGCATACCGACCTGTTGTTCAAAGAAAACAGGCGTGACGCTGTCACTTATAGCCAGTTCCTGCCAGGCAGACCGAAAGGCATTGAACAGGCTGTTCACACCGGCCTGGGTGCTGTCGGGAATAAAGTAATCATAGACATTCAGATGATGTGCGCCCGGCAGGGTTCCGGCCTGCCACTGCGTGATTTCACGGACATCAATCAGCGCAAACTGCTCGCCATTTTTGTGGCGTTCAAGCAGTTCGGCGGCGCTGATAAGGATGCGCGGCAAGGGTAATGCAGAATAATCAGTCAAGGTAAAATGACTCCGGAAAAAGCGGTAACAACGTACCGGTTCCCTGTTGCTGCGCGAGTGCCAGTACGCGGGCTGCCAGGGCGATGTCGAAGACGTTGAGGCCAAACGAGGAGAAATACACACTGTCATCCGGCGCAGGCCGCCAGCCATCGAGCAGCAGATGGGGTAAATCGGCATCCACGCGGTCCGGCGAAAATTTTCCGGCGCGGTACATCTGAAAAAGACTTTTGGCGCTGGTTTCGCAGAAATCTCCCCACAAATCGACCACCACCCGTGTGGCGCGGGCAATCGCTTCGAACGTGACTTCGTGATAACCCACCTGGATAACCAGCCTTCCGGGACGGATTGCCTCCGTGCCCAGCAGGGGTTCTGCGGCGCTGGTGCAGGTGATCACCGCACCGGCGTCCTGTGCGCAGGCGTGCTGTAAATTGCTGAACCTGATCAGCGGCCACGGCAGGTTTTCGCTGTCCGGGGCAAAAACCGTTGCGCTGCGGCTCCACCAGCTGACCTGTTTCAGCTCAGGGAAAAGCTGGCGCAGCATCTCAAGATGCGCCGTGGCCTGCACGCCGGTGCCGAGCAGGAGGACGTGCTGAACCGGGCGCGGTGCGGCATGGCGCAACGCCAGCGCCGAGACGGCGGCGGTGCGGGTGGCCGTCAGCGCGGCGCTTTCCACCAGCCCGAGCGGCAAACCATTATCTGCGCGGTTAATCAGCGTCATCGCCATCGCCTGCGGCAGACCGTCGTGTGCATCGGGGCGATGTGCCGTCCATTTCACTCCTGCGGCATTGAAACGGCCACCCACACTGGCGGGCAGCGCGTAGGCTTTTCCCCGGTCGCCACCGAGAGTGACATGGGTTTCCGACGGCATCTGCGCCTGTTGCTGACGCATTAAGGTGACAACGTCACGAATATCATCCAGTGCAGCCTGCGCCTGCGTACCGCCGAGCGTCATCACATCCTGCTGACTCAGATAGCGGAAACCCTGCGTCATCTCAGTGCTCCAGCAAGGTCTGCGCAAAGGGATACAGCGCCGGAGAGCCGCCGCAATGGACGAAAATCACCCGTGAACCGGCGCTGATTTTACCTTGCTCCACCAGACTGATCAGCCCGTGCATGGCTTTGCCGGTGTAGACCGGATCCAGCAGTAAACCTTCGGCCTGGGCGACGCGATAGATGGCTTCAATGCCGCCGTCAGACGGCACGCCATACGCGGTGCCGACGAATCCGTCCTCAATCCAGATATCTTCCGGCGTCCAGTTTTGCGACCATTCCAGCAAATCCGCGCAATCCTGCGCCATAGCGGAAATCCGTGTCTGAAACCATTCTGCTTTGGCGCTGACGCTGATGCCGGCAATTCTGGTGTCCGGCCAGTATTTGCGTGCGCCGACGTAAAGCCCGGCAAGCGTGCCGCCGGAACCGGTCGGGGCAACAATCACGTCCGGCGGCAACTGATTGCGTTCTCTCAGCTGGGCGTCCATTTCTTCTATGGCACGCACGTAACCCAGTGCCCCGAGCGGTGTGGCGCCGCCGAGCGGAATAATCAGCGCCTTTTCGCCCCGCGCCTGTGCGGCGTCGGCATGGGCATTCATCGCGCCTTCAATTTGGGTGAAATAGCCCTCGGGATCGAGAAATTCCAGCTCCGCACCGAACAACTTATCGAGCAGAAGATTGCCCTGATAGACATCCGGCTGATTGCCACGCAACACCAGCACCGGTTTCATGCCGAACTTACGTGCCGCTGCCGCTACCATGCGGGCGTGGTTGGACTGATGTCCGCCGGTGGTGATCACCACATTGATCTGCTGACGGCAGGCGTCGGCCATCAGATATTCCAGTTTGCGGACTTTGTTTCCGCCTCCGCCAAAACCGGTGTAATCATCACGTTTAATATCCAGCGTGATGCCAAGTGAATCGCCAAGTGTGTTCAGGCGCTCCAGCGGTGTGGGGAAAAATCCCAGTGAAACACGTTCAAAATCATCTGTTTGTTTCATCATAATTTTCCTGCTGATTATCTTTTAAACATTCCCGGATGTTGACGCAAAGCTTCGCCGGCTTATTCCGGCAAAGCAGAAAAAGAGCTGTCATGGGTATAAAAACGGATCCAGTCAGTGACGGATTGCTGAAAGCGCTCCAGCCCGTGCAGGGTGACAAATTCATTCACGCCGTGCGCATTGCCACCGTGACCCAGGCCGCCAATCAGGAAGGCCGGTGCGATGCGGGCAAAGGTATACGCCGGTGCGCAGCCTGGTGCCCACGGCCAGATCTGCGGTTTTGCGCCCTGTAGCTGGTAGCTGGCAAGCAGGGCATCGACGCCGGGGCTGTTGCGCGGGAAACGGTGGCCGGGATAGCTGTCGTCCAGCTCAAGCTCCACGCCGCCAAATTCCGCCTGGCTGAGCGTCCGGCGGACGTCTGCCAGCAGATTTTCACCGTCAATGCCCGGCGGCACGCGCAGGGCGAGTTCCGCGCTGGCGCTGTGCGGGATTACACCCCGTGCCTGTTGCGGGTCACTGCGGATTTCTGAAATGTTAAGCACCGCGCCGTTAATCAGTTGTTGCAGGCAGGCCAGCGTATCGCCGCTGACCGATAAGGTTTCGCTGTGGCGAAAGCGCAGTTCATCGGGAATGCTGAAGTGTTCCGACAGCGTATGCAGCAGCTCGTTTGCCGCCTCATCGACGGGCAGACGCGCGATGACGCCGCTGTTTACGGCGGGCGCAATGGTATGAAGGGCATGAACCAGCCGCCAGACGGGGTTGGCAATCCAGTTGGCATTACTGGCGTGGATCGCTGCATGAGGGCCGCCCCATGCGCCGCCACTGACGCGTAAACGGCCGCCGCTCAGTCCGCTGAAACCAAGATACACGCGGGGTTCGCCCCCGCCGTATTCGCACAGGGAGGGGAAAAATACTGCCCCGGCGGGCGGCACAGGGCACGGTTCCTGCGCCAGATAACGGCGTAACCGGCCGCTGCCCGTTTCTTCTTCGCCTTCGAGGATGATCTCGAGATTGACGTCCAGCCCGCCAGTGTCGTACAGCGATTTTATCGCCATCAGCATGCCTGCCAGCGGCCCTTTATTGTTCTCCGCACCGCGTGAGATATACACCGCGCCGGTGCCCGGCCATTCAGTCATGCCGCCGGTGAAAGGCGGGAATTCCCAGCCTTCATCCGTGGCGGGCATTACGTCGTACATGTTGTACAGCACCAGCGTTTTCGCCGCCTGACGCTCAATGCGCATATGTACCAGCGGCGGGGTGCTTTCGTCGTTTTGCAGGCTGACCGGCAACACCGGCATGCCGTTCAACTGCTCACGGATCCAGTCTTCCAGCCACTGTGCCAGTTCGCGCTGCTGGCTGAGCTGGCCGGACACACTGGCAAACGGCGTCATCGCATTGAGTAAACCGAGCGTCGCTTGCAGTGAGGGGGAAATGGAACGTGTCACAGGCGGATCCTCGGATTGAGTACCACATAGAGCAAATCGATGATCAGGTTAATGCCAACAAACACCAGCGCGGCGAGCAGCACAATGGCCTGTACCAGCGGGAAATCGCGGTTCTGGATCGCCTGGACCGCGAGGCGGCCGATACCCGGCCAGGCAAAAATGATTTCAGTCACCAGCGCACCGCCAAGCAGCGAGGCAAAATACATGCCCTGCACCGTAATGACCGGGATCAGCGCATTGCGTAAACCGTGGCGAACCACAATACGCCAGCGGCTCAGCCCTTTGGCGCGGGCGGTGCGGATGTAATCTTGTTGAAGAACGTCAATCAGACTGGCACGGATCAGACGCGCAATGGCGCTCATGTAATACGCACCAAGGCTGATGGCAGGCATCACCAGCTGACTGGCACTGCCATAACCGCCGGAAGGCAGCCAGCGCAGGTTAAGGCTGAAGGCGATAATCAGCAGCAGGCCAAGCCAGAACACCGGCACCGCCTGGCCGCTGAAAGCCAGCAGGCGCGAAATCAGATCCCACACTGTGTTCTGATATAACGCGCTGATGATGCCGAGCAGTAAACCGGCGGCAGTGCTCCAGAGTAACGCGGTAAAGGCCAGCAGCAGGGTGGCGGGAACGCGCTGGCCAATCAGTTCAGTGACCGGCTGGCTGTAGCGCAGCGATTCGCCAAGGTTGCCCTGTAAAACACCGGTCAGATAATGCCAGTACTGCCATGTCAGTGAACGGTCAAAACCCATGCTGTGCCGGAAGTTATCAATTTCCTGCTGGCTGGAGCCCGGCGGCATCATCACCGCCGCCGGGTCACCGGTCAGGTGCAGACTGTAAAAAATCAGCAGTGACACACCAAACATCACCAGTACCGATTGTCCGAGGCGTTGCAAAATATAACGCAGCATATCAGTCGAGCCTCGTGTGGGTTTTACGCAGCAGGCTGTCGCCAAGCAGATTGCAGCCAATGACCAGTGCCGCAATCACCAGCCCCGGGTACAGCACCAGCCACTGTGCAAGCAGCATGTAAGAACGGCCTTCGCCGATCAGATTGCCGAGTGTTGGCGTCGGCGGCTGAATGCCCATGCCGAGAAAACCAATCGAGGCTTCCAGTACGATCAGGCGCGGGATATCCAGCGTCAGCAGCACAATCAGCGGCGTCATCAGATTGGGCAGCACATGGCGCAGCACAATACGCGGGGTGGAAAATCCCATGGCTTTGACCGATTCGATAAATTCCAGCTCGCGGATCTCCAGCGTTTTGGCGCGGGCGACGCGGGCATAAATCGCCCAGCTGGTCACGCCCATGATCAGAATGATATTAGTCAGCGACGCGCCGAACAGCGCCATTACCAGCAGGATCAGCAGGATAAAAGGCACCGCCAGCTGAATGTCCATCAGACGCATGATCAGCGCATCAAGCCAGCCGCCGGTGTAACCGGCAATCATGCCCAGCGCCGAGCCAATAACGGCGGCAATGACTGCGGCCAGCATCACCACCATCAGCGAGAGACGTGTACCCGATAAAATCCGCGACAGCAAATCACGCCCCAGCTGATCGGTGCCCAGCAAATGATGACCGTCCGGCGGTGAAAAGGCCGCAGCCAGATTGTTTGTCAGCGGATCAGGCAGGGGCAGCCACGGCGCCAGCAGCGCCGGGACAATCACCAGTAACAGCAACAGTGCGCCGAGGACCCCGTCGCCATAAAACCGGCGGCGGGATTTCCGTTGCAGGGTTGTACGCAGTGAAATCATTTAATCCTCAGATCAAACAGCGGGATCCGCGAATCAGCGCGGCCGGTGAAGGCTACGTTGTCGGCGCTGGCATACAGGGAATCTTCTTTGTACAGCGGGATAAGCGGTTGCTGCCTGGCGACAAACTCCTGTATCTGCTGCAAAATTTTCTCACGTTTGGCCGGATCGACGAGGGTACGGCTGCTGTTGAGCAGAGTATCCAGCTCTGGCGAATTCACCGTGGAATACGGCTCGCCGGAGTGCAGGATCGGATAAAGCGCGGCATCGGCGTCCAGCGTCTGGGTTGAACCCCATGCCAGCATGTACATCGGTGCCTGTTTTTGCGCCGCTACCTGTTGGGTATAGACCGACCATTCCGGCACCTCGAGTTGCGCTTTCACGCCGATCGCAGCCAGATCCTGCACAATCGCCTGGGCGACGTCGGCGCTGGCAATATAACGGCGGGGAGCCTGGAAGCGCAGGGTGAAACCTTGCGGATAGCCAGCTTCTGCAAGCAACGCTTTGGCTTTGGCGATGTCCTGAGCGGGGGCGGGGATGGCCTCATAACCAAAATCTTTCGGTCCGGCCATGGTGCCGGTCGGTGTGCCAAAACCGTGCAATAAATCGCGGGTATAAGCCGCACGGTTCAGTGCGAGTGATAACGCCTGGCGTACGCGCACATCGTTCAGCGGTTTCTGGTCATTCTTCAGTCCGAGGTAAATGGTCAGCCCGCCATTTTTTACCTGCTCAAGATGTACGCCCGGCTTGTTTTTCAGCGCCGGTACCAGATCAGCCGGTACACCATCAACCAGCTGTACTTCGCCGGTCAGCAGAGCAGTGATGCGTCCGGTAGCCTCCGGGATCGGACGCCAGGTCACGGTATCAATGGCGGGTTTGCCGCGCCAGTAATCCGGATTGGCCTGCATCACCACTTTTTCATCGGGAATAAACGCGGTAAGGGTATAGGCGCCTGAACCGACCGGCTTACGGGAAAATTCTGCCGCACCGACTTTGGTGACATACGCCGGTGGCACAATATAGGTCGGGTAGCGGCTCATGCGCGTTGGCAGCAGCGGGTCGGGGCCGGCGGTGTGGATGTTCACCTGATACTCACCGGTGATTTCCACGGATTTGATGGTGCGGATATAGGAAATGGTCGGTGCGTGATTAGCAGGGTCAAGAATACGGTCAATGGAGAATTTTACCGCCTTCGCATCAACCGGCTCGCCGTCGCTGAACTTCACGCCCTGACGCAGGGTGAAGGTCCAGGTGGTATCATCCAGTGGTTTCCAGCTTGTCGCCAGCCCAGGCTGCAACTGCATATTGGCGTCGCGCAGCACCAGCGTATCGAAGAGGTTATCCACCAGCGTGGCAGACTCTTTCAGGAAGCCCGGATCCATGGCCGTGGCGGAAGCCGGTTGGGCGATCACCAGTTCAGAGGCGAAAGCAGCCGGTGTTGCCAGGCTGATAAGCAGGGCGAGTGAAGCCAGTTTGAAGGCAGGTATTCTCATTACGGTCATTCCCAAAGTGAAGCCGTCAGAAGAGTTGACGGAATTAACGTGAAGGTGTGCGTCACAAAAAAGGTCAGTCAATATTCAATTCTTCAATACATGATATATCCTATATAATGTATTTTTTGCAAGCTACGGATTAAACCGCAAAAGAAAAGCCATTATTTTGCTAAAGGAAAACGTCACATGTTTGAGATGGAAAAAGCGCAGCGTGTCAGCCTGACCATGCAGGTGGAAGCCAAACTGAAAGGGGCATTAATCGTCGGCGTACTCAAACCAGGCGCGCGGCTGGTGACCAAAGAAATCGCTGAAAAACTGGGTACCAGCGTGACGCCGGTGCGCGAAGCGTTGCTGCGTTTAGTATCGGCCGGTGCGCTTGATGCCACACCGGCACAGGCCTTTCTTGTGCCTAAAATTGCGCCTGCGCGCTATCAGGAAATTACGCTTATACGTAAAAATCTTGAAGGTCTGGCGGTGTCGCAAGCTTGCGGGCAGATCACTGCGGAACAGATTGCCTTACTGAAAACCCTGAATGCCCGATTTATGGCAGCGAAAGTGGAAAATAACGTGGAGGGCGCTTTAGAGGCGAACCGGGAGTTTCGCTTTACGCTGTATGACATGGCCGCGATGCCCACGCTGACCGCGCTGATTGAGCAACTGTGGGTGCAGATTGGCCCTTGCTTTAACTATCTTTATCCCCAGTCGCCGCATATGGCGCAGGGGCAGCACAATTACGATCAGTTGTTACTGGCGCTGGAAGCCGGTGATGATAAACGCTGCGTGAAGCTTATCCACAAATCGATTGATGACGGCGCGGCCATCCTGAGTAAGCATTATTTTCTACAGGAATGACAGATTGTTGCGGTGATGCAGAAAGGGTTGCCAGACTGCGGGAGGCGGTCTGGCGGGGGCACGTATCAGAACATCATGACCATCCACGGGTAGGCAATCAGCATCATGCTACCGAGGAAAATCGCACCAAAAATGGTACCGAGACGCCAGTAATCTTTGGTCGGCAGATAGCCACTGCCGTAATAAATCGGGCTGGGGCCGGTGCCGTACGGGGTGATGATCCCCATCACACCCAGCGAGGTCACCATCATCAGGCAGTAAACCGGCATGTTTATGCCCGGTATGGCCGCCGCGATTGTCAGCATAGCCGGTAACAGAGCGGTGGTGTGTGCCGTGGTACTGGCGAACAGGTAATGCAGCAGGAAGAATGCAATCAGCAGCATAACAGCGGCGACCTGCGGGTCGAAACCGTTAAGCAACTGGCCGCCTTCTTTACCCAGCCAGGCGATAAAACCGACACGGGCCAGGCCATCCGCCAGCGCCACCAGGGTGGCAAACCACGCAAAGGTATTCCAGGCCGGTTTGTTACTGGTGATATCGTTCCAGTTCAGCACGCCGGTCCATAGCATCAGCACCACGACCAGCAGTGCAGCCAGCGCGGGTTCAATCCACGCCGCAGCGAAAATCCACATCAGCAGCGCAGAACACACGAAGATCAGCAGCAGGATCTCGTTGCGCGACAGCTTACCCAGTTTCTCCAGCTCACTTTTCGCCCAGCGCGGCACCTCATCATTAATTTTCACTTCCGGCGGATAGAACCAATAGGCCAGCAGTGGCATGGTCAGGATCAGCAGTACGCCCAGGGGCAGGAAGGCCAGGAACCACATCCCCCAGGAAATAGTAAAGCCGGTGATGCTTTTGACTAACGCCAGCGCCAGCAGGTTCGGGGCCAGCGCCGACAGGAACATCGAACTGGTGATACATGCCGCGGTAATCGCTACCCACATCAGATAAGAGCCGATTTTACGCGCACTCGGGTCATTCGGTTTGGAGCCATATAAGGGTGGCAGGTTGGCAATGATCGGGTAAATGGTCCCGCCGCTGCGTGCGGTGTTGGATGGCGTGAAAGGTGCAAGCAGCAGATCCGCAAAGGTAATGGCGTAACCTAACGTCAGGCTGCGGCGGCCGAGATATTTCACCAGGATCAGCGCCAGACGGCGGCCAAACTGCGTTTTGTCATACCCGGCGGCGAACATAAACGCGCCAAAGATAAGCCAGACCGTCGAGTTGCCGAAGCCGCTCACCGCCCATTTGAATGCCTCGGCGGGCATCTTAAATTTTGGATTAGCGATTTCGGCCGGGCTGAATAACAGCCACTGGCTGAACAGGGCGATTACCACCACACCGGTCAGGCCGATCACGGCGCCAGGCAAGGGTTCAAAAATCAGGCCGACTATGACGCCGACAAAGATAGCGAAGAAATGCCACGCATAGGGTTCAAGCCCGGCAGGGACCGGGGTCAGCAGTAAAAGCACCGCCACCAGCACCGGCAGGAACAGCATAATCAGACGTTTTGTGAGTACCCCGGAGGCCGGATCGGCTGTGCCGGGATCATTCAATGTGGATGTGGGTTTCATAAATTTTGTCTGCCCGTAATTGAGAGTGAGCGTTACGCCACGGTTATCTGAGAGGGTGTTCTGATTCAGAAAACCATTAATTATTCTTTCGATCTGAAATGCGTTAAGCGGTACGTAATGATGGTGGATCCTTTGTGACGAAATTAAGACGTTACTATTATTCTGAGGTAAATGTTCTCAGGCAAAATGGCGTAATGCATTCATTCAGCAACCCATGACATTACAGAAATTGTGGTTAATTTTTTTTGACGTTAATCCGTTTAAATGACTGTAGAGTAAATTTGAGTAAACGCCAGTTTTGCGGTCAACGTACTGATTTTCAAGGTGGAGTTTTTTATGTTATTCTAAAGTTGATTTTTGTCAACTCATCATTAACAATTGATGATGGTATCGGTTTTCATGCCGGTTAAATAAACAACTCCTGCTTAAACAACGTTTATAACGCTAATTTTATCGTCTGATATAAATACATTAGCCCACAGATTTCTGTATTCATCACCTGCTCCGGGTTGCTTAATTAAATGGTAGTTTTTATTTACGGTAAGCAAGGATAAGCAATGCGGCCACGAAAAAATTCAAGACTTACACATTTCGGAGTTGATCATAATGAATAAGCTGACACCGGTACTTAATCCGCTCACGCTTCCTAACGGTGCGGTACTGAAAAACCGTCTGCTGATGGCCCCCATGACGACCTGTACCGGCTTTTATGACGGTACCGTGACCAGTGAACTGGTGGAATACTACCGCGACCGTGCCGGTAGTATCGGTACAATCATCGTCGAATGCTGCTTCATTGACCGTATGGGGCCGGCGTTCCCGGGCGCGATCGCTATCGACAGCGACAACAAAATTTCCGGTCTGAAGAAAATTGCTGATGCCATTAAATCTAAAGGTTCAAAAGCGATTCTGCAGATTTATCACGGCGGCAGAATGGTGGAGCCGGAACTGATCGGCGGCCGTACGCCAGTGGCACCAAGCGCCATTGCTGCGCCGCGTGAAGGTGCGACCCGGCCGAAAGAGCTGACCGGCGAAGAAGTGGACACGCTGATCACCAAGTTTGGTGATGCCGTGAACCGTGCCATTAAAGCCGGTTTCGATGGCGTGGAAATCCATGGCGCAAACACCTACCTGATCCAGCAGTTTTACTCGCCGAACTCCAACCAGCGCACTGATAAATGGGGCGGTGACCGCGACAAACGCGCACGTTTCCCGCTGGAAGTCCTCGAGATCACCCACAAAATGGCGGAACGCCTGGCGGATGCGTCTTTTATTATCGGCTACCGCTTCTCGCCGGAAGAACTGGAAGTCCCCGGTATCCGTTTTGACGATACAATATATCTGCTGGAAAAACTCGCCGCCCGCGGGCTGGACTACGTACACTTCTCAGTCGGGCAGTTGTTGCGTCCTTCCATTGTCGATACCCAGGATCCGACGCCACTCATCACTAAATACCGTGCCATGCGATCTGAAACCCTCGCCAAAGTGCCGGTGATTGGCGTCGGCGGGGTGATCAATAAAGCTGATGCCGAAAAGGGGCTGGAATACGGCTTTGATCTGATCGCCGTCGGGAAAGCCTGTATTGCTTATCCGGACTGGGCTGACCGTATTATCAATAACGATCATCTCGAGCTGTTTATCGACAGCCATAAACGCGAAGAACTGAACATCCCTGAGCCGCTGTGGCGCTTCTCGCTGGTTGATGCCATGATCCGCGACACCAGCGTCACCGGCCGTAAATACAAAGCCGGGGTTTATCAGGAAAAAGTCGAAGCTGAAGCGCTGAAGCTGAAGATCAGCGTTACGCTCGATACTGACCGTATTACTGATATTGCACTGGTCAAAGATGACTCGCTGGACGTCGATTTCACCACCACGTTTGAAAGCCTGCGAACCCGTATGCTGGTCGCCAACAGTCCGCATGTCGATGCCATTACCGGCGCGACCACCCAGAGTGAGGCGCTGAAAAAAGCGGTCTCACGTGCGCTGGCGACGTCCAGTAAAGAACATGTTATTGAAGAGGGCGGTAACCCGCAGGCGCCGCAAAACTATGATGTTGTGGTGGTGGGCAGCGGTGGCGCAGGGTTGGCTGCGGCGATTCAGGCACATGACGAAGGCGCGCATGTGGTGATTATCGAAAAAATGCCGACCATCGGCGGCAATACCATCAAAGCTTCAGTGGGGATGAACGCCGCAGAAACCCGTTTCCAGAAACTGAAAGGCATCGAAGACAGCAAAGAGCTGTTTTATGACGAAACGCTGAAGGGCGGCAAATTCAAAAACAATCCGGTGCTGCTGAGAGAGTTTGTGGAACTGGCCCCGGAAGCGGTTGAATGGCTGGCGGCGAAAGAGATCGAACTGAACGATATCACCATCACCGGCGGGATGAGCATCGACCGCACGCATCGTCCGGCGGATCGTTCAGCAGTCGGCGGCTTCCTGATCAGCGGTCTGGTGAAAAACATCAACAAGCGCGATATCGAAGTGCTGCTCGAAACCACCGTCGCCGAAATTCTGTCTGAAAATGGCGTGGTGACCGGCGTTAAAGTGGTGGATGAATACAATGACAGCCGCATTCTGAATGCCAAAAGCGTGATTGTCGCCACCGGAGGATTCAGTGCCAACCGCGAGATGGTGGTGAAATATCGCCCTGAACTGGATGGTTTCGTGACCACGAACCATGCAGGTGCAACCGGCAGCGGGATTGCCTTGCTGCAAAAACTGGGCGCAGATACCGTTGACATGGGCGAAATTCAGATCCACCCGACGGTAGAGCAGACGACTTCTTATCTGATTTCAGAGGCGATCCGTGGCGGGGGTGCGATCCTGATCAGTCAGGCCGGGAAGCGTTTCTATAATGAAATGGAAACCCGCGACAAAGTATCTGCCGGGATTATCGCGTTACCGGAAAAAAGTGCATGGGTGATCTTCGACGAACAGGTGCGGGCGGGTAACAAAGCGGCCGACGAGTATATCGCCAAAGGCTTTGTGATCAGCGCGCCTACGCCGGAAGAACTGGCGGTGAAGCTGAATATGGATCCGCACACGCTGTCGGAAACGTTGTTGCGCTACAACCTGTTTGTCGTGGAGAAAAAAGACGAAGACTTTGGCCGCACGACTGCGCTGCGTCACCCGCTTAATCAGGGCCCGTTCTTTGCCATCCGCATCGCACCGGGTGTGCATCACACCATGGGTGGCGTGACCATTAACCCTGATACCGCCGTGCTTAATGTGCAGAAACAGGCGATCACCGGTGCCTGGGCCGCAGGCGAAGTGGTCGGTGGTATCCACGGTGCGAACCGCATCGGTGGTAATGCTGTCGCCGATATTATTATCTTCGGCATTCTGGCCGGTAAAAATGCGGCGGCGCTGGCGAAACGGTAACCTTCTGACTGTTCACCGCGTCAAAGTGAAAATCCACGCACAAGCGTGGATTTTTTTTGGCCCGGGGGTTCAGCCAAATGCTTGTTTTACCGCCTGAATAAAACTGCGGATCTTCACAGTTTGCCGTAAACCGGCAGGTGTCAGTACATGCATTGGTCGCGAAGGGCCTTCGTAGCCGGGTAAAACCTGTATCAGCCGTCCTGCATTTATTTCTTCCTTCAGCACATCTTCCGGCCCCAGTGTCACGCCATATCCGCTGACAGCGGCGTGCAGCAGCGCGCGCCAGTCGTTCGAGCGCAAACGGCCCTCTGGGTGAATTTCCTGCATTTTTCCTTCTTTATAAAATTGCCAGCGGCAGGGGGCCTGTGGCGACCAGATACCGTAAACCAGACATGAATGGTTGGCCAGTTCTGCAGGCGTTTCCGGCACCCCATTTTGGGCAAGATAGTCCGGAGACGCACAGGCAATCAGCCGGTACGGTCGCAGCGGATAAGCAATCATCTGGCTGTCAGTGAGTTCACCAATCCGCAGGATCACCTCATAACCTTCTTCAACCGGATCGACCAGACGGTCGCTCAGGGTCAGCTCTATTTGTGTCTCCGGATATTGTGCAAGATAGTGCGTGATGAAAGGCGTCAGCGAGGATGTGCCGAAGGTAACCGGAGCGTTAACGCGCAAAGTGCCTGAAGGCGTGATTTTCATCTCAAGGGCGATGGCATCCGCCGCTTCGGCTTCTGAAAGCACGATTTTACAGCGCTCATAATAACTGCGTCCGATATCCGTAAGATGCTGACGCCGTGTCGTGCGGTTGATCAGTGGCGTCCCCAGTCGCGATTCAAGACGGGCAATATGCTTCGCGACCATTTGCGGGGAAATACGTAATGCCTCAGCTGCGGCCGCGAAAGAACCGAGATCGGCCGTTCTGACGAATACATTCATGCTGGTTAAACGATCCACGATTCCCTCTTATATGTTGTTTGTGTGTGTCGATAGCGACGATTTATCAATATTGAGTAGGGAATTATTCTTAACCTATCGACAACAAAATGAAAGGTAAAAATCATGAAAATAGGCATTATCGGGGCAGGTTTTGTGGGCCGGGCAGTGGCGAAACTGGCGATAAAAGCCGGACATCAGGTCATGCTCAGTAATTCGCGGGGGCCTCAGACGTTATTCAGCCTCAGGCCGATGATCGGGTGTGAAATCGGTACGGCCACAGAAGCGGCTGCTTTTGGCGATATCGTGGTGATTGCTGTGCCACTGACGGCTATCGGGCAATTGCCGGTCGCGGAAATCGCCGGAAAACCGGTCATCGATGCTGTGAATTATTATCCCGAACGTGACGGTCAGGTGGCAGAACTGGACAATCAGACCACGACCACCAGCGAATATCTTGCAGGCTCCCTGCCACAGTCAAAAATCACCAAAGCGTTCAATGCGATTCAGATGACGGATCTTGAAAAAGACGGCTTACCTGCCGGAAACCCGCAACGCCGGGCATTGCCTGTCGCCGGCGATGATGCGGAAACGAAAAAAACGGTCATTGCGTTATACGACGCATTTGGTTTTGACGCCGTTGATGTCGGCGCACTTTCCGAAGGCTGGCGCTTCCAGTGCGGCATGCCGTCCTATTGTGTGCGGATGACCGAAAGTGAATTAAAGGCTGCGCTGGAAGGCGCAGTCCGGCCGGAACCGGCAGGAAGATAAAGGGGATTTTGCTCCTCCCCCTGCGCAGGGGAGGATCTGACCGGGCTATCAGCCCGTTTCTTTGCGCCGCCTTAAACCCCTTCAGGTACCCAGGCCCCCTGCAACTGTACCTGCGGGAAACCTGAGGTCAGAATGCGTAACTCCGCATCTCGCGGGGTGTTATCACCCTGGCCCTGAATGCTGACGATGTCCTGCGGGCAGGCGGAGAAGGCGACGTAGCAGTCCATTTCGGCGCGCAGGATAATGTAGTCGCCAGGGCGCGTGACCACGGGCAGGGTTTTCAGGGTACGGCCGTCCGGTTGTACCTGAATGTTCATGAAGATGTTGAACGAGGCCAGATTGCCGTGCGGCAGTGTTACGCCCAGTTCCGCCATGCCTTCAAACAGGTTGTCGTGGCAGTTGCGGTGCGGTTCGGTGCAGCCGAGTAACTCGTAACGACGCGCATCGCAGGCGGCCATAAAAGTGTCATGCACGCCGGGTGAGGTGTCGGCGACCAGCGTCAGAATCGGGTGGCGCTGGCTGGTGATAAAGCTGTCACCCACCTGTGGATTCAGCCTCTGATTCCACACGCGCGTGGCTTCCATACACATATATTCACTGACGTCTTCGGCGTTATACGCCCAGCAATCCACCACTTGTGTGCCGTACAAATTCACGACCTGCACGGCTTCGCCTTTCGCCAGACGCACGGCTTTACCGTGGCGGGCGGGGATCAACCGGATGTCACGATGCTCAAATTCAACCGACATTTTTTTCTCCTGGTTAATGTTGCATGCCACGACGATAGCGCGTCATGCGAAATTCAATATGGCGCGCCAGCCAGTCAATCAAACTGTTCAGCATCCAGTAACACAGCGCGACCGTGAGATAAATCTCCAGCGGCGCGTAAGTCTCAGAAATCGCCTGTCTGGCGGCGTACATAAACTCCTGCACTGACACAATCGACAGCAGGGCGGAGTCTTTAATCAGGCCGATCATCAGCCCGACCAGCGGTGACAGCATCTGCGGCAGCGTTTGCGGTAACACCACATCGCGCAACTGTTCCGTACGGCTCAGCCCTAACACACGACAGGCTTCCCACTGGCCGCGGGGCAACATCTCAATCGCCGAGCGTACAACCTGCGCAATATACGGCGCGTAATACAATGTCAGCGCCAGCACACCGACCTGCGGTGAGGTAAAAGTGATGTCGTATTCCGGCAGCACGAAATAGAGCAGATAAATAGCGATCAGCAGCGGAAGCGCCAGCGTCAGGCTGGTGTAAAGATGCAGTAACCGTTGCCAGAATGGCGGGGCACGCATCAGTGCGACGGCCATGAGTGTGCCCCAGAGAAGGGAACAGATGGCCGCCAGGGCACACAGGCCGAGGGTCGACAACATGCCATCGCCCAGCGACGGCAATGACATGAGAATTGCCTGCCAGTCCATTACGCCATCCTCCGTTTTGTTTCAAGATGTCGTACTACGCTGATGAGCGGCAGTGCGATCAGCAAATATCCGGCTGATACCAGTAACAGTACCTGCGTGGCGTCGTAGGTACGGGCGATCACGATTTGTCCGGCATAGGTCAGTTCGGTCAGCGCCACAACGGACGCCAGCGGCGTAGTTTTCAGTAAAATCGTAAACTCGTTCACCAGCATCGGCAGGCTGGCGCGGATCACCTGCGGATTGATCACATACCACCATGTCAGCCAGCGGTTCAGCCCCAGCGTGCGCGCCGCTTCACGTTGTCCACGGGTCACCAGACTCTGATTGACCCGCAAGATTTCCGCGACGTACGCGCCGCTGTTCAGGCCAATCGCCAGCACGGCCGCCAGCATTGGCTGACCACCGAGGCCGAGACGCGGCAGGGTAAAGAACACCACAAAGAGCTGCACGATAGCCGGTGTGCCACGCATCAGGCTGACATACAACCGCCCGGTGACGCGCCATAGCCTGGCATTGCGCAACTGGATAAAGCAGATGATTTGCCCACACAACAGACTCAGCAGCGCCGCCAGGACGGTAAGTGTCAGCGTCATCAGCAGGCCATGGCCTAATTCGGGAAGTGCTGCAATCACCTGGTTATCCAGCCCCAACATGCGTTATTCCTCGTCAAATGCTGACAGATTTTCCGCGACCGAAAGCTTCAGCGGCGCGGGTTTATCATTGCCTTCAATACCGGTGCAGCAGGCGGAAACGATAAATAGCGTGTCGGCCACCACGCGACAGGTAATGCTGTCGCCCGGCTGTGTGCGGTTGGTTTCCGGCAAAATATCACCTTCGCGTGTCAGCCGGACGTGCATGAACAGATTGATGGGATCCGGCAGTTTCGGCACGTTCATGTCCAGACGTGCCAGTTCACTTTTTACCGATTCAATGCAGCCATCCCCCTGATAACCACGCTCAGTCAGCCATGCGGTGGTCGAACCCGGCAGCAGCAGGTCATGGCGTTTTACGCTGTCTTTGCCCAGCACCATCACCGGACGACGGCGGTTATTCACCAGACGCATCCCGGAACCCAACAGATAGCTGTTGCTGAATACGCGGGTGTGATGAACCGACAGCCAGACGGCAGGGTCGCTCAGGCTGAAGCCAAACAGTGAGGCCACCGCGCCTTCGCCCGCTGCCGTGATGCGTAACAGTTGCCCGCGTAGCACGCGAATGGAGCCCGTCTCACCGGCTTTGATATCTACCGGCCTGGCCAGCGGACGGACTTCGCTTTCGGCCCAGCCTTGACGCATTAACAGCATGCTGAATTTCCCCCGTGGTAATGATTGCTGACCTGAATATCAATCGGCGTGACCTGTAAACCGTTGCCGGGAATGATGTCCTGCGGGCAGGACGACACCGCGCAAATCAGGTCACACAGGGCTTCAAAGACAATACAGTCACCGGCTTTACTGTTCGGATCCGTGACTTCCATGCGGCCATCGGCGGTGACCGGCCCGTTCTGGAACAGGTTGAACGGTTCCGGCAGGCTGAAATAGGTCACGCCGTGTGCCTTCATGCCTTCAAGCAGGTTATCGACGCAGTTGCGATGGCCTTCAACGCCGAAATCAATACTGAAACGCGTGCGGTCACAGGCCGGAACATTGGCATCATGAATACCAATGGTGTCGGCGACGATGCGCAACATCGGGCGGTTTTCACTTGACCACAGCGCCTCACCGGGTTTGAAGAGCAGCGAACGAAGATGCTGACGCGTATGCACCGGCGACAGTTTTTCATTCAGGTCGGCGGCATTCACGGCCACAAAATCGGCGGCCTGCTGCCCCTGGGCATCAGTGACGGTAATAAATTGCCCTTTGTTCACGGTAAAGGTTTTGCCATGACCGGCGGGCACCGTCAGCAGGGATTGGCACATAACTTACTCCTGAGGAATGAAATCGCTGGCGGGTACGGTAAAGGTGGTGCCGAGATACTGTTTTTGCAGCGTGGTGAGTTCGCCGTCTTTCTGCATCGCCAAAATATGATTGCTGATGGCTTTGTTCAGGCTGGTGTCGTCTTTACGTGTTGCCCACGCCATCCACTGCGACGGACCGGCTTCGCCAACCTGAGCGACTTTGTTCGGGTATTTTTTAACGATCGGCGCGAGCACCGAAATGTCGTCAAACACGAAATTGGCGCGTTTAGTCATCAGCGTGCTGACGGTCTGATCCAGCGTATCCACGCTGATGATGGTGATCGGCTTTTTGCCTTCTTTGGTCAGCGTTTCGTTAAAGCCCTTCAGCAATTGTTCCGGCACGCTGGCGCTTTTCACAGCTCCGCTCAGGCCAGACAACTGTTCCGGCGACAACGTTTTGCCGCTGAATTTTTTCACATCTTCCGCGCGCACCAGCACACCATTGACAGTTTTGCTGTAAGGCACCGTGAACAGTACTTTTTTGGCGCGTTCGGCGGTGACGTTAAGGGAAGAACCTTCGGCATTGAATGAGCCGGAGATCAGGCCGGGCAGGATGCCACTGAACGCAGTTTTCTGAAACTCCAGTTTCACGCCGAGGTCTTTGGCGAAAGATTGCATGATCGCCACGCTGTAGCCGGTGATCTCGCCTTTATCGTTGGTGAACTCATAAGGCGGGAAGGTCGGGTCGATGCCGACGGTGATTTTACCGCTGCTTTTGATGTCTGACAGCGTGTCAGCGTGTGCGGTGCCGGCCGCGCCAGCAGTGATTAAAGCAGCGATCAGCAGTGCTATTTTTCTCATTATGGTGATTCCCTGGTGTGGGTGAAATGTCACTGACCACAGAGCAGTTTCCATGCCACTTTTTTAAACAGTCGCCGCCTGAATATGATGGGAAACATTTTTTTCTTCGATAATCAATGAGAAACAAACGTTTCTTATTATAATATTTTTATTTCTCTGGTTTCATTGGCGGGAATGAAAAAGCAGCGGAAAGATCCGCCGCTGCACTGATTTGGGGATAAGTGTTCAACCGTTGCGCCAGTGCGGCGCATTACTCCAGTTCTTCGAGGCTCTGGTGCAGGGTTTCGATGGTGGCGAGATGGTAGCTGCCGGTTTTACCCATGCTACGGGCGACCAGTGAACAGAGCAGGTTACAGACGCCGGAGAGCGCCACGGTACTGTCGAAAATCAGATTAACGTCGGTATGGCAGCGCAAGACCCAGTTGGCATATTTCGCCGGTTTACCGGCCAACACATCGGAGATATACAGCATCGGCACCTGCATGTCAGCCAGGGCACTCATGGCGGTTTCCAGTACAGGCATACGGCGACGCAGCCCGACGCAGATCACCACATCTTGCGGGCCGAGCGCTGCCAGATGTTCTGCCAGCGAATCACCGGCGCGCGGCAGCAGGCGGACGTCGGGGTGAACGTGGATCAGGTCGCGGTAAATCAGCATGGCGATGGTCTGACTGTGACGCCAGCCCATCACCACCACACGCTTCGCTTTGGCAATGGCCTTCACGCAGGCTTCCATCTGGTCATCTTCCAGTGAACGGAACGTGTTCACCAGGCTGGAAACCTCTTTTTCCAGATGATTTTGTATCAGCGTGCCGAGAGGCGAAGCGCTGGGTGCGGCCTGAAGATACAGAGGCGAGCCGCTGTTTTGCATTTCACGCGCCTGACGGCGGGCAGCATCGTAGCTTTCATAACCGATGTGGCGAAAGAATCGTGTGGCGGTCGCTTTGGATACGCCCGCGCTCTGCGCCAGTTCAGTCGCGGTATTCATCGCCAGCTGGCCCGGCGCTGCTAACAGGACATCGGCTAAACGTTGTTCATGCAACGAAAGCTGATCCCATTGCTGCCGGATACGGCTTTCCAGCGATGCCGTTTTTACGCTCATGAATGATCCCCGGAAAGAAAAAATCCATCCTGCACATAACGTGCCGGATTGTCATGCACAATCTGTATCGCGATCTTGACAGTGCACAGAGGTTGATGGTTGTATGATACAACTATCAACCAGAAGCCCGGGTAAACTCATGCCAGACCACGCCTTAATCGAAGAAATCCGTTCCTCCTCGCGCCTTATGGTACGCGAACTGGGTTTTATGAACGCCACACTGGCAGCCACGGAATATTCACCTTCTGCCGTACACAGCCTGGTGGAAATTGAAAATCAGGGCGCGATGACCGCCGCACAGCTGGTGCAGATCCTCGGGCTGGAAAAATCCAGCGTCAGCCGCATGCTTGCCCGCTTGCTGGCTGCGGGTGAACTGCAGGAAGTACCGGTGGAAAATGATGCCAGGGTGAAACAGCTGACACTCACGGAAAAGGGCATACAGACGGTCGGGCGGATTAATGAATACGGCGCCATGCGCGTGATCAAGGCGCTGGAAAATCTGGATGCTACGCAGCAGCAAGCCGTCGCCAACGGCCTGACGGCGTATGCCCGCGCCCTTGAACGCTGTCGCGACGCGGACAATGCTGCACCCCAACAAACCATTGAAATCGTCACGGGATATCAGCCGGGCATGATTGGCCGGATTGTGGAAATGCATGGCACGTATTACGCCAATAATTACAACTTCGGGCATTTCTTTGAGGGAAAGGTTGCCAGCGGACTGGCCGAGTTCTGCGGGCGTCTGCATGAACCCTGCAACCGGGTCTGGCTGGCGGTCAGCAATGGTCGGGTGATAGGTTCAGTGGCTATAGACGGTCAGGATCTGGGAAATAACGAAGCCCACCTGCGCTGGTTTATTCTTGATAACCGCTGCCGGGAAGCGGGCATGGGCAGAAAACTGCTCAGTGAAGCGATAGCGTTTTGCGACGGGCGCGGATTCGACGCTGTTCAGCTCTGGACCTTCAGTGGTCTTAATGCTGCGCGACGTCTGTATGAATCGTTTGGTTTCGAACTGATGAAAGAATGGCAGGGCGACCAGTGGGGCATGACGATGACCGAACAACAGTTCACCCGCCGGTCACCGCGTCATGCCGGTGTGACCTTTTAGGCTTCTGTTAAAGGTGATTTTATTGATTGATGAATATGGGCTACAGGGGCCGGTTTTCCGAGGAAATACCCCTGACCAATATCACATCCGAGTTCCTGTAAAATAACAAGCTGACTTTCATATTCAATGCCTTCAGCAACAACTTTCACGTTGAGTGCATGGGCAAGGGAGAGAATCGAACAAACAATTTTATTCTGTTTCTCATTCGTCTGGAATGTATCAATAAAACTCTTATCAATTTTTAAGGTATCAAAAGGGAAGTTGCAGAGCTGGGAAAGGCTTGAATATCCTGTGCCAAAATCATCGAGAGCAATTTTAACGCCTGCGTCACGGAGTCTTTTAAGGGTATGCCTGGCAAGGTGTTTATCGCTAAACAACGCACTTTCCGTGACTTCAACTTCCAGACGCTCCGGCGGAAAACCCACATCGTCAAGAATATCTATGATTCTTGATTTAAGATCCTTGTTACATAAAAGTAAAGGTGAAAGATTAAAGGACAACAGTTTGTCAGATGGCCATTTTAGCGCATCAAGGCAAGCCTCCCGTAAGAGATATTCTGTCAGTTCCGCTATTGCCCCCGTGTCTTCAGCAAGAGCAATGAACCTGGAGGGTGGGATGAATTTTCCCTCCGAGATTTCCCATCGGGCAAGGGCTTCAAAACCTATAGTTTTTTCTGATTTCAGATCCACTAAGGGTTGGTAATAACTGACAAAAACTTTGTTTTGCAACGCTGATTTAAAATCACGTTCCAGTTGTGCCATGGATAACAGAGAATCTTCCATGCCCGCAGCGAATGCTCTGATCTGCTCTCTGCCGGCTTTTTTAGCAACGTGCATGGCACAATCGGACTGCTGAATGACCTTTTTAAGATCGGACGAATCTTCCGGAAATCGTGAAATACCCATATTGGCAGAAATATTGAATGTAATTCCGTCCAGATTAACAGGTGAACATAAGGTGCGCATAACCCGCCCGGACAGCAATGTCAGATTGGTATTATCAATATTAGCTTTCAGAACAAGGAAACTATCTGCTGTGAGTTTATAAACGCAACCCGGAAAAATATTCACCAGTCTCTCTGCCACGATCTTAAATATTCCATTATGATAGTCATGGCCGAAAATATCATTAATATCCTTCAGTCTGTTTATTTCTATAGTGAATACACCGAAGCTGTTTTTGTTTTCATTATTATATTGGGCAATGGCAGAGGTTAATGTGATTGTATTGGGTAATCCCGTCACGGGATCATGACATTCAACCCAATGAAAATTCTGTTCGGCCTCCATTCGACGGGTCACTTCCTTCTCCATGGCCTTTATTCTCATAAAGGAAAAAATCAGGCCAAGAAAACCAGTCACATTGAGTGCGATGAAAATTTCATCTAAATTGTAGGTTTCATATGAAGTAAAGAAAGAATAAAGAATTTCATTCATATTAAAATACAGAGAAATTAAATAAATTACTATGAATAACCCGATCCAAAAATACAACTCGACTTTTACCTTATTGCGAAGCTTTCTTAACATATATAACCTCACAATAAGTCACAAAGTCAGTGAAAATAATTTATCTGCATGTGTTATCGGCATTTTTATGCAGATATTTAGCCCGGATACGGTTTTTTTAATAAGGGATCTGTTTATTGCGGATTTTTGTGGTGTTGATCACTGTGGACAAGAGGGAGTCAGTAAAGCACGCAGACTTTTAGGGGGCAAGGCCACCGGTCGGACAGGGCCGGTGGCCTGATATTATTTGATTTCGGTCACGAAGTTTTCACGGCTGCGGCGAACTTTCTTCAGGTTCACCAGCCAGTCACCTTCATGGGCGCGATAGCCCAGCGGCAGGATCACGACACTGCGCAGGTTTTTGTCTTTCAGGCCGAGGATTTCATCCACGGCAATAGGATCAAACCCTTCCATCGGCGTCGCATCAACTTCTTCAAACGCGGCGGCAATCAACGCGGCGCCTAAACCAATGTAGGCCTGACGCGCGGCGGCCTGATAATTGGCTTCGGTACCGCGTTCAGCAACGATAGCCAAGAGCTTCTGGCGGTAGCTTTCCCAGCCTTCGTTTTTAAAACCACGGACTTCATTGGTCAGGTCAAACATCATGTTCACGCGTTCAGGTGTGATGTCATCCCATGCTGCGAATACCAGCAGGTGAGAACAGTCAGTAACCTGTGCCTGATCCCAGGAAACGGTGCGGATTTTTGCACGAATATCAGGATTGGTGATCACTAACAGTTCGAAGGGTTGCAGGCCGCTTGAGGTCGGTGCCAGACGCACGGCCTCAATAATATTTTCAATCTTTTCGGCCGGTACCGTTTTGGTCGCATCAAACTTCTTGGTTGCGTAACGCCAGGCCAGTTTTTCGTTTAAGGTCGTCATCTTTTTTTCCTGAAGGATAAATTTGGAAGCGGGGCGTTGCCTGTGACAATTATCCCCGAAATAGCCGCCCGATAATCGCATGAACCGGATCCGGGGTTTTATGCTTTTGAGCCCTCAGAAAGCGCGTGGCCCGCGAAATTTGCAGGGTTTTGCCTGCGGATCGGGTGACAGTAACGATCACCCGCCGGAGGCCGAACC
The DNA here is from genome assembly GCF_049199325.1 of Rahnella sp. PD4. Classification (NCBI taxonomy): domain Bacteria; kingdom Pseudomonadati; phylum Pseudomonadota; class Gammaproteobacteria; order Enterobacterales; family Yersiniaceae; genus Rahnella; species Rahnella sp. PD4. The sequence continues at coordinate 484,364 of NZ_JBLZQF010000001.1, read as the reverse complement.
GGGAGGCAATACAGGAAACACTGAAACAGGTAATGTGCAGTATTAGTTTTCTGGATATCATTATAATCCCTCATCACCCAAACGTATGTTTCGTAGCGGATTGCAGCCGCGTCTGAAACCTGAAGTAAGAAGAGGCAGTGCAGTAAACTGCCGGGAATTTATGATGAAACAGTCAAGGCGACCACGATGCAGACAAAGCGGATCCTGATTATTGAAGATGATGCCGATGCGGCAGATGTTCTCGATGCTTATTTAAAACGTGAAGGGTATGACGTGCAAATTGCCGGTGACGGCCTTTCCGGGCTGGAGCACGCGCTGCGCTGGAAGCCGGATCTCATTCTGCTGGATGTCATGCTGCCGGGAATGCGTGGCACCGATGTTCTGGCATCGCTGCGGCGTGAAAGCACCACGCCGGTGATCATGGTGACAGCGATGGGCGACATGCCCGATAAAATTGGCGCGCTGCGTTTCGGTGCGGATGATTATGTGGTCAAACCTTATAATCCGGGGGAAGTGGTGGCCCGGGTGCAGGCAGTGCTGCGCCGTGTTGCAGCAGAGGAAAACAGCACCCCCGCCGTGTTGCGCTGGCAGGGACTCGACGTGGATGTCGAGGCGCTGACGGCGGCGGTTCGCTCAACCTCGGGCGAATCGCATTATCTTGATTTAACACCAACAGAATTTGGCGTTCTGAGCACACTGATGCGGGCACCGACACGACCGTTCTCACGTCAGTACTTACTGGAACATTGTCTGCCGGAAAGCGAGGCGCTGGAAAGGGTGGTTGATACGCATGTCTATAACCTGCGCAAAAAACTCGAGTCCGCAGGTATCGTTAACGTATTAGTCAACGTGCGTGGCGTCGGTTACCGGTTCAGACAACCATGAATCCGTCAAATTATCAGTCCTTGTGGCGCTGGATTTGTGTGCGGGTCCTGACGCTGGCCATCGGCAGTGTGGTCGTGATCGCGTTGTGCATGTGGCTGCGTTTTGCCATTCAGAATCTCTGGGTATTGCACCATATGTCTCCCGCGCTCAGGGCAGAATTCTACCTGCTGCGGGACAATCCGGATCTTAACCTCACGCGCTTTCATGAGATTGTCGATCAGGGCTGGGGGGCGCGGTACTCCGATCCTTCCATCGCTTCGGCCGACTGGCTTATGGTTGGCATCCTGGTATTAGTGGTGACGCCGTTTATCGCTATTTTGGGATTAAAAGCCGCGCGTCCGCTTTCGTCGCAATTTAGCCGTCTGGCGCAGGTGGCGCGTGCGGTCACGCAGGGGGATTTCAATACGCGGGCTGAGCCGGTGAAAAATGCCCCGGCGGAGCTGATACAGTTCACCGATGATTTTAACGCCATGATGCTGCAACTTTCACGCTATGAGCGGGAGTTGCGGGCCTCCCATGTGGCGATGGCGCATGAACTGCGATCGCCGCTCACGGCGGCGGTCGGGCGTTTACAGGGCATGCTGGACGGTGTGTTCCGCCCGGAGCCGCAGCAGTTGCAGATGGTGATGACACAGCTTTTGCATCTGAACCGTCTGATCGACGAACTGCATTTGCTGTCGCTGGCGGATGCCGGTCAGCTGAACCTCAGTAAGACAGAGCTGGATCTGGCAGAACTGCTGCGCGAGCGGATTACATGGCTGAAACCTCAGTCGGCGAAAGCCGGTTTTGATATCACCCTGACGCCGGGTGCCCCGTGCCGTTATATCGGTGATCCGTTCCGGCTCGGGCAGGTATTTACCATTCTGATGGAGAATGCATTGCGTTATGCGCTGGAAGGACAGCGTCTGGACATCGCGATCGCCCCCCGCAATGGCGGTTATGAGATAACGTTTCAGGATAAGGGGCCGGGTGTGGATGACAGTTTTCTGCCTGTTATGTTTGAACGCTTCAGCCGGGCAGAATCTTCTCGTGCAAGGCATTCCGGGGGTAGCGGATTAGGTTTATCCATCGCCCGTGCGATTTGTGAAGCTCATAGCGGGCAGATCCGTGCAGCGAAGAAAACGCAGGGCGGGCTGAAGATCACGGTCATCTTACCGCCGCCGGAAAACAGCCAATAAAAACTCCGCACTGCAAAAAATAAGGGATGCTGTGTGCATCCCTTTTTTATATCGGTTTTTTACATCAGGATCAGAAGTCGTACGTCATTGAGACTTTGAGCGAACGCGGTTCTCCCTGATAGATATAGGTTCCGGTGCTGTCGATATTTGACCAGTATTTTTCGTTGGTCACGTTATCAACACCCGCACGCCAGACCATATCATTTTGGTTAATTTTGGTCCGGTAGCGCACGCCAAGATCCAGAACGGTATAAGCGTCAATTTTCTTCGTGTTGGCGGAGTCTGCCCACTGGGAGCCGGAATGATTCACCAGCGCGGTGGCCGTCAGGCCGTCAACCGGTTTAATGTCATATTCCGCCCCCAGAACCAGGTTGTAACGCGGCACGCCAATCGCATCTTTACCGTTGTAGGTATTGTCTTCTGTTTTGGTCATTTCCGGATCAATCCAGGTGGCGCTGCCGTTCAGACGCAGGCCCAGCACCGGCTCGCCAAAGACGTTCAGTTCTGCACCCCGGTTACGTTGCTCACCGTCCATGCCGTAGAAATCCTGACTGTTGAGGATGCCTGAAGGTTTTTTGATTTCAAATAACGCAAACGAACCGCCAACACGCCCGAAGTCCGCTTTTACACCCACTTCGTTTTGTTTTGAATGCGCAATGCCGGTGGTTGTACCGTAGTTTTTCGCTGTGTCCGGTGCCACATCACCGGGTTGTAAAGATTCGGTGTGGTTGGCGTACAGGGAAATAACCTGCCACGGTTTGTACACAACGCCGTACGTCGGCATCCAGCGGCTGTCGCTGTAACGTGATGACACGTCTTCAGCGCCGGTCGCATTCTTGTAATTACGTACGATCACTTTCTGATGACGGGCACCGACGGTGAACAGTACGGTGTCATCCAGAATGCCCAGCGTGTCGGCTAACAGATAGCCCTGAGTCCGGTTACGCCCGGTGGTCAGCGGGTCGTCATAATGACCGCCAGACAGATTAGGTGTCGGGTTCGGGACATTCGTGGTGTGATAAATATTGGTGTTTTCGGCATTGGCACCGTAGGCCATACGCCACGCGGTATTATTGCGTGAAGTCAGGGCGGAATAACCGAAATTGACCTTGTGGGTAATAAATGCGGTATCGAAATTGCCGCGAATGCCTGCCATTCCGCTGAAGTTATTGATGATGCGGTTGGTATCCAGACGGCCTATTGTTGCCGTTCCGTCAGCCTCTTTCAGCGCAGGGGAGGCATAGTCACCGGTTTCATGCGAATGTTGTGCACCCACGCCGCCATACACTGTCCAGTTATCGGTCACATCATATTCCGCTTTGGCCATACCAAATTCGGACTCAATATTGCTGTATATCCAGTCCTGACTGTAATTGTGACTGTTGGATGGCACTTTCGGGATGAAATCCACACCACTGATATTTACGCCAAGACGGGCGTCGTGGAAGGTTTTCTTTTGATAGCCCATATCCACCGAGGTACGAAGTCGATCACCGCGATAATCAAGGCCCAGCGAGGCTGCGGTGGTGCGTTTTTTCTCACCATCAATACCGGTTTCACCTTCGCGGTTAACGGCATTGAGACGGACACCGAACTGATTGTCATCACCAAAACGACGGCCCAGATCCAGCGTGCCGCCGACCTGCGAGGAAGAGGTATAATCCACACCCACGCGGGTCAGCGGCGCGTCATCCGCATGTTTTGGCTCAAGGTTAATCATGCCGCCAACGCCGCTTGTCGCCGCGCCGTTCAGTAATCCGTTCGCACCCTTGAAGATTTCCACCCGGTCAATTAATGACGTATCAATTACCTGACGGGGAACCACGCCGGGTAATCCGCCATACGTCATGTCATCACCATCGAGTTCGAAGCCACGGATACGGTAGGTTTCCGCGAAGTTGCCATACCCCTGAACGTTCTGAACACCGGCATCATTGCGCACGACGTCAGCAATGGTTCTGGCTTGCTGATCCTGCATCAATTTTGAGGTGAAGCCGATGATGTTAAACGGCACATCCATCGCATTCTGTTCGCCAAGCATACCAAGACGGCCACCATGTGCCACCTGGCCGTCCAGATAGGCCGGAACCAGCTGATTACCGCCGGGCCGGAATTCATTATCCGGCGTACTGACGATGGTCATCGTATCGCCCGCCGCAGCTGTTGAACCGGTCGCCGGAGCAGGGGCTGTGGCCGCGAGTGCAGGCGTGCAGCTGACGCTGACAAACAGGGCCAGCAGGGTCGGTGTAAACCCCGCAGGTGAAATTTTTTCGCGCATAGTGTAACCCTAATGTAAAAAGGACTGAGAATCATTATTATTTGAATTTGCGATTATGCGTATGGCGCTTTGGGATGCAAGAAAAATCTCAGGGGCAAATGTTTTCGGGAGAGCGGGCGGAGACAGCATAAAAAAATCCACGGCAGGGCGTGGATTTTAAGCGAATGCGCAGGGTTACGGCATCGGATTCTATTTTTTCTTATTAAGCATCGATTTCAAATCGGCAAAGGGATTGTAGGTGGCTTCGCCAACATCTTTTTGTGCATCTTCTCCTGCCACAACGGTTGTGCCGTACTGGTCAGCCTCAGTGTATTTTGAATGTTCGTGGTCATGGCAATACAGACATAACAACTCCCAGTTACTGCCATCTTCCGGATTATTGGTATGATCATGGTCGATATGGTGAACCGTTAATTCACGCAGGTTTGAGTAAACAAACTCCCGCGAACAGCGCCCGCATACCCACGGATAGATTTTCAGCGCTTTCTCGCGATATCCGCTTTCCAGACGCTGGTAGTTTTTTGGGATCAGTGCCATTGAAATGTTATCCGTTACAAAAAGATAATTTTACGTTTGTGCCGCTAATATATCCCGTAATGCGGCAGAAGGAGAAATGAAAGAAGGCCCGGACAGCCACTTTTAAGCAGACCTTTGCGATAAAAAGAAAAATCCACGCCATGACGTGGATTTTCGCAGAGGTTTCAGAACAATATGCGCTGAGTTTGGAATCAGACGTTAAACAGGAAGTTCATCACGTCGCCATCTTTAACGATGTAGTCTTTGCCTTCTGAACGCATTTTGCCCGCTTCTTTCGCGCCTTGCTCACCTTTGTAGGTGATGAAATCGTCGAATGCGATGGTTTGTGCGCGGATAAAGCCTTTCTCAAAATCAGTGTGGATTTTACCTGCAGCTTGCGGCGCCGTTGCGCCAACAGGGATGGTCCATGCACGGACTTCTTTCACGCCGGCGGTGAAGTAAGTTTGCAGATTCAGCAGCTCATAACCGGCGCGGATCACGCGGTTCAGGCCCGGTTCTTCCAGACCCAGCTCAGCCATAAATTCTTCACGGTCAGCATCGTCGAGTTCAGCGATGTCCGATTCAACCGCAGCACAAACAGCAACGACGACTGAGCCTTCCGCTTCTGCAATTTTGCGCACAACGTCGAGGTAAGGATTGTTCTCGAAACCGTCTTCATTAACGTTCGCGATGTACATGGTGGGTTTCAGTGTCAGGAAGCTCAGGTAGCGGATGGCCGCTTTGTCTTCCTCAGTCAGAGCCAGCGCGCGCAGCATGCCGGCGTTTTCCAGCTGTGGCAGGCATTTTTCCAGTGCGGCCAGTTCTGCTTTCGCGTCTTTGTCGCCGCCTTTGGCGCGTTTCTGCACACGATGAATCGCACGTTCGCAGGTATCAAGGTCAGATAACGCCAGTTCGGTATTGATGACATCAATGTCATCAGCCGGATCCACTTTATTGTTAACGTGAATAATATTGTCGTTCTCGAAGCAGCGCACCACGTGGCCGATCGCTTCGGTTTCACGGATGTTGGTCAGGAACTGGTTACCCAGACCTTCGCCTTTAGAGGCACCTTTTACCAGGCCCGCGATGTCCACAAATTCCATGGTAGTAGGCAGGATACGCTGGGGTTTTACAATTTCTGCCAACTGGTCGAGACGCGGATCGGGCATAGGTACCACACCGGTATTCGGTTCGATGGTGCAGAACGGGAAGTTTGCCGCTTCGATACCCGCTTTGGTCAGCGCATTGAACAGCGTAGATTTACCGACGTTCGGCAGGCCGACGATACCGCATTTGAATCCCATGTTTTTCTCACCTTAATATCTTAATTATCAAACGATTAAATATAACCGCACGATGTAATGACCACAATTCCCCGCATTATACACGAGAACCACATTTATCTCGATCCGCTTGTGGCCGTCCCTGATATCAGCACACAGGATAAACCTTGCCTCGTCTGGTTCATTTTTAGATACTTGTCACAATTTTTTAACTGATCGGGAAATGTACCGGATGTTCTATGTTTAGTCCGCGTAGTCTGAAGTTGTCTGAAGTGAAGAATGAAACGCTGGCCGGATTCGTGGTGGCGGTATCAATGATCCCTGAGGCGGTCGGCTTTTCACTGGTTGCCGGGTTGTCACCGATTGTCGGTCTGCATACGGCGTTTATTATCGGGCTGGTAACGGCACTGTTTGGCGGTAAACCGGGCATGGTCTCGGGCGCGGCGGGTTCCATTGTAGTTGTGCTGATGAGTCTGGCGGCGCAACACGGTATGGGATACGTGTTGTGGGCGACCATTTTTGCCGGGATGATCCAGATACTGATTGGGGTTTTCCGCCTCGGAAAATTTATCCGGCTGGTGCCGTTGCCTGCGGTTCACGGCTTCGTGAACGGTCTGGCGATTGTCATTATGCTGGCTCAGTTGCACATGATTGCCGGGCAGGGGCCACTGATGTACGGGCTGGTGCTACTGGCGATACTGGTGGTGGTGCTGTTCCCGAAACTGACCAAAATCATTCCCGCTTCGCTGGCGGCGCTGATCATCGTTTCTGCCGTCGCGATCGGTTTTAACCTGCATACCTTGCGGGTGGGTGATCTGGCGGATATCTCAGGAGCATTGCCGCATTTCAGCCTGCCGGTTGCACCGTTCAATGTGGATATGCTGAAAGTCGTGCTGCCCTATGCCGTCGTGATCGCGCTGGTCGGCCTGATTGAATCGCTGCTGACCATGACGGTGCTGGATGAAATGGGGAATCAGAAGGGCAACGGTAACCGCGAGAGTATCGCCCAGGGCGCGGGCAATGCCATTTGCGGGTTGTTCGGTTGCTTCGCCGGTTGTGCGATGATTGGGCAATCGATCATTAATTTTACCTCCGGCGGTCGCGGGCGGATTTCAGGTACGGTGGGGGCCATCCTGCTGATTCTGTTTGTGGTCAGTCTCTCCGGTTATATTGGTCTGCTGCCCGTCGCGGCGCTGGCCGGGATTATGCTGGTTGTCTGCTACAACACTTTTGAGTGGAGTTCGCTGCGGCGTCTTCGCCGTATGCCGAAAGCCGACGTGCTGGTAATGCTGATTGTCACGGTCATCACGATTTTCACCGATCTTGCTGTGGCGGTTATCAGCGGCGTCATTATCTCAGCGCTGGTTTTTGCCTGGCAACAGGCGCGTATCCGTATTCGTGAGCACAAAACCAAAGGCGATCTGACGGTGTATAAACTAGACGGGCCGCTGTTCTTCGGTTCTGCGGCGACATTTGCTGAACTGTTTAATCCTGAAAACGATCCGCAAAATGTGGTGCTGGATTTTGCCGGTACGCGGGTCATGGATTCCAGTGGGGTTGAGGCGATTGATAAGCTGACTGCGCGTTATCTTGAAGCCGGTAAAAGCATCCGCCTGCGCCATCTGAGTCATGACTGCATCAGTCTGCTTAAGAAAGCCGGGCCTTTCTGCTCTCATGAACTCGACGATCCGCAATATTATGTTGCGGAAGATAATTTGTAACGAATAGGTTAAATGTAATTTATTTTCCATCTTTGTGGATCTGACAGATAACTGAATTTGAAATTATAAATTCAGTTATCTATTTTATTTTTACACTTTACTATAATCATCTCATTTTCCGAACGGTATACTCTGAATCATATTTAATAGTTATTAATCATTGATTGTTATATAAAAAGCGTATGGTTTTCATATCCTGGTCATTCAGCGGGGTGGTGAATAGCTTTCGCTGTTAACAGATTAAACTCGTTTAAATGGAAGGGAAGTTAAGGATGATCTATGTATAGATTAATAAGTAATATTATGCCAGCTTATGTTCGGTATGCGGATAAGATTGGAACTAAAGGCGCGTGTATGGGAATGGTGCTGACATGGCTTGGCGATGTTTTAAAAAGCCCCATGGGTCAGAGTGCTGAAAAATGCTTACAAAAGTCTGTTTTCCCGAAAGATGTTGATGAGGCAGCACTGCAAGTCTTATTTGAGCGTTCAACAAGAAAACAGACGCATTATATGGACAGAATTCGTGCCTACGTATTATCAGGTGGTAAAGAGTCCCATTTGAAATTCTTAGCCGCTTACAAGGACAAAAAACAACGAATAAATGAAATTAAACGCAATGTCCCGGGGTTATACTACAGAGAATACCCACTTACTTATTACAGGGATATTAAAGGGCTGGATGTTGAGAATGCATACTCATCTACGAAACAAGGGGTGATCATATCTGTTGATCTTCTCAGGGAAAATCAGAACCTTCATGTTACCGCTGCTATAAGAATGAGTGAGATTCTGACTTATTTTCTTGATCCTAATTATGGGTTATATCGCATAGATGGCAGAGATCCTAATAAAGAAATAGAGGCAATACTTTACAACCTATACGGTCGTTTTTATTTCTCCGGGCAGATTGTCGTTAGTCAGTAATGCAGAGATTAACGGAGCCTCCGGTGAAGATCTGTGGGTGTCATTCCCTGGCCTCGCAGATGTCAAACCGCTGACAGCGGGCAGGCCTGCCTGTCCGCATACTTTTAAGATAAACGCTTACAATTCGTGGCAAAAAACGGCCAAATTCATATCGCTGAAAATTCTGTAATGTTATACCGTTACGCTCATCTGACTGCGTAATTGCTGGCTCCGTGCCCGCGTCGCGGGTTATTTTTTCTCTGCCGGAGCAGACATGAGCACAAACAAGGCATCCGGGACTGATGACGCCGGTAAACCTCTGAGTTTTCAGGTGGCCGCCTCCCACACACGCTGGCTGACCGGGCTTATCAACGGCATCATGGTGATCAGCAGCGTGCTATATTTGATATTGCTGATGCTGTATATAGTTTCCCCTGACTCAGTCTGGCCGTGGGTGACCGGCAATATCATGGCCGCGATGTGGGTTTGTGCGGCCTCTCTGCAATGCGCGAGGCGCATCAGTCGCTGGCGTGAGCAACAGTTTGCGCCTGCCATTGACATGGCGGCTGAAAACACCACACCACATACCTCTTCAGGATTTTCTCAGCGCCTGGCGTCCCGGCCGTGGATACGCCCGGTTTTACGTTATGTCGACGCGCAGGTGTTCTTTCAGGCATTTCCCGCGTTAGCGGCACTATTACTTATCGCATTATTGTGGCGATTACCGTTACCGGCAAATGACGCCGGTGCTGCGGGGTATTTTGCCGGTACGGTATTCATTCTTTGCGCTTTTGCGGTGCTGGTTCTGGAACGTCACTGGACGCTTAAAAGCCCGCTGGAATGGCCGGAAGCGGCAAAACTCGCGCCAATATTGCGTATGCTGATTGGCGTTTTTTTGCTGAGTGCATTAGCGCTGATGTTTGCCCATGGTGCTTCGGTGTGGCCGGCGCATCTGCTGATGTTTACCGGATTGTTACCGGGACTGGTGGCGCTGGAGCTTGTCCTGCGGGCGCTGATGGCGATGTTTTCGCCGCTGCGGGAGGGTAAAGAACCTGAGTTTATTGCGGGCAGTCTGCTGGCTGCACAAATTTGCTGGCCGCCGCGTCCGTTACAGTTTGTGCAAAACGAACTGCATCAGCATTTTGGTATCGATCTTCGTCAGATTTGGGCATTTCATTTTATGCGCCGTGCGCTGTTACCTCTGGCCGCAATTTTGTTACTGACCGGCTGGCTGCTGACGGGCATCAGCGAGGTGCCACTGACCCAGCGTGGGATCTATGAATCCTTCGGTAAACCGGTGGCAGTCAGGCAACCGGGTTTGCATGCCGGGCTGCCATGGCCTTTTGGCCGCACGCTGTTGGTCGATAACGGTGAGGTGCATGAACTTACCACGGGGTCAGAAGACGCTGCGACGCTCGCATCCGTCACGGTGGCTGACACCGCCGAAGGTCCGGCGCCGGAAAGTGCCAACCGTCTGTGGGACTCCGGCCACAGCAGCGACAAATCCCAAATTATCGCCAGCGCCGCGAACGACCGGCAAAGTTTCCAAATCATGGACATGGACGTGCGCTTCGTATACCGGGTCGCCATGAACGATGATGCTGCCATGGCAAGCCTTTATCACACCGCAAATATACCGGTGCTGATCCGCAGTATCGCCAATCAGGTACTGGTACATGATTTTTCTTCGCGCACACTCGACAGTCTGTTGGGTAGCGAACAGACACGCCTTGCCGCTGACATTGGCCGGAAAGTACAGAGTCAGCTTGATCATCTCAACAGTGGCGTGGAATTGCTGGCCACAGTGATTGAATCTATCCATCCGCCTGCAGGTGCGGCGGATGCTTATCATGGCGTACAGGCGGCACAAATATTGGCGCAAAGCGCGATTGCCGGTGAGAAAGGGCAAGCTGCACAGCAACTGAATGCGGCACAGCAATTTGCCCGTTTGGCGCTGGATGCCGCCAGCGCCAAAAATGACGAAAATCGCGATCAGGCGCAGATCATGGCGCTGCGCTTCAACGCAGAAAATCAGGCATATCAGGCCGGCGGGCAGTCGTTCCTGACCGGGCGTTATTTCAGTCAGCTGACGCTGGCAATGCAGCAGCATCCGAAGGTGTTGATTATCGATCATCGTATCAGCGGCGGAACGCCACCGGTGCTGGATCTGAGAAGTTTTACCCTGCCATTTACGCCCGCAGCGGATAAAGCGGCGCATTCTGTTAAAGCGGAGATTACCCGGTGACTGATTCTCCACAACCTGAAGTCCACGGACATGATCATGACGCACATGGTGGGCATCATCACGGCGCCGGACATCATCACCATCATCATTCCGGGCCTGCAACCCCCGGACTCTGGCGGCGGGTCACGATTGCCGTTGTCCTGGTGGCGCTGATTGCCGCCACAGCCTGTCTGGTACAGGTGCGTTCCGGTGAGGCGATGGTAATTACACGCTTTGGTAATCCGGTGCGTGTACTGCTGCAACCCGGGCTGGCGTGGCATCTGCCGGTGCCGCTGGAAACGGCGATCCCGGTGGATTTACGTATCCGTACAACGTCCAGTGGCTTGCAGGATGTCGGCACGCGTGACGGGCTACGGATCATCGTGCAGGCTTATACCGTCTGGCAGGTGAAAAACGATCCCCAACATGTACAGCGTTTTATCCGTGCGGTACAAAATCAGCCGGATATCGCCGCCGCGCAGATACGCACCTTTATCGGCTCGGCGCTGGAAACCACCACCAGCGGTTTTGCGCTGGCTGATCTGGTGAACACAGACGCCGGCAAAATCCGCCTTTCCGGCTTCGAACAGCATTTGCATGATCAGATTGCCCGTCAGTTGCTTGACAGCTACGGCATCGAACTGGTGCAGGTTGGCGTTGAACGCCTGACATTGCCGTCGGTCACCTTAGATGCCACGGTAGATCGTATGCGGGCAGAACGCGAAACCATTGCCACCGAGCGGTCTGCTGAAGGCAAGCGTCAGGCGGCAGAAATCCGCTCATCCGCTGAGCGCGATGCCCGCGTGATTAAGGCCGATGCATTGGTCAGCGCGGCCAATATTGAGGCGCAGGCGCAGTTGGAGAGCACGGCAATATACGCCAAAGCCCGGGCCGGTAACCCCGAATTGTACGATCTGCTGCGATCGCTGGACACGCTCAACAACGTGATCACGCCAGGCACTCAGCTGATATTGCGCACTGATGCGGCACCGTTCCGGCAACTGGTGGAAGGCCCGCCGTCATTACCTGCCGCCAGTAACGGGACGCCGCCATGAATCCGCTGTCCCGTTTTCACGGAAATGCGTGGTTTCAGGCAGGGCGTATGGCCTACCTGGCGCTGTTTGCCATGACGCTGATTGCGGCCGCAAACTGGCTGTTCTCTAATGTCCGGCAGATAGCACCGGATAAGCGCGCGGTGGTGATGCGCTTCGGGGCCGTTTCGCGTACGGCGGGGGCCGGGCTGCTGCTGGCCTGGCCGGAACCGCTGGAACATGTTGAAATTTTGCCTGCCGCCGACCGGGTGATCGAACATCACGTTACGGCTTTGCTCAGAGAGAATATTGTGCCTGCCTGGACCAATACCGGCGGTGAGAAAAATGATGCTGTCGCAGGTGCGGGGTATTTACTGACCGGCGATTCCGGCGTGGTTCAGCTGGATGTGCAGGTATATTACGTGATAACCGATCCGGTCGCGTTTGTGTTGCAAGGGGAACATGTGTTACCGGCCCTGGATCGTTTAACTGAGCATGCGGCGGTCGCGATTTGTGCTTCCCGTGATCTGGATACCATTCTGGTCGCCCGGCCTGAAATGGTGAGTAACGGCATCTCTGTTGCAGAACGCCGTGAGCGGCTGCGTGGTGATTTACGTCAGGCAATTAATCAGCAACTTGCCGCGCTGACGGCGGCGGGCAGTAGCCCGGGGATCGAAGTCCGTCGCGTTGATGTGCAATCTTCACTGCCACCGGCGGCGGTTGATGCCTTTAATGCCGTACTGACGGCCAGCCAGCAAGCGGAACAGAACATCGCCACTGCCCGTAACGAGGCCGCACATGTTCATCAGGAGGCGGTTCAGTCGGCAGATCGTGCCGTGCAGGTTTCCCATGCCAAAGCCAGCGAGCAGATCGCGCGCGCCTCAACGGATACAGCAACCATTGTACAACTGGCTAACGACCACTCGCCTGAATTGCTGTGGCGTTTATGGCGTGAACGGATGCCGGGGATCCTCGCTCATGCCGGCAGCGTCACGGCTGTTGATCCCCATGACGACGCGCATCTGATCCTGCCGGGGCCAGACCGTCCATCATCTCAACCCTGAGGTATTGCTCCTGTGACTTCTTTTTCTTCTGAAGAACCGCAAACATCGCCGGCAAAAAGTGTGCTGTTAACGCGTCATGAGCAACGAAACATGGCGATGCAGTTACTTCTGGCAATGGCGGCGTTTGGTCTGTTGCTGTGCGGCTGGATCTGGCAGTGCTTGTTTGCGCAGCAAAGTGACATCGGGCAAATTTTATTTGGTGTGGCGTCACTGCTGGTGGCGGTTCCGGTGCTGCGCTCGGCCCTGTACAGTTTACGCAGCCCCAGCCTGCATGGCGTTACCGATCAGCTGATTGCGCTGGCGATGTTGGGGGCGTGGGCTACGGGTGATCTGATGACCGCGGCACTGTTACCGGGCATTATGATTTTGGGTCATATTCTAGAAGAGCGCAGCGTTATCGGTTCGCAGGAAGCCATCAATGCACTCAGCCATCTGACCCGCAGCCGCGCCAGGCGGATGTTGCCCGGCGGTGAGATTGAGGAAATCGATAACCACCGGTTGCGAACCGGTGACCGGATTGAAGTGCGCGCCGGTGACCGGTTACCCGCCGATGGCCGCGTGTTAACGGGCAGCGCCAGCCTCGATACCGCACCGATCACCGGAGAATCAGTACCACAGGAAGCCCGCGTGGGTGACGATGTGTTCGGCGGTGCCATTAATCTCGACGGATTGCTTTGCGTTGAAGTCACGCGCACCGGTGCGGATGCTACGCTCGGAAAAGTGATTGCGTTGATGCAAAAAGCGGAGCATGCCAAACCGCCGATCACCCGTTTGCTTGAGCGTTATGCCGGGCAATACCTGGTGCTTATTCTGCTGATTGCTGCCGCGACCTGGTTCGTCACGCAGGATGCCCATTCCATGCTGGCGGTGCTGGTGGCAGCATGCCCCTGCGCGCTGGTGCTTTCCGCACCCGCGACGGCAATAGCCGGTATCGCTGTGGCCGCGCGTCACGGCATTCTGATCCGCAGCTCGGCATTTCTTGAGGAACTGGCGGATCTGAATGCCATCGTGGTCGATAAAACCGGCACGCTGACGCACGGTGAATTGCATTTGCAGCGTACGGTTCTGGCCGGACAGGAATCTTCTGACGCTGTGCTCTGTCTGGCAGCCAGTCTCGGTGCCGCGAGCAGCCATCCGGTCAGCCGTGCGCTGGCGAAGTTACTGCCGCGTGAACAATACTTGCCGCTGGAAGATATATCAGAACAACAGGGGATGGGAGTGCGTGCGCGAACGGCGCAAGGCGAGGCCCTGTTAGGGCGTCCGGCATTTTTCAGCCGGAATGCTATCCCGGTGACTGCCGAACCTGAGCATGACGGACCGCTGGTCGGGCTGGCGCTAAACGGGCGTTTTCTCGGCTGGTTACTTCTGTCAGATTCTTTACGGCCTGAGGCGCTAACCGCCTTAACCGAACTGCGTCAGTTGGGTCTGCAACGACAGCTTCTGCTGACCGGTGACCGCGCCAGTGTGGCTGAGCGTATTGCCAGTGAGCTGGGCATCAGTGATGTGGTCGCACAGGCCTTACCGGAAGATAAACTGCATCAGGTATCAGCGGAAATTGCGCAAGGATTCCGGCCGATGGTGGTCGGTGACGGCATTAATGATTCTCTGGCGTTAAAAGCAGGCGTTGTCGGCATTGCGATGGGCGCGGGCGGTAGCGATATTGCGCTGGCCTCCGCCGATGTGGTGCTGATTGGCAGTGATTTGCGTCGTCTCGGCACCTGTGTCCGCCTGAGCCGGGCGTGCCGTAAAACGCTCAAAATCAATGTGTTCATCGGGCTGGGCTGGACGTTGTTAGTGATGGTGGCTGCCGCCACCGGTTTACTGGGCGTAGGCGGTGTGCTGATTGCGGCACTGCTGCATAATCTGAGTACCTTGCTGGTGCTGGGCAATGCCGGACGTTTGCTGCGTTTTGACGAACCACTTTAGATAAATTAATGGAAAGTAAAACGGGCGCAAACATTTGCGCCCGTTATCGTCAGTACTGATCGCAAAGTGGTGTTTAAAGCTCTGCTTTAAAAGTATGTAACCGACGCATGGTTTTTTCCAAACCTTCTTTCATCAGCAACTCAGTACAGCGCAGTGATTCATCAATCGCATCGTCGATTAGCTTCTGTTCGCTGGCCGGTGGCTTACCCAGCACAAATCCTACCACTTTACTTTTATCGCCAGGATGACCGATACCGATACGCAGACGGTAAAAGTTCGGGTTATTGCCGAATTTACTCTGAATATCTTTCAGGCCGTTATGACCACCATTGCCGCCACCCAGTTTGATTTTCGCCATACCGGGTGGGATATCCAGCTCATCATGTGCCACCAGAATTTCATCCGGCTCAATGCGATAAAACTGAGCCATCGCCAGAACTGCTTTACCGCTGAGGTTCATAAAGGTGGTCGGCACCAGCAGCCGGACATCCTGACCTGCCAGTGACAGTCGGGCGGTGTAACCAAAAAACTTACTTTCTTCTTTCAGTTGCTGATTGTGCTGACGGGCGAGAAGGTCGACGTACCAGGCGCCGGCGTTATGGCGGGTCTGGGCGTACTCTGCGCCGGGATTGGCCAGCCCAACGATCAATTTAATGCTGCTCACGATGTTCGCTTCTTTAATCCGGTGAGGTGTAGCGGGCTAGTTTACCTGTCGCTGGTGGTTGTGCCAAACACCTGGCAGCGTTAATTCCTGCCGATGCATCAGAAACTGAATAGTTCATGGCGCTGACTATTAACCTTTCGAACGTATCTGTCTGGAAAACGTAAAGATTTGTCATTCAATATGCTCTGTCTGTGATCATGACCGCAAAGTGAACCGGATGGGACGTCTATAGTTAAAGGCAGGAAAAGACAAGACAGCAATGATGCTAAGACTATCGACAACCGGAGGTGACTTATGAAACGTAAAACCGCAACAATAATCGGCAATGGCCTGATGGGACTCGGTTTGCTCACAATGGTCGGTGGTGTTGGTTATTCTATCCTGAATCAGATGCCTGAACTGGGGTTACCGCAATTTCTGGCCCACGGAGCCATTGGGAGTATCTTTATCGGTGCTATTTTATGGCTGGCCGGTGCCAGAGTCGGTGGGCAAGAGCGTGTTGCAGACAGGTACTGGTGGGTGCGTCATTTCGATTCCCGCTGCACGAACGGTAAATCACACCGTCATTCCTGAGTGTATCAGAGAATGTTCTGATGTTCCGGGTCATAAAAAAACCGTTGTCGCTTTCGCGATAACGGTTTTTGCATTTCAGGTTCTGCAAAAGCAAAATGCCCCCTGAACACAGGGGCATGATGATTAATGCTCGAACATTGCAGAAATGGATTCTTCATTGCTGATGCGGCGGATAGCCTCAGCCAGCATGCCTGACAGGGTCAGGGTACGTACTTTTTTCAGTGCACGGATTTCTGCGGACAGCGGGATGGTGTCACATACAATCACTTCGTCGATCACGGAGTTTTTGATGTTTTCTACTGCATTTCCGGAGAAGATCGGGTGAGTGGCATACGCGAACACGCGTTTAGCACCGCGTTCTTTCAGTGCTTCAGCCGCTTTACACAGCGTGCCACCGGTATCGATCATGTCATCAACCAGTACGCAGTCACGACCGGCGACATCACCAATAATGTGCATTACCTGAGAAACGTTTGCGCGTGGACGACGTTTATCAATAATAGCCATATCAGTGTCGTTCAGCAGTTTTGCCACGGCACGGGCGCGGACAACACCGCCGATGTCCGGAGAAACAACAATCGGGTTTTCCAGGTTCTGTTGCAGCATATCTTCGAGCAGGATAGGGCTGCCGAAAACGTTGTCTACAGGCACATCGAAGAAACCCTGAATTTGCTCTGCATGCAGGTCTACGGTCAGAACACGGTCAACGCCAACGCTGGACAGAAAATCAGCCACAACTTTAGCGGTAATAGGCACACGGGCAGAACGCACCCGGCGATCCTGACGTGCATAGCCGAAGTAAGGGATAACGGCGGTGATACGACCAGCGGAGGCGCGGCGTAAGGCATCAACCATGACCACCAGTTCCATCAGGTTATCGTTAGTAGGCGCGCAGGTGGACTGGATAATGAAAATATCTCCGCCACGTACATTTTCGTTAATTTGCACGCTTACTTCGCCGTCGCTGAAACGACTGACGGCGGCGTCACCAAGGCTGGTGTATAAACGGTTGGCAATACGTTGTGCTAGTTCCGGGGTGGCGTTACCAGCAAAAAGCTTCATATCAGGCACGAGAAGAACCTCAGGCTTGCGTCCAGGGAAGACATTGGCTTTTGGCACCACCGGGCGGTGAGCGGTACCAAAGCATTATGCTCACGATACTTCTAAATCTTACTACTTAAATCTGTTGAATAATTGGCTGGCAAAGAACAGACACAAAATCTCTGTGACTCTCTACGCTTTGCCCGCAGTTCTCAACCAGACGTCACGAAAACGGTGTAATGGCGATACATTAACACCTTGTGCGACAAAACCCCGACTCCACGACGGTGTTTTATCTAAAACATGACGGGCGGCAGATTCGGTGTTGAATTCTGCAAACACACAGGCACCGGTTCCGGTCAGTCGCGACGGCGCGTATTCTAACAGCCAAGAAAGTAGCTGTTCAACCTCGTAAAAACGTTTTCTCGCAATCGGTTCGCAATCATTTGCGTAAGGCGTGTCCAAAAGCACATTAACAGTGCGTTTTGGTGTATTTCTGGTCAGATCAGGATCACCAAAAATTACCGGCGTCGGAATACTGACACCCGGATGTGCAATCAGATACCATTTTTCTGCCGGTTCGACCGGCTGTAAGATCTCGCCGATGCCTTCAGCAAACGCAGCATGGCCCATCACAAAGACGGGCACATCCGCGCCCAGCGTCACCCCTATTTGAGCCAGTTGAGGATCGGAAAGACCGCAGTTCCAAATTGCATTCAGTGCCACCAGCACGGTGGCGGCATTGGAAGACCCCCCCCCCAGACCGCCCCCCATCGGAATACGTTTTTGCAATGTAATGTCTGCGCCCTGAGACGTGCCTGTGTGCTGTTGCAGAAGATGTGCGGCACGTGTCACCAGATTGTCTGCATCCGCCACGCCTTCAACAGGTGTGGCCAGCACGATATTGCCGTCGGCGCGGACGTTAAAACTCAGGCTGTCACCGTAATCTACAAACTGAAACAGGGTCTGCAGATTATGGTAGCCATCCGGACGCTGTCCGGTGATATAAAGAAACAAATTGAGTTTAGCCGGAGAAGGCCACCATTGCTGCGTCATATCAGTTTAGCGTCCAGTTATCCATTTTGAGCTTGATACGCTGTTCGCCCTGAGTCATTTCCAGACGTTGCGGGAGGGACGGTTTGGCATCTTCATCATAACTCTGATACACCACGGTACCCGGTTTTCCGTTCTGCGTGAACTTAACTTGTGACAGGCGGTACTGGCTGTCGAGTGTGAAATCGGTGCCGTCACCTGGCAAACCGAGCATCCACAAACGCAGATTAGCCAGCGGAATCGACATACCGGTCAGCTTCTGGATCATGTCATCCGGATTATCACTGGTGTAATGCTTGCCTTCATTGTTGGTCAGCTGCGCAATCCCGCTTTGCACTTTCAATTCCATTTCCGTACTGCCCAGCGGATTGGTCAGCAACAGACGATAGCTGTCCGGGGAATATTGTTGCCAGAAGAAGCGCGCATAAACTTTTTGCTTATCGGAAAGATAAGCGAAAGAGCCACGGGTCTGATAATGCTCAAGCTGTTTAACCTGAGCTTCATGCTCACGCCATTGCGCAGAGGTCGGGCTGGTTGCCGGGCCTTTGGGTGCATTTATGGAACAGGCGGCAAGAACTAAACTTGCAAGAGGAAGAAGGCGAACGAAATGTGCTTTACGCATTGGCATAACCGATTAAATCCTTTGTGCTTTGGCGAAATGAGTTACCAGGACAAATGTGGCGAGCGTCAGTTTAGCACAGCCCGCGCGGCGGGTGATCTCAACCCAGCGCAGATGATCAGCGATTGAAAGACTTTGGGACAATGCTGATGTGTAAAACGATTTAATTTAGATGACATCTTTCAAGGCATGACACGCGACACGCGGGTCAGCAAACCTTACAATCTTGCCTGCAACAGCCACCAAGAGTATTTTAAAACCCTTCAAATTGAATGGATATAACGAATGGATACGGTTGAGCAATTAAACGGAACTTATTTTTACGATGGAACATCAAATTTAAGTGCAGGCGAATTATTTTTTTGGATGATGCATTGCGATGAAAATTCTTGGGGGGCAATGCTGCGCTGAATGCAAATGAATAACAGGAATAACAGTATGGGCGATACATTCCAAAAATCATGCTGCAAGCCGCTATCTGTGCGTTTTTTCACCCAGGACAGACATAAACCCACATCATATTTAACCGAAGATGCTGTTCACCTTTTATTGATCTCGCGCATCTTGTAGAATGCGCAACAGACGTAAACCCATACTATTATAAAGTATAAGCCGAAAATCGCTCTCCCTATGACCCTGCTTGCATTAGGTATCAATCACAAAACCGCCCCGGTGTCTCTGCGTGAACGGGTAACATTCTCACCCGAGACCCTCGATCAGGCGCTCTCCAGTCTGCTCCAGCAACCGCTGGTGCAGGGCGGCGTCGTGTTGTCTACCTGCAACCGCACTGAGCTGTACCTGAGTGTTGAGCAGCAGGAAAACCTGCAGGAACAGCTGGTGAAGTGGTTATGCGATTACCACCATCTGAGTGAAGATGAAGTGCGCAAAAGCCTGTACTGGCATCATGATAATGAAGCGGTCAGCCACCTGATGCGTGTTGCCAGCGGGCTGGACTCTCTGGTACTGGGCGAGCCGCAAATTCTCGGGCAGGTCAAAAAAGCCTTCGCAGAATCACAAAACGGGCAGGCGGTTTCAGGTGAACTGGAGCGTTTGTTCCAGAAATCCTTCTCCGTGGCCAAGCGAGTGCGTACGGAAACCGATATCGGTGCCAGCGCCGTTTCTGTCGCGTTTGCTGCCTGTACGCTGGCACGCCAAATTTTCGAATCCCTTTCTGATGTGAGCGTGTTGCTGGTCGGTGCAGGTGAAACGATCGAACTGGTCGCGCGTCATCTGCATCAGCATAATGTGCGTCATATGATGATTGCCAACCGGACGCGTGAACGTGCGCAGGCGCTAGCGACCGAAGTGAATGCACAAGTGATCAGCCTGCAGGATATCGATTCCCGTCTGGCGGAAGCCGACATTATCATCAGTTCTACCGCCAGTCCGCTGCCCATTATCGGGAAAGGCATGGTGGAACGTGCGTTAAAAGCCCGCCGTAACCAACCCATGCTGATGGTGGATATTGCCGTTCCGCGCGATATTGAACCGGAAGTAGGTAAGCTGCCTAACGCCTATCTGTACAGTGTCGATGACCTGCACAGCATCATTCAAAACAATCTTGCACAACGTAAAGCCGCGGCTGTTCAGGCGGAAACCATCGTTGAGCAGGAGAGTTCCAATTTCATGGCCTGGCTGCGTTCGCAGGGAGCCGTTGAAATTATTCGTGATTATCGCTCGCGTGCTGATATCATTCGCGCCGACGCACAGGCCAAAGCTCTGGCCGCCATTGCGCAGGGCGCTGACGTCGAAGCGGTGATCCATGAATTAGCTCACCAATTGACAAACCGTCTTATTCACGCGCCAACCCGTTCATTGCAACAGGCAGCCAGCGACGGTGACGTGGAGCGTTTGCAAATTTTACGCGACAGCCTCGGGCTGGGTCAGCAATAGTTCTCCTTTTCTCACAGGGTTATACACCACGCATGAAGCCTTCTATTGTTGCCAAACTGGAAGCGTTACAAGAGCGCCACGAAGAAGTGCAGGCGATGCTTGGCGATGCCGGCGTTATCGCCGATCAAGATAAATTCCGCAGTCTTTCCCGCGAGTATTCTCAGTTAACCGCCGTCTCTGAATGTTTCCTTGCCTGGCGTCAGGCGCAGGACGATTTAGAAGCGGCTGAAATGATGCTCGATGATCCTGAGATGCGCGAAATGGCGCAGGAAGAAATCAAAGACTGCAAAACGACTATCGAAGAACTCGAACAAAAACTACAGCTTCTGTTATTACCCAAAGATCCCGATGATGAGCGCGGTTGCTTCCTGGAAATTCGCGCCGGAACCGGCGGTGATGAAGCGGCTATTTTTGCCGGTGATTTATTCCGTATGTACAGCCGTTACGCCGAAGCGCGCCGCTGGCGGGTGGAAATTGTGAGCGCCAGCGAAGGCGAGCACGGTGGCTATAAAGAAGTGATCGCCAAAATCAGTGGTGATGGCGTCTATGGTCAGTTCAAGTTTGAATCAGGCGGCCACCGCGTCCAGCGTGTGCCGGAAACGGAATCTCAGGGACGCATTCATACGTCGGCCTGTACCGTCGCAGTCATGCCAGAAATACCGGAAGCTGAACTGCCGGAAATCAACGCGGGTGATTTGCGTATTGATACTTTCCGCTCATCGGGCGCTGGCGGTCAGCATGTTAACACCACCGATTCCGCCATTCGTATTACGCATATACCAACCGGTATCGTGGTGGAATGTCAGGACGAACGTTCACAGCACAAAAACAAAGCCAAAGCGATGTCTGTGCTGGGCGCGCGTATCCGCGCGGCAGAAGTGGCAAAACGTCAGGCTGAAGAAGCCTCGACGCGCCGCAACCTGCTTGGCAGCGGTGACCGTTCAGATCGTAATCGTACCTATAACTTCCCCCAGGGGCGCGTCACTGATCACCGCATCAATCTGACCATTTACCGTCTGGATGAAGTGATGGAAGGCAAACTGGACAGTCTGATCCAGCCGATCGTGCAGGAATATCAGGCCGATCAGCTCGCCGCGTTATCTGAGCAGGACTGATGGATTTTCAGTCCTGGCTGCGTGAGGCTGCCCGCCGTCTTGCTGCGGGTGAAAGCCCGAAGCGGGATGCTGAAATTTTGCTCGGCTTTGTGACCGGCCGGGCAAGAACTTTTATTATGGCTTTTGGTGAAACACCGCTGACGGCCGACCAACTGCAACGCCTGGATACTTTGCTTGCGCGACGTGAGCAGGGTGAACCGGTGGCTTATCTGACCGGCGAGCGTGAATTTTGGTCGTTGCCTCTGTCAGTCTCTCCCGCGACATTGATTCCCCGTCCTGATACCGAATGCTTAGTCGAACAGGCACTGGCCCGTCTGCCTTCTGAACCCGTCAGTATACTGGATCTCGGCACAGGAACCGGCGCGGTTGCACTGGCGCTGGCCAGCGAACGCCCTGACTGCAAGGTGACCGGTGTCGATCTGCAACCGGATGCCGTCCGGCTCGCGCGACATAACGCGCAGAAGTTAAATATCCTGAATGCGTGTTTTTTGCACGGCAGCTGGTTTTCACCGGTAGCCGGTGAGCGTTTCGCGCTGATAGTCAGTAATCCGCCGTACATCGATGCCGCCGATCCGCATCTGGCGGCAGGGGATGTGCGTTTTGAGCCCGCCAGTGCGCTGGTGGCAGAAAATGCCGGTCTGGCTGATCTGGCGCATATTATTCAGGCTGCACCCGCGTATCTTCATCCGGGAGGCTGGTTACTGCTCGAACATGGCTGGCAGCAGGCGGCTGACGTCCAGGCGTTATTGCACGATGCCGGTTATCAGCAGATCGCGACGATTAAAGACTATGGTGATAACGATCGGGTCAGCCTCGGACAGTGGCACCCTTAACGCGGATTCTAAGAAAATCAATCCAAAAAAGTAAATTTAAAGGAAACGGGTCATGGCATATGTCTGGATCAAGTATCTGCATCTGTTCACTGTAACCCTGAGTATTGTATTGTTTGTTTTACGATTTTTTTGGAAATGGGCGGGTTCTGCTATGATGCAGAAACGCTGGGTGAAGATCGTTCCGCATATGGTGGATACTTTACTGTTATTAAGTGGTATTTCGCTTATCTTCATCACACACTTTTATCCGTTCAGCCCTCAGGGAACCTGGCTGACCGAAAAGATTTTTGGCGTTATTATCTATATCGCGCTGGGTTTTGTGGCTCTGAGCAAGCGACCTGTTAGCCAGAACACCCGCTGGCTGGCCTTTATTCTGGCGCTCGCTTGCTTGTATCTGATTCTTAAACTGGCGCTGACGAAAATACCGCTGCTAATGGGATAACTATGAGTACCCTTGCTGATTTTGAATTTAACACCGCCCGGCTCAGTACCGGCGTGATCAAAGTAACGGAAGCCGTGCGTTTCGATTTCAATGCGGACGACGTTCGCCACCAGTTGCAGGCACTGGTCGATGAAGCCCGCCGCGTCGTTCCCGAAGAGCTTGATCAGGATCAGCAGCTCGAAGTGTTGATTGAACTGTTTTACCGCACCTGGGGTTTTGGTGGCGCGGGGGGCGTTTATCGTCTGTCTGACGCTATCTGGATCGACAAAGTACTGTCCTCACGCCAGGGTACACCGGTTTCACTGGGTGTGATTTTTCTGCACATTGCCCATGAACTGAGTTTGCCGCTGATGCCGGTAATTTTCCCCACTCAGCTTATCTTGCGTGCCGACTGGCTTGACGAAGAAATGTGGCTGCTGAATCCGATCAACGGCGATACACTCAACGAGCATATGCTCAGTGTGTGGCTGAAAGGGAATCTGGGCGTGATGGCGGAAATAGAAGATGACGATCTGGAAGAAGCGGAAAACACGCTGATCGTTCGCAAAATGCTCGATACACTGAAAGCGGCGCTGATGGAAGAAAAACAGTTTGAACTGGCTCTGCGCGCCAGTGAAACGGTACTGCAGTTCGATCCGGAAGATCCGTATGAAATCCGCGATCGCGGGCTGATTTATGCCCAGCTGGAATGCGATCATGTGGCGATCTCTGATCTTAACTATTTTGTTGAGCAGTGCCCGGAAGACCCGATTTCAGAGGTGATTAAAGTGCAAATCCATTCGATTGAGCACAAGCAAGTCACGTTGCACTAATTTATACTTACCTTACCTTACATCACATCCGGAATGCCGTTCCAGAACAATCCGTTATGTAACTTCCGGATGAAAGATTTATCACTAAAAAGGCCAAAGCATGAAACATAAAGTGGTTAGCATTCAGGACATCAAAGTCGCCAATGATCTGCCGTTTGTATTGTTCGGCGGAATGAATGTACTCGAATCGCGCGATATGGCGATGCGTGTATGTGAGCATTACGTCACTGTGACGCAGAAACTCGGCATTCCTTACGTATTCAAGGCGTCTTTCGATAAAGCCAACCGCTCATCTATTCATTCCTACCGTGGCCCGGGTCTGGATGAAGGCATGAAAATTTTCCAGGAGCTGAAAAAAGCATTCGGCGTGAAAATCATCACCGACGTGCATGAATCCTGGCAAGCACAGCCTGTATCTGAAGTGGTTGATGTGATTCAGTTACCGGCCTTCCTGGCGCGTCAGACCGATCTGGTTGAAGCGATGGCGAAAACCGGTGCAGTAATTAATGTGAAAAAACCACAGTTCGTCAGTCCGGGACAGATGGGTAACATCGTCGATAAATTCAAAGAAGGCGGCAACGATCAGGTGATTTTGTGCGATCGCGGCAGCAACTTTGGTTATGACAACCTGGTTGTCGACATGTTGGGCATGAATGTGATGATCAATGCCACTGGCGGCCATCCGGTGATCTTCGACGTGACGCACGCACTGCAAACCCGTGATCCGTTCGGTGCGGCTTCGGGTGGTCGTCGTGCTCAGGTCGCTGAACTTGCGCGTGCCGGTATGGCGGTAGGCATCGCCGGTCTGTTCATTGAAGCTCATGAAGATCCGGCTCATGCAAAATGCGACGGTCCGTCAGCATTGCCGCTGGATAAACTGGAACCTTTCCTGGTCCAGATGAAAGCCATCGACGATCTGGTGAAAAGCTTCCCGGCGCTCGATACCAGTAAATAACTGACAATGTGCAGATAAAACAAAGGCGACCTCCGGTCGCCTTTGTCGTTTACCGCGCAGAGTTATAACGCATCCTGTAAGGAGCTGTGGAAACTTAGCTTGCCTTCAACCGGTTGCATTCTCGCGCGGGCGAGTGTTTTCAGCGGCTGGAAAGGGATCTCTGCGATTCTCAGTTCCGTGCCCAGCGGCAGGGTATTGATAAAATGGCGTAATGCACTGACGCCACCGGCATCGAGCACGGCCACACGATCCCACACCAGAACGATCACTTTCTTACCTTCACTGCGTACCTGCAATTCACTGAAGATACGTTCCGCCGCAGCAAAGAACAGCGGGCCATTGATCCGCAGAACCAGCGCATCTTCGGGAGTTTCGGACAGGACTTCGGTCAGGCGGGTGAGTTTGGCAATACGGCGCATAAACAGCAGCGACGCCATCACGATACCCGCAGTAATCGCGATCACCATGTCGAACAGCACCGTCAGGCTCATACAGGTCAGCATCACCAGAATGTCGTCTTTTGGCGCGCGGCGCAGTAAATCCACCACTTTATGCGCTTCGCTCATATTCCATGCCACCATCAGCAACAGCGCCGCCATCGCCGCCAGCGGCAGCCAGGAAAGCAGGGGTGCCAGAATGAGCAGCGCGAGGATCACCAGCAGCGAGTGAATAATGGCAGAAACCGGAGAGGTTGCACCCGCGCGAACGTTAGCCGCAGAACGTGCAATCGCCGCTGTGGCGGTGATGCCGCCAAAAAAGGGGCTGATCATATTGCCGATACCCTGACCGATCAGTTCATTATCCGAATGGTGTTTTTTGCCGGTCATGCCATCAAGCACGACGGCGCACAGCAGTGATTCAATCGCGCCCAGCATCGCCATTGAGAACGCTGCCGGTAACAGCGCCTGCACCAGCGTCCAGCTCAGACCCCCGCCGCCGTTTTGTGTCCACGGCAGGGTGAACTGCGGCAGAATTGACGGAATACCGTTGCCCTGCGAACCGTCAGGCAGCAGGAAATGAAAGCGTGAACCTATGGTGGCAATCGGGTGTCCTGCCTGCATGAAAATTGCCATCACCGCACAACCAGCCAGCAAAGCCGGAAGATGGCCGGGCACACGCAATCCCAGTTTTGGCCAGAAGATTAATATACCAAGAGTCACAATGCCTGTGGCGGCATCGCCAATATCCAGCGTGGGCAGCGCCATTACCAGCGCCGCCACTTTACTCAGATAATGTTCCGGCACTGTCGCCATCGTCAGACCAAAGAAATCTTTGAACTGCATGGTACCGATGGTGATCGCAATACCGGAGGTGAAGCCGAGGGTGACAGGCAGCGGGATGTATTCAATCAGCCTGCCAAAACGCGCCATCCCCATGAGAAGAAGCATGAAACCTGACATCAGCGTAGCCAGCAATAAACCGGACAAGCCGAACTGTTGCGACACAGGGTAAAGAATAACAACAAACGCCGCCGTCGGGCCCGAAACACTGAAGCGCGAGCCACCGAAAACAGCGATGACAATCCCTGCAATGGCCGATGTATACAGCCCGTATTGCGGCGGTACACCGCTGGCAATTGCCAGTGCCATTGCCAGCGGGATGGCGATGATCCCCACAGTGACGCCGGCAATGGCATCGTTGAGTAAACGTTGAAGCGTATATTTTTCACGAAAACAGGCGTCTATCAGTGCGCTGAAAGGCCTGATATGGCGTCTTCCTGAAGTATTCATAGGATGTAAATCACCTGACAGAAAAATGGATATGAACCCGGTACTCCTTCACCGGAAAAAGAGTAGCCTACGCCTTTCAGGTCCGCATCGCGCAGACATAAATCAAGCTTGGCATGAAAAAAACGCCACCAGACGTGCTCCGGGGGCGTTCTGCAGGATGATTGTACAGAAGTTATGTTCCCGGATGCCAGGTGCTGCGGCACTCATCACGGCGGAAATTCAATACACGGCTACGGTTGGAGATGAGTTTTACCGTGTAGCCCTGGAAATACAGGCAGAAGTTTTTCTTCCACGGACCGTCAGGAAGTTCCACCAGTAAGCGTCCCGCACCCAGCGAAGTCAGCTGACCACTGGCGCGTAACGTGCCGACACCGATAAGCAATTGATCGCCTTCAATATCAAAGGCGGCTTTCGATTGAGGATGATACCAGCGTCCCTGTACCATTTTCAGGCAATCGTTGGGTTCCACGGGAGTGAAATAACGTGGTGCATGGCCGATCTCACCCTGAATGGCGGTGCCGTTCCAGCGCAGACGCATCGGCATATGCGCGGAAAGCGTGATGGCTTCGTCGACATCCGCGCCCTGATACAAATTATCCGCTGAACCGAGATAACTGGCAGTGCCGTTGCTCACTTTCAACCAGTAAGGCTCAGCCGCGCTGGAATATAAGCCATCCGGCAAAGCATGACTGCGTGCCGGAAGCGGCGTCGCTAACAGTGACGACATGACGTCCAGCGCGTGGGTAAAGGCCGTGGTGTCTTCGCGGTTAGAGACCAGCGCAATGCCTGCGTCAAGCTCAGGATGGAGCAGGAAATAGGTTTTATAACCGGCATGGGAACCCCCGTGGCCGTAAACCCTATGTTCACCGATTTGTGTCGAGGTGATGCCCAGTCCGTAAGCGGAAGGAATATTGCCATGCAAATAGCGTGGTTCTGTCAGTGTTTTCAGTACGCCCGCACCGGGTCCGCTTTGTGAAAGCAGGCTTTGCAGCCACACTGAAAGCGAACGCAGGCTGCCGGTGAGGCTGCCGGATGCGGACAAATGTAAACCCGCGACAGCTGTTTTCCAGCCTGTTGTGTCCTGCCAGTAACCGGGGACCAGATCCGGGACGATATCGAACCAGGTTTCCGGGGCATGAAAGGCGATCCCCAGCGGCTGCGCGATATGCTTTTGCAGCAGATCCTCAAACAAAATGCCTTGTTGTTTGAGGATCTCTTCTACCAGCCGGTAACCGGTATTGCTGTAGGAAATTTCAGTACCTGCCTTGAAGTTCAGCGCGCCGTCCTGCGCCAGAAATTCCATAATGGCAGCGGCTTCGCTGACGTTGTAAACCGAAATGCCCAGCAGAGAGAGGGTTTCCCGCACGTCCGGCAAACCGCCTGTCATGTCCAGCGCCTGCCCGACAGTGACCCGAGACATCGGCGCTTTCAGTTGCGGTAAATATTGGCCGAGGGTATCACTCGCCGACAGACCGGCATGGCTTTTCAGCAAAGCCAGGGTGGAAAAAATATGTTTCGTGACTGAGGCATAGCGGACAACAGAATCGATACTAAAAGGTATTGAGGTGCTGAGATTTGCCAGTCCGCCGGTCGCGAAACCACGGAGAGCTTTACTGTCGAAAAGGGTGATTGCACCCCCCGGTTCACCGGGTTTATCCCAGTTCCGGGTGATACGCTTTGCTGTTTCTTCAGCCGCCTGCCACTGTAATGCAGACTGTGCGGTGGATGTCATTAATGTCTCCTGACTATCTTTCAGTGAAAAAGTGGGCCGCCCGTGAAATCCATAAACCTTCCGTGCAGGAAGGTTTATTCGGGTTCCTCTAAACTGAGACTTAACGATCGCAACTCAGCGGTATGCGGATGGCTGACGTTGCCCATCCGTAAATCGTCCGCGCTCAGAAGTTCGACCATTTCACCACCAATCATCACGCCAATGCTGGTGCAAAGATGCGTTACGACAGCCAGATTGTGACTGACCAGAATATAAGTCAGTTTGCGGCGCTCACGCAGGTCGCTTAGCAGATTGAGGATCTCAGCCTGCACTGAAACATCCAGCGCCGAGGTCGGTTCATCGAGCAGTAAAATTTCCGGTTCTGAAATCATCGCCCGCGCGATAGCGACCCGCTGGCGTTGGCCGCCGGAAAGCTGATGCGGGAAGCGAAAACGCACCGCCTGTGGCAGGCCGACTTCAGCCAGCGCATCAGTTATGCGTTTTTCGATATTCAGAAACCCGTGCACGATCAACGGTTCGCTGAGGATGCGGTCAATGGTCTGGCGCGGGTGCAGCGAGCCGTACGGATCCTGAAATACCATCTGTACGCGGCGGAAAAAGCGTTTCTGACGCACCGGCACCTGGTCTTCGCCGCCAATGGTCATCCCACCGGACCATGCCTGATTTAACCCGGCCAGCGCGCGCAAAATTGTGGATTTGCCCGAACCGCTTTCTCCTACGATGCCGAAACATTCGCCGGGTGCGACACTGAAACTCACGCCTTTCACCACCTCGGTATCGCCGAACGCGATGCGCAGGTTATTGAGGATAATTTTGCTGTTATCTAAAGGGGGGGATTCTACTGTCATGAGGTTTTCCATGCTTCGTCACGTACCAGCACCGGCAGTCTGTCCCGCGGATGTTTGAGCGATGGCAGGCATTCCAGCAGTCCGCGCGTGTAAGGATGTTGTGCTTTGAGCAAATCACCCGCCTGTAACGTTTCGACAATACGCCCGGCGTACATGACGGCCACGCGGTCGCAGAATTTCGACACCAGAGGTAAATCATGGCTGATCAGAATCAGCCCCATACCACGACCGGACACCAGGTCATCCAGCAGACGCAAAATCTCAGCCTGCACGGTGGCATCCAGTGCGCTGGTCGGTTCATCGGCAATCATCAGCTCCGGATCCGGTGCCAGCATCATGGCAATCATCACGCGCTGGCCCATGCCGCCGGAGACTTCATGTGCATAACGGCCCGCGACTTTGTGCGGATCACGGATACGCACCTGATCGAGCAGTTCTATGGCGGCATTCATCGCCTGTTTTTTCGAGCCTCCTTTATGTGTTTGCCAGGCTTCTGCCACCTGTTTACCAATCGGCATCACCGGATTCAATGAATACTTCGGATCCTGCAAAATGAAACCCACGCGCTTGCCGCGGATCTGACGCATTTGCTTTTCGCTGGCATTGCGCAGATCGATGCCGTCGAAAGACAGCGTTTCGGCGCGGCACTTTGCAGCGGAAGGCAGAAGGTTCATCAGGCAACGTGCTGTCAGGGATTTACCGGAGCCACTTTCGCCCACGATCCCAAACTTCTCCTTGCCCAATGACAGCGATACGCCGCGAACGGCGTCGAAACTGCCGCTGTTGGTCTGAAATGTAATATGCAAGTCTTTAATATCAACCAGCATCATTGCTCCTTAGGATCGAGAACGTCACGCAGCCCGTCGCCGAGGAAGTTAAACGCCAGAGAGGTCACAAAAATGGCTATGGCCGGAATTAACGGTACCCACCATTCACTGAACAGGAACCGGCGGGCAGTGGCTATCATCGCGCCCCATTCCGGTGATGGCGGCTGAGCGCCCATGCCTAAAAAGCCCAGACTGGCGGCAGTGATAATGATCGAACTCATGTCGAGTGTGATACGCACTACCAGGCTCGGCACACACAGCGGCATAATATGGTGCAGCACGATGCGGGCTGGTGTCGCACCGGTCAGACGGCAGGCGGCAATGTAATCCGTGCCGCGCACCTGCATGGTTTCCGCGCGCGCAAGGCGGGCATACGGTGGCCAGGCCGTGAGGGCGATAGCCAGAATGGCGCTTTCGATACCGGGTTTCAGCGCAGCTACAAAGGCCAGTGCCAGAATCAGGCGCGGGAAGGCCAGAAAGATGTCGGTGATGCGCATCAGGATGCGATCGAGTAAACCGCCGGCATAACCCGCCACGCAACCGATCAGCAAGCCTAACGGGGCGACGATCGCGACTACCACGATCACCATACCGAGCGTAATCCGGCCACCATAAAGAATGCGGCTCAGGGTGTCGCGGCCCAGTTCATCGGTGCCCAGCCAGTGCAGGGAAGAGGGTTTCGCCAGACGGTGCGCCAGGTCTTGTACACCTGGGTCATAACTGGTCAGCCAGGGGGCGCAGAGGGAAACCAGCAAGACAAGCAGCACGGTGAACAGGCCGGTGACTGCCAGAGGATTTTTACGCAGGCCAAGCCAGATACGGTAACGGCGGCCCCAGACGGCTTGCGTACGGGTGTGCGGCGTATCCGCCAGCAGCCAGGCGCGGCTGCCCGCGCGGGGTTGAGGTGTGACAGGAAGAGTGCTCATTTTACGCGGGGATCCAATAGTCGGTAGAGAAGGTCAGCCAGCAGGTTGAGCAGCACATAAATCGCGCCAATCAGCAACGTTGAGCCGATCACCGGATTCATATCCGCGTTCATCAGCGACACGGTGAGATATTGTCCAAGACCCGGCCAGGAGAAGACGTTTTCTGTGACCACGGCACCTTCCAGCAAACCTGCGTACGTCAGGGCCAGCACGGTGATCAGTTGTACGCCGACGGTGGGGAATGCATGTTTCCAGATAACCCGTCGCGCCGGGAGGCCTTTGGCGCGGGCGGTGATCACGTATTCGCCGCCCAACGCGTTGAGCATAAAAGTGCGGGTCATGCGGGTAATGTAGGCCATGCTGAAATACGCGAGGATCAGAACCGGCTGCACCATATGAGCGAGCGCGTCCCAAAATGCGCCCATATCACCCGCCAGCAGGGAATCAACCGTCAGTAAACCGGTCACCTGTGGGATCATATCCTGATAGATGATGTCCTGGCGCCCCGGTCCCGGCGCGATACCCAGCGCGGAGTAGAAAATCAGCAGGCTGAGCAGGGCCAGCACGAAAACCGGCAGCGAGTGACCGGCCAGACAGACCACGCGGATAGTCTGATCAATCCAGCTTCCCTGACGGGTAGCGGCCCAGACACCCAGCGGAATACCGACAATGGCGGCGATAATGATCGCCGCTGTGGCCAGCTCCAGTGTGGCGGGGAAAAAACGGGCGATGTCCGTAGTGACCAGATTGGAGGTCAGGGCGGATCGCCCTAAATCACCGTGGAATACCTGACTGAGATAATGGAAAAATTGCAACCAGAGGGGCTGATCCAGCCCCATTTCATGACGAACCCGTTCGACGACTGCCTGCGGGGCGTTATCGCCAACCGCAGCCAGAACCGGGTCCGTCGGCATGACGCGACCAATGAAAAAAGTCACTACCGACAGACCAAACAAAGTAAGACAAACGCTGATGCAGGTACTCAGAAATCCTTTGAGTCTCTTGCTCACGCTTTAACAACCTTCTCGTAGGGGCTGGTGCTCATTACAGTTAATACCACGCCGGAAATCACGTTGCGGCAGGCGGCGGTCATGGTCGGTTGCAGCATGATGGCAAACGGGCTGTTTTCCATATGTCTGGTCTGCAATTTTTCATACAGTTTGATGCGGGTGGCCGGATCCGATTCTTTCAGCGCTTTGGTGCTGAGATCTGAAATTTCTTTATCCTGCCAGTTGCAGCGCCATGCCAGTGTGCGACTCTTGGCTTTGTCGGTATTATCGGGATTACTGCAGAAGGCTTCGGCGTTAGAGTTAGGGTCAAAGTAGTCCGCGCCCCATTGGGTCATCGCCAGTTGTTGCTGACGCGCACGCATTTTGGTCAGAACCTGGCGACTTTCCGCTGCCAGCAGCGTGACTTTAATCCCGACTTCCGCGAGGTTTGACTGCAATGCCTGCACAATGTCAGAAGAGGGTGAGGCGGAGTAGTGATCTAATGTAATTTCAAAACCGTTAGGGAAACCGGCTTCGGCCAGCAACGCTTTGGCTTTAGCCACATCACGTTTGTACATGATGGTATTCACTGCCGCCGGGAAACCTTCCGGCAGGAAGCTCTGATGGATTTTATGCGTCAGCGGCACGATATGCTGCTGGATATTCTCGTAATCGATGGCCCATTTGATCGCCTGCCAGACCTGCGGTTTAGCCAGATTCGGATGTGCGGTATTGGCAGACAGCATAAAGGTACCGGCGATACCTTTTTGTACCAGCGTGAAGTTTTTGTCGTTGATCAGCGGACGTAACTGCTCGGTGGTCAGGTTCCGGGCGATATCCACATCGCCTTTTTGCAGCATCAGCAACTGTGCGGAAGGGTCAATGATATGACGCATAATGATGCGCTGGATCTTGCCCGCGTGCGGGTTGTTTTTGTTGCTTTCCAGAATCACAGATTCGCTGACTTTCCAGTCGCGCAGTTTGAACGCACCTGAACCGGCACTGTTTTTCTTCAGCCATCCGTTACCCAGATCATCTCCGGTCTGATTCGCCAGACAGGCAGATTTTTGCACGATGCTGCCGACGTTGGCGGTCAGGCAATAGAGCAGGAAAGATTCAGATGCCGGTTCAGCGGTTTTAATCACCAGCGTTTCGGCGTCAGGGGCGGTGATCAGGCTTTCGACGTTATCTTTAGTGTAACCAAACTGGTTAATAATATAGGCCGGGCTCTTATCAAGTTTTACCACGCGTTGCAGGGAGAAAGCGGCGTCTTCTGCCGTGACCGGTTTGCCATCGGCCCATTTGGCTTTCGGATCCAGCTTGAAGGTAAAGGTTTTTTTATCGTCAGAAGCGGCCCATGAAACAGCCAGATCACCTTCGATTTCATCAGGGGACGCCAGTTTAGGTTTCACCAGTTGCTGATACATATTGCCGGTAATTTCACTGCCCACGGATTCGAAGCTTTCATGCGGATCAAGGCTGGTAACGATGTCGAGCTGGATGGCCATGACCAGTATTGATGCCGGAGTGGCAGCAAACACGGCATCAAACTTCAGGTAGGACAGCACAGGTATTGCGGAAAAACCGGTAACAAATTGACGCCTGGTAACCATAACTACTCCCATGAGATTGATATATAAAAGTAAAATTAAAAATTACAGTGCCATACCCTTGACTTAATTCCGGGCAACGGGCTTAAATGAAAAACACGTCGTCGACATCTCATATCGAAAACGCATTTGAAGCGTACTGTCTTTGTTCAACGCTGGTGCAGCATGACGGTCTTACTGCACCCCGCACGAACAAATCTCCGTTGTCTTAGTCATGCTTAATCAAAGGTAGAGCTTTTTATGAATAACGTAGCGCACGGAACTGAAGAATTAATGCCGGTTTTTGATGGACATAACGATG
This sequence comes from Rahnella sp. PD4, assembly GCF_049199325.1. Lineage (NCBI taxonomy): Bacteria > Pseudomonadati > Pseudomonadota > Gammaproteobacteria > Enterobacterales > Yersiniaceae > Rahnella > Rahnella sp. PD4. The sequence goes on along the minus strand of NZ_JBLZQF010000001.1, from coordinate 450,392 downwards.
TGTTGCTGCAGCTTTGGACAGCACATCGCCAAGATCCTGAGCGTGCATTCCTTCAGGGACCCGCCAGCGGGCAACTGGACCTGCCGCGCTGTCGTGAAGCAGGCTTTGCTGGCGGGCTTTTCGCCGCCTGGGTGCCGACTCCTGATGTTGATCTAGCAAATAGCGTGCCGGATCGTTCAGTGGATACGCGTTTTCTGCCGGAAGGTACTCAAAAACATCCTGATTTTTCCCCGACACCTTCTTTCGATTTTGCACGTGATGTCACATTTGGCATGATGGCATTCCTGCTGAGAATCGAAGCGCAGTCGCAGGGGAAGGTGAAAATTTGCCGCACTGCGCAGGAGATCAGACAGTCAATGGATAATCATGCATTAGCAGTGGTTATGCATATTGAGGGCGCTGAGGCGATTGATGAGGAGTTGTATAATCTCGATGTGCTTTACAGCATGGGGTTGCGTTCTCTGGGGCCGGTATGGAGCCGGCCTAACATTTTCGGTGAGGGTGTCCCGTTTAAATATCAAACCTCACCGGATACCGGGCCGGGGCTGACGGAGGCGGGGGTGCGTCTGGTGAAAGCCTGTAACCAGAAACGCATCATGATTGATCTCTCTCATCTCAACGAAAAAGGGTTCTGGCAGGTGGCTGAGTTAAGTGATGCGCCGCTGGTGGCGAGCCATTCCAATGCATTCAGCATCTGCCCGCAGTCACGTAACCTGACCGATCAACAACTGGGAGCAATCAGAGAAAGCCAGGGGTTCGTCGGGCTGAACTTTGCGGTGCCATTCCTGCGCGAAGATGGCAAGCGCAGCGATGATACCGGCACCGATATCATGGTGCGTCACGTGGATTACCTGCTTGAACACCTGGGTGAGGACGGGGTCGGATTGGGATCGGACTTTGACGGAGCTTCAATGGCGCCGTTTTTAAAAGATGTGCGCGGGTTACCGGTGCTGGTTGAAGCGTTGCGCAAAGCGGGCTACGGCAAGGAACTGCTGGAAAAAATCTGCTACAAAAACTGGGTGAACGTGCTGGAGCGTACCTGGGGAAGCTAATCTGACCAGAAAGGTTCTCGCGGTAAAAAAAGAAAAGGCAGCCACCGGGGCTGCCTTTTTGCTGCTGTTATTCAGACTTATTTGAAGAAGTCTGCGCTCACAGTCAGGTTGCCGCCGCTTTTGTTCTGCCACTGGCGGGTAATGTGGTAGAACTTGGCGCCTTTGGCCGCTGCACGGTTCGCGACTTCTTGCGAAACATCCGTGGTGCTGTTGAAGTGGCCGGTGAAAGTGGTGGAATCAAACGGAACCATCTGAGCAGCGGTCACGTCATTCACTTCCTGAATCTTAGCACCGTTAGTAGCAGTCACCGTGTAGCGCTGACCGGTTGAGGATTGTGTTTCAAAGAAACGGCCGACATCACGGCTTGGGCTACCAGAGGAAGCCACGCCGGGGATCTCAACCCTGGCTGCTGCTGCACCGCCCGCTGCCAGTGCTGCTTTACCGGCTTCAGAATCAGCAGGGATAGCATCCGGAGACTGGACAACACGCTTTTGCGCATCTTTCTTGTAAATAAATGCAGTGATGTACTGATTGCCGCCGCTGTTGGCATCAATCTGGCGAACGATGAAGAAGGAATATGCCCCTTTTTCTTTCGCTGCTTTCGTAATGGCATCGTTGACGTCTGGCTGGCTGCGGTAGAAACCGTTAACTGTGACGGTATCGAAAGGTTCGAGGCCGTAAGCAACGTCTTTAGGCAATTCAACCACCCCGTTGATAACACGATAGTGCGGATCTTTGCTGATTTCTGGCGCATCTTTTTTATAGATGTCTGCAACTACGCGCCAGTTGCCGCTATTGTTAGTGCTGTTGGTATCCTGAATATAAAAATAATCTGCACCCAGCGTATCGGCACGGCGGGAAACGGCGTCAGCGGCGTCGCCCAGCGTGTTGAACCGCCCGGTAATAACAATGCGATCAAAAGGCTTGATGGCTGCTGCTTTCTGCGGGCTAATTTCCTGCGCGGCATGTGCAGCAGACAGCGCAGAAACAGAAAACAGGGCCGATGCGATGATCGTTTTTGTCAGCTTCATAAAAATCCTTTCACCTTGCGCAGTAATGTTGAAACGTGCTGAATTTTTGATGTGTAACAGGTTAGCGGCCGATTATTGCATGTAACAATGCCGAGTGTCTCAGCAATTTATGGCAATAATGCGAGCACGTACGACATATCACATTACTTTTTTCACTACACATAACGTATATAAGTTTGTTGAATAATCCAGGTAGTGAAATAAATGTTAATTATTCACTATTTTCTAACTTCTATGCCCACCATGAGCGGGTTAAGGAAGGGGGAGCTGAGTGATTGATCCGGCGTTATGCGCGTTATAAGGTGGATTAAAGGCTTGGTTCTCAAGGTTTGCAGCAGGTTTGCGGACTATATCAATTTTTTTATTATTAATTACCTGTCTATCACTGTGATACGTAGATTATTGATTAGATATTCAGTAGGTTATAAGCAGCCTGAAAAAATAAAATTCGGTGACGGCTATTAACCGACAGGCTTGTACGTGATTTGTTATGTCGATGACAAAATCATCAATGAAAAGGGTGAAGGGAATAAATTATGCGTATTGGTGTACCAAGAGAGCGGTTGACCAATGAAGCCAGGGTCGCAGCCACACCGAAAACGGTGGAACAGTTGCTGAAGCTTGGCTTTACGGTCGCTATCGAACAGGGGGCCGGTAAGTTAGCCAGCTTTGAAGACTCTGCGTATGAACAAGCGGGAGCGACGGTCGTCAGTGGCGATGATGTATGGCAATCCGATATCGTGTTGAAGGTGAATGCGCCTGAAAACGATGAAATCGATAAATTACAGGCAGGCACCACGTTAGTCAGCTTTATCTGGCCTGCGCAAAACCCTGAGCTGATCCAAAAACTGGCCGACCGCCAGGTGACCGCAATGGCTATGGATTCCGTGCCACGAATTTCCCGTGCGCAATCCCTCGATGCCCTGAGTTCCATGGCTAACATCGCCGGTTATCGTGCGATCGTTGAAGCGGCGCACGAATTTGGCCGTTTCTTTACCGGGCAAATCACCGCTGCGGGTAAAGTACCTCCGGCAAAAGTGATGATTATCGGCGCCGGTGTGGCCGGTCTGGCTGCTATTGGTGCGGCAGGTAGCCTCGGTGCTATCGTCCGTGCGTTTGATACCCGTCCTGAAGTGAAAGAGCAAGTCCAGAGTATGGGAGCTGAATTCCTCGAGCTGGATTTCGAGGAAGAAGCGGGCAGCGGTGACGGTTATGCCAAAGTGATGTCCGAAGCGTTCATTAAAGCGGAAATGGCGCTGTTTGCAGCGCAGGCCGAAGAAGTGGACATTATCGTTACGACGGCGCTGATCCCTGGCCGTCCGGCACCGAAGCTCATTACCCAGGAGATGGTCGCATCCATGAAGCCGGGCAGTGTGATCGTCGATCTGGCTGCTCAGACCGGGGGTAACTGTGAACTGACCGTCGCCGACAAAATTACCACCACTGAAAACGGCGTGAAGATTATCGGCTATACCGACTTGCCAAGTCGTCTGCCTACGCAATCTTCCCAGCTTTACGGCACCAACCTGGTTAACCTGTTGAAGCTGCTGTGCAAAGAAAAGAACGGTGAAATTGAGATTGATTTCGAGGATACCGTTGTGCGCGGCGTAACCGTGGTCAGATCCGGTGAAGTCACCTGGCCTGCACCGCCGATTCAGGTATCTGCTCAGCCTCAGGCTGCGAAAGCCGCAGAACCGGTTGCCAAAGTTGAAGCCAAACCGGCGTCGCCGTGGACCAAATTCATCATTATGGCGGTAGCGATTGTATTGTTTGGCTGGCTGGCGAATGTGGCTCCGAAAGAGTTCCTTTCCCACTTTACCGTGTTCGCGTTGTCATGCGTGGTCGGTTATTACGTGGTGTGGAATGTCAGTCATGCGCTGCATACTCCGCTGATGTCGGTCACTAACGCCATCTCAGGGATTATCGTGGTCGGTGCCGTGCTGCAAATTGGCCACGGCGGTTGGGTGAGTTTCCTGTCCTTCGTCGCGGTTCTGATTGCCAGTATCAATATTTTCGGCGGATTCACCGTCACTCAGCGCATGCTGAAGATGTTTCGTAAGAACTAAGGGGTAACATATGTCTGGGGGTTTAGTAACAGCAGCATATATTGTTGCCGCCATTTTGTTTATTTGCAGCCTTGCGGGGCTGTCGAAACATGAGACATCGAAGCAGGGTAATATTTTCGGTGTTACCGGGATGGCAATCGCGTTAATCGCGACTATCCTCGGGCCAGACTCCGGCAATGTTGGCTGGATCATCGTTGCTATGGTGATAGGCGGTGCGATTGGTGTTTATCTGGCACGAAAAGTCGAAATGACCGAAATGCCTGAGCTGGTGGCGATATTGCATAGCTTTGTGGGTCTGGCCGCGGTTTTGGTAGGCTTTAACAGCTATCTGGATCATGGTGCAGTGCCGATGGAAGGCGTGATGGAAAATATCCATCTGACCGAAGTGTTTCTCGGCATCTTCATCGGCGCAGTGACCTTTACCGGATCGATTGTGGCGTTTGGCAAACTGCGGGGGATTATCTCTTCCAAACCGCTGGCGTTGCCACACCGTCATAAACTGAATCTGGCGGCGCTGGTTGTTTCCTTCCTGCTGATGGTGATGTTTGTTCGCACTGAAAGCATCGGACTTCAGGTTCTCGCATTACTGATCATGACCGTGATCGCACTGGCGTTTGGCTGGCATCTGGTGTCCTCAATCGGTGGCGCTGATATGCCGGTTGTGGTTTCCATGCTGAACTCCTATTCCGGTTGGGCTGCGGCTGCAGCGGGTTTCATGCTCAGCAACGACTTGCTGATCGTCACCGGTGCGCTGGTGGGGTCTTCCGGTGCGATCCTTTCCTATATCATGTGTAAAGCCATGAACCGTTCATTCATTAGCGTGATTGCAGGCGGTTTCGGTACTGATGGTTCTTCTACCGGTGATGCTGAAGAGATGGGTGAATATCACGAAGCCAGCGCGGAAGAAGTGGCTGACATGCTCAAAAACGCCAGTTCAGTGATCATTACTCCTGGCTACGGAATGGCAGTTGCTCAGGCACAGTATCCGGTACATGACATCACCGCGAAATTACGGGCAAAAGGTATCAAGGTGCGTTTCGGTATTCACCCTGTTGCAGGACGACTGCCGGGACATATGAACGTATTGCTGGCCGAAGCAAAAGTGCCGTATGACATCGTGCTGGAAATGGATGAGATCAATGATGATTTCAGCGATACCGACGTTGTGCTGGTTATCGGGGCCAATGACACCGTGAACCCGGCTGCACAGGAAGATCCGCGCAGTCCGATCGCGGGTATGCCAGTGCTGGAAGTATGGAAAGCGCAGAACGTGATCGTATTTAAACGTTCAATGAATACCGGTTATGCCGGTGTGCAGAACCCGCTGTTCTTCAAAGAAAATACCCAAATGCTGTTTGGTGATGCCAAAGAAAGCGTAGAGAAAATTCTGCGTGCATTGTAATCACCCTCAGTAATGAAAAAGGCCAGTCAGTCGACTGGCCTTTATTTATGCATGAATCAGATTTTATTCGTCTTCATCTTCTTCGTCATCGGGCGTAATAGGGCATTCGAAATCATCCGGTTTGATTGCCAGCAAATCGCATTTCAGATGGTCGATCACCTGCTCGGTTGTATTACCTAAAAATGCAGCGGAAAGGCCGGTGCGGCCAATAGCGCCGAGAACAACGACACCCGCCTGCAAATGCTCTGCAAGGTCAGGAATGACTTCTTCGGGCAGACCTTTTTCCACATGCGTGAACTTCTCATCCAGCTGGAATTTTTGACGCAACGCTTTCATCGCGATCAGATGCTGACCGCGGATTGCATCGTTATACACGCTCGGGTCAAAATCGGGCAGTTCGATAGCAATGTTGATAGGGGTAACCGGATAAGCGCCCACCAGATGTACTTCCGTCTGGTTAACGTGAGACGCCAATTCAATAGTTTCTTTCACCAGCTTAATGTTGAGCGGATCGTGATAAGGCTCTTCGCTGGAAAGGTTGACGGCAACAACCGCTTTGCCACCTTCCGGCCACGGCTGGTCTTTCACCATCCACACCGGACACGGACATTTACGCAGCAAGTTCCAGTCTGTCGGGGTGAAAATAACTGACTCAAGGCGATCGTGCTGATGGGCCATTTTTAACAGCAAGTCGTGATGTGAGGAAACGACTTCCTGAATAATGGCTTCGAAAGGTTTGTTATGCCAGACAACTTTGATATCAATGGGAATGCCCGCTTCGATATAATACCGACACTGTTCTTTAATCCATTCTTCCCGTTCGCTGATCACACTTTGTCGCATACTGGTCCGTTCGTCTGGCGACAGCATAGTGGTCATCTCATAGGAGAAGTCATAAATGGACAGAAAGGCTTTAATACGGCCGCCATTACGTTGCACCAGATAAACGGCACGACGCAGTGCGGGTTGGTCATCCTGATTGGGGTCTATAGCAACCAGTAAATTCTGATACTTAGCCATGGGGACTCCTTAACACCTGTAAAAGAACGGCGGTCAGTGTATTAAGTACAGAGTAAACCAAGATTAAGCAATCGGACAGAGGAGAAATTGAGTCGGATCAACAAATTATTGCTTGCAGATCCGATTCACAATTATCAGGCAGAAACCGGGGCTGACTGACCGGCTAACTGAGAAAGCATTTCATGATTCTCAATGGTGATATATTTACCTTTTACGCTCAACATTTCTGATTTCTGGAAACGGCCGAGTAAACGGCTGATGGTTTCCACGGTCAGGCCGAGGTAATTACCGATGTCGCCACGGGTCATGGTCAGGCGGAATTCGCGCTGTGAGAAACCACGTTGTGCAAAGCGGCGGGAGAGGTTGTAGATAAATGCAGCCAGTCTTTCTTCCGCATTTTTCTTCGACAACAGCAGGATCATATCCTGGTCGCCTTTAATCTCACCGCTCATCAGACGCATCATTTGCTGGCGCAGATTCGGCATTTTTCCTGAGAGATCGTCGAGGGTCTCAAACGGAATTTCACAAACCATGGACGTTTCCAATGCTTGTGCAAAACTTGGATGCTGTAAACCACCAATGGCATCAAAACCCACTAAATCGCCCGCGAGGTGGAAGCCAGTGATTTGCTCGTCGCCTTGCTCAGTGATGGTGTAACTTTTAATGGTGCCGGAACGAATCGCATATAAAGACTTCAGTTCATCACCGGCTTTAAACAATGCCTGACCTTTTTGGATCGGCTTTTTCCTTTCGATAATGTTGTCTAACTGATCGAGTTCATGTTCGTTCAGGGTGAAAGGAATACAAAGCTGGCTGATGCTACAGTCCTGACAATGGATTGCACAGCCACCAGACTGGATACGTCGAATAATACGCTTTTCCGGGATCATAAGAGTCACTCTGGCAATATTGATATGGGTCAATTTTAACATCTTTTGCAGCGAGTGATAAGTGGCTGTAAGGTGCTAAAAGGGCGAAATGTTAAAAAACCCCGTTTTTTAACGGGTTTTTTTCTAATTATTTTGATCTGCACGAAGAATTGAAGCTAATTGAGAATCAATGAGCTTAAAAGCGGGATCAATTTATTAAGCAAATGAATATTGAGATTTAAGAAAATAAGTCGAATGAATCAATTTAAGAGAGGAAATGTGAACTTCAATATCCGTCTGGGGGCGGTATCGGTCAGATTTTTTGAATCCTGGCAGCAAAAAAACGCCCCGGATTATGGCATAAAACGCCGTGGCGGATCGACTTTGATACCCATTCACCTCACAACCGCTTACAATGCCTTAATTCGTTTAGCTTTCGTTTACTTTTAGGAAAGGTGTAATGCAGTCTGATTCTCTGGGGTTTCCGTTTGAAACCACGATCGTTTTCATCGTTGTAGCCGTTGCGGCATTGCTGACCGACATCTTTGCCCACCGCAGTCATAAGCCTATCGGCCTGATAAGTGCCTCCCTCTGGACTGTATTCTGGATCGCTGTTTCTCTGAGTTTTGCCGGATTTTTATATATTCACCACGGGAAGGAAGTCGCCAGTCTTTTCCTCACCGGTTATGCACTGGAACAGGTACTTTCCATTGATAACCTGTTTGTGATTATGGCCATTTTCGCCTGGTTTAAAGTACCGGATGGCTATCGTCACCGCATTCTTTACTGGGGGGTGATTGGCGCGATTGTTTTCCGCGGCATTTTCGTGGTGATTGGTACCGGTTTGCTGGCACTGGGGCCCTGGGTAGAAATGGTATTTGCGGTGGTTATTCTCTGGACCGCTATTCTGATGATGCGCGCCGGGAAAGATGATGAGGAAACTGATGATTACTCTGATCATATTGCCAACCGACTGGTGCGCCGTTTCTTCCCGGTATTTCCTAAACTGGTGGGGCCACATTTTCTGGTCAGCAGTGAGCAGGTAGAAGCTGAACTGGCAAAGCCTGAAAATCAGGGATTCAGTTTTACCGTGAAGAAGGGCATGCGCTATGCAACGCCGTTATTGCTGTGCATCGCCGTGGTGGAAATTTCTGATCTGATGTTTGCCTTTGACAGCGTGCCCGCTGTGATCGCTGTCAGTCGTGAACCCCTGATTGTGTATTCCGCAATGATGTTTGCCGTTCTCGGTCTGCGTACGATGTATTTTGTGCTGGAAGCGCTGCGTAAATATCTGGTGCATCTGGAGAAATCAGTAATTTTCCTGCTGTTCTTCGTGGCCGCCAAACTGGCGCTGAACGCCAGTAATCACTTGTGGCATCATGGTATTGAAATCAGCGCATTAGCCAGCCTTTATGTGGTGCTGGGCGTTCTGGCGTTAGGTATTATTGCCAGCTTACTTTTCCCCGGAAAAAAAGACGCCGTATAACACAACCCTGAGATTCACCCATAAAAAACGCTGCGATTGCAGCGTTTTTACGTTCAGTGGTCATTCGTTTGAAACGGCGTTACACGTCGCCTTCGTTATCTTTTTCAACCGCCTCATGAATGCGGTCAAGCATATCAGGGAAGGCTGATTGCACGCGGCTCCAGCTGGGGATAAAGGGTTTTTCGCTCGGTGTATCCACAAAAGCCTGACCCGCTTCCATGATCGCGCCCGAGAACAATTCTACTGCCGATTCCTCGCTGTGACGGTCAAAAGACAAACCGTTCATACGCGCATCATTTTCAAATCCGTCAATCATATCCAGCGCATTCCGGTAATAAGTGGCTTTCAGTATCCGGAAAGACTCACTGGTAATATTGACACCCAGAATTGCCATCTTACGGTACAGCGCTTTGGTGATATCAATACTCATGCGCTGTAAACCATTTGACGCATCTTCTTCTGACATCGGCTGGTGCTTATGATCGTAATTGTCGGCGATATCCACCTGGCAAATACGTTTGGTCGCCGTATTTCGATGCAATTCTGACAACACGCCAATTTCCAGCCCCCAGTCACTCGGAATACGTAAATCGTTCAGAACATGCGTGCGCATCGCGAATTCACCGGAAAGCGGATAACGGAAAGTACGCAGATACTCAAGAAAATCAGAGTGGCCGTAAACGATTTGCAGGGATTTCAGTAACGGGAAGACCAGCAGGCGGCCGACACGACCGTTGAATTTTCCGTCTGCCACACGGGCATAATAGCCTTTGCAAAAATCGTAGTGGAAGTTCGGATTCGCCACCGGATACATCAGACGCGCCAGCATCTCACGGCTATAAGTGACAATGTCACAATCATGCAGCCCGACGACAGAGGTGCGGCGTGAGGCCAGCGTGTAGCCCACACAAAACCAGACATTACGACCTTTACCGGGTTCATTGGGCGAAAGATTTTCTTTCTTCAGCTCTTCATCCAGTGCTGTCAGGCGCGGACCGTCATTCCATAAAATGCGGTGACGTTGTGGCAGTCGGGAGAAAAATTCGCGGGCAAATAAAAATTGATCGCGGTCAGCGCGATCTAATCCAATAACGATTTCTTCCAGATAGGGGACTTTCGTCAGCTCATCAACGATACGGCTCAGCGCCGGGCCTTCCAGTTCGGAAAATAATGACGGTAATATTAATCCCATCGAACGGCGGCCGGAGAACACCTGCAAATCGTATTCGAGTTCTTCAACTTTACGGTTTGTCAGATTATGGAAATTAGTAATGACACCATCCTGATAAAAATCGCTCATACGGTATTCTCCAATTTTAGAATAGATAAAATTATTGGAAGTCTTCTGTGTAAACACAAAACGTTAAACAATGTGAAAACAATCTATTAATAAAGTCATTTGCCTTTTACGTATTACCCTCAACGAAGGGTAATAAAATGATTCAGCCCCTGACTCCAGCCGTGCGGGCCAGGCTCATCAGTGCGAAAAATATGTGCCACATCCTCCCGCTGCAGCGGCATCTCATGCTCATGATGGCCTTTGATCACCACGGCATAATTCACCGCTTCCAGCATTGATAAATCATTCGGACCATCTCCCAGACCCATGCTTATCACCGGCTGACCGCGTTTTTGCTGATAGCGATCTGATAACCATTGCACCGCCTGACCTTTACCGGCACCGGTTCCCATCACATGCCAGAAACGCCCGCCGCGTGTCAGTGAGAGGCCTTCGCGCATCAGACATTTTTTCAGGCGTGCGAAATCCAGATCATTACCGAACCAGAGCAGCGGTTCAGATGCATCACGCTGCATCGCCAGTGCTGCCTCTTCCTCTGTGAGTCCGGTCCACAGGGCAACCTGCCTGGCCGTGACATCACCAAAGCCACGAAACTCGAAATCATAACGCTGGCGCAGAGCCACCAGAATCTGGCGGATCTCAGGATAACCCGCGCCGGAAATGTGAAATGGCACGGCGGCTTCGTCCCGCCAGTCAGGCGGCAAGTGAATGATTGCGCCATTTTCTGCAATAAAAGGCTGTTGTGTCAGGTTCAGGGCAGATTGCAATTCCGCCACTTCGGCTGACGTTTTGCTGGTCGTCAAAATTAACGGAACCTGTGCCGCCGAGAGTTTATCCAGCCAGGGCTGCGCGGGTTGCCAACTGTAATCATGATGGTCAAGCAATGAGCCATCCAGGTCAGTGAAAATAATCAAGGGATCATCAAGGTAAGGCATCTTTTCTCCTCAATTGGGGCAGGGAATGTCAGCGTAAGCTCAATGGTTTACTTCTTCCCCAGCAGCTAAGTATAGATATAAAAATGAGTTTTAACGGTTGTCAGGCCATTTCCGGAATTTTTACCGGCGCAGTTCCACTGGCATGCGGCTTTACCCGCAGCGGGTTTATGGCGATAATTTGGTGCAGTTCCACCGCTGAAAAAGAGGTAATCAGATGAGCGAAGATGATGATTTATTCAGTCAGGAGATGGCAGGTGTACAGCCACTGGCGTCGGATAAACGGGTGGTCTACCTCAAAAACTCCGCTTCCGGGCATAAGGTGAGTGCAGATACGGTGTCAGAAGTGCGTGAGAATCCGCTGACTACCGGTTTTCTGAATATTCAGCCTTGCGATGAGCCTCTCGAATACAAACACGACGGTGTGCAACAGGGAGTGCTGGATAAACTCCGGCAGGGGAAATATCCGCTGGAAGCCAGCCTGAACCTGCTGCGCAAGCCAGTAGAGCAGTGCCGTCAGGAACTTTTCACTTTTTTCTGTCAGGCGCAGGCTGAAAATTTACGCACTTTGCTGATCATTCACGGGCGTGGTCGGGAAGATGAAAGTCATGCAAATATTGTACGCAGTTATATTGCCAAATGGCTGCAGCAGCTCGACGACGTGCAGGCGTTTTGCGTTGCTGTTCAGAAAGACGGCGGAGCCGGTGCCTGTTATGTCGCGTTGAAGAAAACCGCGCAGGCAAAACAGGAGAACTGGGAGCGCCATGCAAAACGCAGCCGGTAATTTTTATGGCGCGACCGGTCAACGGGGTGTCCGTTGTGCCGTGGTTTAAGCATTACCCTTTACTGTCCTGATACTTTTCATGCCCGGTGACGGGCACCTAATCGAGTTATATCCATGTTCTTAAAACCGGTTTACCTGCGCTGTACACTTGTGTTGTGCGGCGTCAGCCTTTTATCTGCCTGCGATCGCAATGTTCCTGAGCCACTGGTGATTGAGGGCAAAACGATGGGTACGTTTTACCGTGTCAGTCTGGCTGGCGTGGATAAAAACCGGGAACCGGCGCTGCGTGAACAAATTGAAATGCAGCTCAAGGAAGATGATCACCAGTTGTCGACTTACAAAGATGACTCTGTACTGTCGCGTTTTAATCAATATCAGGGCAACGTGCCGCAGCCCGTCAGTCAGGGGATGGCGGATGCGGTTATCACCTCCCTCCGTATTGGCCGGCTCACTGGCGGCGCGATGGATATCACTGTCGGCCCGCTGGTGAATCTGTGGGGATTCGGGCCGGACAAACAACCGGTAAAAATCCCGACGCCGGAACAAATCGATGCCGCCCGCGCCCGCACCGGTTTACAGCATCTTAAAGTGATCCAGCAAAGGGACGGACAGTACCTTCAAAAAGATTTAGCCGGTATGTATGTTGATCTCTCGACCGTGGGCGAAGGCTACGCGACTGATCATCTGGCACGTTTAATAGAAGGTAACGGCATCAGCAATTATCTGGTGTCAGTTGGTGGCGCGGTGGTTTCCCGCGGGCATAACGCGCAGGGCAAACCCTGGCAGGTGGCAATTCAGAAACCAACTGATAAAGAAACGGCGGTACAGGCGATTGTTGATTTACAGGGCATGGGGATCAGCACCTCCGGCAGTTATCGTAATTATTACGAACTCAATGGCAAACGTCTCTCGCACATCATTGATCCGGCGACCGGTTCGCCGATCACGCACAAACTGGTATCGGCGACAGTGATTGCGCCGACGGCGCTGGAAGCGGACGGCTGGGATACTGGCCTGATGGTGTTGGGGACCCGTAAAGCGCTGGCGCTGGCAGAGCAACAACATCTGGCGGTGTACCTCATCACCAAAGACGGCGACACGTTTAAAAGCTACATGTCTGAGCAATTCAAAGCCTATCTGAAAGACCCGGAATAGGTTAAGGCTCACGGTGCCGTTTGGATGCAAAGCCCGGCGGAACAGGGCTGTCTGAAGGCATGACTGTGCACTTTATGCAGCAGGGCGGCAGGCGCGGCTTCAGATGCTTATTAATCTGAAGCCGCGCCAAAACCTTAGTGTTTCGCGGTGCTGAGCAGCTCGAATAACACCACAGTGCGGGACGTGCAGATGTACTCGCGGCCAAATTCAAAGTTATGCTCGTTGATGTCATCCGGCTGGAAGGTATCGAAAATATGTCGCCAGCTTTCACCATGCGCCACCGAAGGCAACGTGAACACCACGTCTTCATGTGACGCGTTGAACAGTAGCAGTACCGTGCTTAGCGAGCCCTGCCGCACCAGACCGGTCGGCTGGGCACGGCCATCGAGCAACATCGCAATGCATTTGGCATGGGGATCTTTCCAGGCTGCATCGGACATTTCCTGCCCCTGTGGCTGGAACCAGCTCACATCCTTCACTCCCAGTTTTTCATGCAGCGCGCCAGTCAGGAAGCGTCCCCGGTGCAATATCGGGAAGCGTTTACGCAAAGCAATGAGCCGGTAGGTGAATAGCAACAGCGCCTTGCCTTTGTCTCCAATATCCCAGTTTACCCAGGCAATATCCGTGTCCTGACAATAGGCGTTGTTATTGCCGTTCTGCGAGCGGCCAAACTCATCACCCGCAAGCAGCATCGGCGTCCCCTGAGAAAGCAACAACGTCGCCAGCATATTGCGCATTTGCCGCTGTCGCAGTTCATTGATGGCCGGATCGTCAGTCGGGCCTTCCACACCATAGTTCGCGGAAATGTTGTTATCGCTGCCATCTTCGCCGTTTTCGCCATTTGCCTCGTTGTGTTTATTGGCATACGACACCCAGTCATTGAGCGTGAAACCGTCGTGGGCAGTAATGAAATTCACGGAAGCATAAGGCTTGCGGCCCCGGTGATTAAACAAGTCTGCTGAACCGGAAAGTCGTGTAACAAACTGCGCCAGCTGACCTTCATCGCCACGCCAGAATTTACGCACCGTGTCACGGAACCGGTCGTTCCATTCCATCCAGCCTGGCGGGAAGCCGCCCACCTGATATCCGCCGGGGCCACAATCCCAGGGTTCGGCGATCAGTTTACATTGGCTGAGGATAGGATCCTGGCGGCAGGTGTCGAGAAAGCCGCAGCCCTCATCAAAACCATAGCTTTCACGTCCGAGGATGGTTGCCAGATCAAAGCGAAAACCATCGACCTGCATTTCAGTTGCCCAGTATCGCAGCGAGTCGGTGACCATCTGTAATACGCGGGGATGGCTGAGATTGAGCGTATTGCCGGTACCGGTATCGTTTATATAATAACGCTTATTGTCCGGCATCAGCCGGTAATAGCTGGCGTTGTCGATACCTTTGAAAGACAGCGTCGGACCCAGCTCGTTACCTTCGGCGGTGTGGTTATAAACGACATCCAGAATGACCTCAATGCCTGCGGCATGCAGGGTGGCAATCATCTGTTTGAACTCATTAACGGTTTGCGTCGCCATATATTGCGGATGCGGCGCAAAGAAACTCAGCGTGTTATAACCCCAGAAATTATGCAGACCATTATCCTGCAAATGCCGGTCATCGGTAAAAGCATGAACAGGCATCAGCTCGACAGACGTGACGCCGAGAGAACGGATATAGTCCACGATATGTGGCGTGCTCATGCCGGAAAACGTGCCGCGCAGATGCTCGGGTACTGCCGGATGGCGCATGGTATAACCGCGGACATGCGTCTCATAAATCAGAGTTTTTTCCCAGGGAATGTGTCTTTTTCGGGAACGGGCCCACGAGAATGCGGGATCAATCACCCGGCATTTAGGCAAAAACGCGGCGCTGTCAGTATTATCAATGTGCAAATCTTTCTTCGGGCTTTGCAGGTCATAGGCGAACAGCGCATCGTCCCATTTCAGTTCGCCGACAATCTGTTTGGCGTAAGGGTCGAGCAGTAACTTGGCGGGATTAAACCGGTGGCCATCGTGCGGCGCATAGGGGCCGTGTACGCGATAGGCATACAGCAGGCCGGGACGGGCATCCGGCAGATAACCGTGCCAGACTTCATCGGTATATTCCGGAAGTTCGATGACATCGTATTGCTCACCGTCTTCGTTAAAAAGACACAGCTCAACCTTGGTGGCGTTAGCTGAAAACAGCGCGAAATTGACGCCCAGTCCGTCCCAGGTCGCACCCAGTGGCACCGGCAATCCTTCGCGTACCCGTGTGGTGTGCCCGGAATCGAAACTGCGAACAATCTCACCATCACTGTAAGGCTCAATAATCCGCACGCCAAACTCATCTACTGCAATATCAACCTGTAAATGTGCCGGAATGGTGCGGGTTTCTTCCGTTGTTACAACAGGCTTACTTATCTTCTTGCTGGATCGGGCCTTTGCCATACTTGACGTCACTCCGTTTCAGGGAAATCTGACAAAAATTGCCGAAGGGGTCGACTGCGTGCATGCAGACGATAACAAGCAGTGTAGACCGGACTTGGTAACTTCTCCTGTAAACCGCCGAAAAGCTGTACAAGGGAAAGCGCATCGTTGATAGTGAAAGCGAAAAAGCTAGCCTGCTAGTGATTGACTGACATTATCCCGAGGAAACTCCATGACCATTGCGTTGCTCAGCCATATTGAACTTGATGCTGGCTATCCTGGCCGTTTTGAGGCCGCCGGTTTTTGCCTTTATTTTGCGACCTCGCCTGAACAGCGCGCAAACCTCGATCCGCAGATCGCCCGGCAAATCCGCGGGGTATTAACCATTGGCAGCATCGGATTAAGCGCAACGGAAATGGAGGTGTTACCGGCACTGGAAATCATTTGTGCGCAGGGAGTGGGCTTTGAACATATTGATGTCGCTGCAGCAAGACAACGGGGTATTCATGTCACCAATGGCCCCGGCACCAATAACGCCTCAGTGGCGGACCATACGCTGGCCCTGATGCTGGCTATTACCCGAAGAATTCCCCAATTTGATGCCGCCGTACGCACGGGGGAATGGAAAAAAACGCGCTGGAATACACCGGGAATGGCGGGTAAACGTCTGGGTATTATCGGCCTGGGTAACATCGGTGCATTGATTGCCCGCCGCGCATCAGGCGGATTTGATATGGAGATTGGGTATCACAACCGGCGGCAACAGGAAGACAGCCCGTACCGTTATTTCCTCACGACCACGGATCTGGCTGAATGGGCTGATTATCTGGTGGTGGCGACGCCGGGCGGCAAAAACACTGTCAGGCTGGTGGACGCCGCGGTGCTACATGCGCTGGGGCCTGAAGGTTTTTTGATTAATATCGCGCGGGGAAGCGTGGTGGACAGTGCCGCACTGATTGCCAGCCTGCACAATAATGCCATCGCCGGTGCCGCGCTGGATGTGGTGGACGGTGAGCCGCAGGTGCCGCCGGAAATGTTCACGCTGGATAATCTGGTGCTCACGCCACATGTTGCAGGTCGTTCGCCGGAATCCGTCGAAAACATGCTGACACTGGTTCTGGCAAACCTTGAGGCTCATTTTAGCGGGAAACCGGTCATGACGCCGGTGCCAGAGTAATCTGCGGATTGTTAGCATGTTGCTGAGAGGTTTTAAAACCTGAAAACGCCGGTTACCGGCGTTTTTTACGATCGTCAAAAATCATCGCCTGTCTCCTATAGTCGTAAAAAGCATAAGTAACCGCTTTTTCTTATTTGTCTGGCATAGCAACAGATCGTAACAATAGGGTTTTCGGCAAGCAAAGAGGCAGACTGCGGTGAACTTTCAACAACTCAAAATTATACGGGAATCAGCGCGATGCAATTACAACCTGACAGAAG
The DNA here is from genome assembly GCF_049199325.1 of Rahnella sp. PD4. NCBI lineage: Bacteria > Pseudomonadati > Pseudomonadota > Gammaproteobacteria > Enterobacterales > Yersiniaceae > Rahnella > Rahnella sp. PD4. The sequence goes on along the minus strand of NZ_JBLZQF010000001.1, from coordinate 433,459 downwards.
TATCGAACATGCTGTTCACGTCGCAGTCAGGTGTCAGCCGTCATATCCGCGAGCTGGAAGATGAGCTGGGCGTTGAGATATTTATCCGTCGTGGAAAGCGCTTACTGGGGCTGACTGAGCCGGGTAAAGAGTTGCTGGCAGTCGCCGAGAGAATTCTTAACGAGGCGCAGAATATCCGGCGTCTGGCGGATGTTTTCTCCAAAGAAGACGCGGGTGTGCTGACCATCGCCACCACTCACACTCAGGCACGTTACAGTTTGCCTAAAGTTATCAAAGCCTTCCGTGCGATTTATCCGGGGGTCCGTCTCGAGTTACACCAGGGTTCACCACAGGAAGTGCTGGCAATGTTGCTCAGCGGGCAGGCGGATGTGGCCATCGCCAGTGAAAGGCTAATGAATGATCCGTCAGTCGCCGCATTTCCTTATTACCGCTGGCATCATGCCATCGTGGTACCGCAGGGGCATCCGCTGACGCTGCAACACCCGCTGACGTTACAGCATCTGAGCGAACAGCCTTTGATCACCTATCGTCAGGGTATCACCGGACGTTCCCGTCTTGATGAGGCTTTCAGCCGTGCCGCACTGACCGCTGATATCGTGCTGAGTGCGCAGGATTCTGATGTGATTAAGACATACGTCGAACTGGGACTGGGCGTGGGGATCCTGGCTGATAAAGCATTTGAAGCCAACCGTGATACCGGTCTTCAGTTGATCAACGCGGAACATTTATTTGAAGCCAATACGGTCTGGCTGGGGCTGAAGAAAGCCCAGTTGCAGAGAAACTACGTCTGGCGATTTATCGAGTTATGTAATCCGGGGCTGTCGGTCAATGAGATTAAAGAGAAGGTGTTTGCAACGGGCGGCGAACCGGTGATTGACTATCAGATCTGAGATAACGGGCTGGCTCCCTGCGAAGGGGGAGGAGCGAACAGAGCACTTTCTCAGCACTGCCGCTTTAGGACATAAAAAAACCGGTCAAATGACCGGTTTTTTATCTTCGCTGAAAGCGAAACCTTAAACTGCCGGTTTGGCAATCACATTCCGGTTTTCCATGCGGACTTCCGCAATGTTCACATCAATGATGTCACTCTGACGATAGGCCACTTCACCTTTGATCAGCACGGTGCCCGTCTCTGCGCTGCAGACCAGCTCATCACGCACACTGTGCAGGAACGGAGCCGGGATAAATGCTACGGCACCGATATCTTGCAGACGGACACGCAGGCCGCCGCGCGTGACATCGATGATCTCGGCGCTGAACTTAACCTCAGTACCGACTTTATCTTCCAGATAACGGGCATACAGCCAGTCACCGACGTCACGCTCGGCCATGCGGTTAGCACGGCGACGTTCTGCCAACTGAAGGGTCATGTCATCCTGAGGTTTTTCAGCAGACTGTTGCAGGATCATCGCTTTCAGCAAACGGTGGTTCACCATATCGCCGTATTTACGGATAGGTGATGTCCAGGTGGCGTAAGCTTCCAGGCCCAGACCGAAGTGCGGCCCTGGCGTGGTGCTGATTTCCGCAAAGGTCTGGAAACGGCGGATGCGGCTGTCAAGGAACTGCGTGGGTAAAGCATCAAGCTTGCGACGCAGTGCGCAGAAACCTGGCAGGGTCAGCAGTTCTTCAGCATTAGCCTCAACGTCATTGGCCTGCAACACGGTGATTGCGTTTTCAACCAGTAACGGGTCAAAACCGGTATGCACGTTGTAAACGCCAAAACCGAGGCTGTCACGTAGGGCAATCGCTGCACAGACGTTGGCGGCAATCATCGATTCTTCAACAATGCGGTTGGCAATGCGGCGATGCTCAGCGATGATTTCCAGTACATTGCCTTTCTCACCCAGCACGAAGCGGTAATCAGGACGATCTTTGAACACCAGTGCATGCTCGGTACGCCATGCACTGCGCACGTCACAGACGCGTTTCAGCAGGCGGATCTGGGAGGCAATCACATCGCTGGCCGGTTGCCATTCGCTTTTCTCATCCGCTTCCAGCCAGTCAGACACGTCGTCATACGCCAGCTTGGCTTTTGATTCGATAGTCGCGGCGAAGAAGCGAATGTCGCTGCCCAGTGAGCCATCAGTGCCCACGGTAACAGAACACGCCAGAACCGGACGGCTGACGTCCGGCCACAGTGAACAGATATCATCGGACAATTCGCGCGGCAGCATCGGGATGTTGAAGCCTGGCAAATAGTTGGTGAAGGCGCGTTTTTTCGCAATATTGTCCAGATCGCTGCCTTCGCTGACGTAAGCCGTCGGGTCAGCAATCGCGACAGTCATTTGCAGGGTGCCGTCACCGTTGTCTTTAACATACAGTGCGTCATCCATGTCCTGCGTACTGCCGCTGTCAATAGTGACAAATGGCAGGGCAGTCAGGTCTTCGCGGGTCAGACCTTCATCGCGCAGTTCGGCAATATCCGTTTTTGGTGCTTCACGTTCGAGGTTATGACGGGCCAGCGTCACCCACCACGGCGCAAGTTCGTCGGCCCCGGTCGTGATCCATTCGGTGATTTCAGCCTGGAAACTGTGGTCGCCTTCTTTCAGCGGGTGGCGGCGCATCTCAGCCACACACCAGTCACCGTCGCTCACTTCATGATTGATATTGCGGGCAACGCGGCACTGAATAGCATCACGTAATAAAGGATGATCAGGAATGACAGAAAGGCGGTCATCTTTCTTCGTTACACGGCCAACAAAACGGCTGAGAAAAGGTTCAACCAACTTTTCCGGCTGGACGACTTCACGCTCTTTTTCGGTTTGCAGTGAAGCGATAACGCGATCCCCGTGCATGACTTTTTTCATGTACGGAGGGGGAATGAAATAGCTTTTTTGACCCTCTACTTCAAGAAAGCCAAAGCCTTTCTCAGTGCCTTTCACGATGCCTTCAACACGTGGAGTCTGAGAGTGAAGTTGCTGTTTTAGCTGCGCGAGCAGCGGGTTATCTTGAAACATATCGTCCAGAGAATTGGGGGTTAATGTGGCTCGATTAGCGGCAGACAGTTTTACGCGATCTGGCCCCTTCGGGCAAGCAGCATCTGCCCCTTTCGCCTCATAACCCTGAAGCGAAAGGGGAGATTTACGCGATGTCTCGCAAGTAACACTTATGCGATACGTTGCAGGTCAACTTTTGGTTGGCAGCGACGGATAGTCACCGGCACAGCTTTCGAGGTCGGGGTGTGGGTCTGATCACCAAAACTGGACATCGGCACCAGCGGGTTGGTTTCCGGATAATAGGCCGCCAGGTTACCGCGTGGAATATCATAGCTGACCAGTTTGAAACCTGTGACTTTACGCTCAACACCGTCATTCCACAGCGTTTCGATTTCTACCAGTTCGCCGTCTTGCAGGCCGAGATCCGCCAGATCCTGCGGGTGGATAAACAGCACCTCACGCTGGCCGTAAACGCCACGGTAACGGTCATCAAGGCCGTAAATGGTGGTGTTATATTGGTCGTGTGAACGTAACGTTTGCAGGGTGAACGGTGCATTCCGGTCGCCCATCGGAATCAACACTTCTGGCAACGGTGATGCACTGAAATTCGCCTTACCGCTCAGGGTGTTGAATTTCAGTTCTGCTGCCGCATTACCGAGATAGAAACCGCCTTTAATATCGCAGCGCGCATTGAAATCTTTGAAACCCGGAATGGTGGCTTCAATATGATCACGGATCAGATTGTAATCGTCAGCCAGCGCCATCCAGTCAAGGTATTTATCACCCAGAACGGCATTGGCGATACCGCAGACAATTGCCGTTTCCGAACGCTGCTCTTTGGATAACGGGATCCCCACACCTTCGGAGGCATGGACCATGCTGAAGGAGTCTTCAACCGTGATAAATTGCGAACCGGTTGCCTGCATATCCAGCTCGGTACGGCCCAGCGTTGGCAGAATCAGCGCTTCTGCGCCGGGTGTCAGGTGCGTACGGTTTAGTTTGGTGCTGATCTGAACTGACAGTTCCAGATTGCTCAGCGCCTGCTCGGTACGTGGCGTATCCGGTGCCGCCGCCGCCAGATTACCCCCGAGGCAGATCAGGACCCTGGCTTCTTTACGCAGCATGGCTTCCAGTGCTTCAACCGTGTTGTGCCCCGGTACACGCGGTGGCGTGAATTTGAAGTGGCTTTCCATCGCATCCAGCAGGGCGGCTGGCGCTTTTTCATCGATACCCATGGTGCGGTTACCCTGCACATTGCTGTGACCGCGAACCGGACACAAACCGGCGCCAGGCTTGCCAAGCTGACCAAACAACAGTTGAAGGTTGGTGATTTCACGCACGGTCGGTACGGAGTGTTTATGTTGCGTCACACCCATTGCCCAGGTACAAATCACACGTTCTGCATTCATATAAATAGATGCCGCTTCGCGCAAGTCCTGTTCGCTCAGACCTGACTGTCCAGTGATTTTTTCCCAGCTGGTGGCATCGACCACGGCCAGATACTCATCGACACCGGCACAGTGGGCTGCGATAAATTCTTCATCAAACAGGGAAGGCTGGCCGGAAGCAATACGTTCGCGGTGAGTCTGCAATAGCGCTTTAACCATTCCGCGTACAGCGGCCATATCACCGCCAAGGTTTGGCTGATAATAGGCTGCGCTGATGCGACCGGCTTTCGGTGTCACCACTTCCAGCGGTTTTTGCGGATCAGCGAAACGCTCCAGACCCCGTTCACGCAGGGTGTTAAAACTGACCACTTTTGCACCCCGGTCGGACGCATGACGCAGGCTGTGCAGCATACGCGGGTGGTTAGTGCCCGGATTCTGACCGAAGACGAAAATCGCATCGGCTTTCTCAAAATCATCCAGGCGGATGGTGCCTTTACCGACGCCGATACTTTGTTTCAGGCCAACACCACTGGCTTCGTGGCACATGTTTGAGCAGTCAGGGAAGTTGTTCGTCCCGAACATTCGGCCGAACACCTGATACAAATAAGAGGCTTCGTTACTCGCACGACCGGAGGTGTAGAAATCCGCCTGATCCGGGCTTTCCAGTCCATTCAGATGACTGGCGATCAGTGAGAATGCGGCATCCCAGCTGATAGGTTCGTAATGGTCGGTGGTGCGGTTATAACGCATCGGATGGGTCAGACGACCCTGATATTCGAGGAAGTAATCGCTCTGCGCACGCAGTTTGCTCACACTGTGTTGAGCGAAGAATTCGGGTTCAACAGCTTTACGGGTGGCTTCCCAACTGACGGCTTTCGCACCGTTTTCGCAGAAGCTGAAAGTACTGTGATTATCATCCCCCCAGGCACAACCCGGGCAGTCAAAACCTCGACCTTTGTTAACACGCATCAGGTTACGTAAGTTTGAAAGGACTTTCTTACTGTCGAAGACGAAACGGGTGGTTGATTCAAGTGCACCCCAGCCGCCGGCCGCGCCGTGGTAGGGTTTGATCTCAGTTTTGAATTTCATAGTTATGCTTCGCAGGTGGTTTTTGTTTTGTCTGTGAACAAACCGGATGATGAATTGTTATCCGGATTGTTAATTTTATGTCACAAGTTTAGGAGGGGCATGCAAGAACGTCTAATCGAATGCTGTGATGGAGCGATAGAAATCCTCTATCGCAATAAAATATCGGGGAATAACGGAAATTCCCTGAAAGAAAAGGGGTTCATCCCTGTATTTGATCTGTTATGAAAACAGCGTGTTGCGATAACAAAACCTGATTGCAGCGGCGGATGAGGTTTTTGGTGAAAATTAACGCAAGTTGTAACAGAACCGTTTCACTATGAAATGGTTAGCAAAAGACTAAGGGTTTTTCTGACGGGGGTTTTAGTGCAACCTATGCCGCAGATTTTTATCCCATAGGTTTTTGATATATTGCCCCGTCTGTTAATAGATCGGCAATATGGCGCGTTTAAGGAAGATTCAGTGAAACGTAGTGTAATGAGTGTTTTATCTTGTGTATTGATGTTCTCCGCAGGCAGTGCGAAAGCTATCGCACCACTGGATTTCCCTGTCGTGCCACCGAGCATTGACGCAGCGTCTTTTGTGCTGATGGATTATGCCAGTGGTGATGTGCTGGCCGCCGGCAATCCGGATGAACGCCGTAACCCGGCCAGTCTGACCAAACTGATGACCGGTTATGTCATTGACCGCGCGTTAGATCATAAAAAAATCACCATGGATGACGTGGTGACCGTTCCGCAGGAAGCCTGGGTCGCCGGTAATAAAAGTCTGGCCGGTTCCTCACTGATGTTCCTCAAGCCGGGCGACCATGTCACCGTACGTGACCTGATCCGTGGCATTATCATTACTTCTGGTAATGACGCCTGCGTAGCCATGGCTGATTACGTGGCGGGCAGCCAGGATTCATTCGTAGGAATGATGAATCAGTACGTGGTCAGCATGGGCCTGACCAATACCCATTTCGAGACGGTACATGGCCTGGACGCGCCGGGGCAGTACACCACCTCTTACGATCTGGCGAAACTTTCCCGCGCCATTATCGGCGGGGAACCCGAGGAATATCATATGTATGCCGAGAAGTCGCTGACATATGACAACATCACTCAGCAAAACCGTAACGGACTTTTGTGGGATAAAAACCTGCAGGTGGATGGCCTGAAAACGGGTCACACCGAAAGCGCCGGTTTCAACATTATTGCCTCTGCAACACAGGGTGACCGCCGTCTGATCGCTGTTGTGATGGGGGGTAAAAGTGCAAAAGGGCGCGAAGAACAGGCGCGCAAACTGCTGACCTGGGGTTTCCGCGAATACACCAGTAAACAGATTTTCAAAGCTGATCAGACCGTTTCCAACGAACACGTGTGGTTCGGTGCGAATTCACAGGTCAAAGTCGGTTCCCTGAGTGATGTGTTTATCAGTGTGCCGCAGGCCGATGCCGATAAACTGAAAGCCCAGTATGTGCTGAGTAATCCGCAAATTGACGCACCGCTGAAGAAAGGCCAGGCGCTCGGCAGTATCAATATCGTGGATAACGGCAAAGTCATCAAAACCGTGCCGCTGGTAGCGCTGGAAGATGTTGCCCAGGGCGGGATCATCAGCCGTGCGATTGATTATGTGAAACTGAAAATCTAAGTGCTGTCCCGCTTGTCAAAACGCAAACAAAACGCAAAAAGAGCCTGCCCGAAAAGCAGGCTCTTTTTTTGCACCTGCTGCACCACAGGTGAACATTCTGCAAGACCGGCGTGACATCTTTATGACTGTCGGTCGGATAGGGCAGGTGTAATTACCTGAAAATCCTATCGAATCAATGTGGCATGTTTGTTGCTGAGAACTTATTTCTTGCTAGCAATGTTAAAAATCTTTGGCTGGCGTTGACAGGAAATAAGGGAGACGACGAATGACAACATTGAATATGCCCATGACAATCGCGGCTGGCGCACGGTGGCGGCAGTTAGTGCTGGGGCTGATTTGCATGGCGGCGATTTCCAGTCCGCAATATGTCTGGACTCTGCTGACTAAACCGCTCGCGCTTAAACTGGGGGTTCCGCTGGCAGAGTTACAGGTTACGTTCTCGCTACTGATTATTCTGCAGACCTTCTTTTCTCCTTTTCAGGGCAGCCTGATTGAACGTTTTGGCCCGCGGAAACTGATTTCAATCGGCACGCTGTTATCAGGGTTCAGTTGGGTACTGGCCTCACAAGTCAGCAGCATTGCCGGCCTTTATCTGGTCTATGGCTGCATCGGCGGACTGGGTACCGGCATTGTTTATGTCGGTGTCGTCGGGTTGATGGTGCGCTGGTTCCCGCATAAACGTGGCTTTGCGGCGGGAATGGTGGCAGCCGGATACGGCATGGGGGCAATTCTGACCACGTTCCCGGTTTCGACGTCACTGACCAGTCGCGGGCTGGAAAGTACGTTGATTGTCTTTGGCGTTATTTTCGCTGTCATTGGTTTTTTGGCCAGCCAGGGATTACGGCTGCCGCCGTCGCTCAGCGAGCGTCAGGATGTGCCGGTCATGGTTATGGAAGGCAAACAGTACCGTCCGAAACAAATGCTCAGGCAGCCCCTGTTCTGGCTGATGTTTTTCATGATGGCGATGATGTCGACTTCAGGGCTGATGGTCACATCGCAAATGGCGGTGTTTGCCCATGATTTTGGTATCACGGAGGCGGTGGTGTTTGGCATGGCTGCATTGCCGCTCGCACTGACCATTGACCGTTTTACCAACGGGCTGACACGTCCGCTTTTCGGTTTTATTTCGGATAAATTTGGTCGTGAGCAGACGATGTTTATCGCATTTGCGCTGGAAGGTTGTGCGATGATTTTATGGCTGATGTGCCGCGACAATGCTGTCTTGTTCGTTCTGCTCTCCGGCGTGGTGTTTTTTGGCTGGGGAGAAATTTTTTCCTTGTTCCCGTCAACGCTGACCGACACCTTTGGCAGTCAGAATGCCACAGCCAATTATGGCTGGTTGTATATGTCGCAGGGCATAGGATCCATTTTTGGCGGCCCGCTTGCGGCACTGATTTACCAGCACACGGGAGGGTGGAACGTTGTATTCACCTGTGCCATCACGCTGGATTTTGTCACGGCCATTCTGGCACTCTGGGTACTGAAACCCTGGCGCGCCCGTTTTATGCAGGCAGCCCGTGACTGAATAACTTTAAACAGCAAAAAGGCACCCTTTCGGTGCCTTTTTGATATTTATACTTTCCTGTCATAACTTCACATCAAATTTCCCGGCCTGATAATCCAGAATTGCCTGGTTAATTTCCTGTGTGGTGTTCATCACAAACGGCCCGTGTGACACCACCGGTTCATTGATTTTATCGGCATGGCCGTACAGGAACGTGGCGTCATCTTTTGCGGTAATGATGACGCGATCTTCATTGTTATCCAGCTCAATCAGATGCCAGGCTTGCGCCTCGTCACCCTCAATCGTCAGGCGGCCTTTCACGGTATACAGAAACACCTGTCGCGCAGCGGGTGCCGGTAAGGTCACTTCACTTCCCGCTGTCATTTCTACCGTCATCATGGTTACGCCGGTGAGTGAAGCGATCGGGCCGGTGACGCCTGCTACGCTGCCGGAAATCAGATTGACCGTACCCTGACCTTTGCTCAGCGGGATCTGCGGGATTTCGTTTGCCTGTAAACCAACATAGCCCGGTGCTGTCATTTTCAAACGTGAAGGGAGATTAATCCACAGTTGCAGGATTTCCAGTTCGCCACCGCTACGTTTAAACGATTCCGGAGACAGTTCAGAATGGATCAGGCCGGAACCGGCTGTCATCCATTGCACACCGCCGGGGCCGATAATACTTTCATGACCACCGGTATCGCTGTGTGCCAGCTCACCACGGAGAATAAAGGTCACGGTTTCAAACCCGCGGTGCGGATGCGGACCAAACGGCAGACCGAGATTATCCGGTGCATACACCTGCGGACCGTGATGATTGAGAAACAGGAAAGGGTCGAGTTGTTCGAGCTGCGGTCCGGGGACTGGCCGGCGGGTTTGCAGATCACGAATATCATCGCGATAAGCTTTATATTGCTGAACAATTTTGCGGGTCATGGTGATGCTCCGGGAAAACATTGGGCTTTTTACGAAGACTAGCGAGGTTTTATGATGTTGTCACAGATGAATGTTAACAAGCTGTAATTCAGGAGAGCGCTGAGGGGCGACCGGCTCACGGACGCCCCGGAAACTTCAGAATACTTTGGATGAAAAATCAGTTTTCACTTCGCTTTCGATATAAGTATTTAATCCCCAGCCAGCACGCGCCAGTTCCTTCATCTTTTCAAGATGTTCAGGGCCGGGATGACGGATGTCATAAAGATATACGTGATTATTTTTAAAGCGGACTTTAATCGAATTGGCATCAATCTGGAAGCTGACAACCTGTGAATCACCGCTTTTGTTGGCGTAATTTTCCATGCTGCATCCTGTTAGCTAAGCCTGATTTCGGGCGACATCCTCTATTAACCACGTCCGGGCTTTACTTGCAGGGCGACAGTTCACAGTTTATCCAACTCGCTGAAAACTTAGCGTATCTGTGTATGAATAAACTAGCCTTTGGGTAATTTAAGCCCTGCGGCGGCTGTCGCGAGGCGCCTTGTCTCAATAAAGGAGGCCATGTTTTTTTTGGCCTGCTCAACGTGTTTCGCGGATGCAACACGGGGAGAACCTGATAAAAAGGGCGGTTCAGGGTCGTATTCCATTTGCAACTGAATACCTTGCGCTATGTCGTTGCCATAAATATCGGCAATGACATTTAAAGCGAAATCTATGCCTGATGTTACTCCCGCACCGGTAATCCTGTTGCGATCCCTGACCACGCGTTCATTCACGGGCTCGGCACCGAGTAAGGTAAGCTGGTCAAGCGAAGCCCAGTGGGACGTGGCTTTGTACCCCTGTAACAGGCCAGCTGCGCCAAGCACAAGAGAACCTGTGCATACGGAAGTCACCAGCCGGGCATTTTCACTTTTATGGCGAATAAAAGTGAGCGTCTCATCATCGGACATCAGTTTTATCTGGCCGGGTCCACCGGGGATGCAGATGACATCCAGTTCAGGGCAATTTTCAAATGTATGGGTGGGTAAAATACGCATGCCCCGGTCAGACGTCACGGGATCCGACGTTTTCCAGATAAGATGGATTTTGGCCCCCGGTGCTCTGGCGAAGACTTCAAACGGCCCCGTCAGATCCAATTGTGTAAGTTGCGGAAACAAAAGCATGCCGATTGATAAAGCCGGAAAGTCGCTCATTTACTGCTCCCTGTTTGCCGGACATCTGAGGTCAGATTGACAAAGAAAGTGATTAAGCAGAGTAGTCAATTAACATCCGGATGACTACATATCCCTCCCCGATTTTTCGGGGAGGGATGCAACAGGCAGTTGTCATGCTTCTTCGCGATTATTTCAGCAGAAACGAGTGATCAAAGGTACCGGCGACGTTCAGTGCGACGGGCAATAATCCCTGCGCATGATAGAAATCCGCCGTTTGCTGTTGCTGCGTCTCGGTCGTGGCATCTATTGGTTGCCAGTAGGACTGACGGCGCTCGAACCCAAGCTTCGCGGCCTCCAGCGGGAAACCGATGATTTTTGCCAGTTTTTCGCTGTACGTATCCAGATTTTTATACGCCCATACCTGCGCATCACTCAGACGTTGCAGATAATCAGCGATGGCCTCGCGTTTAGCCTTATCTTTCAGCGCCGTATCCGTCGCAGCAAGGAAGCTGTTACCCGACCACAAACCGCGACCATTGACTAAAACACGCAGGTGATCCTGCGTTTCTGCGAATGCAGTGTAGGGCTCCCAGGTCGCCCAGACATCCACAGAACCTTGCGTCAGCGCCAGCTTCGCATCACTGGGTGGCAGGAAGCGGAACGTGACGTCTTTGGCGCTCAGTCCGGCAGAGGCGAGGGCTTTCAGCGCAACGAAATGGCCTATGGAACCGCGGTTGGTCGCGATACTTTTGCCTTTCAGATCCGCCGCACTTTTGAGCGGGCTGTCTGGTTTTACCAGCAGCGCGGTGCCGTAGGCGTCTGACTTATCCACGGCGATGGCTTTCACCTGCGCACCTGCGGCTTGCGCAAATAACAGCGGCGCATCGCCGATAATACCCACATCCACCGCCTGCGCATTCAGCGCTTCTGCCAGCGGTGCGGCGGCCGGGAACTCTGACCATTCAATCTTATACGGCAGATTTTCCAGCTTATTCGCTGCTTCCAGCTGTGCCCGCATGTTGCCTTTCTGATCGGCGACCCGCAGGGTAATTTGTCCGGCACTGGCAGCAAACACGGCGCCGGTCAGCGTGACCAGCAGAAAAAGATTTCTCACATTCAGTCGCATCGGGGTTCCTTAACTCAGTGCGGTAACGGCGGTGTGTTGTCGGGCTTCACGGGCAGCGATTTTCTGCTTCGTCAACGGGATCAGGCTTTTGCCGTATTCGACGGCGTCGTTAAGGGGATCAAAGCCGCGGATCAGGAAAGTGGTAATGCCCAGATCGTAATATTTGAGCAGTGCATCGGAAACCTGTTCCGGCGTGCCGACCAGGGCCGTAGAGTTGGAACCGCCGCCAATCAGCCCGGCGATGCCAGTCCACAGGCAGGAATCCAGACGGTCACCCTGTGCGACGGCATTGAGTAAACGCTGAGCACCCACACTTTGTGGTTTAGCTGCCAGCGTCTGACCTTTTTCAGCCTGCTGGGCTGTTGCTTTTGAAAGGATTTCATCGGCTTTCGCCCAGGCTTCTTCCTCTGTTTTACCCAGGATCGGGCGGAAGGAAATACTGAAGTTGATCGCCCGGTTGTATTTTGCCGCTGAGGCTTTCACGGCTTCCACCGTTTCTGCGGCACTGGCCAGTGGCTCTCCCCATAACGCAAACACGTCGGCCTGTTTGCCCGCCACGCGGATGGCATCATCGGAAGATCCGCCGAAAAATACCGGCAGTTTTTTCTGATAAGGTTTAATGGCGGAGAAAGCATTTTCCGCCTGATAAAACTCGCCCTGATGATCAAAACCGGTTTCTGAATACCAGCTCTGTTTCAGCACATCGATATATTCATCCGTGCGCTGATAGCGGCCGGACTTCGCCACGAAATCGCCGTCACGACGTTGTTCCGCATCGCTGCCACCGCTGATAATGTGCACCGCCACGCGGCCATCCAGCAGATGATCGAGGGTCGCCAGCTTTCGCGCAGCCAGCGTCGGTGCGACAAAGCCCGGGCGATGAGCGAGAAGGAAATGAATGCGGGATGTACTGGCCCCGGCATGCGCGGTGACCAGAAAAGCATCGGGCTGGTCGGAGGCATAAGCCACCAGAATACGGTCAAAACCGGCATCTTCATGGGCTTTGGCGAAATCAGAAATGTATTTTTTATCGAAAATGGGACCGGTCGGCGGGATGATTTCAGAAGCCAGACGGTGTCCGATCATACCAATAAATTGCACGCTCATAGGCTGTCACTCCTCGTGATGAGGCCAGCGGATGACATTCTGCGCTGGCAGGAGTTATCACCATAAACGGCAACTTACTATGTGAGAAATTCATTATCTTCATAAGCTAATATGAAAAATGTGCATCACAGGGGCGGGGGAGTGACACCCCGGCTGGCCTTAAGGTCAGTCCGGGGAGGCAGGCATTCAGAAACGGTTATTGTTTGCGTAAATGCTCAGCATTCAGCACTATTTCGTGCCCTTTCTTTTCGGTGCGTCCGCTTAAACTCACCAAATCCGCAGGGGTAATTTCCTGACCTTCCCAGGCTGATTTCTTAATAAACACATTCATCGTGCCGGTTTTATCACGGAAAATATACGTATCTTCACCGGTCTTTTTAATTAAATATCCTTCAATCGTCACCCAGTTGAGCGACTGTGTTTTCTGGATATTGGCAACATTATTCTCATGGGCATCCTGCGTACCACGCTTACCGCTGTCCTGTTTTTGCTGAGGCGGGGGCGTGTCGTCACTTTTAAATCCGCCACCGGTATCGGCCATAGCCTGTGTATTAATAGCGAATGCGGCCAGCAAAATAATAATCCATGATTTCATCATCAGTTTCCTCTGCTTATTTCCAGTAATAAAAAGCATGGCAGAAAATAACTATTTTGCCCGCAAACGGGGATGTTCCAGATTATTCCCCAAAACTGTTCGCGCTGTGTAGCGGTAAATCCAGCCCGTGAGCAATTGCCGCCGCAAACACATCTATTGCCGGTACCTGACTTGCAGGAACGTTGGGATAAATCAGCCACAACTGGCTGCGGGGGGCGAAATCTTTCAGCGCATACAATGTCAGTTCCGGACGTAGTGCATGTTTTTCAACCAGTGCGCGAGGCATCAGACCGAGGCCGCGCCCTTCGGCGATAAGGGATAACTGTAAGGTGGTGCCAAATGCCTCAAGGTTAATGAGCAAAGGTAAACCCTGTTCTGTCAGCGCGCGTTGCAGGGCGGCACGGAAACCACAACCCTGCGGATTGAGGATCCACCCTTGCTGATAACAATCTTCCAGACGTTGTGGTTCAGCCTGTGCGGCTTTCGGGCCGACAACCACTAAATCGACAGTGCCGAGCGGCTGGCTTTCGACACCCTCCGGGAATTGCTTACTGGCGGGGAACAGCACGACCGCCGCTTCCAGTTCCTGCTGCTGTACCCGTAACAACAACTCTTCGCCCCAGCCACTGGAAAGTCTTGGCTGGATTTCCGAAAACTGTGCAGACAGGGTTTTCAGGGCGGGTAACAGACTGCTTTCACTCAGACTTTGTGGCACGGCCAGGCGCAGAAGTCCCGACGGCGGGCTGTCGGCTGCCACCAAATCACTGAGCGCATCCACTTCACGTAAAATATGCCGGCATTGCTGATAAACACGGTTGCCCATCAGCGTCGGTTTCAGGGGCTTGGTCTGGCGGTTGAGCAGCGCAATACCCAGCGATTCCTCAAAATTTTGTACCCGACGGGTAATTGCCGGCTGGGTCAGCCCCAGCTCATCAGCAGCCAGCCGGGTCGATTGCAGGCGGATAACAGCGACGAAAGCAGTCAGGTCTTCAATTTTCATGGGCACTCAGTGTCAGGATTAGTCATAACGTATCCGGGCAGAATAAAACAATTTTATGCAGGAAGCTGGATCCCGATGCACATTTTTATGTGTGATTTGCATATTAGCTTATCCATAAAATGAATTTTGGTTGCATCTGCCCGGTGCTAGCCTGTGAAGAAAATCATGAGACAGGAGCAAAGCGATGACCCCTTTACAGCTCGCGCCGCTGAGAGAGTTTCTGGCGGATTTCACCCGGCTGGTACAGGAACCGCATGAGCAGACGCAAATACTCGCGCAGGGAAGCCATCTGCTGGGCAGGCTAATCCGTGAAGATAACTGGCTGCCGCATGAGTTTGCGCAGCCGCATCCCGGGCATTATCAGCAATATCTGTTGTATGCCGATCCCTTGTCGCGCTTTTCCGTAGTGAGTTTTGTCTGGGGGCCGGGGCAGAAAACACCGGTACATGACCATCGCGTCTGGGGGTTGATAGGGATGCTGCGCGGCGCAGAAGTCAGCCAGAATTTTATCCGCCACCCGGACGGCACCCTGCAGCCCGAAGGAAACGCGGTGACGCTGCAACCGGGGGATGTGGAAAAAATCGCGCCAGATCAGCTGGATATCCACCAGGTCAGCAATTTTTATCAGGACCAGGTATCGGTCAGCATTCATGTTTATGGCGGTAATATCGGCGCGGTATCACGGGCGGTTTACCTGCCAGACGGCACAGAGAAAACCTTTATTTCCGGCTATTCCAGCCCGCATCTTCCCAATATCTGGGACCTGTCAAAAGAGAAAAATCATGTCTGATTCAAATTCGCTGCCTTTACGTCACTTTTCCGAACTCCGCGAAGCCCTGCTCGCCGGTCAGGAGGTGGCGCTGGTTGACCTGCGTGAGGAAGCGGCATTTGCCACCGGGCATCCGCTGTTTGCCGCTAACCTGGCCCTGTCTAAACTGGAACTTGAGGTGCAGGATCGCATTCCCAACCGCCATACACCGGTCACGCTGTATGATAACGGCGAGTTTTATAATGTGCAGCGCGGTGAGCGTAAAACTGTGCGGGCGGCTCAATTACTCAAATCGCTGGGGTATCAGGATATCGCGTTGCTGGCTGGCGATCTGGCGGGCTGGAAAGAGGCGGGTGGTGAGATATTTACGGATGTGAATGCGCCCAGCAAAGCCTTCGGGGAATGGGTAGAACATCACTACCGCACACCGTCACTGAGCGCGGAGCAGGTGCTGGCGTTGCAACAGCAGGGCGCCAATATTGCCGTACTGGATGTGCGCCGGTTTGATGAATTTCAGGTGATGAGTATTCCGGGCGGTGTGAGCGTGCCGGGAGGCGAACTTGTGCTGCGCCTGAAAGATGTGGTGCCTGATGAAAACACACACGTGATTGTTAATTGTGCGGGGCGTACCCGCAGCATTATCGGTGCTCAGTCACTGATTAATGCCGGATTTACGCAGCCGGTGTCTGCACTGCGTAACGGGACAATTGGCTGGACACTGGCGCGACAGAAGCTGTCTCATCTGCAACATACCCAGTTTCCTGCGCTGACTGAAACCTCCCGCAGATTCGCCTTAAAAGGCGCACAGACGCTGGCTTTACGCGCAGGTGTGCGTTCAGTGACACTGTCACAAATACGTGACTGGCAACGAGATGAGACGCGCACGTTATACGTGTTTGATGTGCGTACGGCAGAAGAATTTCGTGCCGGGCACCTGGCCGGGGCGCGTCACGTTCCGGGCGGCCAGCTGGTTCAGGAAACCGATCACTACGCCAGCGTTCGCGGCGCACGTGTAGTGCTGGTGGATAATGATGGTGTGCGTGCACACATGGCGGCTTCGTGGCTGGCACAGATGAACTGGGAAGTGTATGTCGCGGAAGTTCAGCCCGAAGATCTGACTGAACAGGGCGACTGGAAATCCCGGGTTGCACCTGCACCGGCAGTGGAATCCATCAAACCGGAGCAACTGTTGGGCTGGCTGAGTGAGGGCAATACCGGCGTTATCGATCTCACGACCAGCGCGAATTTCCGTAACCGGCGCATACCGGGAGCAGTCTGGACCACGCGGGGGAATATCCCGCAGATTATCGCCTTACAGCCGGAGAAAGAACGTTGGGTTGTCACCTGCACCAGCGGTTTACTCGCACGTTACGCTGTCACGGAATTGGCTGAATTAACCGGCAAACCGGTTTACTTGCTGGAAAGAGGCACGGTGGGCTGGATTGATCAGGGGCTGCTGCTCGAACGCGGTGATTCTGTTTATCTGAGCGATGCACAGGACAGGTATCGTCGTCCATACGAAGGCACGGATGTCAGCCCGCAAGCGATGCAGGATTATCTGGACTGGGAATACGGGCTGGTCGGGCAGTTAGAAAAAGACGGAACGCATGGTTTCAGATTACCGGAAGCCTGAGGCTGAGGCCTCTGCGTGAGGAACGCAGAGGTTCAGTTAGTTTTTAACGGCGGCCGCGCGGATGCGTGCGGGCTGTCCAGTCGTATGTTGCAGAGGTGCTTGGAACGGCTTTATTACGGCGCTTTTCGGCACGCGCTTTCGCAGCGACTTTTTCTTTTTCTGCCATCAATGTATCGATGTAGTCATCTTTAATCCGGTTATTTTCCGAATTCGTCAGCTCACGGCCCTGTGCTTTACGGGCTTTATCCAGCAGAGTTTTCAGCTCACGCTGTTCGCTTTCCGTCATATCTTGTTGGGTCAGTCTTTTCATTTTTACTGCATCCTGTGAGGAAAGTGGCTACCAGTGTAGTCGAAATGACCGCGGGAGTCGCTGCAACATTTTGGGTTGCCACCTAAACACCCCCTGTTGCTGCGCGGTGGCCTCCCGCCGGGTTACTCATCCCGATCAAACCCTCACTGCAAGTGAAAAGCCGTCCCGTCATATCCGGTCTGAGATCACTGTGAATCCTGGCTCGTCCCGGTCTTAGGACTGGCTGCTGAATTATCACCTGCGTCTGCAGTTTTGGTATAAACAATCTTCTGACTGTCATTACCGCAGTGACCAACCACCTGACCACCGGCCTGATCGGCCTGATCATTGGGCACGATATCCAGTTTAAATCCTGATTCAGGCAAACCGTTTGCCACGATTTTCTGGGTAATGTCCGCTTTCACGCTTTCACAGGAAGCCTGTGCTACCAGCGGTGCGAGCATAACGACAGCCAGAGCCGCCAGAAGTGTCTTTTTCATCATTCATTCCTTTTATGAAAACCAGTGTACTTATGAGTCTAGCAGACAGGATTTACGGAGCCAGTAACTGACGGCCGGTACGGCGATCAAGACAGCGCTCGGTGTTCGGTTCCCAGTACGCATTGATGTTCTGGCTGGCTTCACACTTGTCACGCAGATCAATTGAATTATCGTATTTGGAGAAATCTTTCTCGTTACGCTGGTTTTTCATGGCCCGCAGGCGCTGAGTTTCATTCCATTGCTCTTTGCTCTGACGTGCTTCTTCGTTGGTCATGGCATCATTGCCGGTTCCGCCAAAGACACAGGTTCCCCCCGCACAGTTGGTGGCCGCGAGCGCAGGCGCCTGCCAGCCGGCGGTCATGACCAGCAAAGCCACCGGCAGTACACTGCGGGTCAGTCGGGTTATAAACGTTGTATTCATTAGCTCATCCTTTTATATAGACATATCGCTCAGGCGAATCCCTAAATTATAACATCCGGCTGAATGACGTCACCTTTTGCCTGTAAACTGGTTGATATCCTATTGAACTACGGACTGTAAACCTGGCCCTGTTATGCTCAAAACATCTTTACTGTTCTTTGCGACTGCGCTGGCAGAAATTATCGGCTGCTTTTTACCTTATCTCTGGCTGAGGAAAGGGGGAAGTATGCTGCTGTTATTGCCTGCGGCGGTCAGTCTGGCAGCCTTTGTCTGGCTGCTGACACTGCATCCTGCGGCCAGCGGCAGGGTGTATGCAGCTTACGGCGGTGTTTATGTCATGACCGCCATGCTGTGGTTGCGCTTTGTCGATGGCATGAAGCTCAGCACCACCGACTGGCTGGGCGCTTTGGTCGCCCTGGCGGGGATGCTGATCATTATTTCAGGCTGGAAACCATCCTGAAGCGTTAATGCGACAATCTTTCCATCAGCACAATCACTTTCTGAATCACAATCTGTGCCGCACGGGATAACTGGCGGCGTGGCGCAACACACAGCGCCAGTGTCAGCGGTTTGGCACTGCGACCCTGCAGCGGCACAAACGCCAGCCGCTTTTCCTGTAAATCCGGCAATACGTCTAACAAACTCAGTACGCCGACACCGGCCCCTTTACGGATAAGTTCGCGCATCATGCGCACGTCATTGCAGACGATCGACGGCGTTTCCAGTAGCTGATAACGGTTATACAGCAATCTGGCGCGGGCATTCACCATCAGCGGCTCAGAGGGAATGATCTGCCGGTAAGCGGCAATATCACTGAACGACAAGGATTCCTGCTGCGACAGTTTATGTCCGACCGGCATCGCGATGCCGATGGGTAATTCCGCAAAAGCGCGCACTTCCAGCCCGGTATGCTCGACGGGGTCAAGCAACAGTCCAAAATCCACTTCCGCTGAACTGACCTGTTCACTGATATTCCGGCTGTCTTCGATGCGGATATCAAAAGTCAGATAAGGGTGCTCTGCACCCACATCGGCAATCAGCTCCGCCACCATGCCTTCACTGAGTGCGGCAATCATGGATATGGTGACATGCCCACGCCGCAGCCCCTGGATTTCATCAAAACGTTCGCGTGTGCGGGAAAACTCTTTCCGCCAGCGGCGGATGTCATCAAATAAAATTTCGCCTGCTGACGTCAGTTTCAGGCCCGTGGGTAAGCGCTCGAACAGCGGAGTTTCCAGCGTTTGTTCAGCCTGCAGGATTTGCCGGTTGATGGCCGATGCTGAGACGTGCAGCACTTCTGCCGCTTTGCGCAAACTTCCTGTTCGGGCGACTTCGGTAAAATATTGCGAAAAACGGGAGAATGGGGACATGGGTGTACTAATTTATGCAGTGAATAAGTGAGATAACTATTATGGACTGCATCACTCATTTTTCCTAGATTGTGCGATGCCCCTTTGTAAAACAATCACCTCAGGTTGTTTTACAGGCAAAGCGGGCAATGACAGGGTTCGTCAAAACACGTTTAAGCGCGCGTGCCTTATTTCACGGGATAATTGTGGGACGAATTGTGGCGTTCGTTCTGCTGTCGCGCGTGCGTGTTTTGAAAAACAACACTAATAACAAGCGTGCATTTTTGATCACCAGACTGAAAGTGATCACGCGACCAAGAGATTCTTTCTCATGTTAGAAAAACTATTTAAGTTAAAAGCTCACCGTACTAACGTGCGGACTGAGATTGTGGCCGGACTGACGACATTTTTAGCAATGGCCTATATTCTGTTTGTTAACCCGTCTATTTTGGGCGCGACGGGGATGGATAAAGGCTCGGTTTTCGTGGCAACTTGTCTTGCTGCCGCAATCGGTTCCGCACTGATGGGCTTTATTGCCAACTACCCGATCGCACTGGCACCGGGCATGGGGTTAAACGCCTTTTTCACCTACACCGTGGTTCTGCATATGGGTTACACCTGGCAGATCGCGCTGGGTGCTGTTTTCCTTTCAGCCTGTATTTTCTTCGCATTATCGATTTTTAAAATCCGCGAATGGATTATCCGCAGTATTCCGCTGCCTCTGCGCTCGGCCATTGCGGCGGGTATCGGTCTATTCCTCGCGCTGATTGCGCTGGAAAACGCCGGTATCGTGATCGCTAACCCGGCAACACTGGTGGGTCTGGGCGATCTGACCAAGCCGGGTCCGTTGTTTGCGATGCTGGGCTTCATTCTGATTGTGGTGCTGGAAGCCCGTAAAATCACCGGCGCGGTGTTGATCGGCGTGCTGGCCGTGACCGTTCTGGCCATTGTGCTCGGCTACTCACCGTTCGGCGGCGTGATGTCGATGCCACCTTCGATTGCGCCAACCTTCATGCAACTGGACATCAAAGGCGCGTTTAACGTTTCTCTGATAAGCGTGGTGTTTGCCTTCCTGTTCGTGGATGTGTTCGACAACTCCGGCACCCTGATTGGCGTGACCAAACGTGCCGGTCTGGCCGACGAAGATGGCAACATCCCTAAAATGGGCCGTGCACTGGTGGCGGACAGCGCGGCTGCATTGTTCGGTTCACTGCTCGGAACTTCAACGACCACCAGTTACATCGAATCAGCGGCAGGCGTAAGCGCAGGCGGCCGTACCGGTCTGACGGCGATTGTTGTCGCAATCCTGTTCCTGCTGAGCCTGTTCTTCGCTCCGCTGGCAGGTAGCGTTCCGGCCTTTGCAACGGCTCCGGCTCTGCTGTTCATCGCGGTGCTGATGACGTCCGGCCTGGCTGAAATTGACTGGAAAGACATCACTGTGGCAGCGCCGGTCACCGTGACTGCGCTGACCATGCCGTTCACGTATTCCATCGCCAACGGCATCGCGTTTGGCTTCATCACCTGGACGCTGGCAAAACTGCTGACCGGCCGTGCACGTGAACTGAACGCAGCGCTTATCGTCTTGTCGATTCTGTTCGTGATTAAACTGGGCTGGCTGAGCGCGTAATCGTTACGTCAGTCATCAGCAGAAAAGGGGGCGCGGGCAGTATAGCCGCGCCTTTTTTGCAGGCACTGATAACGTGCAGATAATAAAAAAAAGCAGCCGGAGCTGCTTTTTTTGTCAATCAGCAAGCAATATCACTCTTCGCGATGTACCTGTAAACCCGCGAGAGACTGGCTGACCGGCATCATTTCGATGCTGTTGATGTTGACGTGCGCCGGCAGGGTGGATGCCCAGAATACGGATTCGGCCACATCGGCTGCGGTCAGCGGATTCGTATTGTCGTAGGTTTTACTGACTTTCTCATCGTCACCTTTAAAGCGTACGTTGGAGAATTCAGTCCCGCCGCACAGGCCCGGTTCGATGTTAGTGACGCGAACATGAGTGCCGTGCAGGTCGGTGCGCAGGTTCAGACTGAACTGACGGACAAACGCTTTGGTTGCGCCATACACATTGCCACCCGCATAAGGCCAGTTGCCTGCGGTTGAACCAATATTAATCACATGACCGGTGTTGCGTTCCACCATGCCCGGCAGCACGGCGCGGGTCATGTACACCAAGCCTTTGGTGTTGGTGTCGATCATTTTGTCCCAGTCTTCCAGCGAGGCTTTATCCGCTTTTTCCAGACCGAGAGCCAGACCGGCGTTGTTAACCAGAACATCAATGTTACGCCAGTCAGCAGGCAGGCTGGCGATAGCCTCTTCAATAGAAGCACGGTTAGTCACGTCCAGTTCAACCGCGTACAACGCATCTCCCAGTTCGGCTTTCAGGTCATCCAGACGCTCTTTACGGCGGCCGGTGGCAATCACTTTATGACCTTCTTTAACAAACTTACGTGCGATTTCAGCACCAAATCCGGCAGTTGCGCCGGTAACAAAAATAATCATCCCGGTATTCCTCTGTTTTAAAGCAAGGTGTGCACGAGGCCCACTAAAGAAACTCTTTAAGTATTAACACAAAAATAACGAGACCGGCAGAGTTAACCGGTCTCAGTGCGTATCATTTTATTGCAGTTACTTCTTCAGATAGGGCGCGATCAGCGATAAATCCGCTGCAGACAAGCGATCCGGTGCGGTCTGCGCCTGATGCCAGTAAGGATACAACAAAGGCAACTGGCTGACTTTATTAAGTCTTTCAATTTCTTCGTTATTGAGGGTTAAACCGGCGGCGAGCAGGTTATCCTGTAACTGTGTGTCGTTGCGCGCGCCGACAATGACCGATGTTACCTGCGGACGGGCAATCAGCCACGCCAGCGCAATTTGCGCCGCAGAAACGCCACGTGCTTCGGCGATATCTACCAGCACATCGACTATGTCATACAGAGCACTTTCGTCACGCACCGGCGGTTCACCCCAGTCGGCCAGATGGCGTGTACCTTCGGGTGCTGCCTGATTACGGCGATATTTACCGGAAAGCAGGCCGCCTGCCAGCGGACTCCAGACCAGTACGCCCAGCCCCTGATCCTGCGCGGCGGGCAGCAACTCATATTCAGCTTCACGTGCCTGCAGGGTGTAATGGATTTGCTGACTGACCGGACGGATGAAGTGATTAGCGTCCGCTACACCCAGCGTTTTCATCACGTGCCAGGCAGAGAAATTGGAGACACCGACATAACGCACTTTGCCGCTGCTGACCAGATCATCGAGCGCCCGCAGCGTTTCTTCCAGCGGTGTCAGGCCGTCCCATTCATGCAACTGGTACAGATCAAGGTAATCTGTATTCAGCCGCTTCAGGCTGGCTTCACAGGCGCGCAGAATATGATGACGTGACGAACCCCGGTCGTTCGGGCCTTCGCCCATCGGGAAGCGGGCTTTACTGGCAACCAGTACGTCGTGACGTTTACTGCCCAGCGCTTTACCGAGAATAACTTCCGATTCACCGCCTGAATAGACATCGGCGGTATCGAACAGGTTAACCCCTGCATCAAGACATAATCCTATCTGGCGCTTTGCGGCCTCAACGTCAGTTTGCCCGGTTTTGGCAAATTTGCCCTGACCACCAAATGTCATGGTGCCGAGACTGAGTACTGAAACTTTCAGGCCAGACCGGCCTAACAGACGGTATTCCATCATTTATCTCCCTCGAGAGTCATTTTTACCTCAAATCTTCCACCAGCCGTTCACCCGTTTGCGCGTCAAACAGATGGATCGCCTCGCAGTTAGCATCCAGATACAGCGGCTGACCGGCACTGACGCGGGCGCGTCCGGCGAACTGAACGTGCAGCGGGAAACCGTTCCAGTCGATGTGCAGCAGGCTGCTTTCTCCGGTCACTTCCAGCAATCGTAATGTGGCGGCGGGTTGAGCGTTGTGCGCTACCGGTTTTAAATCATGCGGACGCACACCGAGCGTGACAGGTTCTCCCTCAGAATGCCGCGCCTGCAATGCCCACTTCTCCGGTAGTGCGAACCACAACTGATTACAGTTCACACCGGGCTGACCGTCAACATGGCAGAAGACACCGCTGAGCAGGTTCATGGGCGGTGAGCCGATAAACCGCGCCACAAAGGTGTTTACCGGTTTGTCGTAAATCGACAGAGGGTCGCCTTGTTGCACGATAAAACCGTCTTTCATTACCACGATATTATCGGCCAGTGTCATGGCTTCAACCTGATCATGCGTCACGTAAACGGTAGTGGTGCGGAACTGCTGATGCAAAGACTTGATTTCGGCGCGCAGTTCCATGCGCAACTGTGCGTCGAGGTTGGACAGGGGTTCGTCAAACAAAAACACTTTTGGATTACGCACCAGCGCGCGACCCATTGCCACACGCTGACGCTGCCCGCCGGACAAATCTTTCGGCAGCCGTTTCAGTAAGTGATCAATACCCAGCACTTTTGCGGCCTGTTGTACTTTGGCCTGCTGCTCGGCTTTAGGCACTTTCTTCACCTGCATGTGGAACGCCATATTCTCGGCCACGGTCAGATGCGGATACAGCGCGTAACTCTGAAATACCATCGCGATATCGCGATCGGCGGGGTCGAAATTGTTGATCTGCTGTTTATCGAGCAGAATATCGCCATCAGAGAGGGATTCCAGACCGGCCAGCAGGCGCAGTAAGGTAGATTTTCCGCAGCCCGAGGGGCCGACCAGCACGGTGAAACTGCCGTCAGGGATGGTCAGATCCAGCGGTTTCAGCACCTGTACTTTGCCATAATGTTTGGCGACTTTTACCAGTTCTACCAGAGCCATTTAGATTTTCTCCACAAGGCCAAAAAGCGATTGCCAGTCAGGATAACGGCGCGGGGAACTGCTGATGGCACAACCGGCAACGCGAACTCCCCATTGCAGCGCCGTGGCAGGCGGCAGGCCATAAATCAGCGCGGATAAAAATCCGGCATTAAAACTGTCTCCGGCACCAATGGTATCGACCACCCCGACCGGTTCAGCATGCTGATGCAGCGTCAGGCTGTTTGCCCACAAACGTGCGCCATCCGGTCCGCATTTCGCCACGCAAAAAGCGTTGTCCGCCATCTGTTCCAGTAACGTCAGCGCGGCGACATCCAGCGTGACGGCATCCGCCAGCCCGAGGGTTTCCACTTCATTGAGCAACAGTGCATCGCAGAACGGCAGCCATTTTGCTGCCTGTTCGCGCAATGCATCGCTCCAGTCTTCCGGCGGCCAGCCACTGTCGACGGCCACCTGGTAACCACGCTGTTTCAGTTGTGCCAGCAGTTGCGGATAGTCAGCATACAGTGCGGTACACAGCCAGGTACCGCACAGTAATACCCAGTCTCCGTCCTGAGCCGTTTCAGGGATTTGCCCCAGAACGTCCTGCATGGACAGGCGCACAATATGCCCCTGATTACTGAAGAATGTTCTTTCGTGATCAGGATGCGTCACGCCAAAGGTCAGTGAGGTTTCGCAGTCACAGGTTGGCCAGCGCGATGCGCTTTCCGGAAACATACCCGCCAGCCAGCCGCTGAACTGGTCATTGCCCTGATTCGCCACCAGCCGGAAAGGAGAACCGAGCGCAGAGAGCGCCAGCGCGCAGTTTCCCGCTGAACCGCCCGGGCGCAATGAACTGCTTTCGAGCATCGCCTCCGTGCCTTTTTTCGGCCATTCATGCAGCGTACTCATGATCAAATCGACGTTAATATTGCCCGTGACATACAGCGTGGCGCGGGTCTGAGGTTTGGTTGTCATTAATGAGAATTCCCTGGTGTTCATATTCAGCCTTTGCTGCCGCCGGCGGTTAACCCGCTGACCATGGTTTTTTGCAGCCAGAGCGCAATAAAGAGCGGCGGAATGGCCGCAAGGATCCCGACTGCGGCAATCAGACCGTCGTCGGTGGCGCGCCCGGCGGTGAATCCGGCGATGGTCACCGGTAACGTCTGGGCATCGATATTATTGGTAAACAGCAGGGCGTAGAAAAATTCATCCCAGGCCAGCAGCCAGCCAAACATGGCCGAGGCACCCAGCGCCGGTTTAGCCAGGGGCAGCGTAATGCGCAGCAACACCTGCCAGTAACGCAACCCGTCAAGGCGCGATGCCTGTTCGATATCCACCGGCAGCGCGTCAAACTGATTTTTCAACATCCAGGTAAGGAACGGCAGGATCATTGAGCAATACACCAGAATCAGCCCGACATGGGTGTTCAGCAGTGTCAGCTGTTGCAGGATGAAATACAGCGGCAACACAAATGCTACCGGCGGCACCATGTAGATCGCCAGGCTGCCAAACAGCCAGCCGTCGCGGCCAGGATAACGGGAGAAACTGTACGCCGCCGGTATCGCCAGTAACAACGACACCAGCGTGGCGCCACAGGCGACCAGCACACTGTTGCCGAGCGCATGCAGGAACAGTACGCCGGGCGTCCCGGCCTGTAAGGTCAGCAGACGGCTATAACGGCTGAAATCCCAGTGACGGGGCAACCACTCCAGCGGAATACGGGTCAGATCTTCCGCTGAGCTGACGCTCATCAGGAACATCCACAGCAGCGGGGCAAGGATCGAGACGGCCAGAACCAGCGCCGCGAAGTAGCGTAAAACGAGCCGGATTTTCTGTTTCATTCACTGCTCCCTGAACGGCGCTGGCGCACTAACATCACCATGTAAATCATGATCAGCAGGGCGCAGATCAGCGTCATCAGAATGGCGTACGCGGCACCGCTGCCGGCACGCAAATAGCTGAAGGATTCCTGATAAACAAAGAAGCTGACGGTTTTGGTACTGTCGAGCGGTCCGCCACGGGTCATGACATAAATGATATCGAAGATTTTAAAAGCATCGATGGTACGCAGCACAAGCGCCACCGCCAGAGGGGCGGCAATCGCCGGCAGGGTGATTTTCCGAAAACGACGGAAAGCCGAAGCGCCGTCGAGCCGGGCGGCTTCGAATAAATCTTCCGGGATGGTTTGTAATGCCGCCAGCACCAGCAGAGTGATCAGCGGGTAGTTTTTCCAGATGTCTGCAAACATCACGGCATTGATCGCCGAAGCCGGGTCTCCGAGCCAGCTGCGATAGGCATCAATCAGCCCGAGCTGAGAAAGCAGGGCGTTGATGCTGCCATAATCCGGGTTAAAGTTCAGCCGCCACATAGTGGCGTTGACGATAGTCGGTAATGCCCACGGTAAAATCACCAGCACGCGCAGGGCGCTGCGTCCCCAAAAGGGCTGGTTCAGTAACAGGGCCACCAGCACGCCGATGATGCCTTCAATAACCACCGAGACAACAGTGAAGTAGAGCGTCCGCCAGAGTGCGGCGCGAAAATCCGGATCCGTCAGTGCATAGATGAAATTCTCGCTGCCGACCCAGTTGGGGGCAGAACCATCGCCGATTAATCCGGCATCCGTAAAGCTGAGCCAGAATGTACGGGCGAGCGGCCAGGCGGTCAGTAAGAACATCATCAGCAGCATAGGGGCAAGCAGCAGCCAGGCCTGACGTTTCTCGCGTTGGGGTAAAGTCAGCATTCGGTTTTCCCACGCCCGCCGGGACGAAACCCGGCGGGCTTAATCATAGTGTTGGCGAAAAACTTACCGTAAACGATCGGCGGCTTTGGTTGCGGCTTCCATACCGTCCTGTGCCGGGGTTTTACCCTGCAATACCGCCTGAATATTTTGCTGCAATATATTGGATAAACGGGAGTAATCGGCGGTGACCGGGCGTGACAGCATGACATTAAGCGAGGTTTTCGCCGCTGCAATCAGCTGCTCCTGATCTTTCTGCACCGCCGGATCTTCATAAGAGGATTTCCAGATCGGCAGGCTGAGTTTGGCGTATTTGTTCTGTACCGGTTGCGACGTCATATAACTGATGTATTCCCACGCCTGATCCGGATGTGCGCTGGCTTTGGCAATGCCCAGTCCCATCGACCCGTTAACGCCGGATGCGCCGCCCGCGGTTTCTCCCGGCGCCGGAATGACGCCCACGTCACCTGCGACTTTGCTTTGTTTCGGGTCATTGGCCATGTTGTACATGTAGGTCCAGTTCAGGGCGAAAGCCGCATCGCCGTTGGAGAACGATTTACGCACATCTTCTTCCAGATACTCGCGTGAATTCGGGTTAGTCAGCCCTTTATCCAGCGTCTCTTTCATGTAATTGATGGCTTTCATTGCGCCGGAATTGGTGAAGTTCAGCTTGCCGTCTTTGTAGAAATCCCCTTTGAATGCGGACACCAGCGTGGTGTAGTCGCACAGCAGTGCCTCGGATTGTGACCAGCTCCAGACCAGCGGGTATTTCACGATGCCTTTTTCTTTGAGAATTTCAGATTGTTTTTCAACGTCAGCCCAGGTAGCCGGCGGGGTGGTGATCCCGGCTTTGGCCAGCATAGCTTTGTTGTAATACAGATATTTGGTGTCGAGGATCCACGGCATACCCCAGCGTTTGTCTTTGTAGGTCACGGTGGAAATTGCACCGTCAAAGATCTTGTTACTTTCTTCAGCCGGAATGCGCGCCGAGACATCCTGCAACAGGCCGTATTTGTTAAATTCAGCTGGCCAGATCGCATCGAACAGCACCACGTCATAGCCTTTATCACCGGCACCGCGTGCGGCAACGATTTTATCGTGCAGCGCTTCGTACGGCACAAATTCCAGATTCACTTTGATATCCGGATGCTGCTTTGTGAAATCAGCGGTCATTGCGCGGATATCCGCTTCACTGTAGGCCGCCTGGGTCATAAACAGGGCACTGAGCGTGGTTTCTGCCAGCGCGCTGACGGAATATCCCAGGGTGAGGGCAGAGAGGGCGCACAGGGTGGCCGCAGGGGTAAATCGTAAGCTCATCGTCATTCTCCAAAACAGGGTGAAGTTTATTAAATCAATTTGATTGCTTTAATCGGCTAAAAAAAATGGGAAGGCATAACTCTGCCAGTCCCTGCGTCCCTGCCGGATTTACCCTTCATACTTCGGGCTGCTGATGCGTTGGCTGCGCTCCATCACCCGAATCACTGATTTATGTCAGCTCATCGGGATTCACTCGCTTGCCGCCTTCCTGCAACCCGAATTATCTTGGGCATAAAACGTGTGCTACACGGATGATTCAAATTTCAATAGTGACTGGCGATTATTATTAACATGCCAATAACATTCAAAGCTGTGATGCCACCGTCATATTCATCTTCTGTAATTTATAAAATCAATTTGATTGCTGTATTCACTGGCCACATACTGCCCGCAAGGTCTTCACCGTGGAGAGGGATGTGATAACAACTTCTGGCACCAATCTTGAGCACGCCCGTGCTCACAATCGTCGGGTAGTGATCGAAGCCATTCGCCTTAACGGTGAACTGACCCGGGCTGAAATCGCCCGGCTGACGTCGCTCACTCCCCAAACCGTCTCCAACATTGCCACCGAGCTCGAACAGGCGGGAATTCTCTCTTCCCACCTGCCGCGCCGCGCGGGAGGGCGTGGTCAGCCAGCAACGCCACTGACACTCAATCCTGACAGCGCCTATTCAATAGGCATCCATCTTGATCATCAGTCGCTGCTGACTGTGCTGGTGGATCTGACCGGAACCGTTCGTTTTCGCAAACTGATCCATGTGCAGAAACCGCAGCCAGAGCCCACGCTGGCTCTTATCGATCAGGTGCTGCAAGAAATGCGCCAACAGGTGAAAATTGACTGGCGAAAAATGTTAGGAATGGGCGTGGTGATGCCGGGTCCGTTTGGTGTGGAAGGGATTTCCTCACAAGGGCCGACCACGTTGCATGGCTGGGATGATGTTGATATTGAAGCGCGTTTAAGTGCCGCGACCGGCTGGCCGGTGACGCTGGAAAACGATGCGACAGTGGCCGCAATCGGCGAGCGTTTTCACGGTATTGCCAAGCAATTATCGTCGTTTGTGTATCTCTATATTGGTACCGGACTGGGTGCAGGCATTTTCACCGACGGGCGGATTTACACCGGTCATGCACACAATGCGGGCGAAGTCGGCCACATTGTGGTGCAACCAGGCGGTCGCGAATGCTATTGCGGTAACAAAGGGTGTCTGGAGCGCTATGTTTCGTTACAGGCGGCCTACGAAGCCTGTGGCCTGGATCCGATGACCGCCATGCCAGAGGACCTGCTGAACGTCGGTGAGAAGGTGTTTGATAAATGGCTGGATACCGCCATCGAACCCGCGTTGCAGGCCATCAATATTATGGAATGTGTTTTTGACGCGCAGAGCGTCATTATCGGCGGAACCATGCCGAAACCGCTGGTAGAAAAGCTGATTAAGCGCCTGACACCGCTGTATAATTCAGTGCGCAGCCGCTATGCGCAAAGTGCGCGCATTCGTCTCGGCATGTCCGGCAGTGACACACCTGCGCTGGGTGCCGCCGCGCTGCCGATATTTGACGAATTCAATCCGCAATATGAAGTGCTTTTGAAGTAACGATATTCAGGTACCTTGACTGGGTTTCTGACCATCCGGTCTGACTCATTAATCTGACCAGATGGTCAGGTTTGGCATGAGATTTGCAAAAGTTCTGTTATCAATTGTGAACGAGAACGTTGCAGATAAGGTAAATGCCATGAGTCAGATCATCACCCGCGCCGTACGCGGAAATTTCTTCGATATTCGTGAGCCGGTATTACAACCGGAAGAGTGTGAAGCGCAGGTGCGTTATATCGAAGACGGCCTGATGTTGCTCAGCGGTGGCACCATCGTCTGGCTGGGAAGCTGGCAGGAAGGTGAAGGCAAGCTGGCGCTGGCACGCAAAACTGCCGTTCTGGACATTGATGATTATCGCGATAAGCTGATCGTCCCGGGCTTTATCGACACCCATATTCACTATCCGCAAACTGAAATGATCGGCGCGTACGGCGAACAGTTGCTTGAATGGCTGACACGCTACACCTTTCCGACCGAACAACAATATCACTGTGCGGATTACGCCAGGCGCATGTCAAAATTCTTCATCAGCCAGTTGTTGCTTAACGGCACCACCACCGCACTGGTGTTCGGCACCGTCCATCCGCAATCCGTCGACGCCTTGTTTAAAGAAGCGTCCGACATCAATATGCGGCTGGTGGCCGGCAAAGTGATGATGGATAAAAATGCGCCCGCCGGCCTGCTGGAAACCCCTGAAGAAAGTGAACGGGATACGCGTGGACTGATTGCGCGCTGGCATAACCGCCAGCGCCTGAGCTATGCCCTTACACCGCGTTTTGCACCAACGTCTTCACCGGAACTGCTGCAAAGAGTGCGGCTGTTGAAGCAGGAATTCCCCGATGTGTATATGCATACCCATCTGAGCGAAAACGTCGCCGAACTGTCATGGGTGAAAGAAATGCATCCTGATCATCAGCATTATCTTGACGTTTACCACCAGTACGGGCTGACCGGCGAACGTTGCGTGTTTGCGCACTGTCTGCATCTGGATGACAGCGAATGGGATTGCCTGCACGATACAGATTCAACCATTGCTTTTTGCCCGACGTCTAATCTGTTTCTGGGCAGTGGTCTGTTTAACTTACAGAAATCCTGGCAGAAACAAATCCGCGTCGGCATGGGTACGGACGTCGGTGCGGGTACCACATTCAATATGCTGGAAACACTGTCGGAAGCTTACAAAGTCGGACAGCTTCAGCGCTACCGTTTGTCTGCATTCGAAGCCTTCTATCACGCCACCCTCGGCGGGGCACGGGCACTGCATCTCGACGATAAAATTGGCAACTTTAATACCGGTAAAGAAGCGGATTTTGTGGTGCTCGAACCGGGTGTCAGTGCGTTGCAAAAATTACGTGCCGCCAACAGTGAAACGCTGGCTGAAAAGTTGTTTGTGCTGATGACGCTGGGGGATGACCGCAATGTGTATTGCACCTACGTTGACGGCGAACCGGTTTATGTACGGGATGCTCAGCAGGAGGTACTTTCAGCATGATGAACAGTGATACCGGCGGCAAAGTCCGTCTCGCACGTGAGCGTACGCTGGAGAATATCCATGCGGCGGCCATCGCAGAATTCAGCGAAAAAGGTTTTCAGGGTGCCACCACGCAGGCGATCGCGCAGCGTGCAGGGATCAAAAAAGCCCAGTTGCACTATTACATCGCAGGCAAAGAGGAACTTTACGAAGAACTCTTGCAGAAAGTGCTGAAAGCCTGGGGCGACATTATTCAGTTCGACCCGTCACTCAGCGAGCCGGAAGCCGTGCTAAGCCGCTATATCCGCAATAAGCTGAATTTCTCGTTTGACCAGCCTGAACTGTCGCGCATTTTTACCAGTGAAGTGCTTGGCGGTGGTCATTATTTACATAAATACTGGCCTCAGGCTTCGCAGAATATTCTTGGCAAAGAGAACCTGATCCATCAGTGGATTGTGCAGGGAAAAATCCGCGCACTGGATGCCCGTCTGTTCATCATGCATATCTGGGCGCTGACGCAGTATTACGCCGACTTTGCCGTGCAGGTGAAGCATATGTACGGTGATTTCCAGGGTGATATACAGGCGCGTGAGCACATTATTGATGAGGTAACGACCCTGATACTGAACGGCTGTAAGAAAGGAGACTGCGCATGATCCAATTTCTGATGAACGGCAGGATCCACACGGAAAATCTGCCAGCCGACACGACAGTATTACACTATCTGCGGCGTGACGCGGGGCGTTGTGGAACCAAAGAAGGTTGTGCCTCCGGGGACTGCGGTGCCTGTACGGTGGTGCTGGCAGAAAAGCAGGACGATCAGCTGGTCTACCGCACGGTTAACGCCTGCCTGACATTTATGCCTGCGCTGCATGGCAAGCAACTGATCACCGTGGAAGATCTCAGACATCATGGCGCGCTGCATCATGTGCAACAGGCGATGGTTGATAATCACGCCTCGCAATGCGGTTTCTGCACACCGGGTTTCGTGATGTCGCTTTTTGCGATGGAGAAAAACAAACCTGCTTTTACGGTTGAGGGGGTGCAGGAAACGCTTTCCGGCAATCTTTGCCGCTGCACCGGTTACCGGCCCATCATGGCGGCGGCAAAAGCAATCTGCGAATCGCCTCAGCCCGATCAGTTTGATGCTGATGCCCGGCAAACGCTGGATAAACTCGCGGCGATTTCGGCGACTGAACAGCCGGTAAGTATTGATGAACTGGCCGAACGTTATCTTGCCCAACCGGATTCCCGTCTGGTCGCGGGCGGTACCGATCTGGCGCTGGAAGTGACTCAGCGTTATCAGCAGATACCGAAGCTGATTTCGCTCGCGCATATCCCTGAGCTCAAAGCGATTACGCTGACCGGTCAGGCTATTCATATTGGCGCGGCGGCACCGCTCAGTGAATGCCAACGGGTTTTACAGCGTGAGTACCCGCAATTTGGCGAACTGCTTGAGCGGTTTGCCTCACAACAAATTCGTAATCAGGGAACCTTCGGCGGCAATATCGCCAATGCTTCACCCATCGGTGACGGTGGCCCGGTGCTGCTGGCACTGGGGGCGACATTGTTGCTGCGGCGTGGCGCTGCACAGCGCGAACTCCCACTCGATCAGTTCTTCCTCGGTTATCGCAAAACTGCGTTGCAGCCGGGGGAATTTATCGAACAAATCCGCATTCCCCGCAACACGCCGGCGGCGCGCCAGTTGCGGATTTATAAAGTGTCGAAACGGCTGGAAGACGATATTTCTGCGGTCTGCGCGGCGTTACATATCGACGTGCAAAACGGCGTGGTGGTGCATGCCCGTGTGGCGTTTGGCGGTATGGCGGAAGTGGCGAAACGGGCCAACTCCTGTGAAGCGCAGTTACTCGGGCAGCCGTGGCAGACGGCGACCATCGAACGGGCCTGTCAGGCGCTGGAACAGGACTTCACACCAATCAGCGACTTCCGTGCCAGCCGCGAATACCGCATGCAGGTGGCGAAAAATCTGCTGCGCCGATGCCATATCGAAATGACCTCTCCTGAAACACTGATGCGGGTAACTCATTATGTCTGAATCCAAACCATCACTTTCTCAGGCTGAGATGGAAACTTTGTTCCGCACAGGGTTGCAGAGCGGGGTGGGCAAAAGCCAGAAACACGATAGCGCGGATAAACACGTCAGCGGTGAAGCCGTTTATGTTGATGACCGGCTGGAGTTCCCCAATCAGTTGCATCTGGTACCGCTGCTCAGCCCGCACGCGCACGCCAGTATTTTACATATCGATACCGAACCTTGCTACACCGTACCGGGCGTGGTGCGGGTCATGACTGCCGCAGATGTGCCCGGTAACCTTGATATTGCGCCCCTGACCCATGGCGATCCGCTGATGGCGCAGGGCTGCGTGGAGTATGTCGGCCAGATCGTGCTGGTCGTCGCCGCAACTTCTGCCCAGGCCGCCCGTGCTGCTGTAGCGCTGGCAAAAGTGGAGTATCAGCAGCGTGAGGCCATACTGACGG
Source organism: Rahnella sp. PD4 (assembly GCF_049199325.1). Lineage (NCBI taxonomy): Bacteria > Pseudomonadati > Pseudomonadota > Gammaproteobacteria > Enterobacterales > Yersiniaceae > Rahnella > Rahnella sp. PD4. The sequence continues at coordinate 399,629 of NZ_JBLZQF010000001.1, read as the reverse complement.
TGAAGCAGGCGCTGGCACAGGCACATTACGTAGAAGAACCTCACCAACATAAACGTGGCGATGCGGAAATGGCGCTGGCCTGTGCGCCGCACCGTTTACAGGGCGAGCTGGAAATTGGCGGTCAGGAGCATTTTTATCTCGAAACGCAGATCGCCTCAGTGATGCCCGGCGAAGACGGCGCGATGCTGGTATACAGCTCGACGCAACACCCGACTGAAGTGCAAAAACTGGTGGCCTCAGTGCTGGATTTACCGATGCATAAAGTCGTGGTCGATATGCGGCGCATGGGGGGCGGTTTTGGAGGTAAAGAGACACAGGCAGCGGGCGCGGCCTGCCTTGCCGCTCTGGCGGCGCATCTTACCGGACGTCCGGCAAAAATGCGGTTGTCACGTCAGGACGATATGTTGATCACCGGCAAGCGTCATCCTTTTCATGTCAGCTATGACGTGGGTTTTACTGATGACGGGGTTATTCACGGTATCGACATTAAACTGGCAGCCAACTGCGGGTATTCGCTGGATCTCTCCGGTTCGATTGTCGATCGCGCCATGTTTCATTCTGATAACGCGTATTACCTTGGCGACGCGCTGATCACCGGTTATCGCTGCAGAACCCATATGGCGTCAAACACGGCCTATCGCGGATTTGGCGGTCCGCAGGGCATTGTGGCGATTGAGCATATCGTCGATCACATCGCCCGTGAACTGGGGATGGATCCGCTGACGGTGCGTAAAAATAATTACTACGGTCAGGAAAACCGCAACATCACGCATTATCACCAGCCTGTCGGGCAAAACCTGCTGCAGGAGATGACACAACAGCTGGAAGACAGTGCGGAATACACAGCAAGACGTGACGCTGTCACTAAATTTAACCGCAGCAATCCTTATCTGAAAAAAGGCCTGGCGCTGACGCCGGTGAAATTCGGTATTTCATTTACTGCCAGTTTTCTCAATCAGGCGGGCGCACTGGTGCTGGTGTATACCGACGGCAGTATTCAGCTCAACCACGGCGGCACCGAAATGGGACAAGGGCTGAACACTAAGGTCGCGCAGGTAGTTGCTGAGGTATTTCAGGTGGATATCAGCCGTATTCAGATCACCGCGACCGATACCGGCAAGGTGCCTAATACCTCACCGACTGCGGCTTCATCCGGCGCTGATCTCAACGGTAAGGCCGCGCAAAACGCGGCGGAAATCATTAAAGGGCGCATGGTGGAGATGCTGATGCGTGTCCATGATGTGCAGGACACTGACATTATCTTCAGCAACGGTCAGGTGCGGGTTAAAAATCAGTATTTCAGCTTTGAGCAGGTCGCGACACAGTGCTGGCTGAATCAGGTGCCGCTGTCGGCTACCGGTTATTACAAAACACCGAAAATATTCTACGATCGCAGCAAAGCCGCCGGACATCCGTTCTACTACTTTTCCTACGGCGCGGCCTGCGCGGAAGTGCTGGTCGATACCTTAACCGGTGAATATAAACTGTTGCGGGCTGATATTCTGCATGATGTGGGCGACTCGCTGAACCCGGCAATTGATATCGGTCAGGTGGAAGGGGGATTTGTGCAGGGTATGGGCTGGCTGACCACGGAAGAACTGGTGTGGAACGACAAAGGGCGCTTAATGACCAGTGGTCCGGCGGCATACAAAATTCCGGCGATTGGCGACATTCCGCAGGATCTGCGCGTGAAACTGGTAGAGAACCGCAAGAATCCCGAAGATACCGTTTTCCATTCCAAAGCGGTGGGCGAACCGCCGTTTATGCTTGGGATCTCCGTCTGGTGTGCGATTAAAGATGCGGTTGCCAGCCTGGCTGATTACCGGGTACATCCCCAGCTTGATGCCCCTGCCACGCCGGAGAGAGTGCTTAACGCGGTGAATCACTTGCATTTTAACGGTGACGTTGTCACAGATATCGCTACCACCACCCTAAAAGTTGCCGGCTGAAGGAGGTTCTTATGCGTACTGATGACTGGGTAACCTGTTTACATGATCTGCAAAGTCGCGGGGAGCCGTGTGTGGTGGCGACCCTGGTAGAGAATCAGGGCTCCACGCCGCGTGATGCCGGAAGTAAAATGCTGATCACCGCCAGCCGGCAATTTTATACGCTGGGGGGCGGTAACCTTGAGTTTCAGGTCACGGCCATTGCCCGTGAAATGCTGCAACAGGGCGCCAGTACCAGTCGCTTTGAGCGATTTTCATTAGGAGCACGTCTCGGACAATGCTGCGGAGGTATGGCTTCTGTGTTACTCGAACCGCTCGGGCAACGGCAACCGCATGTGGTGGTTTACGGTGCAGGCCACGTCGGGCGCGCACTGGTGAATATCCTCAGCACGTTACCTTGCCGTATTACCTGGGTGGATGCGCGCGCCAGTGAGTTTCCGCCACAGGTGGACCCGCAAATTACCTGCATCGTGGACGACGAACCGCAGGGTACGGTGGCGCAGATGCCCGCTGACAGTTATTTTCTGGTGCTCACGCACGATCACCAACTGGATTTCGCCCTGAGCGAACGCATTCTGAAACGGGGGGATTTTCGCTATTTCGGGCTGATTGGTTCACAGACCAAGCGTAAACGCTTTGATTACCGCTTAACCGGCAAAGGGATTTCTGACCAACAACTGTCGAGAATGCGTTGCCCGGTGGGGTTGCCTGATGTACGCGGCAAACTCCCGGCCGAAATTGCCGTGGCGATTGCCGGAGAGTTTATCGCGGCATATGGCGCACATTGTCAGGCTGGCAAATGAGTGGGTGAAGTTTCCGTCTCTGCCGGACCAGACACCAGAAAAGCGCGATCCGGGGATTGTGTTTCAGAACTACGCATTGCGGCTATCTGTTCACGCCTGTCATTGTTATTTAATTGCCTTGATTATAATGACAAAAAAAATCATTAATTGGCAGCCAGATGAAGAACCCCCCTTCATATTTCACATTTTAAATATATTTATAACCGCCTGGGTTTATTTCTAAAATCCCGCTTAATTTAATACATGTGATGAATATTCAACTTTATCAAAAAACAATTTTAAAATATTGAAACACCATTTCATTAAGAATAAATTCATGTTCAGCCTTTGATTCCTTTTGCAGTTAATTATTTAAAAACGGGTTTAACATGAAAAAATACCTTTTACTCTCATTCTCTCTGGCCGTTACCAATGCGCATGCAGTCTATATGGATGTACGTCATGAATATCTTGATGACAGTAAAGCCAACTATGATCGTGTCTATATCTCTAACCGGTTTAGTAATGGTTTTGGTTTTGCTGTTGAAGCCATTTCAAAATCTGGTGGAGATGACACTAACAAAGCGTTTAACGATCTTGAAGTGCAGGGCAACGAATATACCGTTAATTATCAGTTCAGCAAGGGGCCTGTTGCCTGGCAGCCAGGATTCGTACTGGAAACTGGCAGTGGCTATTCCACCTACAAACCCTATTTACGTACGACCTGGACGATTAATGATGCATGGTGGCTGGGTGCACGTTATCGGTTTGAGTACACGCGGCGCTCTTCCGACTCCCGTGAAGACGATACGGTAAATCGTATGGATGTCTGGGCGGGATATAAATGGAATAACTTTGACTGGACGCTTGAAGGTATTTATAAAAAAGCCGATAAATATGACCTTTATAATAACAGCAAGTACAACTATGAATACAATTTCAGAACCGCTTATATTATCGGTGCATGGTCACCTTTTGTAGAAGTGGGTAATGTTTCAGTTCGCAGTAACAGTGATGAACGGCAAAGTCGTTTTCGTGTTGGCCTGGGCTATACGTTTTAATTATGAGGTCTGCATTGGTATTGTTTAAATAAACCTTGCGAAAGCGCTGAGATATTCGAAAAAAGCAGCGCTCATTGTTCAACGCTGGCCACTCAATACTGCATCAGTAATACATATCACCCTCATTATCTGTCTTTCATCAGCCTGGAAAAAAGCCTGCTGCACCCACTTGCAGCAGGCCGGATTTTACAGGGTTTTCAGGGGCTCACTGCGCTGCCAGAAGGCCAGGGCAGAACCCAGACACAACAGATATCCCATCAGTTCAGTGCCTTCTTCGACAATATTTTTCACTGTCCGCACATATTCGCCCTGCATTACCGCTCTCCAGATTATGTTCATTCCAAACACCCGTGAGAACACCAGGATCAGTACCAGACCACAAACCATATAGTGACAGGCCGGATGAGCCAGAAAAGCCGACAATCCGCGCAGGCTGGTTTTGGGTGAGATGCAGGCCCAGGCGATACAATAGACGGCGAACAGGCTGGCAAAATACACCCATGATCCATAGTGAATAAGATCAAAGAGCGCATCCAGCTCACGGATCAGCATGCAACTGAAAAATCCGCCAATCAGGATCATGCCCGCGCGCAATGCCGGATGTTTTTTGGCCTGTAAGAAAAACAATGCACTGATGGTCAGAAGGATCACTTCCTGCAGGAATTCAGTGGCGGATATTTCCTGCACCCCGTCGTTAAAGACGGCCACGTCCAGCCAGATCACCAGCGCGGTACAAACGGCTCCCAGTGCTAATAAGATAAAATTGATTAAGTGTTTCAAAAGTATGTGTTTCATTATCGTCCTGTGTTCACCAGGTTGACGTACGTACTTACCGGTTCTGAACATTTGTCTGTGTAGTGTGAGAGTTTTTAAGGATACGCAAGCCCATAACAGGGAGATTGTGAATGTGTGCGGGAATGATAATTGCAATGAATGTTATGTGCTATTTGTTGAGATTTGTTACATGATTTAGAACTGAACGTCATTTACTAATGACGAACGTGGGCAGAGGGTGGTAGGTTGCACGGAAACAGCCAGAGAGAGGCCATTTAGCAATCCATGAGTAATCCAACTACAACCGCCAAGCAGCTGGAAGTTCAGCGCATTGTCGATGTTCTGTCTAAAGCCATCGCGCAGCAACGTCTGCGTCCCGGCACCCGTCTGGTGGAATCACAGCTTGTTGACGCGCTCGGCGCTAACCGTAACCACGTTCAGGTGGCGTTACAGCGTCTGGCGATGCAACGCATTGTGACCATTGAACCTAACCGTGGTGCCATGGTGTCGCAGCCGACCGCAAAAGAAGCGCGTGAAGTATTTATCGCCCGTCGTGCTATCGAACGGGCGATTGTTGAATGCATTGGCCCGGAAGTGATCCGCCGCCACCGTCACCGCATCAACAGCCATTTACGCGGCGAACGCGAAGCTGTGCAATCCGAAGACCGGCGCGCCATTGTGCGTGAGCTGAGTGAATTTCATCTCATGCTCGGGGAAGTGTCTGGCAACGATGTGCTGAGTGAAATTTTGTCCAATCTGATGGTGCGCAGCTCGCTGATCGTCGCGCTGTATCAGCGTAATGAAGTGCCGTCGTGTCAGTGTGATGAACATCATGCGATTATTGATGCGCTCGAAGCAGGTGATAATGCGCAGGCGGCAGTCATTATGCAGGAGCATCTGGATGATCTGGAAGGGGTGTTGGATCTGAGTGACGAGGCCGCCGGAGAGGTCAATCTGCGTCAGGTGCTGTCTGATTTATAAAACCTGAAAAAGTCTGCCCGCCGTTTTTTCAGCGGGCAGCGGCACAGGTTACGATGATGTCAAATCGCGTAGCTGCGCACGGTTATTGTAGAAACGTTTGTAGGCAAGATAGCCGGCAATGATCGTTGATAAACTCGCGGTCGCCAGCAGCATAAACGTCACCATAATCTGATATTTAATGGCTTTCACCGGGTCGATACCCGCAAAAATCAGCCCTGACATCATGCCCGGCAGGCTGACTATTCCGACGGTTTTTGCCGCATCCACGGTCGGGATCATGGCGGCACGAATGCTGTCGCGAATAATCCGGCCGGAAGCCATTTTTACCGGTGCACCGAGGCTGAGCATCTCGAGGATTTTTTGCTGATTATCGAGAAAACGCTGGTTAAGGTTGCTGTAACACAGCCCGACTGCCACCATAGCATTTCCGGCAATCATCCCCGAAATCGGAATCACCTGCATAGGCAGGAATTCAATCGAACCGCTCAGGATCAGAATCGTTAATGTCAGCGCGGTACCTGTTGTAATGGCGATAAACGAAATGATGAATCCGTTATCAATATTGCGGCTGCGTTTTTTGGCATTCAGGGCCGCATTTACGCAGATAAACAGCACCATCAGTACGGTTAACAGGCTGTTATTAATATCAAAAATGTATTTTAACACGTAGCCGACGATGATCAGCTGTACGATAGCGCGGGCGACACTCCAGATAATGTCTTTTTCCAGCCCGAGTTTTTCTTTCTTGCTGACGAGCAGGGCGACGACAACCAGGATCAGCGCGAGAGCCAGAGACTGGTTGGTAATATTATGCTGATTCATGCGCCGCGCTTCCTGGTAAATGACGGGACAGGGTAATGACGTTTTTGGCGTGGCGGATTTCGTTGAGATCATGGCTTACCCACAATACGGCGATCTGCTCTTTCTCAACCAGCCCGGCAATAATGTTGTTGATATTGATTTTATTCTCTTCATCCAGCGCGCTGGTGATTTCATCAAGCAATAATATATCCGGCATAAATTGCAGATTGCGCAGCAACGCGACTCGTTGCTTTTCACCCCCCGAAAGTTCCTGCGTGCGTTTGGTCAGCATATCTGCGGATAAGTTGACCCGTTGCAGCCAGCTGCGAAGCTGAGTGTCATCCGGCTTTTTATTGCGGATCTGATAAGGCAGGGCGAGGTTATCGTAAACCGTTTCGCCAAACAGCGACGGCGTCTGGAAGCAGTAGGATACGCGCTGGCGATACATTTCAGGTTTAATCTGCGTAACGTTTTCGCCTTTGAAATAAAGTTCTCCGCCGGTCGGATTTTGCAATAAGGCAATGATCTTCAGCAACGTACTTTTCCCGCTCCCCGAAGGACCGGTCAGTAAGGTAAATTCCCCCGGATTCAGGGTGAGGGAAACAGGTTCGAGCAGCGGGATATGGTTAAGCGTAAAAGAAACGTCTTGCAGACGAAGGAGATCGGTAGGAGTGGTCACGCCTGAAAAATCCTTAGGTAAGGAGGTTTTACTCCTCCCCTTAGCCGGGGAGGAGTAAAGAGGATTACTGAGCCGGTACCGGCGCTGGCGTCGGGGCTACCGGTGCTTCCTGTTCAGGGGTTGGTGCTGGCGCTGCCGGCCCGCCCAGGATCCCGAACAGACCTGCGAATTCCTGCAACGTCATTTTCTGGCCATTCAGGTCAACCTGATTGTCAGCGTAATGGAAGGTGCTGGAAATTGTGTCATCTTTCACCGTGGTCAGTTTGAACATCTGACCCATCGCGGCCAGACCCTGCACCTGCTGTTGCGCCAGTTTAGCGGCGTCGTCTGCATTGTAACCTTCCAGCTGAGCCACCTGTGTGGTCACCTGCGTCGCCATCGGCAGAGGAATTGTCAGTTTAGCATCTACCTTATTCACCATCTGAGATAACATCTGATCCTGAGCGGGTGCCGGGGTTGCGGCCGGATCTTTCAGATCCAGTTGGAGGTTGAAGCTGCTTTCGCCTTTGCTGTTTTTCCAGCTCAGCGGTGCAATGCTGATGCTCGGATTACCTTTGAGCAGCAGAGGCAGGTTAGCCAGCAGTAAATCGGCGGCCTGTTGCTGATAAACAGCCGGATCAATCTGGCCCTGTTGCATCAGAAGTGCGCGGGATTGCTGATTGTAGTTGTCTGCGAATTGTTTCATCGCAGCGCCATCCAGCTTGTCCAATTTCAGTGTCAGTTTGGCTGAACCGAAATCAGCCCCCTGAATTTTCAGTGCATCGATGGTGTAATCCTGCTGGCCGGCGATGTTATTGCCGTTTTCAGAGAATTTGCTCACCAGTTTGAAATTGTCGAGTGAACCCGCATCTTTGCCGTCAACATTCACCAGGATGTGTTTCACGGTCAGATTCTGATCACCTACACCGACCTGGAACTTACCTTGTTTCGTATCACTGTCCATGCTGAAACCGGCCAGGGTCACTTTTTCAAGCTGACCCCACTGATTTTTAGAGGTCAGGGCGACGCTGTCGGTGCTGGCGTCCAGTTTCATGGCCGTAAGATCTTTGTCCACATCAACATTAATTTTGCCACCGGAGAAGGCCAGCTGGCTTTCATCTTTCTGATAGGTTACCGGAATGATGTCAGCCGCCGAAGAACTCGCACCGCTGTAGGAAATACGGGTGTCAATCGTGACCAGAGACTTGCCTTTAGTCACATCAAACAGGCCTTTCACCGTTGGCGTGTTTTGCAGCTCTGAATGAACGGAAGCCATGCTTGGGATCAGGTTGAATTTTTTCAGCTGAGCGGCAGGGAAAGGGCCATGATCGATAGTTTCGATAAAGGCAATTTCGTCACCGGTTTTCAGTACGCTGGTGCCCGCAGTTGCGGCAGCAGGATCCGGTTGCAGCACAATACGCATCTTGCTGCTGAACAGACCGCGCTGGTAATCCTGATAGCTGACTTTCAGCCCGGCTTTTGGATAAGCACTTTGCAACTGGCCGTTGGCCGCCGCAATCTGTTCATCCATATGTTGTTCGATCAGTTTGCCTGTATACCACGAGACGCCTGTCCAGGCCGCGCCAAGGACTACAATGACGCTTACAGCGACTAACGACTTCTTCATATCTCTGTTTATCCTTATGAAATATCCCGAAAATAAAAAACGCCTTACGGCGTTATTAGTCTACAGAGTGTAGCTGAATCAGCAAATAAATCACCAAAATGGGGCGGTTAGCCCCATTTTGTTTGATCTACTGTTCATTTAGCGAGTGTATTGAACACACGTGCTATGCGGCCGTTACCGCTGACAGTTACCGGTGACTCTGTGGCTGACAGGAAACACGACTCACCCGGATTGAGCACCAGAGTTTGATTGTTCTTTAACAGAACACTCTGACCTTCAATACAAAAGATGATCGCGGCGCTGTCCTGCTCCAGTGTTTGTGGTTCAGCCGCCAGGCTATGGATCGAAAACGCGAAATCTTCGACCGGGATCGGGAAGTTGAGTTCCGCCCCCTTGACAACCGGCGTGGTCAGCAATTCCGACGCGGGTTTAGCGTTGAATTTCAGGTTCGCCAGCAGCTCAGGAATATCAATGTATTTCGGCGTCAGGCCGGCACGCAGAACATTATCTGAGTTTGCCATCACTTCCAGCGAGACCCCTTTCAGATAAGCATGCGGCGTTTCGGCATACAGGAACATGCCTTCCCCCGGTTGCAGGGTGATCACGTTGAGCAGCAGAGGGGAGAACAGGCCGCTGTCATCAGGATAAAATTCAGAAATGCTGCGGATGGTATCCCACGGCTCACCGTGTTGCTCATCCAGAACCGATTTCAGCACGTCCAGTGCCCGGGATTTATCTTCACCCTCCAGACTCAGCAGACCTGCGAACAAGGTGCGCAGGTGATCCACATCCGGAGACGTCAGGAAAGTCGCAATTAAGGGATGCGCACCGGCGACGGGTTGCAGGAGTGAAACCATTTCGCGTAACTCGCGGAAACCGTTCATGGCCTGGAAAGGCGTAAGGGCATAGACCAGTTCAGGTTTGTGGTTCGGATCTTTGTAATTACGTTCGGCCGCATCCAGCGGAATACCCGCCGCATTTTCTTTGGCGTAACCTATTTCGGCTGCACTCTTGCTCGGGTGAACCTGAATCGACAGAGGCTGATCAGCGCAAAGCACTTTAAACAGGAAAGGTAATTCGCCAAAGCGCCTGGCCACTTTTGCGCCCAACTGGGCAGTCAGATCGGCGGTGATTTGTTCGCGCAGGGAGACAGACTCACCGCGGGAATTCTCAACCTGAGAGCTACTTTTCGGATGCGCCCCCATCCACAGTTCAGCCATCGGACGGCCTTCTGAGTCTTTAATTCCATAGAGTTTGGTCAGCGCGTCTTTGCTGCCCCAGGCGTAATTTTGCACACCGTTATGCATCTTTTGCATTGCTTCATCCTGAATAGAAAATATTGCTGCCTAGTAAACAATGACGACGGGGGCTTTACAACTGCGAAGGCCCAAAAAGTGCGGCTGGCATGTATTTTCAGATTGGAGATCGAATCGAATTATACGCCTGCCTTATATGTCACTATAATCAACAGGCCGCCAACGGAAGCGTGGGAGCGCGTGCGGCAAACAAAAACCTGCGGAAAAACTGATTTTTCATCGTAATAAATATCTAAGGAGACAGTAATGGCATCTACTCGCATTGAAAAAGACTCAATGGGGCCAATTGATGTTCCGGCAGATAAACTTTGGGGCGCACAGACGCAACGTTCCCTCGAGCACTTTCGTATTTCCTCTGAAAAAATGCCTGCGGCGCTGATTCACGCGCTGGCACTGACGAAACGTGCGGCAGCCAGCGTCAATATGGACCTCGGATTACTGCCTGCTGAGCGGGCAAAGGCCATTATTGCCGCCGCTGATGAAGTGCTTGCGGACAAGCATTCTGCCGAATTCCCGCTGTCCATCTGGCAGACGGGTTCAGGCACCCAGACCAATATGAATATGAATGAAGTACTGGCTAACCGGGCAAGTGAAATTCTCGGTGGTGTGCGCGGGGAAGAACGTAAAGTTCATCCGAACGATGATGTGAATAAGAGCCAAAGCTCCAACGATGTTTTTCCGACAGCTATGCACGTGGCGGCGGTGATTGAACTGCGCGAAACCCTGATCCCGCAATTGAAAGTGCTGCATAAGACACTGTCTGATAAAGCGACGGCCTATCGTGATATTGTGAAAATTGGTCGTACGCATTTGCAGGACGCCACCCCGCTGACACTGGGCCAGGAAATTTCAGGCTGGGTAGCTATGCTGGGACACAGCCTGACGCACATTGAAAACAGCATACCGCATATTGCTGAACTGGCGCTGGGCGGAACCGCCGTCGGTACTGGCCTGAATACCCACCCCGAATACGCCGTGCGGGTGGCAAAAGCGCTGGCAGAACTGACTCAACAACCCTTCGTGACGTCCCCGAATAAATTTGAAGCACTGGCGACCTGCGATGCACTGGTTCATGGCCACGGTGCGCTGAAAGGGCTGGCCGCTTCGCTGATGAAAATTGCCAACGACGTGCGCTGGTTATCATCCGGCCCGCGCTGCGGGATTGGTGAAATCGCGATCCCGGAAAATGAACCGGGCAGTTCAATCATGCCGGGCAAAGTGAATCCGACACAGTGTGAAGCCATGACCATGTTGTGCGCACAGGTGCTGGGAAATGATGTCGCCGTCAATATTGGTGGCGCATCCGGTAACTTTGAGCTGAACGTATTTCGCCCGCTGGTTATCCATAACTTCCTCCAATCTGTCCGTTTGCTGGCAGATGGCATGAGCGGCTTTAACGAACACTGTGCAGCCGGCATCGAGCCTAACCGTGACCGCATTACTCAGTTGCTGAATGAATCGCTGATGCTGGTTACTGCGCTGAATACACATATCGGCTATGACAAGGCGGCTGAAATCGCCAAGAAAGCCCATAAAGAGGGGCTGACCCTCAAAGCCTCAGCATTAAAACTCGGTTATCTTACCGAAGAACAGTTTGACGAGTGGGTACGTCCTGAAGCCATGGTCGGCAGCATGAAAGTCTAGGAGACCGCTTTTTAAGAAGGAAATGAGGTCCGGGAAACCGGACCTTTTTACGTTCCGGGCGGCTTACAACGGATAATCCGTATATAAATGCAGACGTTTGATCAGCAGGTGCAGAGGTTGCGACTGCGGCTTATATTTATGCTTAACGGAAGATACATCGTAGTCATGCAATTCCCCTAACCTGGGCACCTGCATCATCGGCGAACGCAGGCACAATGCAATCAGCGGCAGCGGGCAGGGGTGTTGCACCTGTTTCTGGTTGTTGCGATACCACACACGGGCGATGGGCTGCACTTTCACCGGACGTTTAAATTTGAGCGCGGCATGTTCGGGCAGGCGCTTCACGTCTATCATCTCTCGGTTAATATTCTCCATCCATTGTTCCCGTGTATAAGGAGAGACTGCGCGTCCGGCATTCAGGCTTTTTTCCAACTGGGCCAGGACTTCTTCGCGGGTTACATTTTTTATGATGTGCTTATTCGCCCAACCAAAGCGCACCGAATCCGGATCATTGAGATAAGTCACCGAACGATAAGCGTTCAGCGTAATCAGGCCGCGAAGGTGGGTATGCACAAACTCAAACCGCTGTTCACGGGCGAGACCGGATTCGACGGTCACGATGTGTTCCAGTTCCGCTTTCAGCTTATTCACTTCTTCAATCAGCAGCAGGGCTGACTGATGCTCAGCCGTGTCTACGGCATAACACAATACACCCGGTAAACGGACGGCGGATTTGCTGCTGATATTCTCGTTATTATGATGAATAAACAGCCGCTTAAAATGTTGTAATGCCAGTTGCTGTGCATCTTCACCGGTATGAGGCGTGACCGTAATTTTGTCCGCCGGATTATGTTCTTCGCCTTTCACGACTTCCGGCAGCGCAAAAACCCGGGCCTGTAATAATTCCAGTTTCCCCAGAAAATTCCCCAGATCGTGCAATGCGATTTCCAGCTCGTTAAAACAACCGTTCATCCGGGCAATTAAATCATAATCTGCCATAAATCCTCCAGTTAGTTACAACATACAGTATAGGCAAGATTATTCAATGTGCACACATGAACTTTGCGGAAATCATAAACATCGCATAAAAACAGTTTACCCAGACAGAAACTCAGTGCTTGTGGCTTTCAATGAGGAACCGTCCTAAACGGCCTAAACGACTAAACGACTAAACGACTAAACGACTAAACGACTAAACGACTAAACGACTAAACGACTAAACGACTAAACGACTAAACGACTAAACGACTAAACGACTAAACGACTAAACGACTAAACGACTAAACATGGTTCCATCCTTGTTTTAAAGAAGCGCAATATAATGGTTATACGAAAAAAAGATGATGACAAAAATCAATCTCGCTAGAATAAATGACTTTCTGATTTTAGGAGTTCGTGATGACTGACCTAATCCGTTGCCCGTGGGGTACGAATGACCCACTTATGATGGATTATCACGATCATGAATGGGGCAAGCCGGTGCGGGACAGCCGGGCCCTGTGGGAAAAACTGATGCTGGACGGTTTTCAGGCAGGATTATCCTGGCGGATTGTGCTGAAAAAACGTGATGCACTGCGGCTGGCTTTTTGCCAATTTGACCCCGTAAAAGTCGCCGGATTTACCGAAGAAGACATCGAACGGCTGATGAACAACGCCGATATTATCCGCTCCCGTAGTAAAATTACGGCAGTGATCGGGAATGCCCGTGCGTATCTCGCCATGCAGCAAGCCGGAGAAGATTTCGGTGAGTGGATTTGGTCACAAATCGGCGGAAAAGCAATTCAGCATAGCGGTCCGGTACCCACCCGGAATGCGATGTCAGAACGTATTTCGAAAGATTTAAAAAAACGCGGCTTTAAATTCGTCGGGCCGACAATTGTTTACGCCTGGCTGGAAGCCACAGGCCTGATTAATACTCATCATCCGGATTGTTTCCGACGGGCACAGGTGGCGAAAGAAATCTGATTAATGGTTGAAGAGAAGGGCGCGCAGGGAAGGGATCCCGTCGCACCCTGAGTCACTATAGAAGACGAAACTCAATCATAAACAGTTCGTTTAGCCCCGGATAAATCTCACTGATGACTTGTTTCAGTTCTGCCAGCGTCATGTTTTCCTGTATGGCGTGCTGATCGTTCAGATCGGCGAACTGTACGGGAGTAATCGCGATGATCTCAATATTGCAGAAAAATACGTCGTCTTCATAACGGCTGACGCGAACCTGATCCCCTGCTGCAAAATTCGCGTCGCTGGCTTCACGCAGGGTGATCGTTTTACGGCCGGCAAGAATATCAGCCTCAAAACGACCGTAAAAAGTGATGTTTTTCATAAACTTTCCTGCATTATAAGAATTGAAGATCCGGTGGATATGATAACGCGTGCTGCGCCCGCCCGAGGCAGATTTAACCAGGCAGCCACGCGAGACAAGTTCGGTCAGATGCCGTGTTGCGGTGGCCTTACTGACTTTTGCCACTTTCTGATACTGGCTTGCGTTTATGCCTTCAGCGAAACCTTTTTCGCCGCCATCGAGCAAACGGTTAAGCACTTTTATCTGTTCCGCAGACAGATTGCTGGCGTGATAAATCTGCCAGAAACGCGATTTATCCAGCGTCTGGTCAATGCGCTGAATTGCCGTATCCACAGTAGATTCAAGCATTTGCAAAAACCAGCTCAGCCAGTGTGTCAGATCCATGTCACCGCGCTGAGTTTTCTCAAGAACAAAATGCAGCGCGCCATCTTCGCAGGTATTATTCCAGTAAGGACATTTCAAAATGGATTTCATTGAGGTGCGGTCATCAGAATTACCGGGCAATATGAATGACGGGTAAGATCTTTTATTCAGTTGAGCGGCGATGGCGGCATAACCGTCACACCAGTTGTCATCAATCAAATCACCGCTCAGCACAAGAGCGTCAGGCGTAATGAGATCAATCCACGCCAGTGCATGCTCAAAACGTGAGAGATTATCATTATTTTCTGCAGCATGAATGTCGGACACCTGAGCAATAATCACCAGAAACCTCCGGGAAGAAATCCCGTTAACGGAATAAGAACAATTCAATGTAGACGAGATAAGCTGGATAATCAAAGTGCGCATAATGTATATTATGTTAAATAAGATATCCAGCTACGCACCCATTAGCTGTCTGTCCTTTATCAGGCCTCACCTGCTTCGGTGAACATTTCCAGACTGGTCATCAATCACCGGCCAGATTGTTATTTTCTTCAGGCTGCCCATCCGGCCTGGTGTGTACATCTATGATGTTTGATCGCGCTACGTGAATTCTGCGTTACCCTGCGCACAAGACTACTGCAGAATTCATGCAGCCACTCTCTCAAATGCTATAAACCCGCATAGGCTTTTTCGACTTTGGCCATATATCTGGGTGCCTGCGGTGCCGGATGATACTGACGGACATGCCAGTTAAAAGCTTCCGGCGTCAGCTGATTAATCATCTGGATTGCAGTCTGACGATTGCTGGAAAACGTCCGAAGCAGCGCTCCCGCACCGTTGGCATACGCAACTTCTGTAGCATAACGGCGCGTCACCGGATCGTTAATCCAGTTAAGCTGCTGACGTTGCAATGCACTGATATAGGCCGTGCCTAAATCAATGTTAGTTTCAGGATCCCGTAAATCATCATCGTCAGGACAACCTCGTTTCCCTTTATACCGGTAAGCGTCACAACCGCTGGTGGAAGCTTTTAGTTGCATCAAACCAATGGCATTGGAAGGACTGACCGCCCCGGGATTAAATCCGGATTCGACCTCAATAATGGCTTTAACAAGTTTACGGTCGACTTTATATTCATCCGCTGCATCTTCAATTTCATCATCCCAGGCATGGGTGTCATATTTTTTATAATGGGGTTTACTTGAACAGCCAGCCAGAATGATCAGCATAACCAACGTGCTGAATTTTCTGGTTTTTTTAAACGATGAAATCATAATCTTCCAGAATTGAAATGAGTTATTCTCCGCGCTGATAAGATACCGTTATCGTCGCTCAGGATCATGTATTAATGAGAGTTTTACCGCGATTCAGCCGTACTAAAAGTGCGAAATGCGGTATGTCTGCCCTGCTCTCGCCTTGATCCGCTTGCTCAGGGACTCAATAAAAGCATTTGTGGATTTGACATATTTAATACAGATTGTATTTTTAATGCCATGAACACATTTCTGATTATCGTCCCCGACGGGGGCATGCTATTCGAAGCAGCAGGTATTGCTGACATCCTGACGCAGGCAAACCGCCTGTTGCCCGATACACATCCTGAAGCAAAAAATGCACCCTATCAGGTCACGGTGGCGACCACGCAACCGCACCGTGTAGTCCACGGCGTCTCAGGGCTTAACCTTCTTGCGGATCACCGGTTGTGCGATCTTGATCCGACATTGCCCCGTGACACTATCTTAGTGACCGGCAAAGGTCTGTCTGAAGCAGAAGGTTCAGACGTTGTCCGCTGGCTGCAACAGGCTGCACCTTCTGCCCGCCGCGTAGTGTCTGTCTGCGGCGGCGCATTATTGCTTGCCCAGGCAGGATTACTCAACGGCCGTCATGCCACCACCCACTGGCGTCTGATCGATACTCTGCAGTCACAATACCCGCAGGTAACGGTTGAGCGTGGCCCGATGTATGTTCAGGACGGGCCGGTATGGACGTCAGGCGGCGTCAGTTCGGGCTTTGATCTCACCCTTGCACTGGTCGAAGAAGATCATGGTTTCAGCATCGCCAAAAGTGTTGCTCAGGATTTAGTCATGTTTCTCCGGCGTCCGGGTGGACAGTCGCAATTTAGCCGCTACCTTTTGAATCAAGCCAGTGATGGCCCTATCCGCAAACTTCAGACGTGGTTACCTGAACATCTCACGGATGATTTGTCGGTTGAAAGTCTTGCTGAACGTGTTGCGATGAGCCCGCGAAACTTTACGCGCGTGTTCACCCGCGAAACAGGTATAACCCCGGCAAAATATGTTGAGGAAGTCCGGCTGAGTGCCGCGCGACAGCTTCTGGAACAAACGACACAAAACATAGAGCGCATTGCCCTCTCAACCGGCTTCGGTGGCGGGCTGAACCTGCGCCGCGTTTTCGAACGTAATTTACAACTGACGCCCACAGAATACAGAGAACGCTTTTGCTCCAAAATATTGGCGTAAATTGATCTTTTATTGTCATTTCCGCCAAATCACCTCCGTACTAGATTAACTGTAAAGCAGATAACTAAGGAGTTCATCATGGTCAAAGTAGGCATTAATGGTTTCGGCAGAATTGGACGGAATGTTTTGCGCGCCGCTCTCGGACGCAATGATTTCCAGGTGGTGGCAATTAACGATCTTACTGACAGTAAGACCCTCGCTCACCTTCTGAAATATGACTCACTCTCCGGTACGTTAAAAGCGGATGTTGAAGCTGGTGACGGCGAATTGCGGGTGGATGGTAAAGCGGTGCGCGTTTTTTCAGAACGTGATCCTGCGGCTATTCCATGGAGCACGGTGGGTGTGGATATCGTTATTGAAGCGACCGGTTTCTTTACTGAAAAAGCTAAAGCCGAAGTTCATATCACCCAAGGCGGAGCAAAACGCGTCATTATTTCCGCACCGGCCAAAAATGATGACATCACTATCGTGATGGGTGTCAATGACGGCGAGTACGATCCGGCAAAACATAAAGTGGTCAGTAACGGCAGCTGTACTACTAACGGTCTGGCCCCTGCCGCTCAGGTTTTGCATCAGACTTTCGGTATTGAACACGGTCTGATGAACACCACACATGCCTATACGAACAGCCAGGCGTTGCATGATCAGCCTGAAAAAGATTTACGGGGTGCACGCGCGGCAGCGGTTTCGATTGTTCCGTATTCCAGCGGCGCAGCGAAGGCGATCGGGAAAGTGATCCCTGAACTGGACGGACGTATGACCGGTTATTCCCTGCGTGTTCCGGTTCCTGTGGTCTCCATCGTTGACTTAACGGTTAACCTGAAACGTGAAGCGACAGTTGAAGAAATTAACGCCGCGTTCCGCAAAGCGGCTGAATCCGGTCCGCTGAAAGGTATTCTTGGTTACAGCGAAGAGCCACTGGTGTCGAGCGATTATCGGGGAGATCCCCGTTCCTCTATTATTGACGGGCTTTCCACACTGGTGATCGGGGGTAAGCTGGTGAAGATTCTGGCCTGGTATGATAACGAATGGGGCTTTTCAAACCGTCTGGTTGATCTGGCGTTGTTAATGGAAAAACGGGGTTTATAACCCTCTCTCTCTGCCTGAAAAATGACAGACACCGCCTTCAGGCGGTGTTTTTTTATGACTGACAGACTATCACCGGTATTAAAATAACACATTGTATGTTGTAACTAATATAGCAAAAAAGAGAGTCGGACTTTTGGCTCCGCTATCGAGGCTAATGAATCTTTCACTTGTCTCAAAATGTTAATGGCAGCCTGCCTTTTCTGGTAAATGTTGCATATCGTGCTAATCTGACGCCTCAAAAACACGCTTAAGCCCAGACAGTGAGGATCTCCTGTGACCCTATTACGCCGCCGCCCGGAAGCGACCTCGCCAGCCATCCGTTTCCTGCCTGAAACCATTCATATCGGCCGCCAGTTACGAACTTATTGCGATTCACGTTTTAAAACAATCGGTCTGACGCTGGCCCGGGGACAGGTCTTACTGCATCTGGAAGCCGCCAGCGGACGCCTGCCTCAGGGAGAACTGACAGCATTGCTGGAAGTGGAACACCCTACTGCCATTCGCCTGTTCGACAGCCTGGCTGAGCTGGGCCTGCTGGAGCGCTGTCCCGGAGAAACCGATCGTCGCTCAAAAGATATCAAACTGACGGAAACTGGAACCGAACTGGCAAATCAGGTGCGTATCATGACGGATGATATTCTGATCAGCGTTATGGAAGGCATTGAGCCAAAAGATGTGGATATCGCCCGGGGTGTTCTCGCCAGTATTACCGCCAATATCGCTGCGCTTTAAAGGGCGCTTTTTCCTTGTTTGATGCCCTTTCCCGCCTGTAATCATCACTTGGGTTATTGATTAGTTATCCGTTATTTTCATTTGTAAATATCATCAATATGAATAATTGGGTAGACACCCTTGAGATGAATTATTACATTATGTAGCAAGCTACAAACTCGCAGGGTAATGACTTACGAGGCATAACGATGACGACGCGTTCTGATTCAGATGTCCGGCAGGACGCCGGTGAATTATCAACACGGGAAGCATCACCACAGAAAGAACTCCCAGTAAAACCTGATAAACCCGCGCCGGTTCCGCCGTCACAACATCACCCTTTTGCCGTTCAGGTCAGTACCTGGTTGCTGCACTATCCGCGTCTGCGGATGGTTGTCTATGCCACAGCATCACTGATTATCGGGCTGACGCAGGGGCTTGGGATCAATCTGGTCAGCTCCAACCTGCCGGGCATACAGGGCTCGCTGGGCATTTCCAATGTGGAAAGTTACTGGCTGGTGGCAGCCTATACGGCAACCAGCGTTACCGGCACGATCCTGCTGTACAAAATCCGTACCCAGTTTGGTTTTCGTCGGTTTGGTGAATACGGGCTGCTGTTTTTTGCTGTGGCGTCTTTGGGACAGACATTCACTCATGATTTCCAGACCGCCCTGGCCGTGCGGGCTGTCATGGGTTTTGCAATGGCGTCGCTCGGACCGCTGGCATTATTTTATATGTTTGAGATCTTTCCGCCGGCTAAAAAACTGACGGCTGGATTGTGTTTCGGGCTGGCGGGCAGTCAGCTGGCTTTGCCTGTCTCGCGCATTATATCCCCGCATTTGTTAGATCTTGGCCACTGGCACCAACTGGCGACGCTGGAATCCGGCCTTTCACTTATCTGCCTTACCATTATCTGGATTTTGCCGCTTACCCATCCGCCACGGGTGAAAGTGTTTGAACGTACAGACTGGATAAGTTATCCGCTCATTGCCACCGCGGTGGCTTGTATGTCGGTGGTGCTGACAATGGGCCGTTATTACTGGTGGCAGGAAAAAGACTGGATTGGTGAAGTGCTGGTGGTCGGGATTATTGCGCTGACGCTGTCATTTATGGTCGAACTGAAACGCAAGAATCCCATTATCGATTTGCGCTGGCTGATGACGCCTGAAATGGTGCTGTTCACCGGGTCGATGCTCTTCGTACGCATGCTGTTGTCGGAACAAACGACCGGCATGGTCGGGTTTCTGAATCTGGTCGGATTGCTTAACGATCAGCTGATGGCGCTGTTTTGCGTCATTCTGGTCGCAACCTTCGCCGGACTGGTGGTAGTCAGTATCATTCACAAAGCCAACCGGATCGTATACATCCATCTGTTTTCGATTGCCCTGATTGCGATTGCCTCATTGACGGACGCCGGTTCCACGGTGGATACCCGCCCGGAGCAATTTTACCTGACACAAGGAATGATCGCCTTTGCCGGGGCGGTATTTCTGCCGACCGCTCTCTGGCTCGGGTTTATCCGCGCCCTGCAGTTTGGGCAAAGCCAGATCATCAGTTTTATCCTGGTGTTTCTCTCTACTCAGAATGTCGGCGCACAGGTTGGCAGCGCCTTCCTCGGGACGATACAGATCCTGAGAGAGAAATTTCATTCCAGCGTATTGGTCGAAAACATCAGCCTGCAAAATCCGCTGGTCAGTGAACGGGTTGCGCAGTACAGCCATTTACTGAAACCGGTATTAAACGACGGCACGCAACTCAATGCCGAAGGTCTGGCCCTGCTGAGCCAGAAAGTGACACAACAGGCCGGATTGCTGGCCTATAACGATGTTTTCAGGGTGGTTTTTTATATGTCGCTGGGCTGCTTTGCCGTCCTTGTCGTACACATTATTGTCGGACGGATCCTGATGAAGAAACAGACTGTCGGGTAATTGCCTTGTTTCTATAGACGAATAAAAAGAGTAAAGCGGAAAAACTGATGAAAAATATCTTTCGTTATCCATCGATTATTGTGGTGCTTTGTCTGGGCATTATCGGGGTCATGATCGTGCTGTACAGCTGGCAATTGTTCCCGTTCAACTCACAGGTGGAATCGACGGATAATGCCTATATCCGGGGCAATGTGACCCTGCTCAGCCCGCAGGTATCGGGTTATATCACTGACGTCAATGTGCAAGATTTCATGCCAGTCAAAAAAGGCGACGTGCTGTTTGTGATTGATGACAGTACCTACCGTCAGGAGTTGTTACAGGCAGAAGCGGCGGCCGCGCAGGCTCAGGTGACGCTGCAAAACTTTGAGCAGAACCGCGCCTCAGGTGCGGCCAACCTGCAACTCGCGGAAGCTGAACTGCAAAGTGCCCAGGCCGCGCACAGCAAAGCCTTGCTTGATACCGGACGTAACGGACCTTTACTGGAGAAAGGACTGGTTTCTAAAACCACCGGCGACGAGCTTCACGCCGCGCTGCTGACTGCGCAGGCTAATGTGGCTAAAGCCCGTGCTTCGGTGAATATTGCCCGACAGAATCTGGCGCTGGTCGATGCCAACAAAGCTTCACTGGCAGCCGCGTTGAAGGCGGCCCAGGCCAGAGTCGAAGTGGCACAAATCAATCTGCAGCATACGCAGATCGTTGCTCCGTCAGACGGACAACTCGGCGAAGTCAGCGCACGGCTCGGGCAGTACGTCAGTGCCGGAACACAACTGACCTCAGTTACGCCGAAACAGGTCTGGGTGACGGCCAATTTCAAAGAGCGCCAGCTGGCGGGTATGGTTGTTGGCACACCGGCGGTATTCACTGTCGATGCCTTGAATGATCAGGCATTTAAAGGGCATGTGGCCCGTATTTCCCCTGCGGCAGGTTCAGAATTCAGCATCCTTAAAGCGGATAATGCGACGGGTAACTTCACCAAGATTTCACAACGTATCGCCGTGCGCATTGAACTGGAACCTGGCCAACAAAGTGAACGTCTTCGGCCGGGAATGTCGACCGTGGTCAGCGTAGATACTGCGCAGGCGCCTGTCAGCCAGTAATATTTGCCACAAGCAGGTCAGAATAATAGCGCTGCGCGACATCAGGATGTGAGCGCAACCGCCCTTTCAGATAATTGAAACCCACATCGCGGAATAACGGATTCAGAGGATCGCTTGCCTCTCCCCGCGCTTCCTTTGCCAGTTCGGCTGGCAAAGGAAATAATGGCACAACAGCATCAAGCTGGGCCCCCAGGAAAAATGCCAGCGACAGGCGCTCATCCCCTTCAGGGGGTGATACAACCCGGTGTACCGTAGCACGCAAATAACCATGGGTAGCAAGTTCAAGCAACTCGCCGATATTGACCACCAGCGTATCAGGGACAGGCAACACGTTGACCCACTGATCTGCTTCTACTTCAACCTGTAAACCGCGCTGTTCATCCTGCAACAGAAAACTGAGGAATCCGGAATCCTTATGTGCACCGACCCCCTGGTTTCCGGCACCCGGCGTACGCCCCGGATAACGGATCAGTTTGATATGTTCATTCGGTTTTTCACCGTACAGCGGATCAAAGGCCTCTTCCGGCAGTTTCAGTGCCAGCGCAAAAGCACGCAAAAGACGCAACGACATCGCCGTCATTTCCCTTTGCCAGCGTAGCAATAACGGGCGCAATTCCGGCAATGCTTCCGGCCACTGATTCGGCCCCTGTAATCTTGCCCATGCAGGCGTACTTTCTGTCACCGGTAGTTTTGGCCGCTCCGCGCCGAGATCAAACTGTTCGCGCCAGTCCGGCTGACCGCGGGTCATCTCCGAGGCAGCACGGTTATAGCCACGAAAGTGTGACGAATTAATCATCGCCACAGCCAGTTTGTCTTCCTCAGGCAGTGCAAAAAATTGCCGGGCACCCCGCTGAACATCCTTCAGTAACTGCGCATCAACGCCATGATTTTTGAGGTAGAAAAAACCAATCTCACGGGCGGCGTAACGCAGTTGTGCAAGGAATTCTTCCCTCTGTCCGGGCGTTGTGGAAAACTGGCTGAAATC
Source organism: Rahnella sp. PD4 (assembly GCF_049199325.1). Taxonomy (NCBI): domain Bacteria; kingdom Pseudomonadati; phylum Pseudomonadota; class Gammaproteobacteria; order Enterobacterales; family Yersiniaceae; genus Rahnella; species Rahnella sp. PD4. Next base: position 377,078 of record NZ_JBLZQF010000001.1, on the reverse strand, counting down.
GATCAGAGGGATAGGGGAAGATATCTGGCTCATCGCGCGCTCCGCAGTGATGTTGTTAATAATCATCAACGCTATCACGGTTGCCCGATAACAGACCAATAGCCAGATGGTCTGGTTTATACTTCAGGGTTATGAACGAAAGGCAAAAATATCCGGCCCTTCCGTGGACCGGACAACGCATTTATTCGCAGGTTTTTAAAGACTTAACGTTTAGTGCCGAGATAGCGATATACCACCGCCAGATCCTTCCCGCCATAACCGGCATCGACCGCGCCCTGCCAGGTCTGACTGATTCGTTTCATGACCGGCAGTTCAAGATGACTGCCAGCCTCCAGTGCCAGATTGATGTCTTTCAGCGCCCAGGTCAGTTGCATCTGCGGGGTATAATCACCGCTTTTGAACATCTCCATTTTGCCCCTGATATAGGGGGCTGCCAGCGGACCGCCTTCCAGCACATTCCACAGATCGTCAGTGGTGAATCCCAGTGCTTGTGCAAGCTGCGTCGTTTCTGCAATACCTTCCATCATGGCAATCAGCCAGGCATTGACCACCAGTTTCATTCTGGAGGCACGTCCGGCTTCACCGAGCCATTTTGTCGCTTTGGAGATAGCGGCGAATACCGGTTCAATGGCGGCACCGGCTTCACGATCACCGCTGGCCAGCACCACAATTTGCGCCTGCTCGGCCGGGGCTTTGGTGCCGGAAACCGGGGCATCAAAGAATACGACATCAGGACGCTGCGCTTTAATCAGCGCAATCAGCGCGTCTGTCGCTTCAACGCCGAGGGTTCCCATCTGGGCAATAATCCCTCCCTGTTTCAGACCGGCGAGCACACCGTTGTCCCCCTGACAGACTTCAAGTGACGTTTTGCCGTCGGACAACATCGTGATTACCACGTCCGCGCCTTCAGCCGTTTCGCGTGGTGTACGGCCTCGTGTAGCACCGGCTTCCACCAAATCATCACCGCGTGAAGCCGTCCGGTTCCAGACACGGGTAGAGAACCCTTTTTTGATCAGGTTAGCGGCGAACGCATGCCCCATTGCGCCCAGACCCAGTACCGCGACCGTGGGTTGTTGCTGACTCATACCTGACTCCTTACGTCAATAATGTATGTATAAAAAGGCTACCACCCCGGCTCTCTGTCCGCGGCATGGCTTCTGTAAGCGAATGCAACAGAAAGGCTGATATTACTTAACCTGTGCTAACTAAGTGGCGTAACATACGCGCTTTCGTGCCTGGCGTTAGCGATGGGTTTATCCGGGCAGCTAATGATTTGACTGATATTTTTCAGGAGTGACAAGCATTATGAGTAAAGTCGTATTAATCGGGATTGTTTCGGTCATTTTCGTTTTGATGGTGCTGATGCTGGGCTCAGTGTATGTCTATCCGTGGTGGATGCAACGCTCCACAGAAGGCGCCTGTGCCGATATCAGCAAGAACAATGCCATCGATACTGTTACCCGTGATTACATGGAAAACCGCATTCCAAACTGGGGTAACGACAAAGACAATATGGGCACATCAGTGCCGGTACTGAATTTCATCAGCGATGATGTTAAAGAAGACAAAGGGACTTACCACATCCCGTTCAGCGCAAAAGGCCCGAATGGCACCCTGGGTTATGTCGCTCACTTCAACTGTTCCAACCATTATGTGAAGTATTCAACTGTCGAGTGATTTTAGGGCCTGGCGACCCGGCGGACCTTTAGGTCAATACCCTGGGTCGCCGCCCTCCTTAAGGATGCCCGCTCAGTCACCCGCTAAGCCGATTCCCTCTCCACCAGCGCTGGCGGCAGGATAATATTCTGTGCCTCCAGATTTTGTCCCCCGATCCTCATCAGTAAGCGCCTCGCTGTCGCATAACCGATTTCGCGTGCGGAATTGGCAATGGAGGTCAGCGGAGGTTCCGTCAGTTCCGATTCCGGCGCATCTTCCATTCCAATCAGGGCAATTTTTTGCTGGAAGAAGCTGTCTACTGCCCCGCCACCCACTTGCGCACCGGTGCGCAGCACGCCGAAATAGGCACCCAGCGCGACGGATGATTTATGGCAGACAATTGCACTGATTTTCGGGTAGCGGGATAATAAAGTTTCGGCAGCATCGGCGGCACATTTATGCTGATAATCACACTCGATAATCCATTCGCTGCGAAATGGCAGGCCGTATTGCAGCAGCGTGGCGCAGAAACCGCCGAGACGTTCGGCACGGGTTAACGAATTGCTCAAACCGCCGAGATAGGCAATTTGTTTGTGACCATGTTTGATCAGATATTCGGTGGCCATTTTCGCTGCGAGCATATTATCGGGTCGGACAACATCAACCCCTTCGATCCCCCCGGAACGTGCCGCGCAGATCAGCGGGACGTCATATTCTTCGGCCTTTTCTTTCAGCCCGGCGAGAGTATTTACGCCACCGGCGATCACAATGCCATCTACGCCGTGGGTCAGCAAAGTCTCGAAACAGCGCATCAGCCCTTTACCGGACGGGCCGCTTTGCAGCAGAAACAACACTTTGCCCTGCGCTTCAAACATCTCACTGAGACCGGCAGTCATTTCGGCATAAAACGGTTCACAAATATCGCGGACAATCAGCCCGACCACGCCGGATTCGCCACCGCGCAGCGTACTCGCCTGACGGTTGCGCACAAAACCCAGCTCATCAACCGCACGGTTAACCCGTTCTGCTGTTATCCGGGAAATACGCCCCTTACCGCTGAGCACCAGCGAAACCGTGGTAACGGAAACGCCGGCATGCTGCGCCACATCTGTAATGGTGATTTTTTTATGATTCATCGGCTGTTGTCGTTCATTTGAAATTCCATAAAACGGGATCCCTTCCCGCCCGCCGTATCCGAAAACCGGAATAATTAGCGTGGTCAGACAGTTATACCTAATCCAGTCTGTCGAGTAAAACGTTTAACCTTATTTAACCCACGTTGTAGAAGGCACCATTAAATAGTGTGAGTTCAGACACGTATTATTTAGGTAAAACGTTTTATCTTAGCCGCCATCAACAAGTCGCTTAATAAAACAACTCAGGGAGCGGGTATGCCTGCCAACAAAAAACAACGTGTTACGCTTTGGGAGTTCTTCCAAAGTTTAGGGAAAACTTTCATGCTGCCGGTCGCTCTGCTGTCGTTTTGCGGCATCATGCTGGGCATCGGCAGTTCGTTAAGCAGTCATGATGTGGTGACGCTGATCCCCGCATTAGGTAATCCGCTCCTCCAGCTGGTTTTCGTCTGGATGAGCAAAGTCGGGTCGTTTGCCTTCAGTTTCCTGCCGGTGATGTTTGCTATCGCTATCCCGCTGGGTATGGCGCGTGAAAACAAAGGCGTTGCCGCCTTCTCCGGTTTCGTCGGTTTCGCTGTACTGAATCTGGCAATTAATTTCTTTCTGACCGCTAACGGCACCTTGCCAACCGTCGATCCGCTGGTGCTGAAGGCCAATAATATCCAGATGATCCTCGGCATCCAGTCTATCGACACCGGTATTCTGGGCGCGGTCATCGTCGGTATCATTGTGTACATGTTGCACGAACGCTACAACACGATCCGTCTGCCGGATGCGCTGGCATTCTTCGGTGGCACGCGTTTCGTCCCGATTGTTACCACCGTGGTGCTTGGTCTGGTCGGTTTGCTGATCCCCCTGATCTGGCCTTTCTTCGCTGCTGGCATTAACGGTCTGGGCCGTCTTATTCAGGGAGCAGGTGTATTTGGCCCGATGATTTTCGGTTCCGGTGAGCGTCTGCTGTTACCCTTTGGCCTGCATCACATTCTGGTTGCATTGATCCGCTTCACCGAAGCTGGCGGCACGCTGGATGTCTGTGGCCGCGAAGTGAGCGGCGCACTGACCATCTTCCAGGCTCAACTATCCTGCCCGACCACGCACGGTTTCTCTGAAAGCGCGACGCAGTTCCTTTCTCAGGGCAAAATGCCTGCCTTCCTCGGTGGCCTGCCGGGTGCGGCTCTGGCGATGTACCACTGCGCGAAACCTGAAAATCGTCATAAAATTAAAGGCCTGCTTATTTCCGGCGTCGTAGCCTGCGTTGTTGGCGGCACCACTGAACCGATCGAATTCCTGTTCCTGTTTGTGGCGCCGGTTCTCTATGTGATCCACGCCATCCTGACCGGCCTGGGCTTCACCATTATGTCCGTGCTGGGTGTGACCATCGGTAATACCGACGGCAATATCATCGACTTTGTGGTATTCGGGATCCTGCATGGCACTGCGACCAAGTGGTATCTGGTGCCGGTAGTGGCCGCTATCTGGTTCGCGGCTTATTACGCTATCTTCCGTTTCTCTATCGTGCGCTTTAACATCAAAACGCCGGGTCGTGAATCTGAGAATATGCCTGCTGCCGCCGCCGTGCCGTCTTCCAGTAAATCTGGCTACAACGTGCCGGTTATTTTGAGTGCGCTGGGCGGTGCCGGTAATATTGTTTCACTGGATAACTGCATCACCCGCCTGCGTCTTTCCGTTGCGGATATGTCGCGGGTTGACGATGCCACGCTGAAAGCTAACCGCGCTATCGGTGTCGTTCATCTTAACGAGCATAATCTGCAGGTCGTCATTGGTCCGCAGGTACAGTCGGTAAAAGATGAACTGGATTATCTGATCCGTACCGCAGCCAGTCAGCCAGCACCGGAACCGGTGATAGCGTAATACGATTAACAGGGCGCCTCCGGTCGCCCTTTTCAGCTTTATTCAGGGAGTGAAAAAATGACTTTTGATTTCTCCACCGTTACTGACCGTCATGGCACCTGGTGCACCCAGTGGGATTACGTCGCTGACCGTTTCGGCAGTGCGGATCTGCTGCCATTTACCATCTCTGACATGGATTTCCCCGCCTCACCCTGCATTCTCGATGCGCTGCAAAAACGTCTGCAACACGGCGTACTCGGTTACAGCCGCTGGCATCACGATGATTTCCTCGGCGCGGTAGCGCACTGGTTTCAGCAGCGTTTTAACAGCCGGATTGACCGGGAAAGCGTGGTCTACGGCCCGTCGGTGATTTACATGGTTGCGCAACTGATCCGTCAGTGGAGCCAGCCGGATGATGGCGTGGTGACCTTCACTCCGGCCTATGATGCGTTTTTCAACGTGGTAAACGGTAATCAGCGCAATATGATGGCCTGCCCGCTGCTTAAAAACGGTAATGACTGGTCGCTGGATGCGCAACATCTGGAAAGCCTGCTGGTGCAACCAACCTGTTCTGTACTGTTGCTGTGCAGCCCGCACAATCCGACCGGTAAAGTCTGGACACGGGAAGAACTGACACTTATTGCTGAACTGTGTGAGCGTCACAATGTGCGGGTGATCAGCGATGAAATTCACATGGATATGGTCTGGGGCGAACACCGCCACACGCCGTGGAATGACGTGGGACGCGGAGAATGGGCGTTACTGACCTCCGGGTCGAAAAGTTTTAACATTCCGGCGCTGACCGGTGCTTACGGACTGATCAGCCATAAAGCCTCACGCGAGGCGTATCTGCACCAGCTGAAAGCCTGCGACGGCTTATCATCTCCGGCCGTGCTTGCCGTTCATGCGCACGTTGCGGCTTATCATCACGGTGAACCCTGGCTGGATGCGTTACGGGAATATTTACAGGGCAATCTGCGTTACGTGGCGGAACAACTGAACGCCGCATTCCCGCCGCTCAACTGGCAGCCGCCACAATCCACCTATCTGGCGTGGATTGATTTACGCCCGCTGGGTATTGACGATAAGCAGTTACAAAATGAGCTGATCAGGCATCAAAAAGTCGCCATTATGCCGGGTTATACCTATGGTGAAGAAGGTAGCGGTTTCCTGCGTCTGAATGTCGGCTGCCCGCGATCGAAGGTGGAAGCCGGTGTTGAAAAATTAATCACTGGCATCAGAGAGTTGGTCTAACTCCTCCCCCTGCGAAGGGGAGGAAGCAAATTCAACCCCCTTCTTGTTGCGCAACAACATTTCATTCAGGGTGATTCTCCCGTTATAATGCCCCGCACATTTCAATAATAATGAGTGCACACCATGATCGACACACGCCTTCCCCTGACAGACATTCACCGCCACCTTGATGGCAACATCCGCGCTCAGACTATTCTGGATTTAGGCCGTCAGTTTAATCTGACCTTACCTGCCAGTGAACTTGAAGCGCTGCGCCCGCATGTACAGGTGATGCATACTGAACCGGATCTGGTAAGTTTCCTGCAGAAACTCGACTGGGGCGTTAAAGTGCTCGGCGATCTGGATGCCTGCCGCCGCATTGCTAAAGAAAACGTTGAAGATGCGGCGCGCGCCGGTCTGCATTACACCGAACTGCGTTTCTCTCCCTATTACATGGCAATGAACCACAAACTTCCGGTCGCGGGTGTGGTGGAAGCGGTCATTGAAGGGATCCGCGAAGGTCAGCAGCATCATGACATCGATGTGCGTTTGATCGGCATTCTGAGCCGTACGTTTGGTGAAGACGCCTGTCTGCAAGAACTGGAAGGTTTGCTGGCGTACCGCGACGGTATTACCGCGCTGGATCTGGCCGGTGATGAACTGGGTTTCCCGGGCAGTCTGTTCCTCAGCCATTTTAACCGTGCGCGCGACGCAGGCTGGCATATTACCGTTCATGCCGGTGAAGCCGCAGGCCCGGAAAGCATCTGGCAGGCAATCCGCGAACTGGGCGCTGAGCGTATCGGCCATGGGGTAAAAGCCGCACAGGATCCTGAACTGATGGATTTTCTGGCCAAACATCAGATTGGTATCGAATCCTGCCTGACCTCTAACATTCAGACCAGCACCGTCGCGTCTTTTGAGCAGCATCCGCTGGCGATTTTTCTGCGCCATGGCGTGCTGGCCTCCATCAATACCGATGATCCGGCAGTTCAGGGCATTGAGATTGCTAACGAATATCATGTCGCTGCACCGGCTGCCGGACTGACGCAAAACGAAATCCGCAAGGCACAGGAAAACGGCCTGACGATGGCATTCCTGACAGCCGCTGAGAAGCAGGCAATTCGCGACAAAGTGTCGGCATAACGCTTTTCACCCAATAAAAAAGGGCGGGAATGTTCTCCGCCCTTTTCTTTTCATTCAACGGATTACACCGTTTTCACTTCTTCTTTCTTCACCTGCGCGGCGGCGTCTTCACGCGCCACACGTCTGGCATAGCGTGAGGCCAGTACCGCACAGACCATCAGCTGGATCTGATGGAAAATCATCAGAGGCAGCACCATCGCGCCCACGGCAGCAGCCGGGAACAGCACGTTCGCCATCGGAATACCGTTCGCCAGACTTTTCTTCGACCCGCAAAATACAATGGTGATTTCGTCTTTGGTGTTAAAGCCAAACAGCCGCGCCACACAGGTGTTGATGATCAGCACAATGGTCAGGAGAACAATCGAACAACCGAGGATCGCCAGCAGCGACCAGCCGTTGATCTGATGCCAGATCCCCTGCACAACCGCTTCACTGAATGCCACATAGACCACCAGCAGAATCGATGAACGGTCGGTGACGTTGACGATTTTCTTGTGCCGCTGTACCCAGGCACCGATCAGCGGACGGCAAAGATGCCCGATGATAAACGGCACCATCAGTTGCAGCACAATGGAACCGATGGCATGTAAGGTGTCACTGGTACCGCCCTGTGTATGCATCAGCAAACCAACCAGCACCGGTGAAAGGAACACCCCGAGAATACTGGACGCCGACGCGCTGCAAATTGCCGCCGGAATGTTACCGCCAGCCACCGAGGTGTAAGCAATCGCAGACTGCACGGTCGCAGGCAATGCACAAAGATACAGAAAACCGTAGTACAACGTCGGCGTCAGAATGCCCACCGGCACCAGCCATTTCATGCCAAGACCGAGCAGCGGGAACAACGCGAAAGTGCTAAGGAACACCACTACATGCAAACGCCAGTGGCTGATACCCGCCATGATCGCTTCGCGGGAAAGCTTCGCGCCGTGCATGAAAAACAGCAGTGCAATAGCGGCTGTGGTCAGATAGCCGAAGAAGGTTTTATAAATCCCTTCACAGGGAAAAAATGAAGCGATCACGACAACACAGACCAGGATCAGCAAAAACTTATCGATTTTCAGACGTTGTAACCAGGACATGAACCTTCCTTGCAAAATGAATAACAAATGAAAAATAAGAGTGTCACCGGCGTGACACTCTGGAAAACGGGATCCTGTGTTAGTTCCTGATGACTTTCAGGGTCGCCTGTTGTTCTGAGGACTGCATCCCCAGTTCGAGCATTTCCATCACGCGGATGGCATCCCCGGCAGGTACCGGATTTTCACCCAGCCCGTTAATTGCATCGCGTACACCGGCATAATAAGCCGGATAGTTGCCCGGAATGGTCAGCAGCGATTTCTCTGCCAATACGCCGTCGTGGCTGAGCGTAATGACGCCATCACGTTTATCGACCCCCCAGTCCGGCTGCGGCAGACGTTCACCGGCTTTCAGACGATCTTCCTGCGGATCCAGCCCGAATTTCACGTAGCTGCCTTTTTCACCCTGCACGATAAACCGCGCTGTTTCAGCAACGGCATAAACCGTGCTGTGCAACACCACGCGACGTCGCGGATAAGTCAGCACTGCGTTGAAGTAGTCGACGGCTTTACCGCCCGGCCGCAGTACAGCCAGATCCGCCTGCAATGTTTCCGGCAATCCGAACAATTGCAGCGCCTGATCCAGCAGATGCGAACCCAGATCGAACCAGATGCCGCTGCCCGGCGCCTCACTTTCACGCCACCGTTGCAGCACCTGGGGTTTATAACGATCATAATGGGATTCGAAATAGACAATATCGCCGAGCGCACCTTCTTCAATCAGTGTCTTAACCGTGAGGAAATCCGAATCCCAGCGACGGTTATGGAACACCGACAGCACCTTACCTTTTGCACGCGCCAGCGCGTCAAGTTCGCGGGCTTCATCCAGCGTCACGGTAAAAGGCTTGTCGACGATGACATGTTTACCGGCCTCCAGCGCCAGTTTCGCCAGCGGGAAATGGGTGGTATTGGGCGTCGGGATCACCACCAGATCAATGGACGCATCGGCAAACAGCTTTTCCGGCGAATCTATCACCTCCACATTGGGCCAGTCCGCATGGACTTTGCCCGCATCACTGCTGGAAACCACCGCCAGCTCGATACCGGGCGTGCCGTCAATCAGAGGTGAATGAAAGGTTTTGCTGGCGAAGCCGTAGCCGACAAGGCCTGTACGTAGGGTCTGGGTCATGAGAGGTTCCTTTTTTTGGCGGTCTTATTTGCAGGACGCTAATCCTCTGATTTGACACCAGCTCCGCAGGATGAACAAGTGAAAATTTGTCCTGTCTCTTTGCACCTCTCCCACACAGAACCGGGTCGGTGTTTTGCTCCTCGCCCTGCGAAGGGGAGGGAGTTACCGCCCGATGAATGCATTAATATCTCGCGCCAGATCCAGCCGCATCCCCTGCTCCCATATCCTCTCTGCCCCTTCCACCGAAATCACCCGTGTCGCCAGCGAGATAAATTTCTCTTTCAGTTGCTCATCAGAAACCGGATTCCCCGGTGCGCCGAGCGCAATATCTACCCGCACGGTTTGCGATGCGCCAGAGCGGGTGATGAGCGTAACATCCGGCTCGCCGTCGGCACTCAGGGTATCGTCTTCCTGCAAATCAATCCGGCGGATCATCGCCAGTAAATCCGGATCCTGGCGTTTATCGGTGTCATACGCCGGCAGACCTGCGTGTCCGAACACCACGCGGGCGGCAATGGCGTAACGGATGCTCATCTGCGCGGCGGCCAGTGTGGCAATTTCGTTGTCACCGCACATGCCACTGAGGAACGGGCAAAGACGCACGACGATTTTTTCGACATCCCCTGCGCCGGCATTCAGCCTTTCCAGCAAAATACCGGTGGCATCGATGGCGGAATGTGTGCCACGACACGAGGCATAAGGTTTGATGGAACAGCGTTCCAGCTTCCAGATCTCCCCCAGTTGTGCCGTCAGGGCTTGCGGCGTCGCACTGGCCGGTGCCAGCGTGGAAAGAAATCCACCCCATTTGTCCCCGAATAACTGCGACGGTCCGCTGATGCCTTGTCTGGCGCTCAGCGCAGCCAGCACACCTCCTTCGGCAGCGCGTCCTGCATGCAATTTTTTACTCTGCGAACCGTCGTGGATAAACGCCCACAATCCGCCGCTGAAACTGCCGGAAATGCCTAACGCTGCGCTGACTTGTTCCGCATTCAGCCCCATTAATTTTCCGGCTGCCGCCGCCGCACCAAACACACCGCAGGTAGAGGTCGAATGCCAGCCCGCACCATTATGGGGTGAATATCCGCCACAGGCTTCAAGCACGCGGCGCGCCACGTCATAACCGATCACGACCGCCGTGATAAATGCTTTTCCGCTGACCGGCTGCGGACATAACGGCAGGACCGCCAGCAAAGCAGGAATGACCACTGCGCCGGAATGATCGCAGCCACCGGTGTCATCGAGTTCCAGCGCATGTGCCGCCACGCCGTTAAGCAGCGCGGCGTTGCGCGGCGATGTCAGTTCACGATAGCCCCACACCGGCGAAAGCGGGAAAGCGCCTTCACTGAGGATCATCGCCGCCACCTCTTTTGCGACATCGCTGGTGGAACCCACCAGCCCCGCGCCGAGCGTGTCGAGGATGTGTCGTTTGGTGCGCTCAACCAGCCGTCCTGGCAAATCATCAAAACGGGTATTCACCACGAATTCGGCCAACATTTGCTGCTGTGTGATATTACTCATGGCTGACTCCCGGCGCAGTGTGTTGCATCCAGATTTGCGCCGGATGCGACGCCTCGTTTTGCGGCCGGTTCTGCGACCACCAGTCAGCGACTTCCCCGGCCGTCGCTACCCAGACATCAGGATGTGACGTGATGTGATCCAACAGTTCCGCCAGCATACCAATCCGCCCCGCCGTGCCGATCACTTCCGGATGCAGTCGCAGCACGTAGCACAAACCAAAACGGTGAAATCCGTCAAAATCCATCTTCATATTACCGAGGGTGTGGCGGTAAGAGGCAATCCGCGACTGTGCCGGCGGCACCGCCGGGCTGAGGTTAAACGCGAAATACGGTTCGTCTTCCATTTCATAATGCAGCGGCAATTCCACCAGCCGCGACGGCTGACCGTCCTGCACCGGCTGGAAATACGGTAAATCATCGCCGCGCCAGCCGGATGTCCAGCTGAACCCTTCGTCCGCCAGCACATCCGTAAAGCCCGGTGCCCAGTTACCTGCAGGCAAACGAAAGCCGCGCGGCACTTTCCCGGTCAGCGCTTTCAGCGCCGCTTTACCTCTTTGCAGACTGTCGGTTTGCTGATGCAACGACAGACCGTCAAAATGGGCGAATTCATAGCCGCAGGTCGCCAGTTCGTGCCCGGCGCGGTCTATGTCACGGATCTTCTGTGGATTCTCATCCGCCACAATGCCCGGTACGCACCACGAGCTGCGCAGATTTTTCCTGTCCAGTAACGCCAGCAACCGGTCGATACCGCGCAGCGTGCCATAACGCCAGACGGACAACGTTTTTTCGCGTCCGGCCACCGCAGGTACCTGGCTGAGAATGCCGTGAATATCATTGAAATCAACGGTGATTACCACTGCAGAGCGGTAACCTGCCGGCCAGTTATGATCAGTCATTGGCATGCTCCTGCATCCACCAGTGGGCGACTTCCCGGCAACGCGCAAACCACACGTCATCCCGCGCTTTCAGGTGCGCAAAAAAAAGGTCGAGTAACATAATGCGGCCAGGTTTTCCGCTGATTTTCGGATGGAACAACGTGGTCAGGCTCAGCCCTTCGTTCATGGCACCGTCGAATTCACGGCACCAGTTATCCAGCGTCAGTTCATAACTGGCGGTGCGGTCTAACCCTGAGGGGAAATTCGGCTCGCGGGTATAGGCTATAGAGGCGTAATCGTCCATTTCCCAACGGCCGGGGATTTCCACCAGCGGGCGTTCATAACCGGGAACCTTCATGAGATAAGGCCGGTCGTCGCCGCGCATGCTGCTGGAATAGGTCACGCCGGCTTCCAGTAGCATGGCAGGCGTTTCCGGATGCCAGTCACCGGAAGGCGTACGAAAACCTTCGGCACGGATGCCCAGAAACTGCCAGAAAATCTCACGGGATTTTTGCATCACCCATAACTGTTTCTCCGCGCTGATGGCGTAAAAAGACTCATGACGATAGCCGTGATACGCCACTTCATGCCCGCGTCCGACAATCGCCTGACACTGTTTCGGCCAGTTTTCCACCACCCACGCCGGAATAAAAAAAGTCGCCGGAAGCTGGTGGTCATCGAGCAAATCAAGGATGCGCTCCAGCGCGCGATAGGGCCCGTAAGCGCCGAAGGTAAAGTAATCCGCTTTCTGCCAGAGGGTGCCGTTAAGCATTGCATCGCCGGTCGGGCCGTCGAGATCAAACGCCAGCGCCATGCAGCCGCGTTTGCCTTGCGGCCATAAACTGGCCGCCTGTTGTGAAATCGTCATGAGTCAGTCCGTCGCCTGAGGTTATTTGCCTTTGTTAATGGTCACTTCTTTGATTGCGCCATCCTGCAGGCCCCATTTGGTGAGGATTTTCAGATAAGTGCCGTCAGCGATCATGTCGGTCAGCGCACCTTTCACCGCATCAATCAGCGGCTGATCGTCTTTGCTGATCCCCATGCCGGTCACCTGATAGGCAAAGGCTTTACCCAGTGGTTTATAAGTGTCTTTTTCCAGGTTCATGATGTACGGCAGGGTTTCGCTGCCCTGCACCACGCCTTCAATGCGCCCCTGGCGCAGCTGGGTACGTGCATCCGCCGTACCTTCCGCACCAATCACCACAATGGCGGGTTTGCCTGCCGGAACACAGTTGGCTTCGCTCCATGCCGCGATTTCAGCCGGGAATGTGGTACGGCGGCTGGTGCCAACTTTTTTGCCACACAAGTCCAGCATGGTATTGATTTCTTTGTGCGCGACGGTGGTATAGAACTGCGGTCCGCTGTTGTAGTAATCAACAAAGGTCGCGATATCCTGACGCGGTTTGGTGTCGGTCATGCCGGATAAGATCATATCGACACGTTTAGTGGCGACGGCGTTAACCATTTGTTCGAAGCCGATTTCCTGCCAGCTGATTTTGCGGTTCAGGCGTTTGCCGATTTCCGTGCCCAGATCGTAATCCATACCGGTCAGATTACCGGTCGCGGGATCTTTGAATTCCAGCGGCGGATAGTTCGGCATCATCGCCACTTTGATTTCGTCTTTTTGCTTCAGCTCCGCCGCACCGGCACCGGAAACAACGCCGTTCAGCAGGACGCCGGCGGTAATGAGGGACAACAATGTTTTTTTCATAAAGGCATTCCCATAGTCAAAAGTTAACGTCAAAAAGGTCAGATCAGGACGGCAGAAATAAAGTTCTGCGTCCGTGGATTTTGCGGGTTGAGCAAAATATCTTCCGGATTACCGCTTTCTATAATTCCGCCTTCGTCCATAAAGACCACGCGGTTTGCCACTTCCCGCGCGAAACCTAATTCATGCGTGACCACAATCATGGTCATGCCCTCTGCCGCCAGGCCGCGCATCACCGCCAGCACCTCGCCGACCATCTCAGGATCGAGCGCCGAGGTCGGTTCATCGAACAGCATCACTTTGGGTTTCATCGCCAGCGCCCGGGCAATCGCCACGCGTTGTTGCTGGCCGCCGGAAAGTTCCAGCGGATAAGCATCGCGTTTATGCGCCAGCCCGACACGTTCGAGCAGCGCCATCGCTTCCCGTGTGGCCTCTTTCACAGGACGCAGCAGCACCTGACACGGCCCTTCAATGATATTTTCCAGCGCGGTTTTATCCGGGAACAGATTGAAACGCTGGAACACCATGCCGGTTTTCAGCCTCTGACGGGCAATCTGCCGGTCGTTAAGCGGGTACAGCTTTTTGCCGTCCATGCGGTAACCGACCAGTTCGTCATCGACCCACACCCCGCCGCTGTCGATGCGTTCGAGCTGATTGATGCAGCGCAAAAATGTGCTTTTCCCTGAACCGGAAGGGCCAATGATGCACATCACTTCACCGTGTTTAACTTCAAGATTGATGTTTTTCAGCGCCTGAAACTGATCAAAGTACTTATTAACATTGACGGCTTTGATAATGCTTTTCATGGTCGGGCTCCTGTCAGTGGCGGGTGCGGCGGCGGGTGCCACGGCCAAAATAACGCTCAAGACGGTTCTGCCCGAGCGACAGCACAGTCACCACCACCAGATACCAGATGCCTGCCACAAACAGCAGTTCCATTACCCGCGCATTGGCGAAGTAAATGGTTTGTGCGTTATAGAGCACTTCGGAATACTGGATCATGCTGGCAAGACTGGTGGTTTTGACCATGCTGATGAATTCGTTACCGATGGGCGGGATTATCACCCGCATTGCCTGCGGCAAAATAATCCGCCGCAGTGCATGCAGGCGGGTCATACCGATGGATTTCGCGGCCTCATACTGCCCGAGATCGACCGAAATCAGCCCGGCACGCACCACTTCCGAGGTGTACGCGCCCTGATTAATGCTCAGGCCGAGCAGTGCGGCGGCGAACGGCGTCATGATGTCAACGGTCTGAAGGCTGAATACGCCGGGAATGGCGATGGTCGGAAAAATCAGTGCCAGGTTAAACCACAGCAGCAATTGTAAAATCAGCGGTGTGCCGCGGAAAATCCACGTATACCCCATTGCCACGCTGCGCAGCACCGGATTTTGTGACATGCGCATGACGGCAATAATCACGCCGAACACGATCCCCAGTGCCATCGCCAGCACCGACATGACAATGGTATTGCCCAGACCAAAAAGAATGGCTTTGGCGGTGAGAAACTGTGCCACGTACTGCCATTCGATTTTGCCATGCGCAAAGGCGTTCACCAGCAACGCCAGCAGCAGCAGGATCACTGCCGAGGCAAAAATCCGGCCGTAATAACGCTGGGGTACAGCGTGATATTCACTGAGATCAATCTCTGCGCTTTTCGCACTTTCTGACGTTTTAGTGTAAAGGGTCATCAGGCTTCTCCCGCACGATTATAAAGACAGGCCAGCGTAACCATTGACCCAGTTTGCCTGCGCCTCGAGACGGGTTTTCAGCCGCGCAATCTGCTCTGCTACCCGCACCGGTGCCGTGCCACCCTTACCGCTGCGGGCGTTGATCGCCGCTTCCAGTGTCAGGCATTCACGTACATCAGCACTCAGGCGGGCATCAACCGCCAGTAACTGCGCATCACTGACTTCGTGCAGCGCCAGATTGTATTGCTCGCACACCTGCACCAGTTTGCCGGTGATTTCGTGGGCTTCCTTGAACGGCACACCACGACGCGAAAGCCAGTCGGCCACTTCCGTCGCCAGCGTAAAACCTTCCGGAGCCTGTTCACGCAAACGCTCAACATTGATGGTCATGGTGTCGATCATGCCCGCCATCGCAGGCAGCACTAACAGCAACTGCTCAACGGTATCCATCGCATTACGTTTGTCTTCGACAAGGTCACGGTTATAGGAGAGCGGCAGGCCTTTCAGGGTGCTCAGCATGGCAGTAACGTTGCCAATCAGCCGGCCACTTTTACCGCGTGTCAGTTCAGCGATATCCGGATTTTTCTTCTGCGGCATGATGGAACTGCCGGTGGCGTAGCCGTCATCGAGCTCAACCCAGCGGAACTGGCGCGAGGCCCACAGGCACACTTCTTCACTGATGCGGGAAAGATTGACGCTCAGCATACTGCCTGCAAACAGGAATTCTGCGACATGATCACGGCTGGCCACGGCATCAATTGAGTTCTCGCAGGCACCGTCGTAACCGAGATCTTTGGCGGAAAGTTCAGGATGCAGGGCAATGGCTGAACCGGCCATCGCCGCCGCGCCCAGCGGCGACAGTGCACAACGTTTATCCCAGTCCTGAAAACGTTCAACGTCACGGCAAAATGACTGTGCATGCGCCATCAGCTGATGCCCGAATACAATCGGCTGTGCCTGCTGAAGATGGGTAAAACCCGGTGCCAGTGTATGAATATGCTGTTCCGCCTGCTTCACCAGTGCGGTCTGAAGTCCGAGCAGGGCCGCCACAATCTTGCGGGCGTTATCGCGCAGGTAGAGACGTAAATCGTTAGCGGTCTGATCATTACGTGAGCGCCCTGCCCGCAATTTGCCGCCGAGTTCGCCAAGCCGCCCGGTCAGGCTGCGTTCGATAAACGTATGCACGTCTTCATCCGCCTGAATCGGCGCAAGAATGCCGGCACGGAAATCCTTCGCCAGTTGTTTAATCGCATCGACCATCAGAACCGTTTCGTTTTCATCAAGCAAACCGGCCCGGTTTAATTCATAAGCATGGGCGCGGCAACCTTCCAGATCATATTCAGCGAGGGAAAAATAATATTCCGGGCTGCGCGATAACGCGCTTAAGGTGGCAGCTGGACCGTGTTTAAAACGGGCTCCCCAAAGCAGTTCTGGCTGTTGTGACATATTTTTTCCTTGTATGGCATAAATGTTGCAAAGCTGGTTCGGGCAGCATGTCTGGCGGTGAGTGAAATTAACTTCCTTCCGGCCACATGACAAAGGGCACTGAACAATCCGGGCTTGCAAAGTAATAACGAGTGAGGCTAGGTGAATTTGATATTGTAGATTTTAAAGGCGGGGGTAAATATTAATTATGGAAAGTCCACTTTCCAAATCAGGAAACACATCACCCGCAAAAAGTGATATTAATCAGCACAACCTTGGCGTCGCCGATTTAAAGCTTTTGCGCGTCTTTAAAACCGTGGTAGAAGCCGGTGGCTTTACCGCAGCATGCAACGAACTGAATATTGGACTCGCGGCGATCAGCAAACAAATCTCTGATCTCGAAATCCGTTTTGGCATGAAACTTTGTACCCGGGGGCGCGAAGGATTTTATTTAACCGAACACGGTAAAGTGGCTTATCAGGCATGCCTGGATTTATTTTCATCCATTAATCAGTTTCGCGACAAACTCAATCACGCCCGTCACGAGCTGTTCGGCGAGCTGAATATTGGTATTATCGACAACACCATCACCGACCCGCAATCGCCGGTAATCAGTGCATTAGGCGAGATTTATCGCCAGGCTCCGAAGGTCAGTATACGCCTGCACGCCACCCAGCTGGACGAGATTGAACGCGGGATTATCGACGGACGTTTCACCTGCGGTATTATGCCGGTATATCAGGAAAAACCCGAGTTTGATTATTACTTTCTCTATCACGAAATGGCCTACCTTTATTGCGGCAATAAACACCCGCTGTTCAGCATTCCTGCCAGTGAAATAAAAGAGTCGCAGATCAAATCATCACAAATGGTGAATCATTTCTATGCTAATCACAGCAAGAAAAATATCTTTTCGGATGTCACTTCCTCGCATGCTATTGCGGTACAAGTCGAAGCCGTTACCATGTTACTGATGACGGGAAATTATCTCGGATTTCTGCCGGAACATTATGCCAGTGCCTTTATGGGAGGACAAAAACTTCGCGCACTGATGCCGGATAATATTGAGATTGCCACACCGTTCAGTCTGGTACTGAAAAAAGGTGCACCTTTTAATTCTGTAATGACTTTATTCTCCAATGCACTTAAACAGGCATTAATCCCCGTTCCTGAAGCCAGAGCCAGCTGAAACCCTGTGCGCTATTAGGGCACAATCGCTTTTCCTGCACCCTGAGAGAGCAAAGAAAGTCATGTTGTGGTGCACATTATCACTTTTAATTATAAATTCGTTTACCTTCTTCTCATCAATTATCTAAAAATGTATAACATCAATGCCCTGCATGATTTCCTTCCGCGATTTCAACTGTGGCGTGGTAATTGCTTTATCAGCTTGTCTATACAGGGTTGCACATTAGGATTTTTATTAGCCGTCTTTTTCTCTTCCCACACCAAGCGAGGAAATTATGTCACCTTCTCAGACCTTTACGGGCTTTTTCAAAAACAAACTGGCACTGGCCTGCTGCCTTAGTGCCCTCGGCACATTCAGCCTGAGCGCCTCCGCTGCTGCACCCGAAGCGGGCACCTTCAAAATGGGCATTGAGCCCTGGCTGGGTTACGGCCAGTGGCATGTCGCGCAAAGTCAGGGCATTTTTAAACAGCAGGGGCTGGAAAAGGTCGATATCGTTAACTTCGCCGAAGATAAAGACATCAACGCCGCTTTAGCCAGCGGCCAGATTGACGGTGCAAATATTGCCACACATACCGCAATGGCGATGGTGTCCGCCGGTTTACCCATAAAAGTCGTGCTGTTGCTGGATCAAAGTGAAACCGCTGACGCCCTGCTGGTCGGCAAAGACATCACTACCCTTAAGGATCTGAAAGGCAAACAGATAGCCTTTGAAGAAGGCACGACCAGCGATATTTTACTGCACAGTGCGGTGAATGCCGCCGGTCTGAAATGGAGTGATATCACACCAGTGCCGATGCCAGCCGATTCAGCGGGCAGCGCGCTGATCGCTAAACGTGTGACTGCCGCCGTGACTTACGAACCCTATATTTCTGCCGCGAAAAAGCAGGACCCGTCACTGAAAATGCTCTACAGCGGCTCTTCCGATCCCGGACTGATTGGCGATGTGCTGGTGGTGCGTGATTCGGTGCTGAAAGAAAAACCGGGGCAAATCGCCGCCCTGATTAAAAGCTGGGACGCCGCCCTCACCCACTATCAGGCCAATACCACGGCGGATCGCGCCATCATCGCCAAAGCGGTTGGCGCAACACCGGCTGATCTGGAAACCGCGTTTGACGGCGTGAAATATTACTCGCTGGCGGAAAACAAACAGGTACTCAGCCATTCCTTCTCCGGCCAGACCTTTGCGCACGTGCTCAAAGCCGCCACGGCCGCCGGGCTTATTCCAAAACCGGTAACGGCTGAGCAAGTGATTGATGCCAGCTTCGTGAACAGCCTGCCATGAGTTCACGTCGTAAACCGCTCAATCTGATGGTGATTGGCCGCCTGCCGTCGCGCAAATTGTTCGTCGGCATCGCCGTGGCGCTGTTCGTGGTCCTGTTTCTTGCCTGGGGACTGGCAACCCGCAGCGGCGCGATCCCGCCGATTTTCCTGCCCAAACTGACCGATGTCTGGCTGAAGATGGTCAGTCTGGCGCAGGACGGCACGCTGTGGAGCGACATTAAAAGCAGCCTGTACCGCATCAGTATTGCCTTCGTGATCTCCTCGGTGATGTCGATTGTGATTGGTGTGCTGGCGGGCTGCTACGGCTTCTTCAAAGCGCTGACCGAACCGCTGGTGGATTTCATCCGTTATATGCCGGTGGTGGCGTTTGTACCGCTGACCATTCTGTGGACCGGCACTGACGATGTACAAAAATTCCTGATTATCTGGATCGGCACCTTCTTCCAGCAGGTTCTGATGGTGATTGACGCCGTGAAACGGGTACCCGGCGATTTTGTCGGTTTAGGCCGCACGTTAGGCATGCCGGATCGCAAAATCCTGTTCCGTATCGTGTTACCGGGCGCACTGCCGGGCATCTGGGATGCCCTGCGCATCAGTCTTGGCTGGGCGTGGACGTGGCTGGTGCTGGCCGAACTGGTGGCATCCACTTCGGGCCTCGGTTACCGCATCGTGGTGTCGCAACGTTTCTTCCAGACTGACACCATCATCGGTTACATCCTGCTGCTGGGTATTCTGGGTTTAATCAGCGATCAGATCATGCGTGCACTGGAGCGCGTACTGTTCCGCTACAACAAGAGGCGTGCCTGATGTCGGTGTTAACCATTTCCCATCTGCACAAAAGTTTTCAGGTTGGCAGGCAAACGCGCGAGGTATTGCACGACATCAGCCTGACGCTGGCAGACAACGAATTTGTTTCGGTGGTCGGTACGTCCGGTTGCGGTAAAAGTACGTTGTTGTCAATTGCGGCCGGGCTTGAAGATTACGACAGCGGCGACGTTCAGGTGGACGGCAAAACCATTCGCGGCGCGGGCATTGACCGTGGCGTGGTGTTTCAGTCATACACCCTGCTGCCCTGGCTGACGGCGCGCCAAAACATTGAGTTTGCGCTGAAAGCCGCCGGATTCAACCGCGCACAATGTCGTGAAAAGGCCAGTGAGCATCTCGAACTGGTGCAACTGACATCGTTTGCTGATGCCTGGCCAGCGGAGCTTTCCGGCGGCATGAAACAGCGCGTCGCCATCGCCCGTGCACTGTCTTACCGCCCTAAAATCTTGCTGATGGATGAACCCTTTGGCGCGCTGGATGCCATGACCCGCCACCAGATGCAGGAATTACTGACCGGCATCTGGGAACAGCACCGGCTGACCGTCATGTTCGTCACACACGATATTGAAGAAGCGGTGTATCTGTCTGACCGTATTGTGGTGATGGGCCCCGGCACGATTGCGGCGACTTACAACGTGCCGCTACCCCGTCCGCGTCGTGAGGAACTGACCGCCAGCCCTGAATTCACCGACCTGCAACGCCAGGTTCTGCATACTATCCGCAGCGGCCATCCCCGCGCTGCACTGGCCTGATAACCGGAGATTGACCATGTCTGCACCTTTTCAAGCCGTGACTTTTCATGATCTGAGTGGTTCTTCCGAACTGCCAGCGGAGTTGTTCAAACGTACAGAAGCCGATTTATCCTTTTTCACCGAGCACGTCGCGCCGATCATTGAAGCGGTGCGTACCGAAGGTGATGCCGCCCTGCGCCGTTTTGCCCGCGATTTCGACGGCGTTAGCGTGCCGCATATGAGCATTCTGGCGGAAGACACGGAATTCGAAACGGCATTCGAACGCCTCGATCCGCAGGTGGTGGAATCGATCCGCTTCGCCGTCGAAAACGTCCGTGCGTTCCATGAAGCACAAAAACCGGAAGATATGTGGATGAAAGAAATCCGCCCGGGCGCGTTTGCCGGTGACCGGCATGTGCCGATCGATTCCGTCGCCTGTTACGTGCCACGCGGTAAAGGCTCATTCCCGAGCGTATTACTGATGACCACCATTCCGGCGGTGGTGGCAGGCGTAAAACGCGCCATTGTCATTACCCCGCCGGGGCCGGATGGTAAAGTCGATGACGCCACGCTGGTGGCCGCACGTCTGGTTGGCATCACCGAAGTGTACAAATGCGGCGGCGCACAGGGCGTGGCCGCCGTGGCGTTCGGTACTGAAACCGTGCCGAAATGCCTGAAAATTGTCGGCCCCGGCAGCCCGTGGGTGGTGGCGGCCAAACGTCAGCTTTCCGGTCTTATCGACCCCGGCGTTCCGGCAGGTCCGAGCGAAAGTCTGATCCTCGCTGATGACAGTGTGGACGGCGCGCTGGCGGCGCTG
Organism: Rahnella sp. PD4; assembly: GCF_049199325.1. NCBI lineage: Bacteria > Pseudomonadati > Pseudomonadota > Gammaproteobacteria > Enterobacterales > Yersiniaceae > Rahnella > Rahnella sp. PD4. The sequence goes on along the minus strand of NZ_JBLZQF010000001.1, from coordinate 355,794 downwards.
GATCTGATTATCGAGTCTGAACATGGCCCGGACTCTTCGGCGTATCTGGTCACCAGCAGCCGTCGGGTCGCGGAACAGGCCATCGCCGCACTGCCCGGTTACTGGGCACAGCTCGACGAAAAACGGGCCGGATTCTCCCAGGCCGTATTGTGCGGAACGCATGGCGGCGTAGTGCTGACCGAAGATTTCGCCGCCGCCGTTGAATTTGTTAATCAGTACGCGCCGGAGCATCTGGAAATTCTGGCCGAGGAACCGATGGCCGTCATGGGCAAAATCCGTAATGCCGGTGAAATACTGCTCGGTAATTACACGCCGATCACGCTGGGCAATTTCGTTCTCGGACCGAATGCGGTTCTGCCGACCAACGGTGCCGCCAAAACTGTCGGACCTTTGTCTGTATTCGATTACATGAAACGGATCTCCGTAGGCTACGTCACCCGCGAAGGCTATCAGCCGCTGGCCGATAAAGCGCACGCCTTTGCGTTGTATGAGGGATTCCCCGGCCACGCGCTGGCGGTATCGGCATTACGCACTGAGATCCTCAACAAAAAAGGCCAGTAATGATGAGCAATATGACGGGCAGTGAACCGCTGGCCGCGCAGGCGCGTCAGTTAGTGCAGGCGGGAGAATGGCAGCAGGCGGCGGACGTTTTGCGCCAGCTTATCGGCGAAGTGACCGGCGTGGCAGCCGGTCAGCTAACCATCAACCGCGATCAGTACAGCCTCAACTCCCTCAACGGCACCGTGACCCTTGATGATGGCCGCGCCCTGTTCTTCAAATATCACAATGAAGAAGGGGAAGATAAAACCATTGAGGAGTATTACAACGCGGAACTGTTGCGTGAAAGCGGCTTTCGGGTAGACGTGCCGGTGTATGCCTGCGGCGAGCCGGGGCGGCAGATCCTGATGTACACCCTGCGTCATGACCGGCGCATGGCAGACATCTGCCGCGATATCGAACAACAACAGGCGTGGGATCAGGAAGCAGAAATTGAAGAAGCGCAGCGTCGCGCCGACCGCGATATTCTGACTCACACCCTGCCGACGCTGAAGCCCGGCCTGGTCAGTGCGGTGGCGGCCGAACCTGTCCATCAGTTGTTCTATCACCGTCTGATTTCTCCGGAAAACCCGGAAATCACTGCCGGTTTGGGTGGCCGTGTGGCCCGTTTTTATGTCGGTAAAACTTTCCGTCTGGAAGATGAAGAACTGGAATGGCAGACACTGAGCAACCTGCGCTGGGTGATCAACGGCGTGACCTATCAGCACAGCCTGCGGCAATTATTCACTGAAGCCGGGATCCGCCTGGCACCGGCAGCGCTGGCCGGCCACGGTGTGATTACCGCGCACGGTGATGCGCATAATGCGAATGTCTGGTACGACACTTCGGAGGAAATTCCGCAACTGGTCAGCTTCGACCCGGCGTTTGCCGGTCGCAATATTCCGGCGCTGCTGGCGGAAATAAAAGCCACCTTCCACAACATTTTTGCCCATCCGTTATGGTTGTATGAGCCTTCCCGTTGCGGCGAACTTTACAAAGTAACCGTCATGAGACGGGGTGACACATTATATGTCGATCATAACTGGCAGTTAACCCCGCTGCGCGCCGCATTTTTACGCGATAAAGGTGAGGAATACTGGCAGCCGTTACTGGCGCAACTCGCCCGCCGCGGCTGGCTGCCGCCCCACTGGCAGCGGATTTTCCGGCTCGCCATGTTCTGCTGCCCGACGCTGGTCCTTGATTTACGCGCCGGGGGGTTCAGCGGCCATACACAGACCAGTTCCGCCCTCGGGCTGGCGATGGCAATGATGCTCGGGAGCGAACCGGTTGAAGACACTGATGAATTCAGCGACTGGCTGGCGGGGATCAGCCCGGCGGAGCAACCATTATGATATCTCCTTTCTCCCTGCAACGTTTCTCGCTGCAAGGCAGGCGGGTGCTGATCACCGGCAGTTCACGCGGCATCGGTCAGGCACTGGCTGTTGGCATGGCACAGGCGGGGGCCCGCGTGACGGTCAGCGGACGCGATATCACCACCCTGAATACCGTTTGTGAGCAGATCCGCCGGCAAGGCGGTGATGCCACACCGCTGGTGCTGGATGTCACAAAACCCGCCACCTTTGCCGACGCTTTCGCCTCCCTGTCCGCGCCACCGGATGTGCTGGTTAATAATGCCGGTACCGAACAATTATGTCCCTCAATGGAGGTTGACGAAGTGCTATGGGATACCATTCTGACCACTAATCTCAAAGGCGCATTTTTCTGTGCCCAGGCCGCTGCGCGTCTGATGGCTGAAAACGGCGGCGGCAGCATTCTGAACTTGTGTTCCCTGACCAGCCAGGTCGGGGTGCCCGGCGCGGCTGCCTACGGTGCATCGAAATCGGCCATGGTTGGCCTGACACATACTCTGGCGACAGAATGGGCCGCCAGAAACATCCGCGTGAACGGCATCGGGCCGGGATATTTCAAAACAGATCTCACCGCTGAGTTTTATGATAACGCCAGCTGGTGCCAGCAGATGCAGGCAAAAATCCCGCTGGGAAGATTTGGTGAACTGGATGATTTGATCGGCGCAGCCGTGTTTCTGAGCAGTCCGGCAGCGGCCTATATCACCGGGCAGGTGTTGTATGTGGACGGGGGATACCTGGCGGGGATCTGATGTCAGACCGGACATCGAAGCGGTTTCTCACTTGCCGTGAGGGCTTTTTCGCTTGCAGCGTAGTGCAGGATTGAGACAATTTCGGTTTTTCAATAACAGTTATCACACAGCCTCTCATGCCTAAACCGACCAAAGAGGGCTATGACGGGCCCTCTTTGGAATCTCCACGTCTTAAACTGCGTGCTCCGCTCGCTGACAATGTTTCAGGTATCACAGCTATAGCCGCAAAATCCCGCCGCTGCGCGGTTCCCTACGTTCGGGTTACAACCCGCGTAAAAAGATACGCGGTTTTTCACCTCTCCGTCGGCGTGATTTTGGAACCGGCCGCAGCCTTCTACTTCACAACCTCACCTCTCTTGGTAAACCCGATCCGCCATTTTCTCTACCCGCGAAATCGCCGCATACAACGTCTCTGCCGTCACCTGCCCCGGCATATTCTCCATATCTGGCGCGTGCAGTGATGCCTGCACAATACTTTCCAGCTCATCCTCATTGAGATCTGCTATCTCACTCAGACGCAGCGGCACCGCGCAGGCCTGAGCAAGTTTGATCGCTTCCAGCAATTCCTCATTGCTGCGGTTTTCCAGCGCCAGCAGACACAGGTTGCCGAAACCGACCAGCAGGCCGTGGCCAAATTCGCGGGTTTTATCACACACCGTAAAACCTTCATAGATGGCGTGGGAAGCAGCGGCGTGCGCCCCGCTGCTCATCAGCGATGTCAGGCCCGCAAACATGAAAATGGCATCAAGCACCTGATCAAGTTCGGCGTTCGGTTTACCGGCACGGACCGCGTCGCAGGCCGCAGGGCCGTAAGATGCGATCAGGTCATAACAGATCCGGCTGTTGGCACTGGAAGAACGTGCGACGCCGCTCAGCTGACCGTGATGAGTGCTGATGGCACGAAATTCATACCATTTCGCCAGCGTGTCCCCAAGTCCAGCCGCCAGCCAGCGCAAAGGTGAAGCGGCCAGAATTTCGCTGTCGATAATCACTGCAGCCGGTGCCTGTGACAGCGGGAATAAATCCCGGAAATGACCGTCGTCGTGATAACGGATGGTCAGCGGTGTGACGGCCGCGCAGGTCGCAGCAATCGTTGGGATCGTGACGACCGGCACGTTAGTTTCTGCGCCAACCGCTTTACAGGTATCAAGAGATTTACCGCCGCCCACGCCAATCACGATATCGGCTTTTTTATCTTTAACGATTTTCGCCAGACGGCTGATATGACGCTCGCTGCTTTCACCGCCGAACCATTCACTGCCGGCAAGTTCCACGGCAGAACCTTCCAGCTGATGACGGATTTTATCCCCCACGACGGCCAGTGACTGATGCCCGCCAATCACCAGCGCACGCGTGCCCAGCAGTGCGCAAATGTCACCAAGCTGAGAGATAACGCCGGGCCCGCGCAGAATTTGTGCCGGGAAGATAATATTCTGTGCCTGCATAACTGCCTCTTCGTAATGTTGTGTTTGACGGATCGGATGAAAATGCTCAAAGGATCTTTCTGTTCATTCAACTGCTTATGGCTGAAGACGTAACAAATGCGGCCCCAGCTGGCTGACCGACGTGCAACCAAGCTGCGCGATTGTGCGGTCAACTTCCTGCAAAATAATCTCCAGTGCCCGTTGCGCACCCGCCTCACCGGCTGCGGCGACGCCATACAGCATCGGTCTGCCGAGCAGGACCGCATCCGCACCGAGCGCCAGTGCTTTAACGACATCAGTGCCACGGCGAAAGCCACTGTCAATAAGGATCGTCGCCTGCGAACCGCACAGTGTCCGGATGTCCGGCAGCACTTCGAGCGCACTCACCGAGCCGTCAAGCTGACGTCCGCCGTGGTTTGACAGCACAATGCCATCGGCTCCGCTCGCAAAAGCAAGTTGTGCATCTTCCGGCGCCAGGATCCCTTTGATCAACAAGGCGCCCTGCCACTGACTGCGGATCCAGCGCAGAGTTTCCCAGCTGAGACGGGTATCCATCTGCGCCGAGAAGTAGCTCGCCCCACCCGCCCCGCGTTGCTTATCCGCCGGAACATAGGGTTTGAGATTGCCGAACCCGGGCATTCCCGCCGGTTTTAAGGTTCGCCATACCCAGCCTGGATGCAGCGCAACATCAAGCATGCTCCAAAGCGATAGCTTCATTGGCCGCCGGTAATTACGCTTATCTTTTTCACGGTTACCGAAATGCACCGCATCAACCGAGACCACCAGCGTGGTGCAACCGGCCGCTTTCGCGCGCGCCAAAAGTCCGGCAGTGACGGCACGGTCTTTGAGCACATACAACTGAAACCAATGCTGCGGCAGGTTTTCTGCCGCAATTTCTTCAACCGATGCAGTTGAAACGGTGCTCTGGATATAACCGATACCCGCATGTTTCGCTGTACGGGCCAGCATGGCATCCGCACCGAAACGCAACATGCCGTTATAGCCGGTCGGCGCAATCAGCAACGGCGCTGAAAGGCGCTGTCCGCACACCGTGACGGATAAATCGCGCTGGCTGGAATCGTTCAGCACCGGCGGAATAAAGCGCCAGCGCCCGAAAATCTCCCGGTTGTCTTTCAGCGTTTGTTCATCATCCGCCCCGCCTTCGACATAGCTGAATGCAAAACGGGGCAATGCGCATTTCGCCTGCCGGCGCAAATCGTCAATGTTCAGCGCAACACGTTTCACGCTGCCCCCTCCGCCAGGATACATTTCAGGCTGTCGATAAACTGACGGTTATCCTGTTCATTACCGATGGACACGCGGATCCAGTTTTCATAACCGGTTTCCCGCCAGGGTTTGATAATTACACCGAAACTAAGCAAGCGTTGTGCCAGTTCTGTGGCCGGGCGGCCGCAATCAAAGAAGAGGAAGTTGGCATACGATGAGGCGACGTTAAAACCAAGCGCGGTAAGTTCTGTCGCAACGCGTCCGCGCTGCGTGCTGACCAGCGCAATGCTCTCGCGGACATGATCTTTATCCCGCAATGCCGCCACGGCAGCGATCTGCGCCGAACGGTTGATGTTGAAAGGCGTACGCACTCTGTCCAGCAGGTTAACCAGTTCAGGATGACTGGCTAAACCATACCCCACCCGCAACCCGGCCAGCCCGTACGCTTTCGAGAAAGTCCGCAGCACGATCCACGGTCGTGGCTGGTCAGCCAGTACGCGCAGACTGTCAGGGTATTCAGGATCGGTTTCGCAATATTCGAAATAGGCTTCGTCAATCACCAGCACACAATCCGCTGGCGCGGCATTAATGATACGGGCGAATCCTTCCCGGTTGAGCATGCAGCCCACCGGATTGGAAGGGTTGCTGAAAATCAACATCTTCGCCGGTCCGGACAGCGCGTTTTCCCAGGCTTCGATATCAAATTCCTGCTGTGCATTAACACCCACCATGGTGACATCGGCACCCATCATGCGCGGGAAGATTTCATGTAAACCAAACGAGGGGATCAGCGTGACCACGCGGTCGCCGGGGCTAAGAAACGCCAGCGCCAGCATATGCAGAATGTCTTCCGAACCGTTGCCGATAACAATATTTCCGGCTGCCACCCCGGTATCTGCTGCCAGCGCATCACGCAGCGCCATGCTTGATGCATCAGAATAAATCGCACTGAAACAGGCGTCCGCTTCTAATGCGGCCCTCGCCAGCGGACTGGCACCCAACGGATTTTCATTACTGGCCAGTTTGGCAACATGCGTCACGCCATATTTTTTTTGCACAGCCTCTGCCGCAAGCCCGGCGTTATAAGCGCTCAGCGACCGTGCTGCGGGCCTTGCCAGTTTTTCCAGGAGCTGTTGCTGTTTTTCAAATACCGAATCAGAAACTGCCAGATCTGAAGCCATTATTCACCTCACGCTGCTAAGTTGCTCCCGAGTATGCCGTAAATCAGCGGTGTTTTACGCCTCTTTTTGCAGCATTTTCCGAATACTTTAGAAACAAAACGGGCAACGGCCTGCGCCGCTGCCCGTGAGTATTGTTCAATTTAATTTCCTGACGTATTAATCACTTACAGTGATGACTTGCCAGGCATCGGCAAATTCAGATGATGGCGTTCAGCACAGTCTTGTGCCTGTTCATAACCAGCATCTGCATGGCGCATCACCCCTGTCGCCGGGTCATTCCACAGCACACGTTCAAGACGGGCATCTGCTTCTCGGGTACCGTCAGCAACGATCACCATTCCGGCGTGCTGTGAGAATCCCATTCCGACGCCACCGCCGTGATGCAGACTCACCCAGGTTGCGCCGCCCGCCGTATTAAGCAATGCGTTCAGCAGCGGCCAGTCAGAAACCGCATCAGAACCGTCTTTCATGGCTTCCGTTTCACGGTTTGGTGAGGCAACAGAACCGGTGTCGAGATGGTCACGACCGATAACAACCGGTGCTTTCAGTTCACCGTTACGGACCATTTCATTGAATGCCAGACCGGCAAGGTGGCGCTCGCCAAGACCCAGCCAGCAGATCCGCGCCGGTAACCCCTGGAAGGCAATGCGTTCACGCGCCATATCCAGCCAGTTGATGAGGTTTGCGTTGTCCGGGAACAGTTCCTTCAGTTTTGCGTCGGTTTTGTAGATATCTTCCGGGTCACCGGAAAGCGCCACCCAGCGGAACGGACCTTTACCTTCGCAGAATAGCGGACGGATATAGGCCGGCACAAAGCCCGGAAAATCAAAGGCATTTTCCACGCCTTCGTCTTTGGCAACCTGACGGATGTTGTTGCCATAATCGACAGTCGGAATGCCCATAGCATGAAAATCGAGCATTGCCTGAACATGTCTGGCCATTGACGCACGGGCAGCTTTCACCACCGATTGCGGATCTGCCTGCCGCGCATCCTGCCATTTTTCCAGGCTCCAGCCTTCCGGCAGGTAACCGTTCAACGGGTCATGTGCCGAGGTCTGATCAGTGACAATATCCGGGCGCAGACCGCCTTCTTTCGCGCGGGCAACCAGTTGTGGCATCACCTCTGCGGCATTGCCCAGCAGGCCGACGGAAATGGCTTTTTTCTCAGCGCAGGCTTTTTCAATCATGGCCAGCGCTTCATCAATGCTGTGTGCTTTGTAATCGAGATAGCGGGTGCGCAGACGGAAATCGATGCGCGACTCCTGGCATTCAATCGCCAGCACGCAGGCTCCGGCCAGTACGCCAGCCAGTGGCTGAGCGCCGCCCATGCCGCCCAGACCGGCCGTCAGGATCCATTTGCCACGCAGGTCACTGTTGTAATGTTGACGCCCCGCTTCCGCGAAGGTTTCATAAGTGCCCTGCACGATGCCCTGCGCACCGATATAAATCCAGGAACCGGCAGTCATCTGGCCGTACATCATCAGGCCGGCTTTATCCAGTTCATGAAAGTGATCCCAGTTTGCCCAGTGCGGGACAATGTTGGAATTGGCAATCAGCACGCGCGGTGCATCGGTATGCGTGCGGAAAACGCCGACCGGCTTGCCGGATTGCACCAGCAGCGTTTCGTCTTCACGCAGCTTACGTAAACTGTCGAGAATGCCTTCAAACGCCGGCCAGTTGCGCGCCGCTTTACCGATACCGCCATAAACCACCAGATCTTCCGGACGCTCAGCGACATCCGGATCGAGATTGTTCTGGATCATGCGGTATGCCGCTTCAATCAGCCAGTTCTGACAGCTCAGTTCCGTGCCCTGTGGCGCACGGATTACGCGGGCAACGGCCGTTTTTTGTGGAGCGTTCATCGTCGTTTCCTTCTCTAAAATAAGGGGTTATAAATCAGTCGGTATAAGACAAAATTGCTCAGGCAAAGCTTGGCAGCAGCGCTTCAATCGCAGCAGGCCAATGCTCGCGGGAAGCCCAAAGACGCATCATTTCAACGTCCGGTGCCATCAGGCGGTCTTTTTCAAGAAACGCTACGTTTTCACGGATCGCTTTCATTTCATTTTCCAGCGTGGCTGAACTGCGCAGCGGACGATGGAAATCAATACCTTGTGCGGCGGCCATCGCTTCTATGCCTACGACCACACTGGTGTTAAAACACATGTCCCCCAGACGGCGGGCGGCATAGGTGGCCATGGATACATGATCTTCCTGATTCGCCGAAGTCGGCAGGCTGTCAACGCTGCCCGGATGCGCCAGCGATTTGTTTTCCGACGCCAGAGCCGCTGCGGTAACCTGCGCAATCATGAAACCTGAATTCACACCACCGTCATTAACCAGAAACGCAGGCAAACCGGAAAGCCCGGTATCGAGCAGCAGCGCCATACGGCGTTCGGAAATCGCACCGATCTCAGCGACGGCCAGCGCAATGATATCGGCGGCAAAAGCCACCGGTTCGGCATGGAAGTTACCACCGGAAATCACATCACCGTTTTCGGAAAATACCAGCGGGTTATCGGAGGCCGCATTCGCTTCGATGCGCAGAATGCGCGCAGCGTGGTGCAGATTATCCAGACAGGCCCCCATCACCTGCGGTACACAGCGGATGGAGTAAGGATCCTGTACCCGGCCGCAATCCGCATGAGACGTGACAATGTCACTACCTGAGAGAATAGCGGTCAACGCGGCTGCAACCCCCATCTGCCCCTGCTGCCCCCGGGCTTCGTGAATCCGCGCATCCAGCGGTTTCACTGAACCTTTAATCGCTTCGAGCGACAATGCGCCCGCCACCAGCCCGGCAGAAAATACACGTTCGGCCTCAAACAGGCCGGACAGTGCAAGAGAAGTGGAAACCTGAGTGCCGTTCAGCAGTGCCAGCCCTTCTTTCGGACCGAGTTCAAACGGCTTCAGACCCGCCGTCGCCAGACCGTCAGTTGCCGACATTTTTACGCCTTGTGCCGTAACCTGACCCTCGCCAATCAGCATCAGGGAAAGATGTGCCAGCGGTGCTAAGTCACCGGATGCACCCACAGAGCCTTTCTCAGGAATGCAGGGATAAACCCCGGCATTAAACAAAGCAATCAGCGCATCGATAATCTCAATACGGATACCGGAATGGCCGCGCGACAGACTCAGCACTTTGGTCGCCATCACCAGACGCACCACGTTATCCGCCAGATCCTTGCCGATCCCGACGCTGTGTGACAACACCAGATTGCGTTGCAGTTCCGCCAGACGTTCCGCCGGAATACGCGTTTGGGCCAGCTTGCCGAAACCGGTATTGATGCCGTAAACCACTTTTCCTGATTCAACAATGCGGGTGACCGTTTCCTGTGACGCCAGCACGCCCGCGCGCGCCTCCTCAGCCAGTTCAAGGCGAACATTGCCCTGATAAATCTTGCGCAGCATCGGCAGATCAACATGACCCGGTTGCAGGCGGCAAAGGGTTAACACATGGGATGAAGAAGCCATAATCTATTCCTGTATAGACAAGTTAAACCGGAAGTAAACCCGGCGAAGGACTCAGCCCGCCGGGTATATATGTATTACATGACGAATCAAAAACCTGTTATCTGCAGACACATGGCAACGAAATCAGTGTTCGATTGTCTGCATCGTTTCGGTCCGAATTTCTTCGGTAACCTGCGCTTTCAGCGCCATAAATTCCGGCGAGGTTTTCAGGGTATAGTCCCGCGGATGCGGGAAATTAACCGCCACCTCGGTTTTGATCCGCCCCGGTCGCGCACTGAAAATCGCCACTTTGTTGGCCATAAAAATGGCTTCATCAATATCGTGCGTCACGAACAACACGGTTTTGCGTGAGGATTCCCAGATCGATAACAGCAGTTCCTGCATCATCACGCGGGTCTGGTTATCCAGGGCGCCAAAAGGCTCATCCATCAGCAAAATTTTTGGATCATTCGCCAGCGCGCGGGCGATGGCGGTACGTTGCTGCATCCCGCCGGAAAGCTGACGCGGGAAATGCTGCTCAAAACCCCGCAGCCCGACCTTATGAATAAAGTAGTCGCTGCGTTCTTTTTGCGCTGCCTTACTTACACCACGCTCCTGCAAACCAAAACAGATGTTTTGCTCAACGGTCAGCCAGGGGAACAAGGTATAACTTTGAAAAACCATGCCACGATCGGCACCGGGTCCCTCCACGCGTTCACCGTCTAACCACACTTCGCCACGCGTCGGTTGATCCAGCCCGGCAACAATACGCAGTAATGTAGATTTACCGCAGCCTGAGGGCCCGAGGATGGTGATAAAGTCGTTTTCATTAACCTGATAATCCACCGGTAACAGCGCCTGTGTTTTCTCACCCTGCGGACCGGTAAAGATACGTTCAACCTGACGGACACTCAGTTTCGGATGGCTCATCACAATGAACTCCATACAAACAGGCGACGGTTGGCCGCTTTGAACAACAGATCGGAGAGCAAACCAATGCAACCAATCACGATAATGCCGAAGATCATTTGCCCGGTATTGAGCAGCGCCTGGCTGTTAACAATCATATGACCGATACCGCTTGAAGAGCCAATAAGCTCTGCCACAATCACGTAAGTCCACGCCCAGCCAAGCACGAGGCGCAGCAACTCGGCTATTTCCGGTGCCGCACCGGGAATGATTACCCGGCGCACGACACTCCGGTTGGTTGCGCCTAATGTATACGCAGCTTCGACCAGATCACGCCGCGCTGCACCTACGGTCACCGCCACCATCAGGGTTATCTGGAAAAAAGAGCCAATGAAAATCACCAGTATTTTCTGCATTTCACCAATACCCGCCCACAGGATCAGCAACGGCACAAATGCTGACGCAGGCAGATAACGGCAAAACGATACAAACGGCTCGAAAAAAGCCTCAATCAGTTTGTAAGACCCCATGAAGATGCCGAGCGGAACAGCAATGGCGCAAGCCAGAATAAATCCACCCAGCACCCGCATGACGGTCATGCCGATGTCGGTTGTAAAATCAAAATCGGTAAACAGTAAAATACCTTCCTGCAACATACTCGCCGGACTGGCAAGAAATGTGGCGGAGACGAGGCCGGTAAACGTCACCAGCGCCCATACGGCAAAAAACAGCACAAAGAAACAGAACCCGAGGAACACGCGATGCCGCGCGGCAACCGGCCGCAAAGGCACCATCATGGGGTTATGCCAGACTTTTTTGCTTGCCGGCAACGGTGCCGGCTCACGTAAGGCTGACTCTGTCGTCATGGGTTGTTCTGCTGCCTGACTGACAGGAGTGTTCATATCGCCGTCCTTCATTGCTATTTCACATACTTCGCGTCATAGAGTGTGTTGATGTCCGGCGTTTTACGCAGAATTTTCATCTCCGTCAGCAGTCGCGCCGCTTCGTTAGTGAAGGTCACAATCTCACCGCTGAAGAATTTCTTATTGGCATCCCGATCCTGCCAGCGCAGATAACTGGATTCTTCTGCAAACTGTTTTCCGGTCTCTTTCGCCGCTGCGCCCATGATTTCGTTGGACTTTTCCGGTTCGTTCTTAATCATATCCAGCGCTTCAAAATAGCTGTTCACCAGCGCCTGCGCGGCTTTTGGGTTTTTATCCAGCCAGGCTGGCGTACAGCCCAGCGTGTCCATGACCATCGGATAGTCCAGCGTGGTTGCCAGAATTTTTCCTTTGTCCGGGCTCTGACGGATGGTGGAAAGGTAGGGTTCGTAAGTCACGGCGGCATCATTCTGTCCGGCAATAAAGGCATGTGCGGCGGCGTCCGGCCCGAGAGTGGCGAGTTTGACGTCTTTCATCGTCATGCCGTTTTTATCCAGGATCCACGCCAGCAGGAAATAAGAAGACGTGCCCGGGGCATCCACGCTGATGGTTTTGCCTTTCAGGTCGCTGACTTTGCTGATGCCATTGCGTACGGCGATACCGTCCGCGCCGTAGGATTTGTCCAGCTGTACGATCTGTTTGATCGGCACGCCGCTGGCGTTCCAAGTTAAATAGGTTTCAACCGTGGTCGCCGCACATTGCAGGGAACCGGAAGCGATGGCCAGATGACGCGACTGCTGTGGCACCATTTTTAACGTGACATCCAGACCGTTCTTTTTAAAGATGCCCGCTTTGTCTGCCAGTGTCAGGGGGGCAAACCCCGTCCAGCCCGAAATACCCACAGCAACCGGCGTATCGGCCGCCTGTGCCGCACTGACAGCCATACTGCCCAGCGCTACTGCCAGCCCTAACAACGACAACGAACGTTTCAGTACAACCCTGGTAATCTTGTTGCTCATCTGCCACTCCTGCCAATATGCCTGTCTCGGGGAAATGCCTGTGACTGTCAAACGCCGCAAGCAAATTACGCTACTGTATATTCTTGTCTATACAAGTGAGTCGAAAATAACAAAGCAAGCTTTATGCCAGTTTATGCTGATGCCGTTTTGCCACATCCGGCGCCGGTTACGCCTCGTCCCATGCGGGCTGGTGAATCAATTCAGTGCGTTGCATGCTCCCTTTTAGCGCAACCCTGCAGGGTATTTATCGTGTAATGGCCGCCCATAACAGCAGGCTTCTCTGTGCCTGATCAACAGGGGTCAGACTCACCGATGCCTGTCGCGATGCTGCCGCTGTTTCAGACCAGTAATATCCCTCGCCCGCCCGCAGGGGCTGGCCATCCGCCTGTTGCCACGTCCCGCTGATAACATAAACCACCCCGCCGTTTTCACGGGTCACATGAAGATGTTGTTGCGCGGTAACCACCCGTGACACACATTCAGTCCGTCGCGTCATGATGTTAAAATCGGTCGTCACACCGCCCAGAAGACGGGCACTGAGCGCACTATCACCGCTGAAGGCAAACGGCTCACCGGTAACATTGAGTAAGTGATCAACCTCAGGCGGTGCCTGCAGATGCACGCCCTCCCCGCTCAGCAAAGTGATGGAGCGGTCAATGCCGGGAAATGCCGAGAACGGCCCGTTCTGTGCGATAGTGGCAATGCTGGCACGCCAGTCAAAATCATGACTACCGGCAGGAAAACTGAAGATTTCACGGGTCTCGCCACCGCCGTTACGCCATGGGCTGACCGGCAGTTCATCGAAGGCAAAATGGTGCCAGGCGATCATGCGGCATCCTCCGCAAGGTGGCGGAGAAGCGCCAGAAAATCCGCCGCCGCAGTCTGTTGTTGCTCATGCTGGCCGTCCACAATGCGCGGTACGCCGCCAACATACACATCACGAATTTGTCCGGCATTACCGGCGAATAACCAGCGGTTAAGCAGTTCATGATTTTTTGCCGCAGCGAGATAAGGATCCTGCCCGTCGAGCACCAGCCAGTCGGCACGATAACCGACAGAAAGCTGCCCGATGGCCGCGCCGCAAGCCTGCGCGCCGCCCAGTAATGCCTGCGTGTAAAGCACATCGCCCACCGAGTTTTGCGCTGAAGTCGTCAGCCGGTTACGCCGCTGGTCACGCAGGCGTTGCCCGTATTCAAACCATCGCAGTTCTTCAACCACATTCAGGGAAACATGGCTGTCGGAACCGATGCCCCAATGCCCTGACTGTGCCAGATAATCGACGCCGGGAAAAATCCCGTCCCCCAGATTAGCCTCAGTAGTCAGGCACAACCCCGCGACTGCTCCGCTGTTTGCCATACTTGCCAGCTCGAAACGGTCAGCGTGCGTGGCGTGGATCAGGCACCAGCGGGAATCAATATCCAGATTGTCATACAGCCAGGAAATCGGACGCTGCCCGCTCCAGCCCAGACAATCGTTCACTTCTTTCTGCTGCTCGGCGATATGAATATGCACCGGCAGGGTTTTATCGCCGGACTGCAACACCTGCTGCATTTGCTCAAGGGTTACGGCGCGCAGGGAATGGAAGCACAACCCCTGATTTTGCAGGCTTTTACCACTGAGCCGTTTACGGATAATTTCCTGTTGCCTGAGATAACTGTCCGTATCCTGAATAAACCGTTTCTGTCCGGCCTGTGCCGGTTGTGCGCCAAATCCGGCATAACTGTAAAGCACCGGTAGCATGGTCAGCCCGATGCCGGTTTGCGAGGCGGCTTCACTGAGATGCGCGGCCATTTCGCCGGGGTCGGCATAAGCCTGTCCGCTGATATCATTATGCAGATAGTGGAATTCAGCCACCTGTGTGTAGCCACCTTTCAGCATTTCTATGTAGAGCTGACGCGCAATGACACCCACCTGCTCAGGTGTAAGGCGCTGCACCATGCGGTACATCAGATCACGCCAGGTCCAGAAACTGTCCTGAGGATCCCCGGCGATTTCCGCCAGTCCGGCCATCACCCGCTGAAATGCATGCGAATGGAGGTTCGGCATGCCCGGAACCACCGGGCCGGAAAGGGGCAGACAACCCTGCGGATCGCCGTCCGGGATCACCGCAGTCAACATTCCGGCAACATCGACATCCAGCTGCACGTTGTGCGCCCAGCCATCAGCAAGTAAAGCGCGTGGAGCAAAATAAGCAGGCATGACAGCATTCCTGAGCAGTAAGAAGAAACATAAACGCAATTTTATGGAAACAATTGCAAAACTTTTAAGCGACTTGTCTATACATATACATATGCCTGATTGCGCTGTAAACTTGCAACAACCCTTTTTTTATAAATTTCGTTTTCTGTCACGCCCTTTCCGTTTACTTTCCTCTGATGGAAACTGCCGGGCGGACAGGCAAACTTTCCCAATATTTCTGGAATTTCATTGAGTGAGGTAAGAGTCATGTCGGAGCCCATACCACTTTTGCAAAATGGTGCCGTGCCACAGCAGGGAGTGTCGCAGCAGACATTGTCTGAACTGGCGGCCGCGATGAGCGATACACCCGCGCCAATTTATCAGCGGGTTAAACAGGCGATCATCAGCCAAATCCGCGCCGGTGTCTGGAAACCGCATCAGCGGGTGCCGTCTGAAAGTGAACTGGTCAATGAGATTGGCGTCAGCCGGATGACCATCAACCGTGCCCTGCGCGAACTCACCAGCGAGGGATTTTTGATCCGCATGCAGGGCGTCGGAACCTTCGTGGCCGAAGCCAAGGCTTATACCCCGATGCTGGAAGTGCACAACATTGCCGATGAAATTGCCCGGCGCGGTCATCGTCATGACAGCAAGATTCTGGTGTGCGAGGCACGCCTGGCCGACGCTGATCAGGCGCTGCAACTGGGTATCGCCACGGGTACGATGATATTTTATTCGCAGATTGTTCATTACGAGAACAACGTACCGGTGCAGATTGAAGACCGTTTTGTGAACCCGGAAACCGCCCCCGATTATCTGCAACAGGTGCTGAACAAGCAGACACCCTATACGTATCTGATGGAAATCGCGCCGCTGACGGCGGGTGAACATCGCGTTGAAGCCATCAGTGCCAGTGATGAGCAGCGCGAATTGTTGCAACTTAATGAACATGAGCCTTGCCTCCTGATCCACCGCCGGACCTGGAGCGGCAGCCGCGTAGTGACTTCCGCGCGTCTGATTTATCCGGGTTCCCGTTATCAATTATTTGGACGTTTCACCAGCCATGGCTGATTCCGGCACACCTTAATGGCGGCTTTGCATGGCCGCTATCGCTTCGTTCGAATTTTGGAAGACGTCTCGTAATAAGAAAAAACTATCGCTGGCTGACTTGCCGGTTTTACCGTTATGCGTTAGGTTGACTTTAGTTGTCTATACAAGATGAATTCAGCCTGGAGCCTGTCATGCCGGTAGCAATATCCCCTTCTTTTTCCTCCGAGCCGCCTGCGCGTTGTGACAGCGTATGGCGTGGTGCCACCCTGGTGACCATGCAGGACGGGCATTACAACCTGATTGAAAACGGCGCGATTGCGGTCGCAGGCGGGAAGATCGTCTGGACCGGCCCCGCCCGAGATTGTCCGGTTTTCGCAGGCGCCACACAGCATGAATTCGAGGGAGGGATCATCACCCCGGGCTTCGTTGACTGCCATACGCATCTGGTATTTGGCGGTGACCGAAGCGCAGAATTTGAACAGCGACTGAACGGCGTCAGCTATGCGGAAATTGCTGCAGGCGGTGGCGGTATTCTGTCCACCGTGAATGCGACCCGTGAGGCCACTGAAGATGAACTTCTGGCACAGGCGCTGTTTCGTTTACAACCGTTGCTGGCCGAAGGCGTGACCTGTGTTGAGATTAAATCCGGTTACGGACTGAGCGTAGAAAGTGAACTGAAAATGCTGCGGGTGATCCGCCGGTTGGGCGTCATGCTGCCGGTCGACGTGAAATCCACCTGCCTTGCCGCCCATGCCCTGCCGCCGGAATTCAAAGGATGCGCGGATGACTATATAGATCTCATCTGCAACACATTGCTGCCAGTCGTTGCCAGTGAAAACCTGGCCGACGCCGTCGATGCCTTTTGTGAACACCTGGCATTCTCACCGGACCAGGTTGAACGGGTTTTTAATGCCGCAGAAGCCTTAGGTTTGCCGGTAAAATTACACGCCGAGCAACTGTCTTCGCTGCATGGCAGTGCGCTGGCGGCAAAACATCATGCACTGTCAGCCGACCATCTGGAATACGCCACGGACGAAGATGCGCAGGCCATGGCCGCCGGCGGCACCGTCGCGGTATTACTGCCGGGGGCATATTATTTGCTGCGCGAAACGCAATGCCCGCCTGTGGAGGCGTTCCGCAAACATCAGGTGCCGATGGCGCTGGCCAGTGATGCTAATCCGGGCACATCGCCTGCGCTTTCTTTGCGTCTGATGCTGAATATGGGGTGTACGTTATTCCGACTGACGCCTGAGGAAGCACTGGCCGGGATCACCTGCCACGGTGCGCGCGCGCTCGGTTTACAGGAAACACACGGCACGCTGGAAGCGGGAAAAGTTGCTGATTTTATACACTGGCCGCTGTCACGTCCTGCGGAACTGGTTTACTGGCTGGGTGGTCAGTTGCCCTGCACTGTTGTCTATCGTGGAGAAGTACGAGGAGAGTTCCGTTCATGAGTCTTTCAACTGCTAATGTTATCGCTGAGCCATACCATTTTACCCAGGGTACCGCGCCGTTACTGATCAGCATCCCCCATGCAGGGACGCAGCTTACGCCAGAAGTGGCCAGCAGTCTGAGCGATGCCGCTCTTCCGCTTTCCGATACCGACTGGCATATCCCGCAGCTGTATGATTTTGCGCGTTCACTGGGTGCCAGTATTCTGGTCGGCCAGTATTCACGGTTCGTTATCGACCTGAACCGGCCTGCTGACGATAAACCGTTGTATACCACCGCCACGACAGGTTTATACCCCGAGACGCTTTTTGACGGACGCGAGACCTTTAAACCAGGCATGACGCCGGCAGACACTCAGCGCCAGCAATATCTCGATCAAATCTGGCAACCCTATCACCAGAAAATACAGTCAGAACTGGCGCGTATGAAACAGGAATCCGGCTATGCGCTGCTGTTTGATGCACATTCGATTGCGTCAGTGATACCGCGTCTTTTCGACGGCCGGCTACCGGATCTCAATCTGGGCACCAACAGCGGCGCAAGCTGTTCACCGGCGCTGAGTGAAATTCTCGACAGAACCTGCCAGCAACAAACCCGCTTCAGTCATGTGCTTAATGGCCGGTTTAAAGGGGGATATATCACGAGAGCTTATGGTCAGCCTGACCGGGATATTCATGCCGTTCAGCTTGAGCTGGCGCAGGTGAATTATATGGAGGAGATTGAACCGTTTTCGTATTCACCTGACAAGGCGGCCGAATTACAGGTGTTGTTGAGGCAGTTGCTGGAGAGAATGGTGGATTGGGGGGCGGACAGGTATAAACAAGGCGCTGGTTAATTTCACTTTTCGCTGGCCGCTAAGGATAGCTGCAAAATCCCGCCGCTGCACGGTTCCCTTCGTTCGGGTTACAACCCGCGTAAAAAGACACGCGGTTTTCCACCTCTCCCTCCGGCGGTATTTTGGAACCGGCCTCAGGCTTCTACGTCGCAACCTTACTTGTTTTGTTTTTTTAAAAGCCAGGGGCGATTCAGAAAGCTTGCTGAACGGAGCGGCCTGGAGACCAAAGGCTCCAGGACCGAGTGACGGAACCGCAACGCGGCAAGATTTCCAGCCTGTCACTGCGGTACCTGAAACATAGCCAGCGAGCGAAGCGCGCAGTGAAAAAGCGCGGAATCCGGAGGGCGCGCGCTTACGCGTCCTCTGGGCCAGTTTGGGCGGCGAGCCCAAGGTCTTGAGGTTTAACGTCATAACCGCTGTTAAGAAACCGAAATCATCTCGATTCCGCTTTCGCTGCAAGCAAGAAACCGCCCTAATGCCCGGTCTGGCATTACTTAAAGTCCGCGTACGGCACTAACGGTTCCGGTGGCATATCCAGATCCCCTTGCCAGCCGCTCATCGAGTATCTCGCGTACAGCAGGAAATGGCTTGGCGTATAATCCTTCGCTTGCTGAATATCAATTCCCCCGCCGATGGTCCAGTGAGAACTGACACGCCGTTCAACCAGTGCCTGCAACGTGTAACCAAAACCAGAACCACTACTGCCGGTTTCAATGGCATTTTTATCCGGTAATGAATCCGGGATCAGATTCTGGATCGGATAACGTTTTTGATCGCTGGTTGAGGAGCGAGACCAGGAGACGGAACCGCCGAGTTGCCATGACCAGTTCTCCGTGCGCTGCCGGTAATTCACCGGTACGGCAACCGAGAAATATTGTTGCGGACTGTAGTATCCCCCCTGTCCCAGGGTGTAGCCGCTAAGGTCTTTCTGATAATGCCAGAGCATGGAGCTGAGGCCCACTGTCGCGCGGCGATTATCTTCGTTGATAACCTTGTAGTAATACCCCCCCATCAGGCGTTCGCGGGTATTGTCTTCGACATTTTCACCGGTCAGCTGATGCGCGCTGAGGTCAGCCCACACCCCGTTGGCCAGCCCCTGATCGTAACTTAACCCAAGGCTGGCACCGGTTGCGCGAACGCCGCCCCAGGTGGTGCCGGTGCCCGGATCTTTTGCGCCGGCGAAAGAAAGTAACGAACTGGACACCGGACGGCGTGAAACCGTGGTCGTCCAGCCGATATCACCCCAGTCTCCGCTGTAAGCCAGCCCGCCTACCCAGTCAACCACCGGGAAACCCAGCGGCGTGGTGCCTAAATCCCCTTTCCATTGTTCATTTTCCCAGCCCGCGCCAAGGCTGACACCGTTAGCGGTCTGGCTGCGATATCGGCGGCAATTCTGATCACGACAGGTGCCGAAACTGGCTTCGTAATTACCGTTTTCGTTATCAAAGGTTCCGGCATCCATACGCACCCAGTCGGCCCGCAGGAATCCCCGCCCCTGATACACCGGCATATCTGCCTGCAACATGGTGGTGTTGGCGGTGAGATCAGATTTGCCCGGCGTACCGCTCGAGGTCCACGAATCCGTATCCACCGTGAAATTGATATCCTGCTGACGGTAAAGATCACCTGCGTCAGAGCGGATACCGCGTTTCAGCCAGTCATCCGCCGGATTGTTGCGGATCAGACGTGTATAACTGTCATTGTCCTGTGGCGTTTTGTCGGTGATGCCACTGGCGACCATCGCCTGCCCGTAATCCTGACGCGCCAGTTCTGGCTCGCCGAGCTGCTGCTCAAGGCTGGCGGCATTGCGATAAATCAGTGCTTTGTCTTGTCCGGCCGGTTGTGAACGCGCAGCCGTTTTCAATGGCTGCATCAGCGCAAAGGCCCGGGTAGTGTCACCGACATCACGCCAGGCCATGGCGATCTGCCGTTGCTGATTGAGGCTCAGGTCATGCAGATCAGCCTGCTGCAACTGCTGTTTCGCCTGCTGCGTATGACCTGCGGCCAGTGAAGCATCGATAGCGGCCAGGGTTTTACCGAGCTGAATGCGCTGCGCCACTTCACGCATGTTGGCGTCCCATTTCGCCTGCGGCAATGTATTCAGATGGTGCAGAGCGGCATCATCACGACCGGAGCCGGAAAGATAGAGCGCATAAGCGTAAACCTGTTGCGGATCCACCGGACGTTTCGCCGCAAGCTGTGCGAAAACCGTATCCGCCTGCGCCGCTTCGCCCGCCTCACGCAGGGCATTAGCGTAATGGTAGGTCGTCCAGACATCGTCCGGATTCAGCTTCAGCGCTTCGCCGTAGCGGTTCGCGGCCTGATTCCAGTTGTGCCGGGCAGCATATTTTTCCGCCTCCATTGTGACAACGTCACTTTGAAGTCCCCGCTGTTTGTCGCTGAGTTTCGCCTGTGAAGCAGCCGGCAGTGAACTGATGTAATCCAGGGCTTTTTGCGGCGACTGACGCTGATAGATATTTGCCAGACCGCGCTGGGCACTGCTGTTATCGCGCTCCAGCCTGAGTGCGCGGCGATAAGCCTGCTCTGCCTGCCTGTCATTTTTACGCTTAACCGCCACATCGCCGAGCCCGATCTGCGCCCACGGATCACGGGAGTCCAGTCGCTGTGCCTGGTTGTAGGCCGCTTCAGCCTGTTCAAGCTGTCCGGTTTTCAGCGCCCTGTCGCCCTGATCGATTTTCAGCCAGTAACTGTTGGTCTGGATCAGGCTGTTCCATTTATCCGCATTATAGCCGTCGGTTTCGGCAGCTTTCGCCTGCCGGAATAAGGTCAGCGCCTGCTGGCGGTTACCGGCACGGGAGTAAGCCAGCCCCATCGCCCCGAGAACCTCGGCATCGTTGGGTTTCGCCTGCAATGCCTGCTTCAGCGGGGCAATCGCGCCGGTTGAACCACCCCGATTAATTTGCGCCAGACCCCGGAGTCGTGCCTGATAACGCGGATCGGCCAGCAACGCCTGCTGACGCTGAAGCTCCTGTTGTGCGGCAATCACCTGCGGACCGGTATCAAACGTAGTAATAAACTCTTGCAGGGCCTCAGCGCTCGGATGGCCCACGGGTTGGTCTTTAATCTGGGCCAGCCATAAGTCAGCGGCAGGCGAACGCCCTTCATTGGTGGCAGCGATTTGCTTAATCAGCGCCACCGCTTTGGCATCATCCCCTGCGTCAAACGCCATCTGCGCCAGTTGCAGGCGTAACTGCACATCCCCCGGATACCGGTTATTCAGCGCCTGGAGCTGCGCCTGTGCGCTGGCTTTCTGCCCCGGCAGGCGCGCAATCAGTTGCCAGTATTCCACCGCCAGATCCAGCGTCGGCGGCTGGCCGCCAAACAACTCGTCATATTGCGCCTTAGCTTCACCGAGCCGCCCGGCGGTTGCCAGTAAGCGCGTCTGCTGGAGTTTTTGCTGCATTTCCGGCGAGGCGATTTTCAGGCTCAGCTGTGCCTGCTGATATTCATCCGAACCGGGTGCAACCTGTTTAATTTTTTCCAGCTGCTGCTGCGCCCTGGTCTGGTCACCTTCGCGGAGAAGCAGACGCAAACGGGCGGACATCACTTTCGGGTTCTGCGGATCGATTAATTCCAGGCGAAACAGTGACTGACGTACCAGATCATCCTGATGACTGGCTTCACCGATCCGTACCTGTTCCAGCAACCATTGTTCCGGCGACACGACCGGGGCAGAAACCGCAGGCGCAGCCATCAGAGCCAGCGCAATGGCCAGCGCCAGTTTGTTGCGGGAAAGCCGGTTCGTGGAGTGTCTGTTCACGAAATTATTCCTGATCATCATCAGACAGACGACGGCGAGCCAGAGAACGTAACCCGGTCCATAGCAGTATTGCCGCCAGGAACACCAGAATCACCGCCATGACTGCCAGCAATACCGGATGGTTCGCCATTGCGTTCCATACCCGTTCCCACCACGGTAAATGGCCCACATAATAGGTATCACCCACTTTCAGACTACTGATGCCGGAATCGCGTACCACCGCCACTGAACCAAAGATCCGCGCACGCTGTCGGGTATCCTGCACTGAGGTGTTCAGCATTGCGAAGCCCTGCTGACCGTTTGCCATCAGCGCGACCACGCTGCGCTGATCAAAGTATGGCGACTTTAATCCGACGATCGCCGCAATCGGACCTTGTGCACTGATTTGCGCACTGGCATCCACCCGCGCATCGCTGGCAGGTGAGTTGTTATCCGTTAACGACGCCTGACGGATGGGGGTGTTAACCGCATCACGGGCTGCCTCGATCAGTAAGTTAGCTTTTTTATCATCGCGCATGCTGTCGTCACGCAAATCCGCAGGCAAGTTACCGATCACCAGCAGATCGGCGTCGGTGGTTCTTGCTTTTGCCGCATCTTCGGTCAGCCCTACGCCAAGTGCCGGATAACCGGTGAGTGCGCCAATATTGCCCATCGCATCAAACAGCGTGGTGAGTTGCTCAGGTTGCGGTTGTGGCTGAACCAGAATCAGCGTCTGGGATAAATCCGCCAGGCGGCTGAACGGGAATCCGGCATTCGCGAAGGCGCGCAAATCAGGCATCGCCATAAAATGACGGTATCCGGAGAAATCGATGGTGGAGCTGTCGTCGATCACTACATGATTTGGCACGGTGTTATAGGTTTCACAGCGGCCCTCGCTGCCGCTTGCCAGCAGCGACGTGTAGTCAAAATCAAAACGCATCTGGTTTACCGCACCCAGTTTCAGCGCCGGAATATTCAGATCCTTGCTGCCATCCAGCAGCCCCTGCAACAGGGACAGATGCAGTAACCGGGAATCCTCATCGTGTCCGGTTTTCAGGGTCAGATCCTGCACAAACTGGTTGTTCAGGCTGATGCTCAGACGCGACGTGTTTTTGAGCTGTGGCGAGGTGTAACGGTACTTCAGCCGCATATCAATACCGGTGCTGTTAATCAGGAACAGATCCGGCGGCAGGTTAATGTTGAGCGTGACCGGGTTCGGCTGGATGCCGTCAGACTGTAACTGTTCTGCATACTGTTTCAGTTCGCCAAAATTCATCGGACGGTCGGTGCGCACCCAGTTTGGCGCATCATACGGCTGGCGTGGCTGGATCTGATCCACTTTATCGACACCGACCGTTTCGCCACGGAACAGGATATTTCCCTGCGCAATGCCTTTTACTGCTGTCAGTAAGTCCTGATCATCACGACCGAGGATCAGCAGCATTTTGACGTACGGATTATCCGGGCGGCTGACCATCTGCACGACGGGCCCTTTCACCGGCGGCATTTCTTTGAGGAAATCAGGGCGCTGACCGTTAGTCGCAAACACCACGGCGTGGCTTTCCGGCAACTGGTTATACAGCGCCGGGAAAGATTGCCCGCGCCACTGGGCTTTGGTGCCGAACCAGGAGGCCAGTATCGCCGCCGCCTGTTGCTGGCTGGCATCCGGAGAGGCGGCAAATACCATCGGCAGGCTCAGCGGACGGCTGTCACGCGCATCAAAGAATGGCACCGGGAAATGCGCCAGATCGTTGCTTAGCGGCAGTTTCTGGTATTGCAGACTAAGCGAACTGCCCTTGCCGATTTCCAGCCACAGCGTGGTGTTTGCCGGGTTTTCACAGACGTTCTGGTAATGACCAATAAACTCCAGGCGGATACGGTTAAAGTCGGTGACATAGCGCGGATCAATCGTCATCTGTAAGTGATTTTTCTTGCCGAGCTGATCTTTATCAATCACTTCAACGCCCATCAGCTGGTCGTTGAGATACACCTTAAGATGCGACTGGACCGGGATCAGCGACGGCGACGGCGTGAACTCGAGATTCAGCGTAGCCTGTGTCACGACTTCGTCACTGCGCACACCGAATTCAATCTGCCCGTTCGGCTGAATACCGCGCAAGGTGATGGCCCCTGGCCTCGGTGCTACATCGGCAAAAGGTAATATCACGTTGCGCACCGGCGCGCCCGGAATAATCATCGGGTTCACCGCCGGTGCCACCAGCGGCAACGTCACCTGAGGCGCAGGTATCTCATTGCCCGGCACAACCGGTGCAGTAGCCTGTTCACTGTAGGCCGGTGCAGCAGAACCCAACGCTAATGTCATCAATGCGGATGCCATAAAAGTGGTGATCGGAAGTTTTTTCATTGTTTTGTCATCATCAGGTTGGATTCAACAGGCTGAACGGCCAGCGATGGATTACGCGGAGCAAAAGACAGCAACCAGCGGCCAAACGATCGTGTTCGGGACACCAGCGGTCGGTAACGTTGCGGGGCGATGTCCAGCATCCGCAGATAACCCCGGATGCCCAGCCCCAGTACCTCACGCAGGCTTTCCATCGGTTTGTCTTCAGGGAAACTGTCTTCGCGTAATACCCAGCTGTCGGCCCGGGCAAAAGTACATTGGATGAAATCGATATGTTGTTGGGTTGTGAGTGGCAATAGCTGCATACCGATGTTTTCACCAAACACACGGCTGATCTGCATCGGGAAGGTATATTCCTGCTGTCCGCGGCTCAGGATTAACGTGACGTTGTCACCAAGCTGAAACTGGCTTGCACTCGCGGTTTCCAGCCCGACACCGCTGTCGGAATAGTCCTGGATGGTGCAGACATAAATATGTCCGTCTGGCTTGAGTAATGACGCGGGCATTCTGGCTTCTACGCGGTGTGCCTGACGAACCTGTTTGGATTCGAACGCCACGGCAATCGCCCCGCCCAGAATAATCATGTTGTAGATCACCCACGCCATGCTCACCAGTACGGTTAAAATTTCGTCGGGGCGTCCATAAACAATGCGGTAAATTCCAAAGAATAAACCCGCCAGATTAAGCAACATCAGGATTTGATATGGCCGGCTGATTTTCCAGTCCACGTAAGCATGCTTGTTCAGCCCGCCCTTTGCCGTCACATTGAACGTCCCGGCATGGGGATTAAACAACGCCACCGTCGTTGGCCTGGCGATATACCACGCCAGCACGGTTTCGTAGATTTCATTCCAGAACGAATGACGGTATTTGCCCTGCACGCGCGAATTAGTCAGGCTGGCATGAATCATGTGCGGCAGCACATACAGCGCGATGGCAACAGCCGGTGCATAAATGATATAGGCATGTAACAGCAGAAACGCCAGGGGCGCGGTGAGGAAGATCAGGCGCGGAATACCGGCCAGAAAATGTAACATGGCGTTGGCGTAACACAGCCGTTGCGCCAGTTTCAGCCCTTTGCCAAACAGCGGGTTATCGAGGCGGAATATCTGCACCATACCGCGCGCCCAGCGGATACGCTGGCTGATGTGAGCAGACAGACTTTCCGTCGCCAGCCCTGCCGCCTGCGGAATACGAATATACGCCGAAGTGTAACCGTGGCGGTGCATTCGCAGCGAGGTATGCGCATCTTCCGTCACCGTTTCGATAGCGATACCCCCGATTTCATCGAGTGCGTCGCGGCGCAACACAGCGCAGGAACCGCAGAAGAAGCTGGCATCCCACAGGTCATTGCCGTCCTGCACCAGTCCGTAAAACAGTTCGCCTTCGTTTGGCGTACGGCGCATTCGGCCGAGATTACGTTCGAACGGATCGGGCGAGAAAAAGTGGTGCGGCGTTTGCAACATGCTGAGTTTTTTATCTTTAAAGAACCAGCCGACGGTCAGTTGCAAAAAAGAACGGGTCGGCACATGGTCGCAGTCAAAAATCGCCACCAGCTGGCTTTTCGCCTGTTTCAGCGCATGGTTAATGTTGCCCGCTTTGGCATTTTCACGCGTTTCACGGGCAATGTATTTCACGCCGATTTCATGGGCAAAATCCGCGAATTCCTGCCGGTTGCCGTCATCGAGCAGATAAATGGTCAGTTTGTCACGGGGCCAGTCAAGCCCGAGTGCGGCGTACAATGTCGGTTTCACCACGCTCAGATCTTCGTTATAGGTCGGGATCAGCAGATCCACCGTTGGCCACGTCGAGATATCCGCAGGCATGGGCACCGGTTTACGGTTAAGCGGCCAGATGGTCTGGATATACCCCAGCACCAGCACCGTCCAGGAATAGGTTTCCGCCCCTAGCAGCAGCAGACCGCAAATCAGACTCAGCGGATCTTCCCAGTTCAGCGTTGACGTGTACCGCCACCATAAATAACGACAGGAAATGGTCAGCGACAATACAATCATCATCAGCGCCGGGAAACGTCCCGGAATACGGCGGATAATCATTGCAATACTCCACAGCAGCACCACGAAAACAAACTGCGCGATATAGCCAAAAGGCTGAGAAATGCAGAACATCGCCAGCGTGATCGTCAGCAAAGCAGTCAGTAACACCAGTATGCGTTTAGTAAGCCGGTTCATTTTGCCGATACGTCGTGTGACCTGAGTTTCCAGCGGATTTTGGGTGACCTGTCCGGGCAATGATCTGAGCCACAAATGGACTTTCCCGCGCAACTGCTGCGGCCAGCGGCTATAGATCACACGCCCGCGTCTGCCTTCAGATGGCAGGATGATCAGCAGCCATACACTTTGCACGATATAACGCAGCGGATCGGCCAGACGCGGCTGAGAGGGCGAAATTTGCGGATACCAGCGGGTGCGCTGTGCATTAACGCGCTGCCAGAACGGGGATTCAAAACGTAAAAACAACCAGCACAACGCCACACAGATAATCATCAGACCTGCGGCCATACGTGAGGAATGGCTGGCGCGATAATGCCGGTAGCGATTTTGTAATTCGAGAACGACCGGCGGCACCAGAAACAGATTGAGCAGACGGTTCATTTTGCCGGGCTCCGCGGCGTTTTCTGGCTATGCACGTCCCCGGGATGGCGTAAGTGCAGCAGGAACCAGTTCGCCAGTGTGTTAATCTCACGGCTGATTTTGCTGTTATTTTTCCATTCCCCGACAGGCTGTTTCGCCGCCAGTGACTCCGCCATTGCTTCATCGCGGTGTAAAATCACCGGGATCAGGGCGGGCAACGTTTCCTGCCATAACAACAGAATATCCTGCTGTAACTGGCTGGAAGGAATGAACTGGTTGAGCAGATAATGCCCGTTGGCTGGCAGCACATACTGATGTAAACGCAGGTGTGACTGAGTATCAGCATGGAGAAGCACGACGGTGCGGTCGGCAAGTGTGCGTGCAGGTAAGGGATCGGCTGCCGGAGAGTCGATCAGGATCCAGTCATAGACACCGGTATTTTTAAGCTGAGTGATCGCCTTTTGCCAGTCGAAATCAGGCTGATTGTTGTCGTCCGTTGCGACATGCCCGTAAGGCAGGAGATCAAGATGAGAATGGTAGCGCAGTGCAGAGTTTTGCCAGGACGTCCCCGTATTGTGCGCATAGCGCCATCCGCATGCCTGAGCGACAGGCATACCAAAGTGCAACCGCAGGAAGTTTTCCGGTGAAAAGTCGATCACCAGCACTTTCTCATTTAATTGCGCAAGACCCCAGGCCAGTGCAGCCGTGACCGAGGTGGTCCCCGTACCGCCACGAACGCCCTGTAAGGCAATGACAGCCATATTATTTTTTCTCCGCGCTGTGTTCGCCGTATTGCGCCAGCTCAGCCAGTAACGGCCAGCGGGACATTAGTTGCGGGATTTTTTCTTTACGGGCTATATCGACGTAATTTAATTCTGACAGAGAAAAAAGGCGACTCAGCGCAAAAAAATCATCATCTTTTTTCGGTTCGGATTCTTCCTGGTCTGCAATATTGGCTCCCACCGGTTCTTTCTCCCTGCATCAATCTAAATACTGAGACAACATGGCCAAAATGGCCTTACCTGTTTAGGTTTTTTAGTACCAAACATTATTATGAAGTATTATGATTATTTAATGTGGCAATGCTAGAATTTATTATACTCACATTCCCGGTGTGCCCAAAGCAGACTTTTAATCAAAAATGACACAAGCAGATTAACTATATGGCACTCTCCTTTTCATTGGGCATGAAACCATTCTGGAATGGATTAACCCAGATGCAATCTCAGGGGCTTTACTGGGTTAATACCGACAGTGAGGAAGCCGCTTATCATCTTTGCGGTCAAACTGTTGAGGCTCAGCAAGGTGAAGTTCCGGTCAGTGTTTTTTTTCCGCAGCACAATTTACTTTGCACTGCACATGAAAACAGAGTACCGGATGACGACATTCTTCTCACTTATTTGAAAAAGTATCAAAAAAAAACCTTTTATTACCAGTTAGCGAATGGCAAAAAAGCGTTTCTCTCTCTTGCAGCCGATATTAATCGTCTGCCTGCTCACTCCGCCTCATTAATGATTCTATTACTCCCGGTCAGTACCTGGCAGGCGATAAGTGATAAACAATTCGCCCGCTGGTTGAGTGAAATGAGCTCTGGCACCCATAATAAAGGTGCAACGCTCCTTATTATCTGCTATGGAAACGGTATTAATGCGGTTAAAACTCAGCTTCACTTATACCACCGCAATATATACGGCGTTGCAGATTTGAAAACGGATGTTGAGCCTAATCAATGGGGTATTTCCTGGTGGCATGACACACTGGGCGCGCAAGCCAACACGCTTTATCCGCTGATACGCCACCACACCGGCTGGGAAATTCAAACAAACGTTTCTGCGGCAGTTTCCGACCAAACCGGCGATGACCAGTGGATGTTGCTGGCCGATCGCTCGGTGCTTG
The DNA here is from genome assembly GCF_049199325.1 of Rahnella sp. PD4. NCBI lineage: Bacteria > Pseudomonadati > Pseudomonadota > Gammaproteobacteria > Enterobacterales > Yersiniaceae > Rahnella > Rahnella sp. PD4. The sequence continues at coordinate 326,920 of NZ_JBLZQF010000001.1, read as the reverse complement.
AAGGTGCGCCTGCGCTTTCAGAACGCTGGTTCCTGTTTGACGATAACGAAGCACTGGCCGCACGAGCGGCGCATGCCCGCTCGGCGACAGTCATTTTCGCCCTTACCGGCAATGACGAAGTGGAAGTGCTGGCCCGTCAGGTTCATCTTTTACGTATGCAGCGCGGCACGGGTTTGAAAATTGTCGTGCGTGAAATGAATGCCTCTTTGCGTTATGTCGATCAGCGCCTGCTTCAGGCCTGTGGCGCGAATCTGGTTGTCCCGCAGGCGGCACGCCTTTCCAACTTCCTGACCCTGCTGGATGATCTGCAAAACCTCACGTATACCCGGCATGTGCCGGACGATATCGAATTGCTGCTCGACAGCCGGCTGCCTACCCACCATAAGGGTTATCTGCCACTGCCGGTTTTTTGCCAGGTGATGCGCGAGATTTGGGATCACGCCTCTCTGGCGACGGAATCCCGGGGCATTTTAATTTCTCTGCGCCCTGCCGCCGGGATCAGCCCGCAGCAGGCGATGTCTTTATGTTCACTGCGCCGTGACGGTGACATTTTGACCGTTACCGGGCGTCATCTTTATCTGTTTCTGTCGAACTGTCAGGTCAGCGATGTGGAAAATGTACTGACATTTCTGTTTAGCCTGCCGGTCAAAGAAGTGTTCACCAGCCAGACGTTCTGGAGTCAGGAACCGGATATCCAGACAGAAGTTCGCCGTCTGGCCGCCAGACCACCGATGGCAACACCGGTGCTGGCGGCAGAAACATACGTGCAACATAAAACAGAACCGTTAAAACGGGCGCAGGTGCACCAACCCGTGCCCGTTACGCTTGCCGTGAGCGATTCGCCTGTGATTCAGGCACCGGAGTAACAGCATGGACATCAGAGATATTATTGAAATTTTTATTCTGGCAGCGATGATTTTTTTCCCGGCAGGATATGTACTGCGCAACCGGCTACCTCGCTGGAAAAACCGTTTCGCGGCCCTTTTCCTTTCGCCGCGCTATTTAACGCGAATAACAGCCAGCTCCGTCAGTAAAAGCCGCAAACGCTCCGGTATACCGGCTGATGACTCCGCCGCAACAGGGAAATCCAAGACGTCACTATGAACGAATCGCAATCCTCTTCACCGCATTTGCGGATCTGGCAATCCTGGCGCGGCCTGGGTGCCTGGAACTACTATTTTTTACTTAAATTTGTTTTGCTTTCAATGGGGTATCTGAATTTTGATGCACTGAGCAATCTTGTCTTTGCCGCAGTATTGCTGTTCCCGTTACGTTCACTGCGCCTGCATCGCTGGAGACAGTGGCTGGCCCTGCCTTTCGGGCTGGCACTGTTGTATCACGATACCTGGCTGCCCGGCTGGCGTTCAATCGTCAATCAGGGGGCGGACGTTGCCGGTTTCAGTTTCAGTTATCTGCTTGAACTGGCCGATCGCTTTATCAACTGGCAGTGGATTGCCGTCGGTTTCGCTTTGCTGGTTGGTTATCTGTTTATCTCCCAGTGGATCCGGCTGACCACATTTACCGTTATTGCACTGCTGTGGCTTAACCTCAGCGGCCTCATCACGCCATTTTTCGCGCATTATACGCCCCCGGCTATCGCCCAAAATACCGTGACGACACCGGTGACCGTTGCGCCATCAGCCACGGATAACACCGTGAATGGTCCGCCGACCAATGCCAATCTGAACGCTTATCTGGAGCAGTTTTACCAAAACGAACGGCGCAAGACGACGAAATTCCCTGATGCGTTGCCTGCTGATGCACAGCCGTTTGACCTGCTGGTGATCAACATTTGTTCGCTGGCCTGGTCAGATCTGGATGCCGTGAATCTTTCCAGTTCACCGCTGTGGTCACGTTTCGATTTTGTCTTCAGTAATTTTAATTCAGCCACGGCCTACAGCGGCCCGGCATCTATCCGCCTGCTGCGCGCCAGTTGCGGTCAGACCTCGCATCATGATTTGTATCAGCCTGCCGGTCAGCAGTGTTATCTGTTTGACGATCTCGCGCGTCTGGGCTTCACTTCCCAACTGGCTATGGATCATACGGGTGTATTCGGTAATTACATCGGTAACTTGCGTGATGATGCCGATATGAAAGCGCCGCTAATGTCACAGGCCGGTCTGGGTTATGAGCTGACGTCATTTGATGGCACACCGATTTTCAACGACGGGCAGCTGTTCTCCCGCTGGCTGGAAAATCAGGAGAAAGCCGGTACCGCGCGCACCGCGACCTTCTTTAACCTGATCCCGCTGCATGACGGCAACCGTTATGTGGGCAGCAATAAAGGCGCGGATTACCATAACCGTGCACAAACCCTGCTGAATCAGCTGAATACTTTTATGGATCAGCTGGATAAATCCGGCCGCAAAGTCATGCTGCTGGTGGTGCCCGAGCATGGTGCTGCCCTGGTTGGCGATAAGATGCAAATATCGGGTCTGCGTGACATTCCAAGCCCGGGCATTACCCACATTCCGGTCGGCGTGAAATTCTTTGGTATGCAGGCCCCCCATGCGCCGTCACCGATGAAAATCGAGGGTCAGAGCAGCTATCAGGCGATTTCAGAAATGGTCGCCCGCGCAGTCGATGGCAAAGTATTTAACAGCCCGACAATGGACTGGAAAACTTTCGGCTCGAACCTGCCACAAACGCCGCTGGTATCAGAAAATGAGAACTCGGTGGTGATGGAATATCAGGGGAAAATTTACATCCGGCTCAACGGCGGCGGGTGGGTGCCGTATCCGAGCTGAGTGAAGCCGGGTCGGAACATAATGAATTTTAAGGGGCAGCTTCTTTTGCTCCCCCCTTCGCAAGGGAGGGAGCTTAGGCTCTCTTCATTTATTCTGCAAATAGCTGGTCATACACATGCTGTAAATGGCGGCTCATTCTTGCCCGCGCCCCTGCGCCATCTTTCGCCAAAATGGCGTCCAGGATCCCCTGATGATCGGCATTCATTTCACGGGCGAAATCCACTTCGGTGTAATGACTCTCCAGGCGCATAAACCGGCGTGAACGTCGCTTATCCCACAAATATCCCATCATATCGTGCAGCACTTCGTTGCCGGTCATTTCGCTGATCATCATATGAAAGCGGCGATCGGCTTCGAGGAAGGCGTCGTTATTAGCATTCAGTTCGTTTAATTCGCGGGCGATGGCTTTTAGCTTTTCGCACTGATCGTCAGTGCCGTTAATTGCCGCCAGTTCTGCTGTCATCGATTCATAAACCTGACGTGCTTTTACCAGTGATTGCAGGCTGAATTCCTCTTCGGTATTCACCGTTTGCACCGCGGGTGTGGCCTGTGGCAGCGGATCGCTGACATATACGCCGTTGCCGGTGCGGATTTCCACCCAGCCGGTGATTTCAAGTGCAATCAGGGCTTCACGAATGGATGAACGGCTGACCCCCAGCTGTTTGGATAAATCGCGCTCAGAAGGGATCATCGCGCCCGGCGCAAACTGACCGGTATTAATGCAATTAATCAAGACATTAGAAATCTGGCGATACAGCCGTTCAACTTTAAGGGTGGGTAATGCCATTATTTTCTCCGTGTTCATGCTGAATCCCAGATCTGTTATCCCGATCACATTAAAGATCGGTTTGATGCTGAATCATATGTCGGTCTGATGGCCTGACCAGCAGACCACCTGACCAGACCGCGCATTAAGATTGAACTTATCACCGGCCATGCGTCAACTACATTCAGACAGTCAGTTAACAATTTTAAGGAAAACACATGGAACAGACATGGCGTTGGTACGGCCCGAACGATCCGGTTTCACTTGATGATGTGCGTCAGGCTGGCGCAACCGGCGTGGTTACCGCCCTGCACCATATCCCGAACGGTGAAGTCTGGCCGGTGGAAGAAATTCAGAAACGCAAGGCCATAATTGAAGCCAAAGGGCTGGTATGGTCTGTCGTGGAAAGCATTCCGGTGCATGAGGAAATTAAAACCCGTAGCGGAGATGTTGAAAAACATATTGCTAACTATCAGCAATCTATCCGCAACCTGGCGGAATGCGGCATCGATACAGTCTGCTATAACTTCATGCCGGTTCTGGACTGGACACGCACGGATCTCGGCTATTTGCTGCCGGATGGTTCACGCGCCCTGCGCTTCGACCATATCGCGTTTGCGGCTTTTGAATTGCATCTGCTCAAGCGCGAAGGCGCGACTTCTTATTACAGCGCGGATGAGCAAAAACAAGCGGCCGAATACTTTGCGGCAATGACACAGGCGGATAAAGATCAGCTGGTGTCTAATATTATTGCCGGTTTGCCGGGTGCGGAAGAAGGCTACACACTGGATCAGTTCCGTGCACGTCTGGCCACTTACGACGGTATTGATAAAGCGAAATTGCGTGAAAACATGGCGCATTTCCTGCGCAGCATTGTGCCGGTTGCCGAGCAATGTGGATTGAGTCTGGCGGTTCACCCTGATGATCCTCCGCGCCCTATCCTCGGCCTGCCGCGTATTATTTCCACCATCGAAGATATGCAATGGCTGAAAGAAACGGTCGACAGTATTCACAACGGTTTCTGCTTCTGCACCGGTTCTTACGGCGTGCGTGAAGATAATGATCTGGTGAAAATGATGACCACCTATGCCGACCGCGTGCATTTCATTCATCTGCGTGCGACGCAGCGGGAAGACGTACCGGGAAGCTTCCATGAAGCAGACCATTTAGACGGTGATGTGGATATGGTGGCGGTAATCAAAGCGATTCTGACCGAAGAGCAAACCCGTCGCCGCGCGGGCAATCTGCGCGCTATCCCGATGCGTCCGGATCACGGCCATCAGATGCTGGATGATTTGCATAAGAAAACCAATCCGGGTTATTCAGCGATTGGACGCCTGCGGGGACTGGCAGAACTGCGGGGTGTGGAGCGGGCTTTGAAACAAAGCTTCTTTAGCGAATGAATTCGCACTTCTTAATAACTGAATTGTGAAATTTCGGTTTTTCAATAACGGTTATCAATCGGCCTTTCGCGCCGAAACCGACCAAAGAGGGCTATGACGAGCCCTCTTTGGGATCTCCACGTCTTGAACTGCGCGCTCTGCTCGTGGCTATGTTTCAGGCAGCGCCGCGACAGGCTGGAAAGCTTGCCGCTTTGCGGTGCCTTCACTCGGTCTTCGAGCCTCAAGTCTCGAAGCCGCTCCGTTCAGCAAGCTTTCTGAATCGCCCCTGACTTTTTTAAAAGACAAAATCACAATGAGTGAGGTTGTGAAGTATAAGCCTGGGGCCGGTTCCAAAATACCGCCGGACGAGAGGTGGAAAACCGCGCGTCTTTTTGCGCGGGTTGTAACCCGAAGGGAGGGAACCGCGCAGCGGCGGGATTTTGCGGCTATCGCTGTGATGCCTGAAACATAGCCAGCGAGCAAAGCGCGCAGTAAAAAGAGCCTGGGATTCTTAAGGGTGGTGGCGATAAGCCACCCTTAAGGCCAGTTTGGGTGGCAACCCAAGGTTTTAAGGTCGCCCCTTTTGCAGCGGCCCCCTCTGCAAACTCAAAAATGATACGCCACCGCGTTTTCCTGCTCCGGCCACGGATGGGATTTATACGGCTTGGCCGGATAGTTGATCTCGACACTCCGGCGGCGGAAATCACTCGGGCTCACCCCGACACGTTTCCGGAATACCCGTGAGAAATACAACTGATCATCGTATCCCACCACGCGGCCAATCGTCGCGATGGATTCCTGTGTGGTCTGCAATAATAATTTGGCGCGGATTACCCGCTGATCTTCGCGCCAGCGCAGGATATTGATCCCGACCTGCTCACGGAATAAATGCGCCAGCCGTGAGGGTGAGAGGCAAACGTGGCGGGCAACTTCATCAATCCGCAATTCACCCGCCAGATTGCCAGTAATAAACTGACAGGCTTCGATAACACGCGGATCCATAATTTTTTGCGGGCTCTGCGGATCTTCCTCCATGGCGCGCAGCAACAAACGCTCCAGAAGATTCATCCCCAGCTCTTCACAAAAACGTCGCCCCGATTTCTGCGTTTGTTCGATGTTGGCAAACAAACGGTCAAATTCCAGCAACAAAGTGTTATTCGGTAAAGAAAGACGCCCGACGTCGCGGGTTTTGGTGTGCCATTCGAGCCAGTCAGCCCAGTAGGCGCGCGGGCGGAAATAAACCCAGCGGTGATACCAGGAATCAGCGTTAGCAGACCGGCTGTAAAGATGACGGGCTTTCGGCGGGAATAGCAGCAGATCGCCGGGGTTGCAGTAGAAGGTATCTTCGCCGTCGAAGACTTTCCCCTGCCCCTTCACCGTCAGGTTAAGGATATAGCCCTTCATGCCGCCGGGACGGTCAATGGCAAAATCCAGTGGCCCGTCAGCAAGGATTGGTGTCATACCGGCGACCAGATAGGCATTGAAACTGTAACCCGGTAACAGCGGATTTTGCTGCTGATCCTGAATCATACGGTGATACATCGAACCTCCTGAAACTTCACATGGCTATGGACTTTTCATCTATTCTAACCGGCAGTGAAAACGCTGCCAGTAAAGGTTACTATATTGTGAACAAACACGCGTTTTCCCGGCATTTAACCCGTGATAGCGCTAAATGCCGGACGATGACAGGATGAAAGCGTTATCACAAAATCCGATTAAACGGTCTTTTTCGCTTTCTGTTTGTAGCGGTCAAAGATCACCGCCGCCAGCAGGATCAAACCACGAACCACATACTGCGAGAACGGAGAAATATTCAGCAGGTTCATCGCATTTTCCACGGTACCCAGAATAAGGATCCCGGAAACAACATAGGAAATTTTGCCGATGCCGCCTTTCAGGGAAACGCCCCCCAGCACGCAGGCAGAAATAACGATCAATTCGAAGCCCAGTGAGGTCATGGGCTGGCCGCTGGTCATGCGTGACGCCAGAATGATGCCCGCCGCCGCTGACACCAGCCCGGAGAGCACGAAGATGATGATTTTTGTACGCACCACCGGCACACCGGCCAGACGCGCCGCATCTTCATTACCGCCAATCGCCAGCGTGTTACGCCCGAAAGTGGTTTTGTTCAGCAACAGACCAAAGATGATCAGACAACTGACCGTCAGCCAGATGGGCGCAGGCAACCCCAGCCAGTTGGCGTAACCCAGAGTGAAGAAACGTTCGTCTTCGATACCCACCGCTTTACCATCGGAAATGATGTACGCCAGACCGCGCACGATCTGCATGGTGGCAAGCGTGGTGATCAGCGCATTGATTTTCAGGCGGGCGATAACAAAACCGTTGAGCAAACCGGTCAGCATACCGAGCAGTAAACCGGCAGCGACACCGATCCACAAGCTTTCGGTCATATTGATTACCACGGCGGTCGTGACGCCCGCACAGGCAATCACCGACGCAACTGACAAATCGAAGTCACCGGAAGCCAGGCAGAACAGCATCCCGCAAGCCACCATCCCGGACATTGAAATCGCCAGCCCTAACCCTTTCATGTTGATGAAAGAACTGAAGTTGGGCACGAAAATGGTACAGGCAATAAACAGCACGGCGAACACCACTAACATGCCATAACTGTCCCAGATACGCATCAGCCCCTGGCCGCCGCGTGAGGCGGCTGAAGGTTGATCCGGTTTAGCTGAATTGGTCGTCATACTCGACATAATATTTTGCTCCTCAGTCAGGCAGCGTCATGGGCAGAATCAAGAACGGGTGTCCGCAACATGGCGAGCCCCAGCGCTTTTTCTTCGGTGGCGTCGTCATGCAACAGTTCGCCGGAGATTGCACCTTCGCGCATCACCACAATCCTGTCGGCCAGACCCAGCACTTCCGGTAAATCACTGGACGCAAACAGCACCGAAATGCCTTGTTTTGCCAGTGAATAAATCACATTGTAGATTTCATGCTTAGCACCAACGTCAATACCGCGCGTCGGTTCATCCAGCAAAATGACTTTCATTTCTTCCGATAACCAGCGACCCAGAATGGCCTTTTGCTGATTACCCCCCGAAAGATTCATGATCAGTTGCTGATCGCTGGGGGTTTTGATATTCAGCGCATCAATATGTTTACGCGCATTCTTCGCTTCCCAGGCGTTGTTGATCAGACACCCTCCTTTGACTGTTTTGCGACGGGCGCTGATGTTGATGTTGTCACGCACCGAGTGCACAGGAATGATGCCGTCAGCCTTGCGGTCTTCCGGACATAGCATGATGCCCTGGCGGATAGCATCCGCCGGTTTGCGGATATTCAGCGCTACGCCGTCGAGACGGACGGTGCCACCGGTAATCCGCGTGCCACCGAATAAGCCTTTCATCAGCTCACTGCGCCCTGCGCCCACCAGCCCGAACAGGCCGACGATTTCACCCTGGCGTACAGTGAGGCTGACCGGTGTTCTCACGCCCGGTGCTTTCACCTCTTCCAGTTCAAGGCGGATTTCGCCATGCGGACGCGGTGCGTAACCGTAAATGTCATCGAGATTACGGCCAACCATCGCCTGCACCAGTTTGCTGTTATCCACCTGCATCATATCGTCGAAAGTGCGGACATAACGCCCGTCTTTGAAAACAGTGACAGCGTCACTTAATGCAAAAATTTCTTCCATGCGGTGTGAGACATATAAAATCACGCGCCCTTCAGCACGTAACTCACGGATAACACGGAATAACTGTTCAATTTCACGGGCGGAAAGTGAACTGGTCGGCTCATCGAACGCAATAATTTTGGCATTACGTGCCAGCGCTTTCGCAATTTCAACCATCTGCCACTGGCCGATGGAAAGATATTTCAGCGGCGTATCGGGGTCGATATCCAGTCCGAGATGTTCAAGCTGAATTTTGGCTTCGTAACGCAGCAATTTTCGGTTCACGAAACCATGTTTGCTCGGTAACTGGCCGAGATAAATGTTCTCTGCCACCGTCATTTCCGGCACCAGATGTAATTCCTGATAAATAATCGCCACACCGGCATCGAGCGCATCCGTGGTATGGCTGAATGCGACCGGCTGGCCTTTGATGTGAATATTGCCCTGGGAAGGCTGATAGTTCCCGCTGAGGATTTTCAACAGCGTAGATTTACCCGCGCCGTTTTCGCCCATCAGCGCATGGATCTGCCCGGCATAACAATTGAAAGAAATCCCGTCCAGCGCTTTCACGCCAGGAAAAGTTTTGCCAATGTCATGGAATTCCAGATACGGCCTGGCCGCATCAAACTCCGTCAGGGACGGTGTCAGCAAAGGCGTCTTATTATCGAAAGATTGCTGAGTCATAGTGGCTACCTGGAAGTTGATTAAGTATGGATGCACGCCGCTGCACAGCAGAAAACAGTTCAACGTCTCCCTGTCGTCCACTCTGCAGCAGCGTCTCTCCCCTTCATACTTCAAGTCGCAGATGCGTTGGCTACGCTTACTCACCCGAATCACTTACTTATGTAAGCTCATCGGGACTCGCTCACTTGCCGCCTTCCTGCAACTCGAATTATTTAGGGGTATTGCTTGTTTCAACCACATCTGAAGATCACATAAGACCTTTCTTCTTCAACTCTTCTTTGAAGTTGTCGCGGGTGATGAGGACAACATCCGTCACTTCAGTAAATTTCGGTGGTTCAACGCCTTTAGTGACCCATTCATTCAGCATCTGGATACTTTTGTAACCATGGATATCCGGGCTAGGTAACAGGGAACCGTAGAAACCGGTTTGGGCACTTTTTGACAACTCATTCACCGCATCCACGCCGTTGATGCCGATGCCGATGACGTTAGCGGCTTTAAAGCCCTGACCTTCGGTTGCACGAACGCCACCTAATACCGTGTTGTCGTTCATGCCGATGATCAGCCAGTTTTTCACTTCAGGATGTTGCACCAGCAGGGAGTTACCGGCATCCAGTGCGCCCGGTATGTCGTTAGATTTGGTCGGGACTTTATAGATTTGTTTTTCCGGGAATCCGGCTGCTTTCAACGCATCCATCGAACCGGAGGTGCGGCGGCGCGCCGTATCGAGTTCATCTGCCGTAATGGCCATCACCCCGGTATCAGCCACTTTCCAGCCACGCTTTTGCATTTCTTTGTACAGTTCCTGCCCCTGACGTTCGCCGATTTTGGTCGCGGCCATCATAACTAACGGCACTTCTTCCATTGGCTTGCCTTTGGCATTCACAAACTGGTCATCCACCTGGATGACTTTCATGTCATAGCTGCGCGCTTTCGCCATGATGGCAGGTCCGAGACGCGGATCCGGTGTACAGATGACAAAACCTTTCGCCCCGTTGGCCGCCAGGCTGTCAATCGCATTCAACGTTTTTTCACCATCCGGCACGGCGATTTTAATGACGTCGAAGTGGAGATCCTTACCGGCTTTATCTGCGAACCGCCATTCAGTCTGGAACCACGGCTCTTCCGGCTGTTTAACCAGGAATCCCAGCTTCGGATTCTCGGCTGCCATAGCTGAATGTGACATAAGGGCAGCTAACCCGACCGCCGCTAATGCCTTAGTGAATTTATGCATGATGTTCTCCGACTTTTATTGTTGTTTTTCACAATCGCAGTCTTACATCGGGTGGTTTACCGCAATCGTGAAAACGTTATCAGTAGCGTAAAGAGACAAAGTGAAAGTGCGGCGAAGTCCGGTTTTATAGAGGATTTACGTCACACTCTCTTGTAAGACGGGTTAAGTTTTAGCGGTAATTTTGCAACGGAATGTAGAGCGCTATCACACGGCGGGAAAACAGCAGGTTTGTGCATAGATATAGCGATTTTAGCCAAACGCTAACATTTGACCAACCTCACAGAAACATCATTGGGAGCAGATTTGTGCATACTTCCAGCTAACGCCTCCTCACTCACTTTTTTGCATCCTCCTACTGTTAGAGCAATTCGATTCGCCGCCGTAATGACTACGGCAAACCTGAAGGAGTGAGAAAGAATGACGCAAGGTGCGATTGCTCTTGGTCTTGATTTTGGCAGCGATTCCGTCCGTGCCCTGGCAGTGGATTGCCAGACCGGTGCCGAGATGGAAACCGATGTGGTTTATTATCCGCGCTGGAATGAAGGTCGCTATTGTGATGCGGCAAAAAATCAGTTCCGCCACCACCCGCTCGACTACATAGAGGCAATGGAACAGGCGATTAAAAATGTGGTGCAACGTCTGGGCAGCGAACGTGCTGCGCGCGTGGTGGGTATCGGTGTTGATTCCACCGGTTCAACCCCCGCCCCTGTCGATAAAGAAGGCAACATTCTGGCGCTGAAACCGGAATTCGCCGAAAACCCCAACGCCATGTTCGTGCTCTGGAAAGATCACACAGCCATAGAAGAAGCCGAAGAGATAAACCGTCTTTGTCGCAGCGGCAATTTCCCTGACTATTCCCGTTATATCGGCGGCGTTTATTCCTCAGAATGGTTCTGGGCAAAAATCCTGCATGTATCGCGTGAAGATGCGGCGGTTAAACAAGCCGCTGCCTCGTGGGTCGAATTGTGCGACTGGGTGCCCGCCCTGCTTTCCGGCACCACCGCGCCGGATAAAGTGGTGCGCGGACGTTGCAGCGCCGGACATAAAATGCTCTGGCATCCGTCATGGGGCGGTCTGCCACCCAAAGATTTCTTTGCCGCACTTGATCCGTTGCTGGTTGAACATCTGCCGTATCCGCTGTTTACCGACACCGTTACCGCCGAACAGGCTGTTGGCACACTCACGCCTGAATGGGCCGAACGTCTTGGCTTACCGGCCAGCGTGGTGCTGTCGGGCGGTGCATTCGACTGCCATATGGGCGCGGTCGGAGCGGGTGCACAACCTTATACGCTGGTCAAAGTGATCGGCACTTCCACCTGCGACATTCTCATTGCCGATAAAGAACGCGTCAATGACCGTGCTATTGCCGGCATCTGCGGGCAGGTCGAAGGCAGCGTGGTACCGGACATGATCGGAATGGAAGCCGGACAATCCGCTTTCGGCGACATGTATGCCTGGTTTAGTCGCCTGCTGAGCTGGCCGCTGATTCAGGCAGCCAAAGCGCATCCTGAAATGGCACCGCAACTGACCAGCCTGCAAAAAAATCTGCTGACCGATCTCACTGCTGCCTGGGCGGCAAATCCGAAACTGGATCATCTGCCGCTGGTGCTCGACTGGTTTAACGGCCGCCGCACACCGTTTGCCAACCAGCGTCTGAAAGGTGTCATTACCGATATCAATCTGGGCACAGAGGCGCCGGAACTGTTCGGCGGTTTTATTGCGGCGACCGCTTTTGGCGCACGCGCCATCATGGAATGTTTCGAACAGCAGGATATTCCGGTGGAAAACGTGCTGACCCTCGGCGGCATCGCACGTAAATCGCCGGTCATCATGCAGGTTTGTGCTGATGCCATGAACCGTCCGCTGCAAATTGTCGCCTCGGATCAGTGCTGCGCGCTGGGTGCCGCGATTTTTGCCGCTGTCGCCGCCGGGGAATTCAACGATGTCCCTGCCGCTCAGGAAAAAATGGCCTGTAGCATTGAACGCACACTGCTGCCGGATCCGCAGCGCGTTGAGCAATATCAGCGTCTGTACACACGTTATCAGCAATGGTGTGCCACGACAGAACCACTGTTTGCAGCAAAACCGGCACATTAATTCGTATTTTACCTATCCGATATTCAGGAGTCATAAATGGACGCGTTTAAACATCTCGAAGTGTGGTTCGCCATTGGCAGTCAGCATCTGTATGGTCCCCAGGCATTACGTCAGGTAAAAGAGAACGCCGAGAAGGTGGTCAGTAGCCTGAACAGCGAAGCCGGGTTGCCGATCAAACTGGTGCTCAAACCGCTGGTGACCACGCCGGACGAAATCACCGCGTTATGCCGTGAAGCTAACTATGACAATGCCTGTGTGGGCATCATCACCTGGCTGCATACGTTCTCACCGGCCAAAATGTGGATCGCCGGGCTGAGCATTCTGCATAAGCCGCTGATGCAGTTCCATACCCAGTTCAACGCCGAAATCCCCTGGGAAACCATGGACATGGATTTCATGAACCTGAACCAGACTGCGCACGGTGGCCGTGAATTCGGCTTCATCGGTGCCCGTATGCGCCAGCAACATAGCGTAGTGGCCGGTCACTGGCAGGACGGTGAATCTCATCGCCGTATCGCTCAGTGGATGCGGGTTGCTGCCGCGAAAAACGAAAGTCAGCATCTGAAAGTGGCACGTTTTGGCGATAACATGCGTGAAGTTGCGGTCACCGAAGGCGATAAAGTGGCTGCGCAAATCCAGTTCGGTTACAGCATCAGCGCCTACGGTATTGGTGACCTGGTCAGCGTAATCAACGAAGTCAGCAAAGGCGACGTCGATACGCTGGTAGAAGAATACGAAGCCACCTATCGTCTGACGGATGCGGTAAAACTCAACGGCGAACGTCGTGAAAATCTGCTGGATGCCGCCAAAATTGAACTCGGCATGACCCGCTTCCTCGAGCAGGGTAAATTCGGCGCGTTCACGACCAACTTTGAAGACCTGCACGGTATGAAACAACTGCCGGGGCTGGCCGTTCAGCGTCTGATGCAGAAAGGCTACGGCTTTGGTGGCGAGGGTGACTGGAAAACATCTGCCCTGCTGCGCATCATGAAAGTGATGGCCAGCGGTCTGAAAGGCGGCACGTCTTTCATGGAGGATTACACCTACCACTTCAAGCCGGGCAGTGATCTGGTGGTGGGCTCGCACATGCTGGAAGTGTGTCCGTCGATTGCCAAAGAAGAGAAACCGCTGCTTGACGCGCAATATCTCGGCATAGGTGGTAAAGCGGATCCGGCACGTCTGATTTTCTCCACGCCAGCGGGTCCGGCGGTCAATGCCAGCGTCATCGATATGGGTGACCGCTTCCGTCTTCTGGTCAACCTGGTGGATACCATCGAACAACCGCATCCGCTGCCAAAACTGCCGGTTGCCCGCGCTATCTGGAAAGCCCAGCCATCACTGGCGACAGCAGCAGAAGCCTGGATCCTCGGCGGCGGCGCACACCATACCGTGTTCTCACAGGCACTCGATATCGACGCGCTGCGGTTATATGCAGAGCTTACCGGGATTGAACTGCTGGTGATTGATAACGAGACGACGCTGCCGGACTTTAAGAATCAGATCCGGTGGAATGAGGTGTATTACAAGCTTTGCAGCCGCTGATTTATTTGCAGAAGGCCGCTGCAATGGCGGCTTACACTGCTAAAGCGAGTTAGCGTAAATTTCGGTTTCTTACGTGCGGTGATCTCTTAACGCGCTGCGCCGAAACCGCCCAAAAGGGGAAAGTGCTTTTCCCCTTTTGGATTTCCCCACGCTTTTTCAACACGCGCTTCGCTCGCTGGCTATGTTTCAGTTGCCGCGGCGACAGGCTGGAAATCTTGCCGCTACGCGGTACCTTCATTTCGGGGTTGCAGCCTCAGGTCTGCAACCTCTCATTTAGCAAGCTTTCTGAACCGCCCGCACGATCTTAAATTCAAAAACAGAATGAATTTATATTTTCAGAAAAGTGTATTGGCGTGATCAAAAATGGCACCGAATGAACGGTTCGAGACCTATGGCTCGAGCCGAGCGGAGCGAGACAACGTCACGAAGTGACGGCCCGAAGGGCGAGGCCGTAGGCCGAGTAAACCTGAAATTCGGGAATCGCGAAGCGATGACATTTTGCGCCACTCACCAATGCATCAGAACATGTCCGTCATATCCGCGACAGCGCGCAGTGAAAAAGCGCGGAGTCCAGAGGCCCGCGCGTTACCGGGTCTCTGGTCGGTGTGGGCCGACGCCCACGGTTTTGACCTTAAGGCCAGTTTGGGTGGCACCCCAAGGTGTTGTCATCCGTCCGTCACATTCCCCCTTTACGCTCACCAGCACAATTAAGTCCCAAAGAGGATAGTTCCCCACCATGATCATTCCAGCTACCATCAGCGGGAATGCGCCTGCGCGCATGTCTTCTCCTCCCGCTATCGCCATCCATGAGGTCTCCCATTTCTTTGGGAGTCACCCGGTACTCAATCGCGTCAATTTGTCGGTGCCCGAAGGCACTATCCTCGCCCTGCTCGGCCCTTCCGGTTGCGGTAAAAGTACGCTGCTGAAAATGCTGGCAGGATTGCTGCATCCCGCGTCGGGGCAGATCAGTTTCGATGGCGAAATTGTCGCCAGCGGAAAAATCAATGTGCCACCGGAAAAACGCCATCTCGGCATGGCGTTTCAGGATTATGCATTGTGGCCGCATATGACCGTACAGCAGAACGTCGCATTCCCGTTGCAGATGCGCAATATCCGGGGTGCAGCGCAGCAGGAGAAAGTGATGGCAGCGCTGGAACGCGTCGGGTTGGCGGGTTTCGCTTCAAGACGCCCTTCTGAGCTTTCCGGTGGCCAGCAACAGCGCGTGGCACTGGCGAGGGCCATCGTTGCCGAGCCGCGAATTTTACTGTTCGACGAGCCGCTGTCGAATCTTGACCGCGATCTGCGGGAAAGCCTGTGCGAGGAAATGGCAACCCTGTTGCGCCAACTCGGCACTACGGCGGTGTATGTCACCCACGATCAGCACGAAGCTCGTGCACTCGCACACTGCATTGCGCGCATGGACAAAGGCGCAATCGCCAGCGTTGACCCGATTGACCCTTCCGTTGTTTCACCTTTTGTTGCTTAACCTTTGATGGAATGAAAATGATGAACCGCACACACAATAAAACCTCCAAAACGTTTTCCCGTATCCAAACAGGCGTAATGACAGCAATGACTCTTTCTCTCGCAATGGCAGCAGGCAGTGCACAGGCGCTGACGCTCTACACCGCCGGGCCGGGCTCTCTGGCAAAAAAACTGGCAGCCGGATATGAAAAGCAAACCGGCATAAAAGTGGATGTGTTCCAGGCAACGACCGGCAAAGTGATGGCGCGTCTGGAAGCAGAACAGGCAAACCCGCGCGCCGACATCCTTATCTCAGCATCCTGGGATACCGCCACCGATCTCGAACAGCGCGGCTGGTTGCTCGGATACCAAAGCCCGAACGCAGAAAAGGTTCCGGCGCAGTTTAAAACACCGTATTACGTCGCACAGGGAATTTCCGCCCTGGGTATCGTATGGAATACCAAAAGTGGTACTACCGAGCCTAAAGACTGGGGCGATTTAGCCAAACCGGAATTCAAAGACAAAGTCACTACGCCGGATCCGTCACTTTCCGGTGCGTCTCTGGATTTGCTGATCGGGTTACAAAATGCCCACGCACAGCAGGCCTGGAAACTGTTTGAGGATCTGAAAGCCAACGGCATGATCATAGCGGGACCCAACGCACAGGCACTGACGCCCGTCTTACAGGGTGCAAAAGCCGCCGTCTTTGGTGCGGTTGATTATGTATCTTACGCCAGCATGCAGGACGGCGAATCCGTAAAAGTGATTTTCCCGGACAGCGGAACGGTCATCGCGCCGCGCCCGATGATGATCCTCAAATCCAGCCAGCAGCCAAAAGAAGCGAAAGCCTTTATCGATTACGCACTGTCGCCTGAAGGCCAGAAAATGGTGGCTGATGCCTGGCTGATGCCGGCCCGTACCGATATCGACGCCAGACGTCCGTTGTTTAAGTCACTGAAATTGCTTCCGGAAGTTTCTCAGGCTTCTGCGTCACGTAAAGACGTTCTCGACCGTTTTGCGAAGCTGTTCAGCCCGCAGTAATCCTTTCACGGGCTGTTAACCATTACAGCCCGCTTTTGAGATTTCATTAATGAGCAGAAACGCTTTTTTACCGGGCGTGACGGGCATTGCACTGCTGTTGCTGGTTGCAGTGCCGGTCACGTTTGTCGCCTTGCAGGCTGTCTTCCCGCATCTGGATACAGGCAGCTTTTCCGCGCCGTTCAGCGCCTTTCCCCCTGTGTTCGAAGAGCCTCAGTTACGTAAATTGTTCGCCACCACGTTAAAGGTCGGACTGGGCGTGGCGATATGCAGCGGTCTGATTGGCATTCCATTGGGTGCCTTACGCGGCCTGTTTGCGCTGCCCGCCGCCGCGCTGTGGGACATTCTGTTTCTGGTGCCCTTCCTGTTGCCGCCCTATATTGCCGCGCTGTCCTGGATGCTGGCGTTACAGACTAACGGTTATGTCCAGCAACTGCTGCCATGGCTACATCTGAATGATTTTTTGTTTTCGCTGCCGGGCATGGTGGTGGTGATGACACTGAATATTTTCCCGGTGGTGTATTTTGCGGTCTCACGCAGCATGGCGGCCAGCGGCAGCCGTCTGGCAGATGTCGCGCGCATTCACGGCGCAGGTCCGTGGCGGGCATTTATACGCATCACACTGCCGATGGCGTTACCGGCGATGGCATCCAGTTTATTGCTGGCGTTTACGCTGTCGATTGAAGAATACGGCGTGCCCGGCGCACTGGGTTCGCGCAGCGGTATTCTGATGCTCACCACAGGTATCGAACAACGCCTCGCCGACTGGCCGGTCGATTTGCCCGGTGCGGCGGTGCTTTCGCTGATGCTGGTGGCGATTGCGCTTTGCGCATACAGCGTTCAGCGTGCGGTACTGGCGGGTAAAAATGTTGAAAGCCTGACCGGCAAACCGGCTGACGTCACACAGAAATCGCTGGCTGGCTGGACTATCCCGGTGCTGATTTTGTTTATGGCGGTGGCACTGATCGCCGTCGCGCTGCCGATTGTCTCCATGCTGATCACCGCGTTTTCCCGTACGTTGTCCGGCGGGCTCTCGTGGCAGAATCTGACCTTAGGACACTTTGGCAATGTGTTTGCTGCACATGGCGATGCCCCTGCCGCACTTTCAACCAGCCTCGGTCTGGCGCTGGGCACTGCACTTATCGCAGGGGCAACCGGATTGATGGCATCGTGGCTGGTGGTGGCACGCAAAATTCGCGGTGCCGCATTGATTGATGGTTTATCGCTGCTGCCGGCGGCACTACCGGGGATTGTGGTCGGTGTGGGTCTGATTCTGGCCTGGAACCAGCGCTTCTGGCCGGTGACACCGTATAACACCTGGGGGATTTTGCTGCTGGCGTACTGCTGCCTGTTGTTGCCTTATCCGGTACGTTATGTCAGCGCCGCATTAAAGCAGATAGGCGGAAATCTTGATGCCGCCGCGCGCGTGCATGGCGCCACAGCGGCGCAAACATTACGCCTGATCCTGCTGCCGCTGGTGTTTCCGAGTTTACTTGCCTCAATGATGATGGTGTTCGCCGTCGCGTCGCGCGAGCTGGTAACCTCTCTGCTGCTGTCACCGGCGGGCGTGCAAACCGTGTCGGTGTATGTCTGGCGCCAGTTTGAACAGGGTTCTGTCGGTGATGGTATGGCCATGGCGTCAGTGGCAGCGTTTCTGAGCCTGACGCTGATGTTAATTGCAGTCAGGCTACAACAACGAACCGCAAGTTAGTTTTCCCGCTGCGGTTCGGAGTGCGGGCGGTCGCCTGAAGGGATCAGTAAACCGGCTGCAACTGCCAGCACCGAAATCACCGCAGACACGACAAAGACCCAGTGCAGCGACGCCGCCACGCTGTCCGTAAGCATATTCAGCTGACTGCTTTCGAGCGTACCGCGCGTCGCTTTATCCATCAGTTGCTGTACGGGATCACTCACCTGTGGCAGACGATACTGAAGATTGAGATTGAGTGTCGCACCGAGCAATGCGGTACCCATGGCTGAACCGAGCATGCGGGTAAAAAGTGTCGAGGCGGTAGCAATACCCCGTATGGCAGGTTCCACGCTGTTTTGCACTGACACAATAAACGTGGTGTTGCACAGCCCCATGCCAGCGCCAATCGAAAAAGCGGCAAGACGCGCCATCCACAAACCGGACGATGGGGAGAGCACTAACAGCGCAAGACTGCCGCCTGCCAGCAATAATCCGCCTGTGACCGCCGTCATGCGATATGAGGTTGCCTGCATCAGACGACTGCTGAACATGCTCGCCAGCGGCCAGCCAATCGACATCAGAGCCAGCGTGGTGCCGGCCTGTAACGGTGTACCGCCAAGCACGCCCTGCACATAGGTGGGTAGAAATGCGCTGATACCCATCATGGTGGCACCAATGATCACCCCGCCGACGTTTCCGGCAATAATGACTTTATTTTGCCACAGTGCCAGCGGGAACAGGGGCTCCGGTGTTTTACGCTCCTGACGGACCAGCAACCAGGCGCTGCAAACTGACAAGGCCACCAGCGCCAGCGCCAGATATCCCAGTTCCTCTGCCTGCAACAGCGCCAGCAGTAAGGCTGCGACAGACAGTGTCAGATAGCCGGTACCGGCAAGATCTAACGTGTGCGGTTTACGCTGACCGTCCGGCGGCAGGTATTTCACCAGAATCATCATCGCCACCAGACCGATGGGCACATTCACCCAAAACACCACTGCCCACGGAAAATGAGAAACGATGAATGCCCCCATCAGCGGGCCGACAATCGCCGAGACGCCCCAGACGCTGGACAAATATCCCTGTGCTTTTGCCCTTTCCTGCGGACCATACACATTGGCAATCAATGTAGTGGCAACCGGCGTGATCGCTCCGGCCCCCAGCCCCTGTAAAGCACGAAAACCAATCATCCAGCCAAGCGAAGGCGCAAACCCGCATAAAACGGAACCGAGCAAAAACAGCGTGGTGCCGATAAAGAACATTTTGCGACAGCCGTATAAATCTGCCAGACGCCCGTAAACCGGCACGGTGATGGCCTGTGTCAGCAGATAGACCGCAAACACCCAGCCGAGCAGCGAGAATCCCCCCAGATCGCCAATGATAGTTGGCATGGCCGTCGCGACAATAGTGACTTCTACCGCAGCCATAAACATCGATAACATGCAGGCAGTGAGGATGAGCGGACGATGAGAGGATTTAACCGCAGCTGTTTTGACTTCCGAATGATTGACGGCCATGTTCTCTGTTTTCTTAGCATTGCTTTGATGAGTGCACTCAGGCAGATACACTTAATTATAGACAAAAAAAAGCGCTGAGTTTGCACACAGCGCCCGTTAATTACAGACCAGTAGTGACAACGTCACTATCAGGCCTGAGACATCATCTTCAGATCAAAACTGGACAGATTAATAAACCGGGTTAAATCGCGGCTTTCAGCTCGGGGTAAATACGGAATTTCCCCCAGCAGCGGCGCTGTAATATTGGCGCTGATCGCGTCAATCGTTTCCTGGTAGTGAGCCAGACATGGGTTAATGCGGTTCGCCACCCAGCCGAGCAACGGTAAACCATCCGCAATAATTGCCTGTGCGGTTAATAATGCATGGCTGACACACCCCTCCTGAATACCCACCACTAATACTACCGGCATATTTTGCAGACGTACCCAGTCAGAATATAAAAGTTGCGGCGTGATCAACGTTCTCCACCCGTCGCATCCTTCAACCACTACAGAATCTGCCTCTTCACGCATGAAATTAAGACCATGAGTCATTATTTCAAAAACATTTTCGGGGATCTGGCTGGCATAAATGTCTTCGTCAGTTAAGGCCAGCGGGGTTATTTTATTAAAAGGATAAGAAATAGAAGATGACTGCTGAAGAGTTACCGCATCTTTATTTCGAACCCCGTCGGCCAGCTCCTGGCTGCCTGTGGCAATAGGTTTATAGCCTAAAACGCAGCGATCCTGCGCGGCTAAGGCCTGAAGCAAGGCACGTGTGACAATGGTTTTACCTACACGAGCGTCTGTCCCCGTGACGAAAAAGTGCGTTAACATGGAATTCAGGCTCCGGGATCTCTCCGTCTTATTGAAAGATAGTCTCCGGTAAGAAAACACCGCCAGAGACAAAGTAACGACAGAAAGTCTAGGCGATGCGCGATCAGAGCAGTTTGCGTTAGCGCAATGTTTTGTTGACTGTACGTGCGGTTAATGTGCAGGTCTTATATGTTTTTTATTTAAAAACAGACATAAAAGATCTATCCAGATTAATAAAATGACGACAAGGCAGTAAAAGAAAATCCCGCTGAGCAGGTTAATGTCAGTGATCCGGACGAACAAATGCAGCCAACGCAGCGGTAATTTGAACGCTGAAGGATATTAACCTTGCAGTAATTTAATTAACAGGGAACCGCTATATAACGCGTCTTTGACTAATGCCGCGCCGGGCATCGTGCCCTGATTATAAAATTGTGTCGATTCAAGTTTGATATTTTCGCTATAAGCGGGAAGTGATTGCTGTTGAATACAGGACATTATCGCGGGATGAAGAATATCCTGAGACAAATTAAGCGGTGAGCCGATCAGTACTTTCTCGGGATTAAACAGATTGACCATGATCGCCAGAATACGTCCGACACTCTGTCCGACGCTGATAATCACGTCGCGCGCCAGCTGATCGCCCCGGTTTGCTGCATCACACACGGCTTCGATGGTCAGCGATACGCCATGCAATAAGCTGGCCGGAACGGGTACCGTTAAACGCTGACGAACGAGATCAAGAATGCTGTCAGTGCTGGCTACGGTTTCAAGGCAACCGTGATTACCGCAATAACAGCGCTTGCCGTAAGGATCCACCTGCGTATGGCCGATTTCCGCCACACTGCTGCTGCCTGCGTGCAGCACGCGCCCGCCGGTGATCACTCCCGCCCCGACGTTATGATCGATGACCACCTGCACCATATTTTTACAGCCACGCGAGGCACCATATAACGACTCGGCCAGCGTCCAGGCACCGATATCGTGCTGTACATAGACCGGCAAACCGGTGTGTTCCGACAGCGTGTCACCCAGCGGCATATCGAACACATCATGATAAAACGGCATACGGTGCACAATGCCACGACGCGCGTCAATCATGCCCGGTAAGGTAATCGCGATAGCAGTAAGGCGTTCGAGCTTGCGCTGATGGCGGATAAAAAACTGGTCAATTTCAGAAATAATACGTTTAAGCAGCGGTTGTGACGCCTGTTCCGGCAGTGGAAGGACCTCTTCCACCACCAGTTTACTGCTGAGATCACGTAAACCGAGTGTGATTGAACCCAGGCTGATACGTGCCGAAAGATAATGCCAGGCCTGAGTGTCGAGCGCTAAACCAATGGCCGGACGCCCGCGGCTGCCGGGATCCTGAAATTCAGTTTCCAGTACCAGATGCGCCTGTAATAACTCACGGACAATCTTGGTGATACTGGCGGGAGCCAGTTGTGCCTTTTTCGACAATTCAATACGCGAAATAGGACCAAACAGATCTATCAGGCGGTACACAGCACCGACATTGGTTTGTTTTATCTGATCGATATGTCCTGGTTGCCCGTCGGGGATCACTCAAGAAACTCCTGTTATTTTCGCGCTTCAAAATAAAGATTAGGGCTATGTTGGGGTTTTTGTCATATGTCGTCAACTATTTGATTCGTTATGTGATTCGGTGCACAAATTGCGGTAAAAGACGCTCGGAATTGACTGGAAATACAGCATCTTCTGACTTCACCTTCTTATTCTTCACGTAACAACAATTCCATAAATGCACGGGTTGCGGCGGTCACCGGACGCCGCGCGTGATTCACCAGCCAGAGTTCTGTCGTGCCCTGCCGGTGACCAAATCGCAAATACCGCACGCCTTCAACCTGAATACGCAGATAAGAAGCAGGCAGAATCGATACGCCCAGCCCTGCGGCTACCAGCCCGATGATGGTCAGCGGTTCCCCGACTTCCTGCGTAATATAGGGGGTAATTCCCTGCGCCTTGAGCTGACCGAGAATGTCATCGTAAAGCGACGTACCGACATCTTTGGAGAAGAACACAAACGGCTGATCGGCAAGGTGTTGAAAAGTCAGTTCACCCTCTTTAAGCGCATTCAGCGGATGATCGCTGTGCACCACGGCAATCAGCGGTTCGGACAGCACCAGATGATGTTCCAGCTCTTCCGGCAACCCGCCATTGCGCATAATGCCCAAATCCAGTTTTCCCTCCAGCAAAGGTTCGATCTGCTGTTTGCTGTTGAGTTGTTCGATGCGGATATTGACGTCCGGATAGGACAAACGAAAACGGTGTAAGGTGCGTGAAACACGGCGTAAAAAAGGTGCCGAAGAGGTCAGCCCGAGCGTCAGATTGCCTGACTCACCGCGATGAATGCGGGCTGCCTGAGCGGAGGCCTCACCGACCCGCTGCAAAATCTGCCGGGCTTCCAGCAAAAATGCCTGTCCCGCCTGCGTCAGTCTTACAGTGCGGTTGTTACGATAAAACAGCGTGGCACCAAGATGGGTTTCCAGCGCCTGGATTTGCTGACTCAGCGGCGGCTGGGAAATGTGCAGACGTTCCGCTGCACGGCCGAAATGCAGTTCGTCCGCAACGGCGATGAAATAACGCAAATGACGCAGTTCGATATGATTCATGATGTGGATTAACCCGGCCCAATTGATATTTTAAACATATCATTTTTGACTGATTAATATATTAGACAATAACCGCCGCAGCGTTAAAATTCTTATACATTTTAAAATTAAGTTTTACCGCACTCCGCATTAAGGACTTACCGTGAAAACCTCCCGGCGGATTTCTGCCGCACCAGCCAGTCATTCAGTCAACGACGACGAGTTAAATCCTGAAACTCCCGTCGCGCGCTCCGGACTTAAAACGCCCTTTATCAAACGTGGGACACCGGAGTTTATCCGCGTCACGCTGGCCCTGTTTTCAGCAGGTCTGGCGACGTTTGCCCTGCTGTATTGTGTTCAGCCGATCCTGCCGGTGTTGTCGCATGATTTCGGGGTTTCACCGGCCACCAGTAGCCTGTCGTTATCGTTATCTACCGGTCTGATGGCCATTGGCCTGTTGTTCACCGGGCCTGTTTCTGACGCAGTCGGGCGCAAGTCAGTGATGGTGGTAGCGTTATTTCTCGCTGCGGGTTGCACGCTGGTCTGTTCCTTTATGCAAAGCTGGGACGGCATTCTCATCATGCGTGCGCTGATTGGCTTATCGCTGAGCGGCGTGGCAGCCGTCGCCATGACCTATCTCAGCGAGGAAATCCACCCAAGCGTGGTCGCCTTCTCGATGGGTTTATACATTAGCGGAAATTCCATTGGGGGCATGAGCGGACGTTTAGTCAGTGGTGTGCTGACGGATTTCTTCTCCTGGCGTATCGCCGTTGCATTCGTGGGCTGCTTCGCCCTCGCGGCGGCAATTATGTTCTGGCGCATTCTGCCTGCATCAAAACATTTCCGGGCAAGCTCGCTGAAACCGCGCAAAATGCTGATTAACTTCAAACTGCACTGGCGCGACAGCGGTCTGCCGCTACTTTTCGCCGAAGGTTTCCTGCTGATGGGCAGTTTCGTGACCCTGTTTAACTACATCGGTTACCGTCTGCTTTCATCGCCCTACCATCTGAGCCAGGCGATAGTCGGGATTTTATCTGTCGTTTACCTGATGGGCACCTACAGCTCGCCGAAAGCCGGTGCGCTGACCGGCGTTTATGGCCGCGGCCCTGTGCTGATCGGCGCAACGTCGCTGATGCTGCTGGGCATTTTAATCACCGCTTTTTCACCGGTCTGGCTGATTTTCGTCGGCATGATTCTGGTCACCGGCGGATTTTTCGCCGCCCATTCCGTTGCCAGCGGCTGGATCGGCAGACGTGCCCGTCGTGCAAAAGGTCAGGCATCGTCTTTATATCTGTTCAGCTACTATGCGGGTTCCAGTGTCGCCGGAACGTTAGGCGGATTCTTCTGGCACTCCTTTGGCTGGTACGGGATCACCGGATTCATCAGTTTGATGCTGATTGCCGGTGTCGGCGTCGGGTTTAAGCTGATGCGCTTACCTGAGGCAAAAGCGGTTTAACTTATCGCGCCTCCCCCTGCGAAGGGGGAGGCGCCGACCGGGATTCACTTATTCCCGCGCGAGAAATTTACTGCTTTTCACTCTCCCATTTTCCTCATCCGCTTCTGACTATCCGCCTCAAACAACTGCATCCGCGCGGTATCTATCTGTACCCATACCCGGTCTCCGGGCGCGGCGGCCGATCTGACCATGCTGTAAACACTCAGCTTTTCAGTGCCAAATTTACCGTGAATAAGTTCACTCAGGCCGGTAGGTTCAATTAGCGTGATATCCAGTGGCACCGCGCCTGGCGCGCCCTCTTCGCACAGCACAATGGCTTCGGGGCGGACGCCATAAATCACCTCTGTACCACTTTGCAGATTCTTGATTAAAGGATCTACCGGCAGCGTCAGTTGCCCGTTAATCCGCAATTGCGGTGCAGAATCCCCCAGTTCCAGCGTACCGTTGATGAAATTCATAGACGGCGAACCGATAAAGCTGGCGACGAATTTATTGGCCGGCGTGTCGTACAGTTCAAGCGGCGTGCCGACCTGCTGGATCAGGCCGTGGTTGAGTACGACGATGCGGTCAGCGAGGGTCATGGCTTCCACCTGATCGTGCGTCACATAAACGATGGTGTTCTTCATACGCTGATGCAGGCTTTTGATTTCAATCCGCATCTGCCCCCGTAATTGCGCATCCAGGTTAGAAAGCGGTTCATCGAACAAAAACACCTGGGGCTCGCGTACGATCGCCCTGCCCATTGCCACACGCTGACGCTGTCCGCCGGATAACTCTTTCGGACGGCGATGCAGCAACGCGGTCAGCCCGAGAATATCGGCGGCTTTATTCACCGCCGCCTCAATCTCCGCTTTCGGCCGCTTTTGGACTTCGAGGCTGAACCCCATGTTACGTGCCACGGTCATGTGCGGATACAGTGCATAACTCTGGAATACCATTGAGATATCACGGTCTTTCGGAGCCACCTGATTCATCAGACGTGAACCGATATGAATATCCCCCGCCGTCGCCAGTTCAAGCCCGGCGATCGTGCGCAGCAGGGTCGATTTACCGCACCCGGACGGCCCGACCAGCACCACAAACTCGCCATCTTTAATGGTCAGGTTAATGTGTCGCAATACTTCGACATTTTCGTAACGTTTTTGAAGATCGGAAATCGTAATCTGAGCCATAGAATTATCCTTTTACCGCACCGGCAGTCAGCCCCTGAACCAGGTAACGCTGAATGAACGCAAAGAACAGACAGGCAGGAATGAGCGCCAGCACAGCCGCTGCCATCATGTCGCCCCATGAAACCGCGAATTTCGACACAAAACTGAGTAAGCCAACCGGGAAAGTCATCACGTCGTTTTTGTTGATGAGCATCAGCGAGAACAACAATTCGCTCCACGCGGCGGTAAACACAAAACCTAAGGTTGCCGCCATCCCCGGCAGAGTCAGCGGGATAATGACTTTGCGCAGTGCCATAAATCGGCTGCACCCTTCAAGCATCGCGGACTCTTCCAGATCCTTCGGAATACTGTCAAAAAACGACTGCATCAGGAACGTGGCAAAAGGGACGTTAAAAGCGGTGTAAATCAGAATCAGCCCGGTCAGGCTATTGGTCAGCCCGAGCGGTGCCATCACTTTGTAAATTGGCGCGAGGATCATTACCAGCGGGAACATCTGGGTAAACAGCAGCAGCGCGGCCATCACCGTTTTGCCGCGAAAACTGAAGCGGGAAAACGCGAAACCCGCACCGGCAGCAATGATTGTGGTCAGAAATGCCGTGCCGAATGACACAATCAGACTGTTGAAGAAATACAGCGGAAACTGGCTTTCAGTAAACACACGCTGAAAATGGACCAGCGTCATCTCGCCCGGCCACATCCGCACACCTTCACTGTAGAGCAGTTTATCCGGCGTGATGGAGATTTTGATCAGCCAGTAAATCGGGAACAGCGCGAACACCAGATAGAACACAATCCCCAGCCGATGCCCGCCCTTGCGAAGCCAGGCGTTAATTGACAATGCACTCATATGAGCCCCTTATTTCAGCAACTGATGGCGGATGCGCAGTAAAACCAGCGCATAAAATGTCATCAGCACCAGCAGGAACACCGCCATCGCAGACGCATAACCAAAGTCGAGTTTGCGGTATGCAGTGGTGAAGATGAAACTCGACAGAATCGAGGTGGAATTTGCCGGCCCGCCGTCGGTCATCACCACAATCAGATCAGCAAAATTTGCGATCCAGATGGTGCGCAGCATGACCGTGATGGCAATCATCGGTGCCAGAAACGGCAGCGTGACTTTGCAAAACTGCTGCCAGCCGCTCGCCCCGTCCATCGACGCCGCTTCGTACAAATCTTTCGGAATCGATTGCAACGCCGCCAGCAGGGTAATGGCGAAGAACGGAATGCCGAACCAGACGTTCGCCACTACCGGGCCGTACAGCGCCAGTTGCGGATCAGACAAAATATTGTACGGTTCGGAAATGATATGCAGATCAGCCAGCCAGTAAGGCAGCACGCCAATTACCGGATTGAGCAACCATGCCCAGGTCAGGCCGGAGAGAAACGCCGGAACCGCCCACGGCAGAAACACCAGCGCCTGCACCCAGCGGCGGCCGGGGAATTCGCGGTTGAGCAATAAAGCTAAGCCCAGCCCCAGCGCGAACTGCAACACCAGTGAAGTCAGTGTCCAGTTGAAGGTATGGCGCAGTGCGGCATAAAAATGCCGGTCATCAAACATGGTACGAAAATTATCCAGCCCCACCCAACCGGTATCGAACGGGTTCAGCAACTGTATGTTCTGAAAAGCATAGGAAATGCCGATAGCCATCGGAACAAAGATAAACAGGCCAATCAGCACCAGCGTCGGGCTGAGATAAACCCAGGGTTCCAGCAGCGCCCGCAAACGTGGGAAGCGCGGCGCGGCAGCGGTGTCTGGCGGTGAAACTTCCAACATCATGACGCGTCTCCGTTGAGAAGAATGGGGAACTCCGGCAGCAGATCCGTGCCGGAGTCATCCGGTTTACTTTTGCGCAGCCAGCCAGGCTTTCTGTTCTTTGGTCAGGTATTTCGCCCAATCTTTCACCATGCTTTCGGTGTCGTTCTGGCCGAGCAGCGTTTCCTGCGAACTGTCTTTTACAATCACCGAGTTAAAATAGCCCCAGCCTTTGAGGTGCGTCGGCATGGTCAGCGGGATGTAATCCGGGCTGTTCAGCTCGGCAAACCAGCCTGCAAACTGTGGCGCGTGGTAATATGCATCCTGCTCTGCACCCTTATAAATCGGTAAGGTGCCGACGAATTTCGACCAGGTCAGGTTGTTTTCTTTATTACTCAGGAAGGAAATCAGATCCCAGCTTTGATCCTGATGTTTGCCCTGTTTGAACATCGACCAGCCGGTATAACCGATAGTCGGGTAGGCTTTACCGTTCGGCCCGAGCGGCATCGGCGCAACGGAGAAATCGTCCGGGTCCATGCTGTTCTTGATGGCGATCAGCGCGTCCGGATCCTGATCCAGCATGGCGCATTTACCGGAGTAGAAACCGGAAACGATTTCGTTAAAGCCCCAGTTAACACTGTCTTTGGGTGCATAACCTTTCTGGTACATGTCCACCAGGAACTGCGCGCCTTTGACCGCACCCGGTTTGGTCAGCATGCTGTTGCCCTCTTTATCGAAAAAGTCCGGCGAGCCGTTCATTGCCGCCATAAACATCATCCAGGCATTCGTGCCGCCGACGCCGCCGCGCATGCAATAGCCGCTGATCCCGTTGCCCAGCGCGCTGATTTTCTTCGCATCCGCCATAAACTCATCCATGGTTTTCGGCGCGTCGGTCAGGCCCGCCTGCTGAAAGAGTTTTTTATTCCAGAACATCGCCCGCAGATAAAAACCGTACGGGATCATCGTTGCGGTGCCACCGGAAGAACGCGCCATGGTCAGCGTTTTGTCGGTCAGATCTGCCGTGCCTGTCCAGCCTTTCAGCCGGGGTTCGAGATCAGCCAGCATACCGTTACTGGCATACAGCCCCTGCCAGGTGTCCGGCATTTCCACCACATCCGGGTACTGCCCGCTCTGAATCATGGTGCCAAGCTTTTCAAACGCCTGCCCCCACGGCAGCGACACGACCTCGATCTCGACATCAGGATGCTGTGTTTTGTAAGCGGTTAACATCTTTTGCAGCATTTCGGTACGTGCCGGGCTGGTAATCACTTCCACCAGCGTCAGCTTAGTGGCGGCAAAACTGGCGCAGGAAAACAGGCTGAGCACCAGCAGGCTGAGCACATGACGTTTCGGGTGTCGCATAATCTTGATTCTCCACGGTGAAAAAAGTCGGAACACAGGAACGGTATTTTCAAAAAATGGCTTCAGGAACAAGCACTTTCGATGGCGTTTTTCAAGTCACGCCATAAATCTTCAGTATCTTCCAGCCCGATTGAAATGCGGATCACACGGGGTGAGACGCCAAAATCTCTTGCCGAGTTAAATTCACCCGCCTGATTCAGCACCGAAATGGCCGGCATCACCAGGCTTTCAAAACCGCCCCAACTGACGCCCATACGGAATAAGGTCAGCGCATTGCAGAACGTCGGAATGTCAATGCCTTCGCTGAGCTCAAAGGAGAACAAGCCGCTGTAGCCGGTCAGTGTGGAAGTCGGCAGCGGCTCGAGCCCCGGATGATTCACCTGCGTGATACGCGAATAGCCCTGCAGGCGGCGCGCCAGTTCCAGCGCACTTTCATGATGCTGGCGCATACGCAGCGGCAGCGTGCGTAAGCCGCGCAGCAACAGCCAGGCTTCATTCGCGGAGAGTTTGCCGCCTAAAAACGGGCTGATATAACGACTGATGGCAGTGATGTGTTCTGTACTTGAAATCACCAGTCCGGCAACGACGTCGCTGTGTCCGCTGATGTATTTCGACGCAGAATGAATAACCAGATCGATGCCTGCCGCCAGCGGCTTCTGGAAAACCGGTGACGCCCAGCTGTTATCGATCATCGTTATTACGCCGTATTTTTTGGCCAGCGCGGCAATGGCTGGCAGATTTTGCTCGCCCATCACCCAGCTGTTCGGGCTTTCGAGATATAACAGTTTCGCCCCCTGAATCGCCGCTTCGAGTGCGGCCAGAGAACCTCCATCGACAAACTGTGATTCAATCTGGAAACGGGTGCAGAAACCGCGCAGAAAACGGTAGGTGTCTGGATAAACGTGATTCACACAGACGACTTTATCGCCGGGACCGGCCACGCTGAGAATGGCATTACTGATCGCCGCCATGCCGCTGCCGAACGCCAGACAGGCTTCGCCGCCTTCAAGCTGCGCCACCTTCTTCTGTAATTCGATCACGGTCGGGTTGTCGACGCGGGAATATAATGCGTGGTCGCTGTCACCACGAAAACGGGCAATCATGCTGTCATAATCGGTGAAACTAAATAACGACGACTGATAGATAGGGGGTGAAATCGCCCCGCGATCGTGGCGGCCGTCATGCACTAAATGCGTGTTTTCACTTAACTCAACCGGCTGGCTCTTATCATCTTGCTGCATTGATCACTTCCTTCATGTCACGTTCGGTTATGTTCAGAATGTCGTTGCTCAGCCTGCGCGCGTTTTCCGGTTCGCGGCGCGCAATGGCTTCATATAACAGGCGGTGCAGCGGAAAAGAGTCGCTGAAAAGCGCCTGCTCCGGTGGCGATTCGAAAAAGGCATGCAGCAGGTCGTAAATGCCGCCGACCATTTGCAGCAGCAGCGGATTGTGCGCGGCGCTGTAGATCGCCGCGTGAAACTGCCAGTCTTCTGCCCCTGCGGAACCGATGCTCAGATGTACTTTTTCCATCACAACCAGTTTCTGTTCGATGAACAGCAAATCGCTTTCCGTCGCACGTACTGCCGCCATTGCCGAAGCCTCACATTCGATGATCCGGCGCACTTCCAGCGCATGCAGCATGGTGGCGGAATCATTTTTAAAGCGCAGGGACAGAAAGCTGTCGTTGGCAGTAATTTCAGACTGCAAAAAAGTGCCACTGCCTTTTTTACGCACGATAATCCCCAGTGCCTCCCAGCGTTTGAGCGCCTCACGCACGGTGTTGCGGCTCACCGCCAGACCTTCAGCCAGCACACGCTCAGGAGGCAGTTTCTCGCCGATACGGGTGCCGGACTGCGCCACATAACGCGTCAGCGCATCCAGTACCAGGGTGTCGCTTTGTTGTGGCGCGATCGGATGCAATAAATTTATTTCGCCGCTCATTGGCTTCTCCGCACATTGTTTTCAACGGACACCGGTCCAAATTGGCCCAACAACTCAACCTGTGGACCACATTGCAATTTGTCTGCCAGTTTGCAGAACCGCCGTTAAGCAATTGATTAAAATGGAATATGAATAAATAACGTTCCATGCGGGAAGATGACGGGCAGATCGCGGTGGTGCAAATAAAGCCGGATATGTTGTACCGCTGTGCAGGTAATGTTCAGTGATGTAGCACGGGATGGATTGACGCGCAGGAGTGCAAATGATAACTGTTATCATATGAATTCATTCTGCCAGGCAGGTGGTTATGACACCGGATACAAAGTCTTCAGCAGCATCATGCTGCATTGTCGGGGGCGGTCCCGCAGGTTTAATGCTGGGATATCTTCTGGCGCGTAAAGGTATTGACGTCACTGTGCTGGAAAAACACCGTGACTTTTTGCGCGATTTTCGCGGCGACACCATTCACCCTTCGACGCTGGACATCATCTGGCAACTGGGTTTCCTCGACGAATTCCTCGCCCTGCCACACCAGCGCGCTGAAAAGCTATATGGTGAAATCGACGGCCAGGAAACCACGCTGGCGGACTTCAGCCATCTGCCAACGCAGTGTAAATTTATCGCTTTTATGCCGCAGTGGGATTTCCTTAACTTTATCGCCGGTAAGGCAGCACAACTGCCCAATTTCAGGCTGATCCATAATGCACAGGTGCTGTCGTTGCAGGAGGATAAAGGGCAGGTATCCGGTGTTATTGCTGAAGTGGACGGAGAAACGCAGCACTTTGATGCCGGTCTGGTGATCGGTTGCGATGGCCGTAATTCCATCGTGCGGGAACAGGCCGGGATGGAAGTCCGCCGTTATGGCACGCCGCGTGACGTGTTATGGCTGAAAATTCACAAACGACCGGACGATCCGCAGTGGTCAATGGGTCACCGCGGCCCGAAGAAAAACTTCATCATGATTGACCGGGGAGATTACTGGCAGTGTGGGTATTCGATTCCCAAAGGCAGTCTGGATTCGCTCAAAGCGCAGGGCATCGCGCCCTTTCTCGACCTGCTGACCGAAGTATCTCCCTTCGAACGCCCGCGTCTTCAGCAAGATATCCTCAGCTGGGAAGACGTACGCCTGCTGGTGATCCGCATTGACCGTCTGAAAGAGTGGGCAAAACCGGGGCTGCTGTGCATCGGCGACGCAGCGCATGCGATGTCACCCATCGGCGGTGTTGGCGTGAATCTGGCCATTCAGGATGCCGTGGCGACGGCGAATATCATCACTGAACCGCTCAAGGCCGGACGCCTGACGCTGCGGCATTTAAAACGCATTCAGCGCCGTCGCATGTTCCCGACCTGGGCGACGCAGGCGTTACAGATTATGATCAGTAAGGCCGGACAGAAACAAAGGAAGCGTGCCCCTTCACGGCTGGAAATCTGGCTACGGGGAAGGAAATTTATACCATTTCTGTTTGGACGCCTCATCGGCGTGGGATTTTATCGGGAAATCCCGAAGCTTTGATTTTGGGTTTGCCACCCGAACCGCCTTTAGGTCAACACCTTGGGTTGCCACCCAAACTGGCCTTAAGGTCAAGGTCGTGGGCGTCGGCCCACGGTTTTGAACTTGAAGTTTGTTTTAAACGCCCCTCGTGATGCCCGTTAAGCATCACAAATTTAAATATTCCCCGCTTTTTCATCACCCATAATTGATAAGCGTCATTACGCCCGGTGAGCTATTTCGGCAAAGTGCCCGCCTTTCACTTGGATCCATATTTAATCTCGGGGAATACAATAATGCTGGAATTACTGATCGGGCTGGTGGTCGCCGTCTTTGTCGGACGCTATATCATTAAAGGCTATTCACCCACCGGCGTGCTGATGGTAGGTGGCTTATTGCTGCTGATTATCAGTGCAATGATGGGCCACAGTATCCTGCCGGAAGGCACAAAAAGTACCGGCTGGAATGCCACAGATATCGTTGAATACGTCAAAATTCTGCTGATGAGCCGCGGTGGCGATCTGGGAATGATGATCATGATGCTGTGCGGATTCGCGGCCTATATGACACATATTGGGGCCAATGATGTGGTCGTCAAACTGGCATCGCGTCCGTTACAGATGATCAACTCACCGTACATTCTGATGGTTGCGGCTTATATCCTGGCGTGTCTGATGTCGCTGGCGGTATCTTCCGCCACCGGTCTGGGCGTGTTACTGATGGCGACACTGTTCCCGATAATGGTCAACGTCGGCATCAGCCGGGGCGCGGCGGCGGCGATTTGTGCATCCCCTGCGGCAATCATCCTTTCGCCAACATCCGGTGACGTTGTGCTGGCCGCGCAGGCGGCGAACATGCCGCTGGTGGATTTTGCCTTTAAAGTCACCCTGCCTATTTCGATTGCCGCCATCGCCGCAATGGCTGTCGCGCATTTCTTCTGGCAACGCTATCTGGATAAACGCGATACCACAGCCCAGGTGGATACGGTCGATTCAAATGCTGACGATGTGGCTGAAACCAATGCTCCGGCTTTCTACGCCATTTTGCCTTTCACGCCGATTATCGGTGTGCTGATTTTTGACGGAAAATGGGGGCCGAATCTGCATATCATCACCATTCTGGTGATCTGCATGCTGCTGACCGCCCTGATTGAAACCGTGCGTAACCGTAGCGGCAAAGCGGTATTCGCCGGTCTGGACGTGGCGTATCGCGGCATGGCCGATGCATTCGCCAACGTGGTGATGTTGCTGGTCGCGGCAGGCGTGTTTGCTCAGGGTTTAAGTACTGTCGGGTTTATCAGCAGCCTGATCGGACTGGCGCAAAACTTCGGTTCCGGCAGCATCGTTATGATGCTGGTACTGGTGGTGATCACCGTGCTTGCCGCCATGACTACCGGATCCGGCAATGCGTCGTTCTATGCCTTCGTTGAACTCATCCCTAAACTGGCGACGAAAATGGGCATTAATCCGGAATACCTGGTCATTCCGATGTTGCAGGCGTCCAACCTGGGCCGGACCCTTTCCCCGGTTTCCGGCGTTGTGGTCGCAGTGGCCGGCATGGCAAAAATCTCGCCTTTCGAAGTGGTTAAACGGACCTCCGTTCCCGTGCTGGTTGGCCTGATTGTGGTGATCGTCGCCACCGAAATTCTGGTGCCGGTGCACTAGTCCTCCCCGCTTTTAATTCCTGAATCGTTCAGGCTGTATCAGTGCGTTCACTGAGCGTGTCCCCGGAGCATACAAAAGTCTGTGACCGGGGCGCGTGAAGGCAGTCAACGCAGAGACGGCGGAAGGATTAAGGTATTGATCACATAAATACGATATCGGCTGAAGCGAACTCGGGTTAAGCTACTGCGCCTTGAAGGTCGGGGAAGTTTCCCTGTGCTGATTTGATGGCAAAACCAGCGTGAGAAAAGCTTTTATGTCGAATAATCCGGGCTATAAACGTATTGGCGGGTGGTTACTGGCCCCGATGGCGTATCTGATTGTGACGCTGCTCAGCGTCGTATTAATGCTGTTTCTGTTTTCAATGGCATTATTTGTACCGGAATCGCGTGAATATTTAATCACCAACTCGCAGGCATTTACCCTGCAATGGTATTTCTCTGTAGTGACCACGTTGGGGATGGGGTTATTTACCGTTGCGGTATTATGGCAATTTTGTAAGCGCGCCAGAGCGTTACCTAAAATGTATATTATCTGGTTATTGTGCACCGTGCTTCTGGCAGTAAAAGCCTTTGCATTCTCACCGGTTACCGATGATTTGGCCGTGCGTAACTTATTGTTACCTTTATTGGCCGCCGCCGTCTTTGTGCCTTATTTCAAGCGCTCACTGCGGGTAAAAGAAACCTTTACGGAATAACCCTGAATTTTTTAATGATTATTATGTCCGGGCAATTGCTATGACCTCTTATTTATTACTCTTCGTCGGCACCGTGCTGGTCAATAACTTTGTGCTGGTCAAATTTCTTGGCCTGTGCCCGTTTATGGGCGTGTCCAGGAAACTGGAATCGGCTATCGGGATGGGGCTCGCCACCACCTTCGTGATCACCCTGTCCAATATCTGCTCGTGGATCGTCAACACTTTTGTTCTGATGCCACTGGGGCTGGTGTATCTGCGTACCATGGCCTTTATTCTGGTGATCGCCGTTGTCGTGCAGTTCACCGAAATGGTCGTGCGTAAAACCAGCCCGTCGTTGTATCGGCTGCTGGGTATTTTCCTGCCGCTTATCACCACTAACTGTGCCGTGCTCGGTGTGGCGTTGCTTAACATCAACCAGCAGTTCAACTTTATGCAATCCGCGCTGTACGGTTTTGCCGCGTCACTGGGCTTCTCGCTGGTCATGGTGCTGTTCGCTGCCATTCGCGAACGTCTGGTCGTCGCTGATGTTCCGGCACCGTTCAAAGGTTCTTCGATTGCGCTGGTCACGGCCGGCCTGATGTCATTGGCCTTTATGGGCTTCACGGGTCTGGTGAAATTCTAATGTTTGAATTATGGGTAGCAATTGGCGCGCTGACCGCTCTGGCGCTGGTTTTTGGCCTGCTGCTGGGTTACGCCTCGCGTCGTTTTGCCGTCGAAGGCAACCCGGTTGTCGATCAGATTGACGATATTCTGCCGCAGAGCCAGTGTGCGCAATGCGGATATCCCGGCTGTAAACCTTATGCCGAAGCGGT
The DNA here is from genome assembly GCF_049199325.1 of Rahnella sp. PD4. Lineage (NCBI taxonomy): Bacteria > Pseudomonadati > Pseudomonadota > Gammaproteobacteria > Enterobacterales > Yersiniaceae > Rahnella > Rahnella sp. PD4. Next base: position 291,367 of record NZ_JBLZQF010000001.1, on the reverse strand, counting down.
CGCCAATGGCGACAACATCAATAAATGCGTGCCGGGCGGCGAAGCGGTCATGCTCAAACTGGCAACCCTGCTTAACGTTGAACCTCAGCCGATGGGCGAAGACGCCGCGGCGGCAGTACCGGTGCGTAAAGTGGCTTACATCGACGAGAGCAACTGCATCGGCTGCACCAAGTGCATTCAGGCATGTCCGGTTGATGCCATTGTAGGGGCCACCCGTGCCGTGCATACCGTGATTACCGATTTATGTACCGGCTGTGACCTGTGCGTCGCGCCCTGCCCGACGGACTGCATCGAAATGCTGCCGGTAAAAACCACCACCGCAAACTGGAAGTGGGATTTGAAATCCATTCCGGTTCAGGTCATCCATGCGGAGTAACATGTTTAATCTGTTTGCGGCGCTCAAAAAAGACAAGATCTGGGACTTCGACGGCGGTATTCATCCGCCGGAAATGAAGACTCAGTCAAGCCACGTTCCGTTGCGCAACGTGCCACTGCCTGAGCGCTTTATCATCCCGCTTCAGCAACATCTTGGCCCTGAAGGCGAGCTGTGTGTGAAACCCGGCGACCGCGTGTTAAAAGGTCAGCCGCTGACCACCGGTCGTGGCCGTACCGTACCGGTTCATGCGCCGACCTCAGGCGTGATTACCGCCATCGGGCCACACATTACTGCGCACCCTTCCGGCCTGAAAGAGCTTTGTGTGTTAATCGACGCCGACGGCCAGGACACCTGGTGTGACCGTGAATTCGTGGCCGATTACCGTCAGCTTACTGCTGACGAACTGAATCAGCGCATCAGTCAGGCTGGTATTGCCGGGCTGGGTGGCGCCGGTTTCCCGACCGCCAGCAAACTGGCTGGCGGCCTGACCTCGACCCGCACACTGATTCTTAATGCTGCCGAATGTGAGCCTTACATCACTGCCGATGACCGGCTGATGCAGGAACATGCCATGGAAATCCTCCAGGGTACGCGCATCCTCTGTCACATGTTGCATCCTGAACGTGTGCTGATCGGCATCGAAGACAACAAACCTGAAGCGATTGCCGCACTAAAAGCGGCGATCAGCGCTGAAATCTCCGACGGTGTGCGTTTTGAGTTGCGGGTGATCCCGACCAAATACCCGTCCGGCGGTGCCAAACAGCTGACTAAAATCCTGACCGGCCTCGAAGTGCCAAAAGGCCATCACTCGTCGTCCATCGGCGTGCTGATGCAAAACGTCGGCACTGTGTTTGCCATTAAACGCGCCATCATTGACGGCGAACCGCTGATTGAACGCGTGGTCACGCTGACCGGTGAAGCAATGGCAAAACCGGGCAACGTCTGGGCGCGTCTGGGTACCCCCATTGAGCACCTGATGCAGGAAGGTCAGTTACAACCGCAGGGTAATAAAAAGATGGTGATCATGGGCGGTCCGCTGATGGGCTTTACCCTGCCGTCGCTCAACGTACCCGTGGTCAAAATTTCCAACTGTTTGCTGGCACCGTCCGAATCCGAACTGGGACAGCCCGGGCCGGAAGAAGCCTGCATCCGTTGCAGCCTGTGTGCGGAATCCTGTCCGGCCGGTTTATTGCCGCAACAACTTTACTGGTTCAGTAAAGGCGAGGAACACGAGAAAGCACGCAAGCATAACCTGTTCGACTGCATCGAATGCGGCGCCTGTGCCTATGTCTGCCCGAGCAATATTCCGCTGGTGCAGTATTACCGTCAGGAAAAGGCTGAAATCCGCGCCATCGATAACGAAAGCGCACGTGCCACGGAAGCCAAAGCGCGTTTCGAAGCCAAACAGGCGCGTATGGAGCGTGAAAAATTAGCGCGGGAAGAAAAGCATCAGAAAGCGGCTGTAAAACTCAGCGAGACACCGGCAGCAGAAGCCCCTGTAGAAGAAAAACCCGTGGCTGACACGCCGGAAGTCGATCCGCGCCAGGCCGCACTGGCGGCGGCAATTGCCCGCGCTAAAGCTAAAAAAGCTGCCGCGCAGCAGGATATTCCTGTGGCCTCTGAACCGGTGGCTGAAACAGCACCGCCCGCTGAGGAAGATGCCCGTAAGGCCGCGGTGGCTGCCGCGATTGCCAGGGTGAAAGCGAAGAAAGCCGGCAACACTGGCGTGGTTGTTGAAGCCAGAGAAAGTGAGCTTGCCGTTTCTCAGCCACCCGCTGAGGAAGATGCCCGCAAGGCCGCCGTGGCGGCCGCGATTGCCCGTGTAAAAGCGAAGAAAGCCGCAGCACCACATCAGCCTGCCGGTGAAGAAAACGTGACAGCGTCACCTGCCGAACCTTCCGCAGACGACAAACGCAAGGCGGCAGTAGCCGCTGCCATCGCCCGCGCCAAAGCCAAAAAAGCGGCCGCGCAGGACGCAGAAGAAACCGAGCCAAAACAACAAGAAAGCGATCCACGCAAAGCCGCCGTGGCTGCGGCGATCGCCCGGGTTAAGGCCCGTAAAGCCGCCCAAACAATGTCTAACGAGGAATAGATGGCCTTCAGGATCGCAAGCTCACCTTTTACACATAATCGCCAGAACACCAGCACCATCATGATGATGGTGATCCTGGCGTGTATTCCCGGCCTGATCGCTCAGGTCTGGTTCTTCGGTTACGGCACGCTGATACAACTGACACTGGCTATCGTGATTGCTCTGCTGGCAGAAGGCGCCGTGTTACAACTGCGAAAACAGCCGGTGACGAAACGTCTGGGAGATAACAGCGCCCTGCTGACCGCGGTTTTGCTGGGTATCAGCCTGCCGCCGCTGGGCCCGTGGTGGATGGTGGTACTCGGCACGATTTTCGCCATCATTATTGCCAAACAACTTTATGGCGGTCTGGGTCAGAATCCGTTTAACCCGGCCATGGTAGGTTATGTGGTACTGCTGATTTCTTTCCCGGTGCAAATGACCACCTGGTTGCCGCCTGATACCCTGCAACACCATCACGCAGGCTTCACCGATACACTGCGGACTATTTTCACCGGGCATAACAGTCTGGATCTGACCGCCTATCAGCTCAATATGAACGTCGATGGCGTGACGCAGGCAACACCGCTGGATGCGTTTAAAACCGGTCTGCGCTCCGGCCATAGCGCCGATCAGATCCTCAGTACGCCATTGTTTAGCGGCACGCTGGCCGGTCTCGGCTGGCAGTGGATTAACCTGGGTTTCCTCGCCGGCGGGCTGTTCCTGATGTGGCGCAAAATCATCAGCTGGCACATTCCGGTCGCCCTGTTAGGTATGCTGACTGTCTGCGCGGGTATCGCGTGGGGTCTGGCACCGGAAAGCTACTCTTCACCGCTGGTCGGGTTGTTTTCCGGCGCGACCATGCTCGGCGCGTTCTTTATCGCCACCGATCCGGTGACGGCGTCCACCACGCCAAAAGGCCGCCTGATTTTCGGTGCGCTGATTGGTTTGTTGGTGTGGCTGATCCGCAGTTACGGCGGTTATCCGGATGGCATCGCTTTTGCGGTTTTACTGGCCAATATCACCGTGCCACTGATTGATCACTACACCCAACCACGCGTTTACGGGCATCGCTGAGGAAGAATGATGTTAGCAACCATGCGACGCCACGGCCTGATTCTGGCTTTCTTTGGCGCACTGATGACCGGCATGACGGCACTGGTCAACCTGATGACCAAGCCGACGATTGAACATCAGGCGCTGTTACAGCAAAAAATATTGTTTGATCAGGTGATCCCTGCAGGCGTGTACGACAACGACATGCAAAACGAATGTTACAACGTCACTGATGAGGCACTGGGTAACATGACGCCGCACCGTATGTATCTGGCGCGCAAAAACGGACAGCCTGTGGCCGCGGTGGTTGAAACCACTGCGCCTGATGGTTATTCCGGTGCGATCCGGTTACTGGTGGCGGCTGATTTTCATGGCAAAGTTTACGGTTCCCGCGTGCTGGAACAGCATGAAACGCCGGGGCTGGGTGACAAAATTGAAGTGCGCATTTCAGACTGGATCAAGCATTTCGCCAATCAGACCGTTAACGGTGCAGGCGATGAGCGCTGGGCCGTGAAGAAAGACGGCGGTATGTTTGATCAGTTTACCGGTGCGACCATTACACCGCGCGCCGTCGTTCGCTCCGTAAAACGCACGGCGCTGTTTATCGGGACGGTACCGTCTCAGCTTTCCCACCTCACCCCTTGTGGAGCACGTGATGAGTGAAGCCAAAAAGATAATCGTTCAGGGTCTGTGGACCAATAACTCCTCACTGGTTCAGTTGCTGGGGCTTTGTCCGCTGCTGGCCGTGACTTCGACTGCCACCAACGCCCTGGGTTTAGGCCTTGCGACCACACTGGTGCTGACCTGTACCAACGCCATGATTTCCGCATTCCGTAAGTGGATCCCGGATGAAATTCGCATTCCGATTTATGTGCTGATTATCGCCTCGGTCGTCAGTACCGTACAGATGCTGATCAACGCTTATGCGTTTGGTCTGTATCAGGCGCTGGGGATTTTTATCCCGCTGATTGTGACCAACTGTATTGTGGTCGGACGCGCCGAAGCCTGCGCAGCCAGCAGTCCGATCCATCTGGCCGCGCTTGACGGTGCGATGACCGGGCTCGGAGCAACCTGTGCGATGTTTGTACTGGGCTCAATGCGTGAAATTCTCGGCAGCGGCGTACTGTTCAACGGCGCTGATTTGTTACTCGGCAGTTGGGCGAAAGTATTGCGTGTCGAAGTGCTGCATCTCGATAACCCGTTCCTGCTGGCCATGCTGCCGCCGGGCGCGTTTATCGGCCTCGGTCTGTTGCTGGCCGCTAAATATCTTATTGATCAGCGCATGAAAGCACGGAAAGCGGCACAGCACGTTGCTGCTGAAGAAAGTTTGCCAAAGGGAAGTGTTCATGAATAAGGAAAAACGCACCGAAATTCTCAGCCGTTTACGTGATAACAACCCGCATCCTACCACCGAACTGGTGTACACCACCCCGTTCGAACTGCTGATTTCGGTATTGCTTTCCGCGCAGGCCACGGACGTCAGCGTGAACAAGGCGACGGCAAAGCTGTATCCTGTCGCCAACACGCCTGAATCTGTTCTGGCACTTGGCGTGGACGGTGTGAAGGAATACATCAAAACTATTGGCCTGTTTAATGCCAAAGCCGAGAACGTGATTAAAACCTGCCGTCTTTTGCTGGAAAAACACAACGGTGAAGTGCCGGAAGACCGCGCCGCGCTTGAAGCCCTGCCAGGCGTCGGCCGCAAAACCGCCAACGTTGTACTTAACACTGCCTTCGGCTGGCCGACCATTGCGGTGGACACGCATATCTTCCGCGTCTGTAACCGCACGAAGTTCGCGCCGGGTAAGACTGTCGATGATGTCGAAGAAAAATTGCTGAAAGTGGTTCCCGCCGAATTCAAACTTGACTGCCATCACTGGCTGATCCTGCATGGCCGCTATACCTGCATTGCCCGCAAGCCACGGTGCGGGAGTTGTCTGATTGAGGATTTGTGTGAGAGTAAAGAGAAGGTCTATGCGGAGTGAAAGGGCTTCCCTTTGGATCTCTTTAAAATTTTCTCAGTTGCACTGAAGGCTCGACCGAGAAAATTTCGGTTTTTCAATTACGGTTATCACATGCGTTTTCGCGCCGAAACCGACCAGAGGGAAAAGTGCTTTTTCCCTCTTGGATCTCCCTTCGCTTTTAACTCCCCGCTATCGCTCGCTGGCTATGTTTCAGCAACCACAGCGACAGGCTGGAAATCTTGCCGCTACGCGGTGCCTTCTCTCGGTCCTGAAGCCTTCGGTCTTCAGGCCGCTCCGTTCAGCAAGATTTCTGAATCGCCCGCAGCTTTTTGAAAGATTAAGAAAGTGAGGTTGTGAAGTTGAAGCCTGAGACCGGTTCCAAAATTCCGCCGGAGGAGAGGTGGAAAACCGCGCGTTTTTTGCGCGGGTTGCAACCCGAACGTAGGGCACCGCGCAGCGGCGGGATTTTGCGGCTATCACTGCGATACCTGAAACATAGCCAGCGAGCGGAGCGCGCAGTAAAAGAGCCGGAGATTCTTAAGAGGCGCGGCGATAGGCGCCTCTTAAGGCCAGTGTGGGTGGCAACCCACGGTTTTGACCTTGAATTTGAAGTTGAAGTTAAAAGCCGCCATTGCAGCGGCCTCTGCAATCAAATAAACGATTTCGCCTGCTTGAGCACCACATCACACGCCTTAGTTTTCACTTTCTCTTTTACCTGCGTCAGCCCGTTCCCCAGGTTATTCAGATCGACACTCTGATCTTTACCGGTTTTCAGCAATCCCCCCAGACCCTGCTGATAATCCTGGCTTTCCGCACCCTCTGCCGTCTGGATACCCAGCTTGCTCAGCAACTGATCTTTCACATTCTCAGTGCTGGCTTTGGAAAGTACGTTGTTCTTCACGCAATATTGCAACACACCTGCGACATTGTTCGCGCTGGTCGAGGTTAATGCGCTGTCGCCGCCGCTAAGCAACGAGGTCAGCGAAGAAGTGGTGCCGGTGGAACCGGATTTGCTGCCGCCGTTCAGTCCTTCGTTGGCGGCCTGCTGCAGTTGTCCCAGAAGATTATTCGACGCCTGTGCACCTGCTGAAAGCAAAATACCTGCAGAGGCTATCGCCAGAACAACGGCTTTCAATGTTTTCATGTGTTACTCCATTCATTTAACGCAATATTGCGCCAAAGCTTGAGCTTAAATATTCTTTTCATCAATAGGAATAGCGGAGATAAACCGTCGTAGGATGGTTTATCTGTCGGGTTTTTCTGTCTGCTGTTGTGCCAGCCAAAGCCCGGCGGCTGTGAAGAAATGCTGCGCCAGTGGCGTTGCCCTTCCCGCTTCGGCAACCACCAGTGCGGCGTGACGGCTCATCGGTGTGATATCCAGCGGACAACGTTTCAGTACAGGATGCATCTCATCAATCAGATGTCCGCGCGGAACCAGCGCACAGCCAATCCCGACGAACACGCCCTGCATCAGCTGGAAAATCGAGGTGCTTTCAAGCCGCGGACGCAGCTCAAGCCCGGCCTGGCGGAAAAAATTATCCAGATAACGCCGGAAATAGCGGCTCGGCTCAGACAGACATAATGGCAGCGTGACTGCCTGTTCAGCGGTCATCAGTCCGATGTCCTGCAACTGCGGAAAATGATCCGGGTGATAGACCACATCAACGCCGCCATCATCAAGCGGCACCAGCTGAAAGCGCAGCTCATTGAGCGTCGAGAACTCAAAAAAACCAATACCGACATCCACTGAATGACTGCTCAGCGCTTCTATCAGTTGATCGGCACTGACTTCCGCGACACGATAATCCAGCCCCGGATGCGCCTCGCTGACCGCCTTAATCAGCTGCGCCAACGACACGCTGCATTGCGGCATCACGCCTATACGCAATGTCCCGCTCATGCCCTGTTTCAGTGATTCGACTTCCAGTTTCAGCCCTTCATAGACGGCGACGATTTCACGCGCCCAGCTCAGCACGCGCAGGCCTTCGGCGGTAAAACCTTCAAAGTTATTACCGCGGTTGATCAGATTAAGGTCGAGTTCTTTTTCGAGATTTTTAAGGCGCATCGACAGCGTCGGCTGGCTGACAAAACTGGCTTCTGCCGCCCTGCCGAAATGTCGTTCGCGTTCGAGATTACACAAATAGATAAGTTGTTTGATATCCAATTTATTTTCTAATTCAGCCGGTTGTTGTGCCCTGTCGATTGCTGATGATTATAATCCAAAGTCATGATGATGACGCAGCGGATTAAAACCGGCCAGGGCGTCCTGACGCTGTTTACGTGCGCGGCGGGCCAGCGCATAGGCCGGATCGCCATTGAAACCGTGAAATCCGCCCGGATAAATGCTGAATTCCACCGGTACGCCGGCACGGATTAACCGGCGTGCATAGTCGATATTCTCATCGAGGAATAAATCTATCGAACCGACGCCAATCCAGGCTGGCGGTAATCCGCTCAGATCCTCTGCACGGCCCGCCGCAGCGTAGCAGGAAATATCCCGCAAACCCGCTTCATGACCAAGATAGGCGTGCCAGCCGAAACGGTTGTCCTCGCGCGTCCAGGAGAATTCACCCGTCACCGGATTCGGGTTGGGATCGGTCACGGTGCGGTCGTCAAGCATCGGATACATCAGGTTTTGAAACGCCAGTTTCGGGCCATTGCGGTCACGGGTCAGCAGCGCCAGCGAGGCCGCCAGCCCTGCACCGGCGCTGTCGCCCATTACACCGATATGTTCGGGGTCGATGCCCAGCGCTTCTGCCTGAGCGGTCATCCAGACCAGCGCGGCATAGCAATCCTCCAGCGGGCCGGGGAACGGTGTTTCCGGCGCGAGGCGATAATCCACCGAAACAATGACACAGTCGTGCTGCGCCGCAGTCGGACGGGTCAGCGGCATCGATTGCTCAGGGCTGCCCAGCACATAGCCGCCACCATGAATATGCAAAATACCCATCCGCCCCTGGCGTGCATGTTGCGGTGAAATCACCACCACACGCACCGCCGGCGCGCCTTCGCTACCCGTAATGTGATGATGGGCGACGGAAACAGGCAGGCCATCATCCTGCAATAAACTTTCCAGTGCCGCTGCCTGCCGCTGAGCGCGCATATCAGGCAGAACAGAGGCTTCAAGCACACGTTCTGGCATAAGATCCAGTAACGGGCGCAGTTCAGGGTCAACCAGGTGGGCAGTTTTCATCACAGGATCCATTTTTCAGTTATCGTCCCGTTATTTATAACGCCCTGAACCGGTTTTAAAAAGTCTGAATTGTTATTGCTTATGACTGATTACAGGTAGGTTTCTCATGAGGAAGCTGTCATGAAATGCAGGGCCACCCCGGATGTCATACCAAACGTGCCCGGCGTTCTGATCACGCAAAAAGGGGCCGGAGCCCCTTTCATTCCATTCACTGCCTGCTGAGATTACTTTCTGACTTGTTTGGTCGCAAAACCTTTGTTCAGTTTACGCCAGTACACCAGCCAGGTGATCAGCGCACAAACCACGTAAAACACCAGGAAGACTTTCATCGCGCCCGCCGGTGAACCGGTCATGGCCAGTGATGTCCCGAACGCTTTAGGAATAAAGAAGCCGCCAATCGCGCCGATGGAAGAGATAAAACCGAGCGCAGCCGCCGTATCGGTAACCGCTTCACGCAGCGCTTCATCATCGCTGGCACCACGGGCTTTAGCCTGATCAGTGGTGAGTTTACGGAAAATCACCGCAATCATCTGATAGGTGGAGCCACTGCCCAGACCGGCCGTCAGGAACAGCACCATAAACACCGCGAAGAACGCCGGGAAATTGCCGCCCGCGCCACCGACCGGCAAGGTCAGGAACAGTAAACCCGCAAAAATCGCCATGACGATATAATTCACCAGAGTTACGCGAATACCACCCAGGCGGTCGGACAACATGCCCCCCGCAGAACGGGCCAGCGCACCAAAAAACGGGCCGAAAAAGGCAAATTGCAAAATATTGACGTCAGGGAACTGGGTTTTGGTCAGCATCGCAAAACCCGCTGAAAAGCCGATAAACGAACCGAAAGTCGCCAGATACAACACACTCATGATCCACAGATGACCGCGTTTCAGTACCGGTAATTGCTGGCGGATTGAGGCTTTGGAAGAGGCCAGATCGTTCATACCAAACCAGGCGGCAAGGGTACCGATGATCAAAAATGGCACCCAGATCCAGGCCGCATTTTGCAGCCAGATGTCAGTACCGTTCGCCAGCGTCTGTTTATCGCTGAAGGCCGCAAACACCCCCAGGGAGATGACCAGTGGTGCAATCAGCTGCATCACGCTCACCCCAAGATTACCCAGACCACCATTGATCCCGAGAGCGCCGCCCTGCTTCGCTTTCGGAAAGAAAAAGCTAATATTGGACATGCTCGATGCAAAGTTAGCGCCACCGAAACCGCACAACAGCGCAATGATCAGGAAAACGTTATAAGACGTGGTGATATCCTGCACCGCAAAACCCAGCCACAGGCATGGCAGCACCAGAAATACAGTACTGATGGCCGTCCAGCGGCGGCCGCCGAACAGCGGGATCATAAAGGAGTAAGGCACACGCAACAAAGCGCCGGATACTGACGGAATAGCGGTCAGCATAAACAGCTGATCCGTCGTGAAGTTAAAACCGACTTTGTTGAGGTTAACGGAGACCAGGCTGAACAGCATCCAGACGCAGAATCCCAGCAAAAGACAAGGCACGGAAATCCATAAATTGCGGCTGGCCACTTTATGCCCGGTTTTTTCCCAAAATGCCGGGTCTTCGGGACGCCAGTCCTGCAACAGGCGTGACGGTTTTTCCGTCGGTGAAGCTGATGTATGTGACATGTGTACCTCGGGTGGCAACGCATTGTTGTTGTAATGATTGAGTTCTGTCGCACACACTAGGTAGAGCACCACCCCGGGATGTTGATACAAATCAACGCAAACGCAGGTGGATAATGCCGGAAAAATCACCACAAATCCTTTGTGAGTACCCGGCGGAAAATCAATAAACTGTTTTTATTCAAAAGGTTGAAGAAGAGATATTCTTTGGGTTAACGACAGCATGAATGACATGGAAATAAAGGAGTAATCACAAAGGGGTATAGGGAAACGCTCCCTGATCATAAAAAATGCCCACACAGTACAGGTTTGTGTCATTCCGGCACGTTATCTGCGGCGTCCGCTATAGGTTCAGGAAATACTATTCATGTTTAAACGCGTACTGCCTTCTTTGTCGCTCATCAGCCAGATCACCTTGCTGATGCTGCTGCTCGGCCTTCTGGGCATTGGCGGAATGAGCCTGGCGGCGTGGATGGCGGGCAGTATCGAGGGCAATGCCCATGCGATCAATAAAGCGGGTTCGCTGCGCATGCAAAGTTACCGGCTGTTATCTGAAGTACCGCTGCAGGAAACCAGTGCCCGCTATATCAGCCAGATGGAAACTGATCAAAACAGCGCCGATTTATTACAGGCTGTTGAGCGCGAAAATCTGCAACCACAGTTTCTGGCGTTACGTCAGTACTGGCAAACCACCCTGCGCAACCAGCTTCTTACGGCTAAGCACCCGCAGGATGTCTCGGCCAATATTGCCGTCTTTGTCGGCCAGCTTGATGAGCTGGTCGCGGCACTGGAGCACAAAACCGAATACCATTTACAGCAGATTTCGCTGATCCAACGTGGACTTCTGGTGGTAACTCTTTTACTGATGGCGCTGACCATCTGGTTCCTGCGCCGCCATCTGCTGACGCCCTGGAAAAGCCTGCTTTCACAGGCCAGCGCCATTACCGCCGGGGATTTCAGCCGCCGCTATCAGCGTAACCGTGTGGTGAATGGCGATGCACATAATGAAATGGATATCCTCGGCGACTCACTCAACAGTATGTCTCTGGCCCTGGCGGAAATGGTCGATAAGCTGGCCCAGCGCGTGGCAGAAAAAACCGCCGATCTGCAACAAAAAAATCAGATGCTGGATTATCTGTACCGCGTGAGCCGTCAGCTTCACACCAGTGCACCGCCTGAGGCACGCATGGAACCGGTGCTGAAAGAGTTGCAATCACTGACTCCGCTGAAGGGTATTCAGTTGCGGCAATACGAAAATAATAGCGCGGAAGTATTCAATGAATTCAGCCACACTTCGCCACGTCAGCCTGACATCCCAGAGGTCGGTGAACATGCACAAGACGGTGGCGAGTCCCTGAGCTGGAGCCTGCGCGACGATCGCGAAAATTACGGTGTGTTGCTGGCGCAGTTGCCGCCAGGGCAGTATCTGGATGACGATCAGCAGCAACTGATACACACCCTGCTGGAACAACTCACCAGTACTCTGATGCTGGCACGTCAGGCGGAACATCAGCAACAGCTGATGCTGATGGAGGAACGTTCGGCTATCGCCCGTGAACTGCATGACTCGCTGGCGCAGTCACTGTCATGCCTGAAAATTCAGGTGGCCTGCCTGCAAATGCACGCTGATGCCTTCCCGGAAGAAGACAAAAATCTGTTGCTACAAATGCGGGAAGAACTCAATACCGCTTATCGCCAGTTGCGTGAACTGCTGACCACCTTCCGCCTGACGCTGAACACCCCCGGCCTGCACGCCGCACTGCAACATACCGTAGATGAATTCTCACGCCGTATGGGCCTGGCCATTGATTTCGATTATCAGATCCCGCCGCGTTCCGTTCCGGCCAATCAGGGCATTCACCTGTTGCACATTGCCCGTGAAGCCCTGAACAATGTTTATAAACATGCTAATGCCACCCGGGTATCGCTTTCATTACAGTGTCATGACGGCGAAATCAACATGAATATTTGCGATAACGGTGACGGTATTTCGCAGGACATCGGGCAGCAAAATCATTATGGGCTGATCATCATGCAGGATCGCGCCAGTACCTTACACGGCAAATGTCGGGTCGCCCGGCGCCCGGAGGGCGGCACAGAAGTCACTGTGCGTTTCCGGCCCGAAGCCCTGCCAGTTAATCCCCAGGAGCAAGTATGAACGACACCACCCCTTCCACTATTTTGCTGATTGACGATCACCCTATGCTGCGCAACGGCGTGAAACAGCTGATCGCGCTGGACTCACGCCTTAAAGTTATTGGTGAAGCCAGTAATGGCGAACAGGGCGTCGAACTGGCAAAACAGCTCGATCCGGACCTGATCCTGCTGGACCTGAATATGCCGGGCATGAACGGGCTGGATACACTCGACAGCATGCGTCAGACCTCCCTTTCCGGGCGGATCGTGGTTTTCAGCGTATCGAATCATGAAGATGATGTGGTAACCGCCCTGAAACGTGGCGCGGATGGGTATTTACTGAAAGATATGGAGCCGGAAGATTTGCTCACTGCGCTGCATAACGCCGCCGCCGGGAAGATGGTGCTGAGCGAAGCGCTGACACCCGTTCTCGCGGCAAGCCTGCGAGAAAGCCGCCCGAGCGGTGACCGCGATATTCAGTCCCTGACGCCGCGCGAACGCGACATCATCAAACTGATCGCCGAAGGTTTGCCGAACAAAATGATCGCCCGTCGTCTGAATATCACCGAAAGCACGGTGAAAGTGCACGTCAAACATCTGCTGAAGAAAATGAAACTTAAATCCCGCGTTGAAGCGGCAGTTTGGGTATTGCAGAGTAATGTGCTTTAACCAGGCGTTAGCCCTTAAAACCGCCTCCCAACCTCCCCAGCGAAGGGCTGACTCTTATACACAAATCCCCGGCATTCATGACGGGGATTTTTTTTGAACTTTTTCCTTCTCCGTTGATCTTCTTTACAGGTAGAAAATGTGACCCAGGCGCGGCAGATCATCAGCTATTACGAACGGCGCTGGCGAAAATGGGTCATTGATACGACAGCAAACGTACGGGTCGTGCAGGCTGGATAGTGATGTGGGAAGGCTGGCTCAAGCTGCAGAATATCGTTGAAGGCTACAAACTTGCGAAGTCTCTTGATCAGGAGATCTGATCAAGAGACAGGCGAAGGTGGAGGAGCACTCCGAGTATTAAGGTCAAAAATAAAAGAGTACGCCAGTATTGTACTCAATCGCTTTATTTATTTGGGACACCAATACTTCAGCATTGGCACGATCTGATGGAGAAACCTGCCCCAGAATACTCTTAGCCAATGTTAAATCACGAATGCCGATAATTTTCTCATCTTCGAATTCGTCTATGTTAATTTCGATGAACTGGTTCAATTGACTGATAACACCTGTATCGATTAGAGACTGAAATTGTTCATCAGTTATCGTAACTTCGATCAAATCTCCCTCAAGAGACACATCAAGATCAAGACGTTGCATGGCATCGTGGCTGGTCGGTACAGAGATACATTTCATGTTATTTACGTCCTGGAATGTTAAAATGCGTGACTTCATTATATTCACTCTGAGTCCTTCCTATTTGCTTGCCCCCTTCAAGTATTTTGTTATTTGGAACAATACCATCAAGATCTAAATAGGTTCTTTTGCCTGACAGGGAGGGGTCATTGATGCGGAAATAGTCGCCGTTTAAGTCTTCAACGACTTGTACACCAGTCTCAGGGTGAGCGTAAATCCGTTTTCCTGAGTTCGTAGTTGTAACCAAAGGATGATTTCCGGCAAATTTCTTCAATGCTGCATCCAGATCCGCAGTCGGCCAATTTCCTGAAAATTTCTTAGCGCGGACAGCCCCTGCTGCTAACGTGCTGTGTCTTGGAGCTAGTCTTTCTAACTGGGAAATTTCACTGACAGCCCCTAACCCACTAAGCCCGAGCCCGGCCATCACTGACGTAATCGCAATAGCTGCACCCACTGTAGTTAAGTCGTTTAATATTGTCTGGCCGGTAAGAATTACGTGAACATCATCCACTACATGACCACGAAATGAGCAGGATAGGGAAATGAAGTTTTGGGTAACAAAGTGTGGTGACTCCCTCCTCTGCGACTGCTTCTTGATGAGGAGATCTGATAAAGAGACTGCTCGCAGGGGGAGGAGCAAAAAGCTAAACCCTCAGTGGCCAGGTCGGCTCCCTTCCCCCGCGAAGGGGCGGAGCGAAGGCCCCGATCAGAAATTCAGCCCTGAATCATTGCCGTATTGCGGCTGAGCCGTCAGTGGCGGGGATACATTCAGCGTGATCCAGTTGGAGGTGACTTTCTGCGATTTGCTGTCTTCCACAGTCACCGACAGATGATAAATGTTGGTGGCGTCCGGGGAATCATCCCATGGTGGCACAATCACACTCCAGCCATCAGGATTCCGGTTATTCGCAGGTGGCGTCAGGCTCAGCGCCTGCGTATCGCCCTGCCAGCTCAGCGCCACCACAGAATTCAGCGCGTGCAGTTGCAGTTTCAGCGGTACCGTTTCGCCTGGCTGTAATGACCACGGCGGCGTGGCCAGAAATACCGACAAGGTCTTACGCTGTTTGAATTCCATCACCGGCATATTATTGCGGTCAACCATGTCCATCCGGCTTCCGCGCAGCGAGCGCGCTGCCGCGACGTTCTGTGAGGACAACTGCTGCGACAGTGGCACCCCCAGCCGGTAATTCAGTGTCAGTTTCACTACATCCTGATTATCCCCATCCTGTCCGGCCTGATGCTCGGCCATCACCGTCACGATCGGCACCGGGGTGTAATTGACGCCAAACGACACTGCCGACGGATTACTCTGCCGCGTGCCGTTGCCGAACAAATCCACCTGATTACCGAAATACTGCTCATAACTCAGCGAAGCGCCTAACTGGCGGTAGAAAGGTAAATAGCCTTTGGTGGTAATGTCGTAGCCACGCGCCTGACGCCGCAGTTGCGCAGACGTGCTGCTGTCGGCTTTATAGGAGGAAAACGGCTGATAATAATTGGTAGAAAAGCGCAGGTAATCTGTCCCCGCCTCCGCGCCCAGACTGCCGCGCGTCAGCTGATGGTCGAAGTCGTTATCCACAAACGCGTTATACCCCAGCATCCACGTACCGGTATTAAAGCGCTGGCCGAGGCCGAAATTACCAACCGTGGCATCCGTCTCGCTTTGCAGACCGATCTGGCTGTAAACCAGATTGGTTTCAGACTGGTACAGCGGGCTGAATAACCGACCGGAACTGCCGTCAAGATTATGGCCGGTCATGTCCAGCGAGGTGCTGACGGTGCCCAGCGGCGAAAGCAAACTGCTGGTTTCTTTTTGCACCAGTTTCGCCGCCTGACTCAGTGCCAGCGTTTCCGCCTGCACCCGTAAGGGATCATCGCTGTCCGCCGTCGTGGTTCCCAGCTCTTTCAGAGCGGTGGCAAGCTGTTTTTCCATGGCCGTGGGCCCGGTATTGTTCTGTATGTACTGGCTGCCGAGGCTCGGCAACATCCCGGCGGGTTGTGCCGGCGTTCCGTTATTAAAGACGGAACTTTGGTCACTGGCGGGCAGAAAACCGTTGAGGTTATAACCGGGAACGCCGTATTCGCCAGATCCTACCGTCAGCGCACTGGCGCTTACAGCATAGAAGGCGGCTCCCCCTGCAAGCAGCAAAGAGGCGCAGGTGTTTCCTGCAAATCGCTTCAATAAATCAGAAAAAAAATCTGTGACTTCAGTCATACCTTACACATTTCATGAGTAAGGTATGATCTTACCGTACAGTCAGCATAATTCAACCTTCACGCCACGAACGGCCACACACCGCCTTATCGCCAGTCAAATCATGCTCATTCATTTCCAGAGTGAATGCAGGGCTAATTTGTTGCCACATCGCAAAAAATATCGCCTAAAATTACATCAAAGATATCAATCACACACATTTAATAACATTTTTAACAAACGAACTATTTATCTTTACATTCTATTTTCATTTATCCTTAGCAGGTTAACGATTATCCCGATGCCACCCGACTGCCCTGGCAGAGTGCGTCCGGACCTTAAAGTGATATGTACAAACAGGGAACATAAATGAGCAAAAAAACCTTGCCCGGCGTGACCCGCAGACAAATTCTCTCATTCACGGCCGCCTCCGCAGTATTGGGTGCAGCCAAAGCCGCAAATGCGGTGACGCTCAAAGGCACGCCCGTGTGGAGCCCCTTTGACGCCAGCCCGCCGCCGCACATCGAGACCGATGGCTGGGTGTTCTTCACCGAAGCCGAAGCCGCCGCCATGGAAGCCATTGTTGACCGTCTGGTGCCCGCCGATGAGCTGAGCGTGGGCGGTAAAGACGCCGGATGCGCGGTATTTATTGACCGCCAGCTGGCCGGATTCTACGGCACCGCCTCCCGGCTTTATATGCAAGGCCCTTTCCAGGATGGCACGCCGGAACAAGGCGATCAGTCGTCGCTGGTTCCGCAACAGCGCTACCGTCTGGGCCTGGCCGCATTAGATAAATACACCCGGTCACAGCATCAGAAGTTATTCAAAGATCTGCCCGGTGAGCAGCAGGATCACATCCTGTCAGGTCTCGAGAGCGGAAAAATCACCCTTGAAGGGATCGACTCTAAAATGTTCTTTGCCATTGCACTGAAGAACACGATGGAAGGTTTCTTTGCTGACCCGATTTACGGCGGTAACCGCAATATGGTGTCGTGGAAAATGCTGGGCTTCCCCGGCGCACGTTACGACTACCGCGACTATATCGGCAAGCACAATCAGAAACTCGATCTCGAACCGCTGAGTATTTCCGGCGGTGACGCATGGAAAATAAAAAGCTAAGGGCAGAACACGATTATGGCAAAAAAATTACCTAAAACCGACGTCGTGGTGATCGGGCTCGGCTGGGCAGGTTCGATCATCGCCAATGAGTTGTGCGACGAAGGGCTGAATGTGGTGGCGATTGAGCGCGGCCCGTGGCGTGATACCGCCCGTGATTTTAACGTGTCGACGGTGACAGATGAGTTACGCTACAGCTCCCGGCAGGAACTGATGTTACGTACCCGCCAGAACACCATTACCATCCGCAACAACCCGGCGCAAACCGCGTTGCCGATGCGCGAATGGGGTTCTTTTCACCCGGGAAATGGCACCGGCGGCGCAGGCAACCACTGGGCGGGGATTACTTTCCGCTTTCAGCCGGATGAATTCCGCCTGAAAAGTCATCTGACCGAGCGTTACGGCGCTAACGCCATCCCGGAAGAGTTGGTTCTGCAAGACTGGGGCACCGACTGGGATGAAATGGAACCGCATTACGCCTCTTTCGAACGTCTGGCCGGGGTTTCCGGTAAAGCCAGCAACGTCAAAGGGGAACATCATGAAGGCGGTAACCCGTATGAAGGGATGCGCTCGATTGAATATCCGACCCGCCCGCTCGATCAGCCCTATGGCCCGACATTGTTTGCTGAAGCGGCGCGCAATATGGGTTACAAAGCGTTCCCGGTGCCCTCCTCCCTGATTTCCGAGCCTTATACTAACCCGCTCGGGGTGAAAATGGGGCCGTGCACCTTCTGCGGTTTCTGCACAAACTTCGGCTGCGCGAACTACTCCAAGGCCAGCGCCATCACCACCGTATTACCGGCGCTGATCCGCAAGGAGAATTTCGAAGCCCGCACTAACTGTGAAGTGATGCAGGTGCTGACCGACTCTACCGGCAAACGCGCCACGGGCGTGGTCTATATCGATTCTTCGGGCGATGAATGGGAACAACCGGCTGACCTGGTGATTGTGAGTGCGTTTACCTTCGAAAACGTCCGCCTGATGCTACTTTCCGGCATCGGCAAACCCTATGATCCGGTCACGTTAAGCGGCACCACTGGCCGTAATTATGCCTATCAGACCGCGAACGGCGTACAGCTCTTCTTTGATGACAAAAACTTTAATCCGTTCATCGGCGCAGGCGCGGTAGGAATGGGCATTGATGATTTCAATAACGATAACTTTGACCACAGCGGCCTGGGCTTCTTTGGCGGTGGCAGTATCCGCGTAACGCCCATCGGCGGAGCGCCCATCGGCTACCGCCCTGTTCCGCCGGGAACGCCGAAATGGGGCAGCGAATGGAAAAAAGCCACAGTCGCCAACTATCTCAGTTCGATGTCGATCGGTTGTGAAGCCAGTAGCTACACCACTAAAACCAACTATCTGTCGCTTGATCCGAACTATAAAGACCGTCTGGGGCGTCCGCTGCTGCGCGTCACTTTTGACTTCCCGGCAAATGACCTGAAAATGGCCGCCTATTGCACCGGTAAAGTAGCCGAAATCGCCAAGGCGATGAATCCTCGTCAATTGGTGGCCACCCCGATGAAAGGTCACTGGAACGGTACGCCGTATCAGTCTTCGCACGTCGTCGGCGGGTTTGTGATGGGTGCGGATCCGTCCACCAGTTCGGTGAATAAACATCTGCAGGTCTGGGATGTGCCTAATCTGTTTGTGGTCGGCGCGTCTGCCTTTCCGCAAAACCCGGGCTATAACCCGACCGGAACCGTCGGCGCACTGGCGTTTAAAGCCGCCCATGCAATCCGTAACTACTATCTGAAAAAACCGGGAGAGATGATCGCATGAAAAAGTTAACGTCATTCTCACTCGGTTTAGTGGCTTTGAGCATCAGCGGACTGAGCCACGCGGCGGGCGATGGCTCTTTCGAACAGGTTGAACGTGGCCGTTATCTGGCAACCGTGGGCGACTGCGCCGCCTGTCATACCGCCTCCACGCCGGACGCCAAACCCTTTGCCGGCGGTGTGCCAATTGAAACCCCGTTCGGCCGTTTAGTCGGTGCAAACATTACGCCGGATGTGCAAACCGGTATCGGCAGATGGAGTTTCGATGATTTCCAGCGCGCAATGTCGGAGGGCATCGGTCACGGCGGAAAACGTCTTTACGGCGCGATGCCGTTCACGGCGTACACGAAAGTGACACGCGAAGATAACGCCGCCATCTGGGCGTATCTGCAAACTCTGCAACCGGTGCATAATGAAATTGAAACCAACCAGTTGCCCTTCCCGTTCAACGTGCGTACCAGTCTGATGGGCTGGAACTGGCTGAACTTCAACAAAGGCGAATTTAAACCGCAGATGGATAAGTCGGCGCAATGGAATCGCGGTGCTTACATCGTTGAAGGTCTGGGACACTGCGGTACCTGTCATACGCCGAAGAACCTGCTCGGCGGCGACAAAGACAGTGAATTCCTGCAAGGGACCGTGATAGAAGGCTGGGTCGCGCCGGATATCACCAGCAACAAACACACCGGTGTCGGTAACTGGACGCAGGAAGATCTGATGCAATATCTGAAAACCGGTTCTAACCGTTTCGATATTGCTTCCGGTCCGATGGCGGAAGAAGTCACCAATTCGTCCCGTCACTGGACGGATGATGATCTTAAGGCCGTGGCGGTTTATCTGAAAGACAGCGGACATGACAGCGGTAACAACGCCCCTGAGCCAGTAAAAGCTGACGATAAGGCGATGATAGCCGGCAAGAATATTTATGCTGATCGTTGTTCTGCCTGCCATACCCCAACCGGTATGGGCCAGGAAGGTTTGTTCCCTCGTCTGGCCGATTCACCGCTTATCAACCAGACCGACGCCACTTCACTTATGCGCGTAGTACTGGCGGGCAGCCGTCCTGTGGCAACGGACAGCAAACCGACCGCGCCATCAATGCCATCGTTTGATGCCACCATGAGCGATGCCGATGTGGCTAATGTGCTGACGTATATCCGTAACAGCTGGGGAAATGCCGCCGCGCCGGTTTCTGCCTCAGACGTGAAAGACTTACGCGCAGAACTGAAAAAATAAGCGGAAAGCCTGAAAACATAAAGGCCGCGAAAGCGGTCTTTTTCATGAATGCAGCCGGGGAAATCAATGCCGGGGAGGCATCTGCATAATCTGGACTAACAAATGATCATTATTCTGGCTTAACTGCACCAGGTGTTTGCATTCTACTTTTATTGCTGTGAGTTGTTCTTCCGTCAGCGAGTAAGGCAGATTGATATCAATACTGTACATATTTTGCTGCTCAGCCAGTTCTATCAGCCGGACAATATTGGTCTCGTCGCTGACCTGGGTGGAAACCACCTGTAAGGCCAGTGCACGCAAAGCTTCCTGCCTGGATTTTTCTTTTTTCGAACGGGATTTCAGAACCATACCAAAAAATGGCATCACGCCATAAATAGCATCAACAAAACTCCATTTCTTTTTGCAGGATGCGGACAAGTATTCCATATAGTCAAAGGATACTTTTTGACTGCGCGCATCGGGTACCAGGCGGTTTTCATTCATCCCCTCTTCCTCTTCCTGGTCAGGGTCAATCAATTATTTAATCAATGTATAACGCCGAAGATATTCATCTATATAATGGCATAATTCACTGACACTTTGCCAGTCGCTTGCGGTGCTTTGCGTAACGGAAACTGACAACGGCAATATTTCAGAATTTGACCAAAGTATTTTGCGGTTATGGAAAATACCGCGCAAAACTGACATGTTCTATTACGCTAGCACGATAGCGTCGCCCTGCGGGTCACGTTATGCTAATCACCGGATTTCTTAAAGCAGCAAGCCAATGAATAAAATCGTTTTTGTTGAAGATGATGCAGAAGTCGGCAACCTGATCGCCGCCTATCTGGGTAAACATGATATTGACGTGCTGGTTGAACCACGTGGCGATACCGCGCAGGCACGTATTGAAAAAGAAAAACCCGATCTGGTTCTGCTCGACATCATGTTGCCGGGCAAAGATGGCATGACACTGTGCCGGGATTTACGGCCGGTGTTCCCCGGTCCGATTGTGTTGCTTACGTCGCTCGACAGCGACATGAACCACATTTTATCGCTGGAAATGGGGGCCAACGATTACATTCTGAAAACGACGCCACCGGCGGTGCTTCTGGCCCGTTTGCGGCTGCATTTACGTCAGAGTCCGGCGCAGAATACCCAAAATGAACAACCGGTTCAGACACTCCGCAGTGGCAATGCCCTGCATTTCGGTCAGTTGTGCATCGACCCGGTTAACCGTGAAGTGACGCTGGTGGATGAAACGATAGTGCTTTCTACTTCCGACTTTGATTTATTGTGGGAACTGGCGACACACGCAGGGCGCATTATGGATCGCGAAGCGCTGCTGAAAAACCTTCGCGGGGTCAGCTATGACGGGTTGGATCGTAGCATTGATGTCGCGATTTCCCGCCTGCGCCGCAAACTGTACGACAACACTCTGGAGCCCTTTCGCATCAAAACCGTACGCAATAAAGGCTATCTGTTTGCTCCCAATGCCTGGGAGACCTTGCAGGAATGAAAAAGCTTTTCATTCAGTTCTTTCTGTTACTGCTGGTCTGTTTTCTGGTAATGGCGATGCTGGTCGGGCTGGTTTACAAAGTCACCGCAGAACGCACCGGCCGTCAGTCCATGAACGATTTGATGAAAAGCTCGCTCTACCTGATGCGTAGTGAGCTGCGGGAAATTCCGATAAAAGACTGGAACAAGACCATCAATACGCTGGATCTGAATCTGTCTTTCAAACTGCATATCGAGCCGCTAGGTAAACGCAAACTCAGTCCCGCACTGGATCAGCGTCTTAAAGATGGCGAAATTATTGCGCTCGATGACGAATATACCTTTATTCAGCGTGTGCCGCGCAGCCATTACGTACTGGTCGTTGGCCCTATTCCGTACCTGTTTTATATGCACGAAATGCGGCTGCTGGATCTGGGGTTGCTGATCTTCATCGGTTTATCGCTGGCCCTGCCGGTATTTCTGTGGATGCGCCCACACTGGCAGGATTTGCTGCGGCTGGAGAATTCCGCGCTGCGCCTCGGTAACGGTCATCTCGACGAACGTATTGATTTTGATTCGACATCCAGCCTCAACCGGCTGGGCGTTGCCTTTAACCAGATGGCAGACAACATCAGCACCCTGGTTGCCAGTAAAAAACTTCTGATTGACGGCATCGCCCATGAACTGCGTACGCCGCTGGTGCGCCTACGTTACCGGCTGGCAATCAGTGAAAATCTGCCGGAGTCGGAACAAAACGCCATTAACCGCGATATCGGCCAGCTTGAAGCGCTGATCGACGAATTGCTCACTTATGCACGCCTGGACCGTCCGCAGGTGGCACTTAATCTGGAAAAAGTTAATCTGGCCGAATGGCTGGAAGACAAAGTCGATGATTTCCGGCTGATCACTGCGCGCACGATCCTTTATGACGCGCCGCAAAATACCGATTTCGGCGGCGTGGATTTACGCCTGATGGAACGCGTGCTCGACAATCTGGTCAACAACGGTCTGCGTTATTCTCAGGAGACATTGCGCGTCAGCCTGTGGCTCGACGGTGAACTGGCCTGCCTGCAGGTGGAAGACGACGGGCCGGGCATCCCGCCGGAAGAACGGACCCGCATCTTTGAGCCCTTTGTTCGCCTTGATCCGAGCCGCGACCGCGCCACCGGCGGCTGCGGGCTGGGGCTGGCAATCGTCCATTCCATCGCCGTCGCTTATCAGGGGCGGGTTGCTGTTGACGGCAGCCCGCTCGGCGGTGCCAGCCTGCGTTTCAGCTGGCCGGTAAAACCCACATTCAACCTGGCTGCAGAACAGCCTAATAACGAAAATCAGGAAGGGAGCCACAATGACCAGCGCCTATAAAAAATTACACGATACCTTCGCCCGCTTGTCCCGCTTTGGCCATTTATCGGCGATTGCAGGCTGGGATGCAGCAGCCATGATGCCTCCGGAAGGCGGCCAGGCCCGCTCGGAAGCGCTGGCCGAGCTGAGCGTGCTGACGCATCAGATCCTCACCGCGAAGCAGGTTGGTGAATGGCTGGAAC
Organism: Rahnella sp. PD4; assembly: GCF_049199325.1. Classification (NCBI taxonomy): domain Bacteria; kingdom Pseudomonadati; phylum Pseudomonadota; class Gammaproteobacteria; order Enterobacterales; family Yersiniaceae; genus Rahnella; species Rahnella sp. PD4. The sequence goes on along the minus strand of NZ_JBLZQF010000001.1, from coordinate 268,231 downwards.
AGGCCGGCGGCGAACAGCTTAATGACCTGGAACAGGCCAATCTGCGTGAAATGCGCCGTCATTATCAGCAGGCCGCTTTATTGCCGGAAAGCCTGGTTCAGGCCAAATCGCTGGCAGGCGCACGTTGTGAACAGGCGTGGCGTATCCAGCGTAAATCGAATGACTGGGAAGGCTTCTCAGAAAATCTCATAGAAGTGGTGAAACTGAGCCGTCAGGAGGCGCAGTTACGCGCTGAGGCCGCGGGCATAAGCCGCTATGATGCCCTGCTCGATTTATACGAACCGGGCATGACCTCGCAGAAACTGGATGTGCTGTTTGGCGATCTCAAAACCTGGCTGCCGGATCTGTTACAAACCGTGGTCGAAAAGCAAAAAACGGAGACACGCATTTCGCCACAGGGGCCCTTTGACATCGAAAAACAGCGCCAGCTGGGTCTGAAAGTGATGGGCAAACTGGGCTTTAATTTCGATGCCGGTCGTCTGGATGTCAGCGCGCACCCGTTCTGCGGCGGTGTCCCGCAGGATGTGCGTATCACCACCCGTTACAACGAAAATGAATTCCTCAGCGCCATGATGGGCGTTATCCATGAAACCGGTCATGCACGTTACGAGCAAAATCTGCCAAAAGAATGGCTGGGCCAGCCGGTTTCCAACGCCCGTTCAATGGGAGTACACGAATCTCAAAGCCTGCTGTTTGAAATGCAACTGGGTTGCAGTGAGCCGTTCCTGAAATCTGTCTATCCGCTGGTTATCGAACAATTCGGCCATCGCGAAGGACTGGACGAAAGCAACTTTATGAAGCTGAACCAGCGCGTCCAGCCGGGCTTTATCCGGGTTGACGCCGATGAACTGAGCTATCCGGCGCACGTCATCCTGCGTTATGAAATCGAAAAAGCGCTGATGGAAGGTGAAATTGAAGTGGATGATATCCCGGCCCTGTGGAACAGAAAGATGAAGGAATATCTGGGCATCGATACCGTTGGCAACTACCGCGACGGCTGTATGCAGGATATCCACTGGACCGACGGCGGCTTCGGTTACTTCCCGACCTACACCCTGGGCGCGATGTACGCTGCACAACTGTTCCGGACTGCCAATAAAGCCATACCCACGTTGCAGGATGATATTGTCCGTGGCGACCTGACAGCGCTGTTCCAGTGGCTGCAACAGAATATCTGGCAGCATGGCAGCCGGTTCACGACAGATCAGCTGATGAAAAACGCGACAGGCGAAACGCTGAACCCGGCATTCTTCCGGGCGCATCTGGAAGGGCGATACTTGTAGGCGGAGAGAGTGGCCTTAAGGTCAAAGTCAAGACTGTGGGTTGCCACCCAAACCTGCAAGACCTTGGGTTGCCACCCAAACCGGCCTTAAGGTCAAGACCTTGGGTTGCCACCCAAACCGGCCTTAAGAGGCGCCTATCGCCGCACCTCTTAAGAATCTCCGGCTCTTTTACTGCGCGCTCCGCTCGCTGGCTATGTTTCAGGTACCGCAGCGACAGGCTGGAAATCATGCCGCTACGCGGTTCCTTCTCTCGGTCCTGGAGCCTTGGGTCTCCAGGCCGCTCCGTTCAGCAAGATTTCTGAATCGCCCGCACGATCTTAAATTCAACAACAAAATGTCTTTTATCTTTTAGATAAGTTTATTGGTGTGCTCAAAAATGGCACCGAATGAACGGTTCGAGACCCAAGGCTCGAATCCTGAAATTCGGGAATCGCGCAGCGATGACATTTTGCGCCACTCACTAATGTGGCAGGACATGTCCTTCATAACCGCGACAGCGCGCAGTGAAAAAAGCGCGGAGTCCAGAGGCCCGCGCGTTACCGGGTCTCTGGTCGGTGTGGGCCGACGCCCACGGTTTTGAAGTTGAATTTGAAGTTGAAAGACTATCTTATTGATTTTCCTAAAACCCCTCCTTTGTACATTCCGTTACACGCCGAAACCAATCACTCACGGACAACCTGACCTGACACGCCTAGTATTCCTCATACCGGCCCCGCAGTGGGGTGGACACTTAAACAAAAATTCTGAGGAATTAAAGATGAAAAAAGTATTAGCTCTGGTTGTAGCCGCTGCAATGGGTCTGTCTTCTGTCGCTTTCGCTGCTGAAACTACTGCAGCTCCGGCACCTGCTGCTGCAGCAACTACCGCTGCTCCGGCACCGGCTGCCAAGCACGTGACTAAGCACAAGACTCACAAGAAAGTCGCCCAGAAAGCGCAGGCTGCTAAAAAACACAAAAAACACGCTAAGAAAGCAGCTCCTGTAGCTCAGAAAGCGCAAGCGGCTAAAAAACACGTGAAACACGCTAAGAAAGCAGCTCCTGTAGCTCAGAAAGCGCAGGCTGCCAAAAAACACGTGAAACACGCTAAAAAAGCGGCTCCTGTAGCTCAGAAAGCGCAGGCTGCTAAAAAACACGTAAAACACGCTAAAAAAGCTGCACCGGCTGCAAAAGCAACACCAGCAGCATAAGTAGTCAGTAAGAAGTCTTTGTGAGCGTATCTACTCACCATTATCAAGACTGATGATTTAACACCCGGTTCGCCGGGTGTTTTTTTCTCCGGTTTTCTATCTTGAGGTACTGATGGAAGATGCTGCGCCGCTATCTGTTCGAAATCACCCTGTGCTCTCTGATCCTTTGCGGACTGATCACCCTGTTCTTCTACTTCTGAAGTACCCCGCGATGACGCCCGTCATCGGCTCAAAAGGCTGAGTTACCGGACAAATATATCCACCACGAAATATAACCGTCTATAATCGTTCCATAATAACGGCTTCCTGGGTTCTCCCTGTTTTCAAGGTCAGAATGTTATGCGCATCGCGTTACCGCTGTTTTTGTGCTTTTTCTGTTTTACCGCCAGTCCCCTCGTACATGCAGACTCTCCTGATGATGCAGATTCCGACACACCTTCAATCAGTTTGAAAGAAAAAACAGCCCTATTCTTTGGCCACGATCAACGCATACCGGTGGCCGCTGCGGCGCACTGGCCATGGCAGGCCATCGGGCAAATTGAAACCGAGAGCGGCAATTTATGCACTGCAACCCTCATTTCTAAACATCTTGTCCTCACGGCAGGCCACTGTGTGCTGGCACCTCCGGGTAAAATAGACAAAGTTGTGGCACTGCGATTCATTTCTCATCATCAGAAATGGCGATATCAGATCACCGCATTACAAACGCTGGTCGATCCGAAATTGGGCAAGAAGCTGAAAGCCGATGGCGATGGCTGGATTGTTCCGCCTAAGGCGGCGCCGTTTGATTTTGCACTGGTTCGCCTGACGGATGAACAGCTGGCATTGCCGATTAAACCCCTGCCATTGTGGGAAGGCACACGCGACGATCTGACCGCTCTGCTAAAACAGGAAGGCAGAAAAGTGACTCAGGCAGGATACCCGGAAGATCATCTGGATGATTTGTACGTCCATCAGGATTGTCTGATCACCGGATGGGCACAGCCAGGCGTGTTATCGCACCGCTGCGATACTTTGCCGGGAGACAGTGGCTCACCACTGTTGCTGAAAAACGCCGATGGCTGGTCGCTGGTCGCAATTCAAAGCTCCGCGCCGGCAGCAAAAGACCGGTATCTGGCCGATAACCGCGCACTGGCCGTTCCGGCTATCCGCGATGCCCTGAATACCCTTTCTTCAGGGATAATCAGCGCGAGTACTGCGGTAACGATGCCCGCTCAGTAACCGTAAGCATCACCATTTCAGAACATAAAAAAACCGCCTTTGTGTGTATAAGGCGGTTTCTTAGTGTTGAGAACCCGTTAAATCAGTTGCTCCATCGTCTGCAAAATCCTTTTATCCGAGATGGGATACGGGGTACCCAGTTGCTGGGCAAAGTAGCTGACACGCAATTCTTCAATCATCCAGCGCACTTCTTTCACTTCCTCACTTTGCTGACGTACCGGCGGCAATTTATTGAACCACTGCTGCCATTGCTGCTGGATGTGTTCTACTTTCAACATCTGCGCACGGTCGCGGTGAGGGTCCATGGCCAGTTTGTCCATCCTGCGCTCAATCGCCTGCAAATAACGCAGCGTATCCGGCAACCGTTTCCAGCCATTTTGTGTCACGAATCCACGATAAATCAGTCCGGACATCTGCGCCTTGATATCTGAAAGCGCCAGTGCCAGGGTGATATCAATTCGTCCTTTCAGCCGTTTATTAATGTTGAATACTGTCGTCAGGATCTGTTCCACCTGAATGGCGATTTGCACCACCGTATCATTCAGATTTGCGCGAACATGCTCATGTAATTTGGCAAAATCTTCTTCGCGCCACACCAGCCCGCCGGACTCTGCAATCAGTTTGTCGATGCCGCACGAAATGCAGTCGTCAATCAGATCCAGCACTTTACCGTACGGGTTAAAATACAATCCCAGTTTGGCTTTGTTCGGCAACTTCTCGTGCAGGTATTTGACGGGCGAAGGAATGTTCAGCAACAGCAAACGCCGCATCCCGCTGAGCATGGCCTGCTGCTGTTCCAGTTCACTGTCAAACAGGCGGATTGCCACGCTGTCCTTTTCATCGACAATCGCCGGATAAGCCTTCACTTCATAGCCGCCGCGCTTTTGTTCATAGCGTTCCGGCAAAGTGCCAAAACTCCAGACATGCAGATCGCGCTGTTCGATGCCGTCATCAGCCACCGCAGAAAGCGTTTGCTGCACCTGCTCTTTCAGACCCGATTTCAGCGCAGTGAGATCCTTACCCTCACGAAGTGTTTTGTTTTTATCATCGACGATGCGGAACGTCATTTTGAGATGATCCGGGACCTGATCCCATTGCCAGCTTTCCCGTGACACTGTCACGCCGCTCATTTTACGCAGTTCTTTTTCCATCGCATCCAGCAACGGCATCTCAAACGGTTTGATGCGCCCGAGCAAGGCATCGGCGTAATTTGGTGCGGGCACAAAGTTACGACGAACCGGTTTTGGCAGCGATTTGATCAGCGCCATAATCAGATCACGGCGGATCCCCGGAATTTGCCAGTCGAAACCTTCCTCACTCACCTGATTGAGCAGAGGTAAAGGAATATGTACGGTCACGCCATCAGCATCGGTACCTGGCTCAAACTGGTACGTAATACGCAGCTTGAGGTTACCCTGATGCCAGAAATTCGGGTAATCGTGGGCGCTGATATTGCCCGCACCCTCTTTAATCAGCATACTTTTTTCAAAGTTCAGGCTGTCCTGCGGCTGCGTTTTCCACCAGGTATCAAAGTGACGCGCCGATACTACTTCCTGCCCGATGCGTTGTTCGTAGAACAGGAAGAGAGTCTCGTCATCGACCAGAATATCGCGACGACGGGATTTATGTTCCAGCTCTTCCACTTCGGTACGCAGGCGCAGGTTAGCGCGGAAGAACGCATGACGCGTCTGCCAGTCGCCTTCCACCAGTGCATGACGGATAAACAGTTCGCGCGAGACTACCGGATCGATGGTGCCGTAATTCACCCGACGCGCCGCCACAATCGGCAGTCCGTAGAGTGTCACTTTCTCCGTTGCCATCACAGCGCCCTGCGCTTTTTCCCAGTGCGGCTCACTGTAACTGCTTTTCGCCAGATGCCTGGCCAGCGGCTCGATCCATTCCGGTTCGATTCGTGCGGCAATGCGCCCCCACAGACGACTGGTTTCCACCAGTTCGGCCACCATCACCCATTTCGGTGGCTTTTTGAATAATCCGGAGCCCGGGAAGACGGCAAAACGGGCATTGCGCGCACCGGTATATTCCTGTTTATCGGCATCTTTCTGGCCGATATGCGACAGCAAACCGGTCAGCAATGCACTGTGGATTTCACGGTATTCGGCGGGTGTGCTGTTAACCGGCAGCCCCAGTTCTTTCACTACCTGTCGCAGCTGGGTATAAATATCCTGCCATTCGCGCACGCGCAAATAATTGAGGAAATCGCTGCGGCACAACTTGCGGAACTGTGCTGAAGACAGCTCTTTTTGCTGCACTTTCAGATAATCCCACAAATTCACAAATGCCAGGAAATCAGAATCTTTATCAGCAAAACGGCGATGTTTTTCATCAGACGCCTGCTGTTTATCCATCGGGCGTTCACGCGGATCCTGAATCGACAGCGCGGCGGTAATGATCATCACTTCGCGTACGCAGCCATTTTTCTGTGCTTCCAGCACCATGCGGGCCAGACGCGGATCCACCGGCAGTTGCGCCAGCTGACGCCCCAGCGGCGTCAGCGTATAGCGGCCATCGACAGCACTGTTAATGGCGTTCAGCTCTTCCAGCAGACGTACGCCGTCCTGAATATTGCGTTTATCCGGCGCTTCAACAAACGGGAACGCAGCGATATCACCGAGACCCAGCGACGTCATTTGTAAAATGACGGAAGCCAGATTGGTGCGCAGGATTTCAGGATCGGTAAATTCCGGGCGCGACAGGAAATCCTGCTCAGAATACAGGCGAATACAGATACCTTCAGAAACGCGTCCGCAACGGCCTTTACGCTGGTTAGCGGAAGCCTGCGAAACCGGCTCAATCGGCAGGCGCTGCACTTTAGTGCGGAAACTGTAACGGCTGATACGCGCGGTGCCAGGATCAATGACATATTTAATGCCCGGCACGGTCAGCGAGGTTTCGGCAACGTTGGTCGCCAGCACGATACGGCGGCCGGAATGCGACTGGAATACGCGGTTCTGTTCGCTGTTCGACAGCCGTGCATACAGCGGCAAAATCTCCGTGTGCGGCAAATCGAGCCGGTTCAGTGCATCGGCAGTATCACGAATTTCACGTTCACCGCTCATGAATATCAGAATGTCGCCCATGCTTTCACGACCCAGTTCATCGACTGCGTCGAAAATCGCCTGCAACTGATCACGATCCACATCATCTGCGTCATCCACAATCGGACGATAACGCACGTCAACCGGATAAGTCCGGCCGGAGACTTCAATGACCGGCGCATGATTAAAATGACGTGAAAACCGCTGAGGGTCGATGGTCGCCGAGGTAATAATGACTTTCAGATCCGGGCGTTTGGGCAGTAACTGGCGCAGATAACCGAGAATAAAGTCGATGTTCAGGCTGCGCTCATGCGCTTCATCGATGATCAGCGTGTCGTACTGCATCAGCATGCGATCTTGCTGGATTTCAGCCAGCAAAATGCCGTCGGTCATCAGCTTAACGAGGGTGTTTTCACTGACCTGATCGTTAAATCGCACTTTATAACCGACCGTGTTACCCAGCGTGGTATCCAGCTCGTCAGCAATACGGTTGGCCACGGTACGCGCGGCCAGACGACGCGGCTGGGTATGACCAATCACGCCTTTGATACCGCGCCCGAGTTCCATACAGATTTTAGGGATCTGCGTGGTTTTACCGGAACCGGTTTCACCCGCCACAATCACCACCTGATGATCACGGATGGCGTTATAAATATCGTCTTTCTTCTGACTGACCGGCAGGTTTTCCGGGTAGCTGATTTTTGGCCGCGAGGCTTCACGGGCGCTGACTTTTTTCAGGCTCTCGTTGATGGCAGTCTGGATCTCAGCACGTAACGCATCGAGTGCTTCGGGTTTATCAATCTTTCTGGCACCCTGCAAACGACGTTGCAGGCGTTGCCGGTCACGTAGCATCAGCCCGTCTAACTGCGCTGATAGTGCCGCGAGCGGTGATTTCACGTTCACAATTCCTTGTTGCATGTCAGCCGGAGGACATGGGCCGCCACCGGCTGAATCTGAATGGGTGATGAGGAAGGTTTATGCCTTACCTGCTTGCGTCTATGTTAACACAAGGGATTGAACATGCTGAAAACAGGCGTGCGATGTCTGGATTTTAAGTTGTTCAAAAAAATCGATGATAGGTCTCTAAATATTGCGCTATCACTGAATAAGCTTTGTGAATAAAGTAAGTTCCATTCCGGGGACATCGTGGTTATAAAAACCAACACCCTATGTATCACACCGTTAAGGAACTCACTAATGAGCAAAATACTCGTTCTGAAATCAAGCATTCTGGCTAACTTTTCTCAGTCAAACCAGCTGGCCGATTACCTGGTTGCGCAGTATCAGGCTGCAAACAGCGGTTCTGCCGTAACAGTTCGTGACCTGGCTGCTGATCCGATCCCGGTACTTGACGGTGAACTGGTTGGCGCACTGCGTCCATCCGATGCTCCGCTGACACCACGTCAGGAAGAAGCCCTGGCGCTGTCCAATACCCTGATTGAAGAATTGCAGGCGCATGACGTGATCGTGATCGCGGCACCGATGTACAACTTCAACATTCCTACCCAGCTGAAAAACTATTTTGATCTGGTGGCACGTGCCGGTGTGACCTTCAAATACACCGAGAAAGGCCCGGAAGGCCTGGTGAAAGGTAAACGTGTTATCGTTCTGACCAGCCGTGGTGGCATCCATAAAGACACCCCGAGCGACCTGGTTGCGCCATACCTGTCGCTGTTCCTGGGCTTCCTGGGCATGAGCGACGTAGAGTTCGTTTACGCGGAAGGCATCGCATACGGTCCTGAAGTCGCCACAAAAGCGCAGGCTGATGCGAAAACAGCAATCGATGCCGCTATCAAAGAACTGTCTGCAGCATAATTATCGTTATCACAATCTGAGCACCCATTCACTTAAGAATCTGTCCGTTCCGCTCAGATGATGTTGTGATAAAGCTATTGCGCGCTGAAAGGCGCGCTTTTTTTTGCCCTGTGTTTTCCCCGTTTACTTTTGCAACCACTGCCCGTTGATGCCCCGGACATATTCGCCCTTCCCGGCTCTGGCGACCAGTTTTTGCCCGGCCAGTTTAGCCACATCCTCGGTGCTGACGTTGTTGTCCCGCGCAACTTGGGTGTATTGCTGCCTGCGGGCGTCGTTGATTTTTACAGTCAGTGCGACACTTTCCGGGTCCTGTTTAAGCGGAGCCAGATAGCCAGACAGCGTTTCACCCACGCGCCCCTGCTGTTTGGCTTCACTGAGCGTTAACGCGAATGCCTGGCTGCAAAACAGTAATCCGCTGATCAGCCACATCAGGCTGATTTTTTTGATGCCGTTCTTTTTGATAAATAGCCCGGACATACGTGCTCCTAGAATAAATCACTTTGATTTTTCAGCAGATCTTCCACATCTTTATCCACTTTAATATGAATTTCGTGTTCAATTTTCACGTTCATGTTGATGGTGATCGGCTCTTTCGGCGCGGCCAGTTCGATACGTGGCACACAGCCGCTGAGCATCATTACGCAAAGCACCATGCCCGGGCCGACAAGTCGCAATTTCATTGTTCCTTCCTCACTGTTGGATCCTTTTTCTGTCCCGCTGCGGGCGGACGTTTTGACAGCGCATCAGCAGGCAAAGACATCTGCTGTTGCAGCCACTCCTGAAGATTGTCGCCAAAACGCAAACTGCGCCAAAGCTGATAGATATTTTCCTCATGGGAATAATTGAGGACGATTTCACGTTTTTCTTTGTTGCCACCGTGCGTCGTGTCGGTGTAATTCACGCCGTCAACTTTGGCCTTCATGGTCAGCACACCAAGATTATCCAGGCTGACCCGCGCATCGGAACGGCTGATTTCCAGATACCGCAGCAGGCCAATTACCATACTATTGGCGAAATTACCGCTGGCCATGGCATCGGCAAACTGCGGATCGAGGCGCAGCGTCAGGCTGCCGTCGTTTTTGATCCAGCCGTTATGAATGATCCATTGCGGATTTTCCACATACAGCGGCAGCTCACCATAAATCACCCCCGACATCGCCAGTTGCTTAGGCTTAAGCGCCGTAAACAGTTCGCTGAGATTGATTTTTTCGAGCTTCAGCACTGCCGCATCATGTTGCGGCATGCGCAGCGCCGACAGGCTGAGATGGCCGCGCAACATATCAACGCCCAGATTGCTCAGGGTCAGCGGCGATTGTTCACTCCACGGATAATGCCCCTGTAAATCGGCCGTCACGTTCTGCATTTTGACCAGATTATTCACTTCGCCGATACGCAGCGTCACCGGCTTTTTCACGCCAAGCTGCCAGACCTGGTCCTGAAGGCGGTACGGCAGGCTGAAATCCAGCCCGCTCAGGTCGCCGTCTTTCATCCAGAAGCCACCGTTTTTCACCACCCAGTGGCCACCGGCCACAAACCCCTGACCACGGGCAGCCGAAAAAGCCGACTGTGCGTAGAAGGTTCCTTCACGTAATTTGATGTTCAGATCGGGTGTGAGCAGCGTCTGGAATGCCGTCAGTTGTTGTTTCGGCCACCAGCCTTCACCGCGCAGCCTTTCGCCGTCCCAGCGTCCGTTGAGTCGGATCGGGCCGATCGGTTTGGCATCCAGCATCCCGCGCATCATGAAACTGTCCGGACTGTCGCCGCTGAGCTGTAACGCCAGCGTGGCAGGCGGCAGGTAGCCTCCGTTCGCCAGCGAAATCTTCCTGGCCACCAGCCTGATGTCCCCCTTAAATGCCGTCGGCATATCAGGATACTGCGGTTTGAAGCGGGCGGAGGGCGGACGTTTCCAGAGTAAAGGGTGTACAAGCGTAAGACGTGGGGCATCGACATCCACCAGCCCGTAATGCAGGCGGTCAAAGCCGGTCGAGAGCGAATTAATGCTGATCAGATTATCATGCCACTGGCCTTTGCCGGACATGTCCCAGCGGCCATTGAGTGGCGGCAGATGGCCATTGCCCCAGTAATTGAAATTCCACAGTCCGACATCCGGCCAGAATGCCAGCGACTTGCCGCTGAGATGCAGATCAAACGCGCCCCAGAAACGGTGACGGGCTTTCAGGATCGCCTGTAACGGCCCGCTCACGCCCTCTGCGGACACTTTGACCCCTGCCAGCGGCCATCGCGCATCGCTGATGGTCAGTTCCGGCGTCGGCTTACCCCATGCACGTAACAGCGAACCACTGCGCAACGAAAGCGTCGGGTTCAGCAGCGATCCGCTGAGCTGACCGGGCAATGACGCACTCAGGGACGTGGCCTGGAGATTTGCCTGACCGGTCAGGCGAAAGCCTACATCGCTGTCGAGTAAACCGATACGTCCCGGCCCGAGTGTCAGTACCACGTTGGCCTTGCCGTTGTGGCCCTGCGTCAGCACGTTCAGCCGGGCGGTGATGTTGGTCTGATCAAACGCCGGTGACCAGTCGCTGAGCGTCAGGTTTACGCCCCCGGCCAGCGGTTGTGTGCCATAAGGCCAGCGCCATTGTCCCGGCGTGATCTGTAATTCATTATTGTTCAGTTTCCAGGGCAGCATCGCCAGAGGCTTATCGCTGCCCTTTTCGGCCAGCGTCAGTATGCCTTCGGTTGTCTGCCAGCTCAGCGTAATATCCAGCGGCTGAGGCACTTGTGCCGTCTGCATTTCGGCATGCAGTTCGCCGGATTCAGGCAACTGATCGAGATTCGCCGGAAGCAGCAGTTTACCGCTGAGCATCACCGGCTGCGGGCTGCCCGGCGGTGTCAGGCTGAATGAACGGATGGCAAGCTGAAGGTTGCCGTCAAGTTCGGCCTCAAGTTTCAGGGCATCGCCGCTGGCCGACAGATGCTGTACGCCGTCAAGATTGGTGATCTGAACATTGGCGGCGTAACGTTGCCACGGCGTTACGGAAAGCTGACCAATGCTGACGCTGCCGGCAGGCAGCATGTTTTGAATGTCTGAGAGGGAAAACGTTGTCTGACTGTCGTTTTTGGGCAGTTTTGCCAGACAGGCGGTGTCGACCGTCAGTGCATCGAGCTTCAGCGCCCAGCGACCGGTGTCGTGACTCAGACGGGCATTTCGCGCCGTTGCAAGGGTGCAGTCGCCGGCCAGATAGCGCAGGCCCGGCAATTGCAGATTACCGCCGGACCAGCGCGGCGTCCCCTTCAGCACCAGTTGTGTTCCGCCAGGCAGCCAGTGGCTGGCGATAACCGGTAACCAGCGCGGCACAGTTTTCCATAACACCCACAGCAGCAGCGCCATAATCACCACTATACTCAGGAGTATCTGCGCGCCTTTCTTTAGTCCGTTCCTCATGACTTGCCTTGTCTTATGCTTCACTAAAAGGTCTAAACGCCCGCAAGATATCATAATTAGCGTAATAACTGATGACAGGAATGCCAGGACGCCTGAATCAAATAGCACAGGATAAATTGTCTGCCTTCCTGCGCTCTGCTAGTTTGGTAACATATTGCGAATAGTTTCTGAAACTGTTTATTCCTTATAAAACATGCAGAAAGCATTTCGCCAGAGATTCAAACTCACTGCGGAGAAACACCATGAAAGTGGCTGTCTACAGTACTAAAAATTACGACCGGAAATATCTGGAACTGGTCAACGAACACTATGGCTATCAACTGGAGTTTTTCGATTTTTTGCTGACCCCGCAAACGGCGAAAACGGCGGTAGGTGCCGATGCAGTCTGCCTTTTCGTTAATGACGATGGCAGCCGCGAAGTATTGCAGGAACTGGCGTCTTTGGGGATAAAAACGCTGGCCCTGCGTTGCGCGGGTTTTAACAATGTCGATTTAGACGCCGCGAAAGAACTGGGGATTTCCGTTGTCCGCGTACCGGCCTATTCGCCGGAAGCGGTGGCCGAGCATGCAGTGGGTATGATGATGTGTCTTAACCGCCACATTCATCGCGCTTATCAGCGCACACGTGAAGCCAACTTCTCGCTGGAAGGCCTGATCGGTTTTAATATGTATCAGCGCACCGCAGGTATTATCGGTACGGGTAAAATTGGCGTGGCTACGATGCGTATCCTGAAAGGTTTCGGCATGCGCATTCTGGCGTTTGATCCGTATCCAAGCCCGCTGGCACTGGAGCTCGGTGCGGAATATGTTGATCTGGATACGCTGTATGCAGAATCTGATGTCATTTCCCTGCACTGCCCGCTGACGCCGGAAAATCATCATCTGCTCAACGCAGAAGCGTTCTCTAAAATGAAGGACGGTGTGATGATCGTCAACACCAGCCGTGGCGGATTGCTGGATGCCACCGCCGCTATCGATGCCCTGAAAAAGCAAAAAATCGGCGCGCTGGGTATGGACGTTTACGAGAATGAACGCGATTTATTCTTCGAGGATAATTCTAATGAAGTGATCCTTGACGACGTTTTCCGCCGCCTGTCGTCCTGCCACAACGTGCTGTTCACCGGCCATCAGGCCTTCCTGACCAGCGACGCGCTGACCAGCATTTCAGAAACCACACTGATGAATATTGATCAGCTGGCGAAAGGGGTGGCCTGCCCGAATCTGCTCTGATCGCATTATCCGGTCAGGTGTCTGAGGCTCACTCAGGTGAGCCTTTTCTTTTAGCATTACTGCCGAAGCGCATTCAGCGACTCAGCACCCGGCTGATTTCCGTGCCGTAACCGGTGAGGGTCAGCACATCATCAGCCAACGTGACCGAGGCAAATGGCAGGCTGCTTTCCCCGTCGACCATGCCTTTGAGGGTAATAAAATCCGTATTATCCACACGGTCGTAGCCACCCCGGTGATCGTGGCCGGCGAAGTAAGCACGAACGTCGTAACGGCACAGCAATTCCACCAGCGTTTCGCAATTCCACAAGTTATGGCTGTTAACCGGTGTCAGCGGGTAATGACCGAAAACCAGTACGGCCTCGCGCTGCTCACGCGCTTCATGCAGATTTTTCTCAATCCATTCAAGTTGTTTCCGCCCGACAGCACCGTTCCACGGCTGCGCCTGTGACTGCTGGCATTCGGTCAGTTCTGCCAGCATATATTCCGCTAACTGACGGTCATCGCCATTGGCGTGGTTGCAGTACAAACTGACGTCGTTACCGTCGATGATCAGGAAACGATAACCCGGCAAACTGAAGGAATAATAACTTTTCGGTAAGCCGATGGCCGGTTTCTGCGCTCCGAGATGCTCGGAAATAACCTGTGCGTCGTGGTTGCCGATCACCGCCGCATGCGGGTGACGAAGCGCGTCATAACGGGCAAGAACGGCCTGAAAACTGCTCCAGTCTCTGTCCACCAAATCGCCAAGGGTGACGACAAAATCGAGTTTGAGATCATTAAGCTCATTGATGGCGGTGGCCAGTTTATTCAGGCTGTTGCGGTAGTAACGGATTTTCTCTGGTTCAGCATCGGCGTATTGCGGGTCAGCAATCAGCCCGAAGCGCAGCCTTGCGCCATTGACCAGCGCGTCGTGGACTTCCGGCAACTGATAGAGCGAACTGACATTGCCCAGTGCCTGTTCCTGCCGTTCAGATAATAAAGGGGATAACATGGACACGGTCATAATATTCTCCTGTCGGGATCTTACCGGATCCCTGCCCGCATAAAGGATTGAACAAACTGACGCTGAAATATCAGAAACAGTACCAGCAGCGGTAACACCGTCATCAGGGTGGCGGCGCTGATCAGCGCCCATTGCACGCCCTGCTCCGGCGCGGAAAATAACTGCAATCCGACCGTGACCGGCCGCACTTTGACTGAATCGGTGATCACTAACGGCCAGAGGAAATCGTTCCAGTGGAAGCTGACGGATACCAGCGCGAAGGCGACGTAGATCGGTTTCGCCAGCGGAATGTAGATTTTGCGCAGGATATAAAACCGGCTGGCACCTTCCACCACCGCCGCTTCTTCCAGTACCAGCGGGATACTTTTAAACGTCTGGCGCAGCAGGAAAATGGCAAACGCCGAGGCAAAATACGGCAGCGCGATGCCCGCCAGCGTATCGCGCAACCCGAGCGCACCAATGGTTTTGTAGTTATTCAGGATCAGCACATCGGGGCTTATCATCAGTTGCAGCAGGATCAGCGCGAAGATAAGCCCGGCACCTTTGAGTTTAAACCGCACCAGGGCATACGCTGCCAGTGTTGCCAGAATCAGCTGACAGACCACAATCATCAGCACCAGCAAGGTGGTATTCATAAAGTAGCGGGCAAACGGTGCCGCCTGCCAGGCATTAATGAAATTCTGCAAAGTGAGCGGCGCAAACAGTGAAAAACTGCCCTGCACCGATGCCGGATGAATAGCCACCCAGACCGCGACCAGCACCGGTAAAAACCACAGTAACGCCGCCAGCCAGATAGTAAAATTCAGGATCAGACGGCTGAAAGAAAATGGTTTCACTGATAGTGCGTCCTTTTATCCAGCAGGTTGAATTTAATCAGCGCGATAACGGCCAGGATCACCAGCAGTACCACAGTCATTGCCGACGCGGCCGGTAAATCCCAGTAACTGAATGCCGTGCGGTAAATGTAAAACAGCAGCAAGCTGGTGCTGTTGTCGGGTCCGCCGTTGGTCATCGCAATCACCTGATCGACAATCCTGAAGGCATTCATCGAGGCGTTGATCAGCACGAATAATGTGGTCGGCATCAGCAATGGCCACTGCACCCGCCGGAAGAAATAGCGGCGCGATGCCCCTTCGATTTGTGCCGCTTCAGCCAGTCGCGGGTCGATTTGCTGTAATGCGGCCAGATAGAAAATCATGAGGAATCCGGCCTCACGCCAGACTGAAACCGCCATCAGGCTGTAAAGTGCCGTACCCGGCTCGCCCAGCCAGTTGACCGCTGGCAACGAAAACAACGCCAGCATTTTGTTAAGCAAACCGAGCTGAGGCGTATAGAAAAACAGCCACAGATTGGCAATCGCCACCATCGGTAACAGCGAAGGAATAAAGAAAGCGGCGCGGGTCAGAGCATTCCCCCGCAGACGGCGGTTTACCGCCAGCGCCATCAGCAGCGCAATCGCGACGGACAGCGGAATGGTGATCAGGGCGTACAGTAAATTATTGCGTAATGACAACATAAACACATCGTCATCGAGCAGCGCACGGTAGTTATCCAGTCCGACAAACTGCGCCGGATGCCCGCTGCGGGCAGCGCTGAACAGGCTTTCCCATACCGTTGCCAGCGCCGGATAGTGGGTAAATAACAGCAGAAATCCTAAAGCAGGCAACACCAACAGATAGCCATAAAGTTGTAATGACAACCCGCGTGTGCGGGTGGCCGGAAGGACCGCGTGAAATGTGCTCATGCTGTTCCTTTTTATCCTTACTGATAAGGTTTCAGCAGCCGGTCAGCCTGTTTCTGCGCCGAACTCAGCGCCTCGGCTGGCGTTTTTGCCTGCGTGACGGCAGCTTCAATCGCGTGGTTCATCAGTTCCTGGATTTGCACACTGTTATAAGTTGAAAGTTCCGGCTGTGAATATTTCAGCTGTTCGCGGGCCACCAGTGCCTGCGGAACCTGTTTCACATAATCCTGCATGACCGGGGTTTCCCACGCGGCAGGCGATGTCGCGACATACCCGGTGGCGATGCTCCAGCGCGCGGCCTGCTCCGGAGCGGAAACCCAGCGGATAAACGTCAGCGCCGCTTTCTGTTGTTCCGGCGTAGTGTTTTTGAAGACGTAAAGATTGCCACCGCCGGTCGGGCTGCCACGCTGCGTTTTCTCCGGTAGCATCGCTACGCCGAACGGGAATTTGGCATTTTCACGCACGGTAGTCAGGTTGCCGGTGGTCGTGACCATCATCGCGGTTTTACCGTCGATAAAGTCCTGCGGCGTGGTGCCCCAGGCAATAGTACCTTTCGGCGAAACCGCTTCCTTCTGCGCCAGATCAGTCAGCCATTGCAGGGCTTCTACGTTGGCTGGCGTGTCGAAAGTCACCGCCGTACCTTTACCATTATCCAGATGGCCGCCGTTGGTGGCTGCAATCCCCTGGAAATTCCAGTAACCGTTTGGGGTGGAAGGAATTTCAATGCCCCACTGCTTCACCTGAGAACCGTCATGTACGACCAGTTTTTTACCGAAATCGACCACCTGCTGCCAGCTGGCAGGCGGTGTGTCGCCATTCAAACCGGCCTTCTCAAACGCCTGTTTATTCCAGTACAACACGACCGTCGAACGCTGGAACGGAATGCTCCACACTTTGCCCTGAATATGGCGGATAAAGGCCGGATAAAAACCGTCGATCCATTGTTTGCCGTCCGCGTCATTCGCCAGATCGCTGACTGGCAAAATCGCGCCCGCGTCGATCAGGGAATATGCTTCGATATCGCCGATTACCGCGATTTGCGGAGCATTGCCGCCACGAAATGCAGTAAGCGCTTTGGTGACCGTCGTGGCGTAATCACCGGTATAGACCGGCTGAATGCTGATATCAGGATGCGTTTTCTGGAAATCTTCCACCAGCGTATCCACCGTGTGACTGATTTTCCCACCGACAGCAATCGGGTAATACATTTGGAGTTTCACCGGATCTGCTGCAAAAGCAGAGGTGCTGGTGATGAGCAGAACGGCGGTAGCAAGACGTGAAAAACGGTGAACAATAGACATAATTTTCCCTTCGGCAATAGGCGTTGTATGTGTCAGAAAAATAAATAACTGCAAAAAATGACAACTACACGGCAACTCTCTGATCTGACTGCAAACAGGATTGCTCAGCGTGGAAGCAGCGTTTTCCGTCTGCTGTGATGAAAAAATATTGTGCGCCCGTGGTCCATTGCAGTCCGATTCTCTGGCCGTCGGCAAAACGTTTCATGCCCGCAACTTTCACTGTCAGCAGCGCCGGATAGCCGGTCAGTGCGCAGGCCACCAGGGTATCTGCCCCCATGTATTCATGGCTGACCACCTGCGCGGTCAAACTGGCGTGTTCAGGCGAAATCAGCTGAATATCTTCGGCTCGCAGGCCAAGACTCAGATCGTTTTCATTAAAGTTTTCCACCACGGGCAACGGCGTACCGGCAAGATAGTGATGCTGCCCGCGGCGTTCGAGCGGCAGAATATTCATCGGCGGCGCGCCAATAAATTGCGCGGCAAAAATACTGGTCGGGTTGTTGTAAAGGTTATCCGGCGTGTCGTGCTGTTCAATACAGCCGTCGTTGAGCAGGATGATTTTGTCGGCCATGCTCATCGCTTCTGTCTGATCGTGGGTGACATATAACAAGGTCAGGCCAAGCTTTTTCTGAATTGCACGGATTTCGCGGCGCATACTCTGGCGCAGTTTGGCATCAAGATTAGACAGCGGCTCATCCATCAGGCACAGCCTGTTATTGGCGATCACCGCCCGGCCCAGCGCCACGCGCTGTTGCTGACCACCGGAAAGCTGCGCAGGTAACCTGTCGAGCAGAGGTTCCAGTTCCATCAGCTTGCTGACATCCGCCAGCCGCGTCGCAAAATGCCGCTTGTCTTCACCGCGTGCGCGCAATCCGAATAGCAGATTTTCGCGAACATTCATGTGCGGGAATAATGCATAAGACTGGAACACCATCGACAGCTTGCGCTGAGAAGGCGTCAGCGTGGTGACATCAGATTGCTGAAAATATAACGTGCCGCTTTCTGCTGTTTCCAGCCCGGCAATGGTCCGTAGTAATGTCGATTTTCCGCAGCCTGAGGGACCGAGTAAGGCAATAAAATCACCCTCTTCCACATCAAAGCTGATGTCATTGAGTGCAATTTTTGTTCCCCAGGATTTCCGGATATGACGGAGTGATAAAAAGCTCATGCCGCGATGCATCTCTCTGAACCATGATGGGCATAACCTAGCGGGCTAAAATGACGTTTTTATGATGGGAAGATGACGGGATAAAGACGGACAAGGTTTTAAGCTCCTTCCCCTTCGCAGGCGAGGGAGTTAAGGGCTTAAAATTCTCATTCATTCACGCTATAATGCTCCAGAAAATATCGCATAAGTCAGTTGAATGTATCGACATGGCAAGCATCAAAGGAATATTTCTCAGGAGAGAAGATGAAAAAGTCACTGTTTGTTCTGGCCGCCGCAATAACTCTGGGGGCTTGCAGCATGAATCAGAACACTGGCGTTAAACAGACTGATCTGCAGCATCACCGTTTTGAGTTGCTGAGCGTAGATGGGCAGACTGTCCCTGCTGCGCAAGGACGCATTCCGGAAATTGAATTTGGCTCAGACATGCACATATCCGGCAAAATGTGTAATAACTTCATGGGTCAGGGTCAGTTGCATAATAATGTACTGACCGTAAAAGGGCTCGCATCCACCATGATGTTATGCCCGGATGAAAACCTGAATAAATGGGATCATGTGATCAGTGATGTGCTCAATAACGGTGCGGCGCTCACCTTGCAGGATAGCAAGCTGACCCTCACCCAGGGCAAACACCAGTTGGTTTATCGTTTGAAAGACCGGATGTAAACGGGCAATTTGCTGCCGCGTTAAATGCAAAAACGCCAGACGGCTGTCTGGCGATTATCAGGCTTTACACACGCCCTGCATCAGAGCACTTTCCGAGCACTGGCGACCGTTGGCCAGCGAACACATACCGACGCGGCTGCCATCGAGTTGCGGCGCCATCCGTAATTGCCCGCCCGCCATTGAACAGGCTGCATAGGCCGGGCTGTCCATGTTCACGGTACGTTGCCCGATATTAACGCTGTTACCTTTTTGGGGAACATCAGCCGAATCGTCATGGCTGCTGCATGCGGCTAACACCAGCACACCGGCGGCCAGTAACACGCGAAACGCAGTGATCATCTGTACTGCTCCTGAATATGACGGTTTTTTTTGCGAGTCGCCATCATATCCGACGTTTTTCGCCTGAGTCGAGCCCTTCAGTAAAATAACATCAACTTTTTCCTAAAATAATCTTAAATTTAAACACTCAGACACATTTTATTTCTACGGGTTATTTCTTTGGCTAATAAAATTAACAGTAATTAACCACTTTTTCCCCTGCATTGTCTGGAAAATATAATGATAAGGAGCTTGTATGCTGACAGACTTTTTACTTCGTATTGCCCTCGCCGGTGCCCTGGGCGGCTTAATTGGTATTGAGCGTCAGTTACGTGCCAAAGAGGCCGGTCTGCGTACTCATATACTGGTAGGGATTGGCAGCGCTATGTTTATGATTGTATCGAAATACGGCTTTGCCGATATTCTGATGCAAACTCACGTCAGCTTTGACCCGAGCCGTGTGGCGGCACAGGTGGTCAGTGGCATGGGATTCCTTGGCGCCGGAACCATTATTATTCAGAAACAGATTGTGAAAGGTTTAACCACCGCGGCCGGACTCTGGGTGACCGCCGCCATCGGGCTGGTGATAGGTAGCGGACTCTATGAAATCGGCATCTATGGCGCGTTCATGACATTAATTGTGCTGGAGGTTTTCCGCCAGATCAGCAACCACTGGGTCGGACATCACCATTTAATTGAAATACGTCTGCTGCCGGAAAGTGTGCCGGTGGTGTTACTGGAGTTACAAAAAATGCGAATTCGTCCGGGCCATATCAAAATTAATCAGCGCGACGAAGATGACAGTAAATGTGAACTGGTTCTGGATGTGATCCTGCGGCCGAAACAAAGTGTGGATAAATTGTATGAAGCGCTGATGTCGGTGAAAGGAATAAAACGTATCGATATTAATTAATCCCCTCGGGCATTTCTTCTGTACCCTATTTAGCCGCTGTCTCAAACCGGTTGAAGCACAGCGGCTAATAATAATCCCAGTGCCTGTGGTCATTGCGTAACCACTTCAAATACCAGCTGAAATAGCCCTGCACACAATCAGGATAAATCGATTAATCCGGCCTCTGCTAAGCTTTTAACATTCTCGCCAGCAAAACGACTTTTGCGCTGGCCGCCATTATGAGCAAAGCAAAAGGTATTCCATGATCACCACTGATGGTAATAATGCAGTCGCTTCCGTGGCTTATCGCACCAATGAAGTGATTGCTATCTACCCGATCACGCCCAGTTCAACCATGGCCGAAATTGCGGGAGCCTGGTCAGGCGAAGGAAAGAAAAATCTGTGGGGCGATGTCCCGGCCGTCATGGAAATGCAGTCGGAAGCCGGTGCGATTTCTACCGTCCATGGCGCGTTACAAACCGGCGCACTGTCAACCTCGTTCACGTCGTCGCAGGGTCTGTTGCTGATGATCCCGACGCTGTACAAGCTGGCCGGTGAACTGACGCCGTTTGTGCTGCATGTGGCGGCGCGTACCGTGGCAACCCATGCGTTGTCAATTTTTGGTGATCATTCTGATGTCATGGCCGTGCGCCAGACTGGCTGCGCCCTGCTCTCTGCGGCCAGCGTGCAGGAAGCGCAGGATTTTGCACTGATTTCTCAGGTTGCCAGTCTCAACAGCCGCGTACCCTTTATCCATTTCTTCGATGGTTTCCGTACCTCACACGAAATCAACAAAATTGCGCCGCTCAGTGATGACACCCTCCGGCTGATGTTGCCGCAGGCGCAGATTGACGCGCACCGCGCCCGCGCGCTGTCACCGGATCATCCGGTGATCCGCGGCACCTCGGCTAACCCGGACACCTATTTCCAGTCCCGTGAAGCCACTAATCCTTATTACAATGCCACCTGCCAGCACGTTATCGACGCGATGAAGGCCTTTGCTGCCCTCACCGGTCGTGAATATAAGCCGTTCGAATATATCGGTGATCCGCAGGCTGAACGGGTGATTGTGCTGATGGGTTCCGGGATCGGCACCGCAGAAGAAGTGATTGAAACCCTGATGGCCCGCGGCGAGAAAGTGGGCGTGCTGAAAGTGCGGCTGTACCGGCCATTCAGCGCTGAATATTTGTTATCTGTGCTGCCGCAAACGGTAAAAAGCATTGCCGTGCTTGACCGCACCAAAGAACCGGGTGCGCTGGCAGAACCGTTATACCTTGATGTGATGACTGCGCTGGCGGAAGCGTATTCGCGTGGCGAACGTGATTCACTGCCAAAAGTGACCGGCGGCCGTTACGGCTTATCCTCAAAAGAATTCGGGCCGGATTGCGTGCTCGCCGTGTTCCGTGAACTGTCACTCAGCCAGCCGCGCCCGCGTTTTACCGTCGGCATTTATGACGACATCACCGGCTTGTCGCTGCCGGTCGCAGAAGAAGAGTTACCACAGCATGCATCGCTCGAAGCCCTGTTCTACGGGCTGGGCAGCGATGGTTCCGTGTCGGCCACCAAAAACAATATCAAGATTATCGGCAACAGCACGCCAATGTACGCACAGGGTTATTTTGTTTATGACTCTAAAAAGGCCGGTGGCCTAACGGTGTCGCATCTGCGCGTCAGTACAAAGCCGATCAAATCCGCCTATCTGGTGAGTCAGGCGCATTTTGTCGCCTGCCATCAGTGGCAGTTTATCGATTTGTATCAGATGGCAGAACGTCTGCGTCCGGGGGGCATTTTCCTGCTCAATACCCCGTTCAGCGCCGGTGAGGTCTGGTCACGTTTACCGCTCGAAGTACAGGCCACACTGCTTGAGCGCGGGGCGCGTTTCTATGTGATTAACGCAGCCAAAATCGCCCGCGAATGTAAACTTGGTGCACGCATTAATACCGTCATGCAGATGGCGTTTTTCCACCTGACACAGATTCTGCCGGGCGATGACGCGCTGAAAGAATTGCAGGGCGCGATTGCCCGCAGTTACCGCAGCAAAGGTGAAGAGATCGTGACCCGCAACTGGATGGCGCTGGCCGCCACGCTGGAAGAACTGGTCGCCGTGCCGCTGCAACCTGTTCCTGAAAATCCCCGCAAACGTCCGCCGATTGTGTCCGACGCAGCACCGGATTTCGTCAAAACCGTCACTGCCACTATGCTGGCAGGTCTTGGCGATGCGCTGCCGGTCTCGGCCTTCCCGCCGGATGGCACCTGGCCGACCGGCACCACCCAATGGGAAAAACGTAACATTGCCGAAGAAGTGCCGATCTGGAAGCCGGATTTGTGCACGCAATGCAATCACTGTGTCGCCGCCTGCCCGCATTCGGCGATCCGCGCCAAAGTGGTTCAGCCGGAATTTATGGCAGACGCCCCGTCTGCGCTGCAATCGCTGGATGTGAAATCCCGCGACATGCGCGGTCAGAAATATGTCTTGCAGGTCGCACCGGAAGACTGCACCGGCTGTAATCTGTGCGTTGAAGTCTGTCCGGCGAAAGACCGTCAGGATCCGTCGGTCAAAGCCATTAATATGGCGGATCGCATCACCCATCTTGAAGAAGAACGCGCCAGTTACGATTTCTTCCTTAAACTGCCGGAAATTGATAAAACCACGCTGGAACGTATTGATATCCGCACCTCTCAGTTGATCACCCCGTTGTTTGAGTACTCCGGTGCCTGTTCAGGCTGTGGTGAAACACCTTACATCAAACTGCTGACCCAGCTTTATGGCGACCGTTTGCTGATCGCTAATGCCACCGGTTGTTCCTCTATTTATGGCGGTAATCTGCCCTCAACGCCTTACACCACCAACTCTGATGGCCGTGGTCCGGCATGGGCAAACTCTCTGTTTGAAGACAACGCCGAGTTCGGGCTGGGCTTCCGCCTGACCGTTGATCAGCATCGCCGCCGCGTGCTGCGTCTGCTGACTTCACTGGAAGAGCATATTCCGGCTGACGTGCTCGGCGGACTGCGCGATGACACCTCCGCACCGGAAGTGAAACGCGGACATGTCACGGCGTTGCGTAAAATTCTGGCAGATATCGGCACACCGGATGCGCGTCAGTTATCAACGGATGCGGATTATCTGGTAGACAAATCTATCTGGCTGATTGGCGGTGACGGCTGGGCTTATGACATTGGTTTCGGCGGGCTGGATCATGTGCTGAGTCTGACCGAAAACGTCAACGTGCTGGTGCTCGATACACAATGTTATTCCAACACCGGCGGACAACAATCGAAAGCCACCCCGCTCGGCGCAGTCACGAAATTCGCTGAGCAGGGTAAACGCAAATCGCGCAAAGATCTGGGGGTGAGCATGATGATGTACGGTCATGTGTATGTCGCGCAGATATCGCTCGGTGCCCAGCTTAACCAGACCGTCAAAGCTATACAGGAAGCCGAAGCGTATCCGGGGCCGTCGCTGATTATTGCGTACAGCCCGTGTGAAGAACACGGCTATGATCTGGCGCTCAGCCACGACCAGATGAAACAACTGACCACCACCGGTTTCTGGCCGCTGTACCGCTTCGATCCGCGTCGCGTGGAAGAAGGTAAACCGGCACTGACTCTCGATTCCAGACCGCCATCCGGCGGGCTGACCGATACGCTCAATAATGAGCAGCGGTTCAGAAGATTAAATGCCCAACCGCCGGAAGTGGCAGACATGTTGTATGCGGCGGCGGAGAAAGAGTTACAACAGAAATATGACTTTTTGGCCATGCTGGCGGGTAAGAAGACCGAATCAGAGTCTTGAGTCTTTTTTCTCAACTTCAAGTTCAAAGTCGTGGGCGTCGGCCCACACCGACTTGGGGGCGGCTTATCGCCGCCGCCCCCAAGACCCCCGGGCTCTTTCACTGCGCGCTCCGCTGGAGGCTATGTTTCAGCGGGCGCGGTGATAGCCGCAAAATCCCGCCGCTGCGCGGTGCCCTCCCATCGGGTTACAACCCGCGCAAAATACCGCGCGGTTTTCCACCTCTCGTCCGGCGTGATTTTGGAACCGGCCTCTGGCTTCTACTGCGCAACTTAACTGATTGTGGTTTTAAAAAAGCTGAAGGCGATTCAGAAATCTTGCTGAACGGAGCGGCTTCGAGACCTGTGGCTCGGGTCGATCTATGCGAGACAACGTCACGAAGTGACGGCCCGAAGGGCGAGGCCACAGGCCGAGTAACACCGAGAGAAGGCACCGCGCAGCGGCAAGATTTCAAGCCTGTCACTGCGGTACCTGAAACATAGCCAGCAAGCGGTAGCGGGCAGTTAAAAAAGCGCGGAGTCCAGAGGCCCGCGCGTTACCGGGTCTCTGGTCGGTGTGGGCCGACGCCCACGGTCTTGACCTTGAAGCCCGTTTGGGTGGCAACCCAATGTCTTGACCTTAAACTAACCGGTACTCGATCCGATATTCCCCCGAACCCACCTCAGCGGTATATCCGTCAGCACAGCGCACAAAATCAATCCCGTCCGCCTCCTGCACAGATTGACCGTCCGTCAGGACCACGGTGGCGGAGGTATTCGCCGGAACAGTGACGTTAAGGAACACGGTCTGACCGCTCACTTCCCAGCGCACACCGATTGCACCGTAAATGGACTGATAGCGGGTATCCAGCCAGCTCAGGCCGCCGCCGGTCTGTGGTCTGATGATGGCGTGTTTGAAACCCGGCTGCTCTTCATCGGCTTCAATCCCGGCCGCCACCCGGTAGAGCCATTCGCCCACCGCGCCGTAAGCATAGTGATTGAAGGAGTTCATGTCCGCGCTCCACATGCTGCCGTCCGGTTTGATGCCGTCCCAGTGTTCCCAGACCGTGGTGGCACCGGCTTTCACCTGGTACAGCCATGACGGGAAATCATCTTTCAGCAGTAAACTCCACGCCTCTTTGTTCCGGCCATTCTGGCTGAGTGCGTGACAGAAATATGGCGTGCCGATGAAGCCGGTGACTAAATGCCCGTCGTGTTCATTAAGCAGTTCTACCAGCGTATCGGTGGTGCGCTGACGGAACGCATCAGGAACCAGATTAAAGTACAGGGCCAGAATATGTGCGGTTTGCGTTCTGGCCGCCAGACGGCCGGATGGAGTGAAGAATTCCTCCTGAAAACGCCTGACAATGGCCTGATGTAAGGCATCGTAATGCTGATAGTCTTCAGTGCGGTTCAGCGCTTTCGCCGCTTTGGCGAACAATTGCGTGGAATACGCATAATACGCCGTGCACGTCAGGTCATCGGGCGTGGCACCGAAATAACTGCCCTCTTTGGCATCCAGCGCCACCCAATCGCCAAACTGTAATTTGTAATGCCAGAGGTGGTTTTCAGCATGCGCGGTCATGAAATCTATCCAGCCTTTCATGCTGGCGTACTGGTTTTCCAGCACCCGCGTATCGCCATACATCAGGTACATCGTCCACGGGTTGATCACTGCGGCATCCGCCCAGGCCGATGCGGAATGGGTTCCGCCTTCGGACAGCAGCCGGTCTTTGCCACAATAGCCGGTCAGGATATCCGGGACAACGTGAGGCACACCGCCCTCAGACGTCTGATCATAACGAAGATCGGTCAGCCATTTGGCGAAAAAATTACGGGTTTGCATCAGGTAACTCGCGGTACGGCAAAAAATCTGCGCATCGCCCGTCCAGCCCAGCCGCTCGTCGCGTTGCGGGCAGTCCGTCGGCACATCAACAAAATTACCTTTCAGCCCCCAAAGGATATTGTGATGTAGCTGATTCAGCGCCGGGTCTGAGCAGGCGAAATGCCCGGTCTGTTCCATCGAGGAGTGCAAAACAATGGCGGTGAAGTTATTCAGATCCAGCGGCGCCGGATATTGCTCAACTTTCACAAAGCGGAAACCTTGCCAGGTAAAGTGCGGATGCCAGGTCTCTTCGGCCTCGCCTTTGAGCACATACTCGGTTCGCTGTCTGGCAGTGCGCAGATTATCCAGATACACATTACCCTGCGCATCGAGCACCTCAAAGTGTCGCAATACCACTTTATCACCCGCCTTGCCGCTGGCCCTGAACGCAACCCAGCCACTGAGATTCTGGCCAAAATCAATAACAGTGTCGCCCTGCGGCGTCGTGATCAGCGCAACAGGCTTAATTTCTCCCATTTTTCTGACCGTGTTACTTCCCTGCGCCACCAGCGTGGATTTTTCATGCGCCACCACGCTGACGGGCCGCCAGCCATCCTCTGCGAAACCCTGCGCACACCAGCCGGGAGTTTCCCGGCGTGCATCGTAAATTTCACCGTCATAGATTTCTGAAAACAGAATGGCTGAATCGTATCCTTTCCAGCTTTCATCACTGACCACAATTTCACGTGAGCCATCTTTATAATTAATCATCAGCTGAGAAATAAGCGCGCTCCGTTCACCATAGTAATTACGATGACGGCTGAAACCCATGTCACCTTTGTACCAGCCTGCACCTAAAATGGCACCCAGGACATTTTCACCTTTTTTCAGATGACCGGTTACCTCGTAAGTCTGATAAAGTAAATGGTTGTGATAACTCGTCCAACCCGGCGTCAGGCTATCTTCTCCGACTTTACAACCGTTGAGATGGCATTCATAAAGCCCGAGCGCACTGACATGAATAAAAGCCGACTGAATATCTGCTGCCCGGTTCAGAACAAAAGATTTCCGTAACAGTGTCGCTCTGGAATTATCTTTATCTGCCGGCGTTTCGAAGGTGATGAAATCAGCCAGCCATTCACGGGGATAAAGCACGCCGGAAATCATCTCCGCAGGCGAACTCCAGGCACTGGTGTCGCCATAATTATCACGGATCTGCACCCTGATAAAATAATGCTGTGAAGAGATGAGAGTGAATTCATTCAGGGTGACATTATTAGAATATTCGCCGTCCTGCCATTCGCCCCGAAACAGGATTTTATCAAAACCCTGATCCTGGCTAATTTGGATCCGGTAAGCGGTTTGCCGGACATTTCTGTTATGGCTTGCAATTTCCCAGCCTAATACCGGAAATTCCTGCACACCATACAATGCTGATTCCTGATTTAATGTAAGTCTGATCACTGTGAGCATATTCCTGAGTCCTCATGTAATATTGCCTGAGCGGTAAAATAAACCACTAGATTTGCTTGATAACGGATGCCGGATATTCAGATGCCGTTTCTTTAGTCACCGTACCGGCCTCGCTGTTGAATTCATTCCGTTGTTTGCCATGGAAACAGATCCAGCCGATCAACAAACCGGAAGCCACCGTAGCGGATAAAAGGGTATACAACACCAGCGGACCGGCATCGAGCAGCAGAGGCGTAATAAATGCCAGTACACCGCATAACAACCGGGAAATAGCGACGATAATACCTTGCGCAGTAGAGCGGAGCATGGTCGGGAAAGATTCCTGCGACCAGACTTTCATTATCCCTTCAAATGCCAGGCCGCTGCCTATAGCAGTAAAAAATAAGCAGCAGAACCAGGATGCGGGAGAAAATTTAAATAATACCGGCAGGAAGAATCCCCCCGCAAAACAACATGCCCCCAGAATAAATACCGGGATGCGTTTTGGTGTATCGACAAAACGCATAAACATGATCCCGGCAAATACACCGACCGGCATAGTCAGCAGGTTCCACAGTGAATGTTGCCCGACGGAAATACCCACGACATTCACCGCAATATACGTGCCAAACTGACCGCCGGTATTCGCGGCCAGATTGGTAAAGGCATAGAACAGACACAGCGCTACAAAAGGCCACAGGTATTTCCCGTGAATAAGATCCTTAAACGAGGCTTTCTGCGCACGTACCGTGACAATCCCTGCACGCCGTTCGTTTCGGGCAATCAGCCACAATGGAGACTCCGGAATTGTCCAGCGCAACGCCAGCAAAATCACGGCCACAGCGCAGACATGCAGATACATAATCTGCGCACCCGGACGCCCCCAGCCGCCGACGATGGCTGAAATCGCCATGGTTGTACCAATCCCCAAAAACCACAGTAAATTCGACAGTCCGATAATTTTCCCGCGATTTTTATCCGTTGCGGCTTCGGCAATGGTCGCCAGAGATACCGGCAAGTCTGCGCCGGTAGCCAGCCCGACCAGCAATGTGCCGGTCAGCAGCACCGGAAAGGTATTACCGAAAGCCAGCAACAGCGTACCCATAATGATCATCGCCATAGTGACAATAAAGACTTTGCGTCTGCCATAACAATCCCCCAGCCTGCCGCCCAGAAAAGCACCCAGTGCAATACTCAGCGTTAATATGCCGGAAAGTATGCCGATCTGAGCCGATGTTGTTCCTATTGCTTTCTGATAAATAACCAGGGCCGTTCCGTTTGAAACAATTGCGGCAGAATCAATATATGATGCCATGCCGGAAACCACCCCGACGTACCAGGGATTAGGTTGTTTAATGGTTGACATAATCATGTCCTTCAGAGGTAACGGTGAAAAAAATAATTCGTGAGCTGTCCTTAACACCTGCTGTTATTATGATTCCCTATTAGACGTTTCTTGTTTATGACGGTTATTATTAATAGTGCGCTTTAAGGACACTATTACTGACTCTCATTCGTTCCTGAGAGGGGGTTCTGTGAAATTGTTTTTTATAGGCCTCCGTCAGACGTGATGTGGTGGAGAAACCGCACCGGGTAGCAATTTTGCCGACAGTTAAATCGGAGGTGCGTAATAACTCCTGGGTTTTTAATAAACGGTAACGCAACTGAAATTTTTCGGGCGTAAAGCCGGTCATTTCTTTGATAAATCTGAACATGGTTCTTTTTGCCACACCACTTTCCTCACACAAATAATCCCAGTTAATACTGCACGCGTAATTTTCGCGTAAATAATTCAGCAGATGTCGCTTGCCGGATTCTGTCGGACTGGCCCGGCATTCCCTGCGGGTGGCACATTGGTACAGCATGACTATCATCGATAAGAGATAAGATTCTGAAGCAGCAAAGTAGGCGTTATCATAACGGGTGTCCCACTGGCAGGTAATTTTATCGGTCAGTTCAGTCACTGTCGTCAGTTCCGCGTCCGTTAATCCGGTACGCCGTTTTTTTATTGAGGTGGTATATTCTTTTATCCCCGCAGTGAGTTGATCAATGTTATTGATAAAATGAAAGGGTCGTTGTTTATGCAGTAATATATTGGTAATTGATAGTTTATTGGTGGATTCATAGCAGTGGGCATCATGAGCGCTGACGATAAAAAAATCGCCTTTATGAATAAATTCCACCTGGTCGTTAATGATATGAAATCCGCTGCCGTTGCGGACAATAACCAACTCATCGAATTCATGCCTGTGCACATCTTCCATCGACTGACGGTTCATATCGAATAAACTAAAAGCATGATGTTTCGAAAGGAAGAAATCACTGACCTTGAGTATTTTCATACATTCACCGGCTTAATGAATAAAATAATTAACTTTAATCAATGTGTGTAATAAAAATATATTTTCCTGATAAAATGATTAGACCGTAATAATTATGACAAGTCTATATGAGCCACTGGCATTGTGGCGTAACCGCCCGTGACATTTGTTTCATTTTTGTATCAGAAATCACTTCCGGGGATCATCAGACATAAAAATGCGCAGAAAGATCTGCGCAGCGGGGAAATAGAATGAGACGGTTTTACTGGGCGTTATCTCTGGTGTAACCGGTGCTTATGCCCTTTCATCAGGCTCAGTGAGGCTGAAAACGCCGCGCCTTCGTCGCCGGCCATGATGGCTTCGTAAATGCGTTGATGTTCGCTGAGGCACATCCCCCCTTCTTTTGAGGAATACTCAAAAAACCATTTAAAAATGGTGGTCAGAACGTTGCCGAACGGCACGTAAAAACAGTTACCGGAAGCGATGAAGATCATCCTGTGGAACTGCGTATCAATATCCACCCAATGTTGGGCATCGAAATTTTCAGCGACGTGGCACATCTGGCGGTAAATACGCGACAGTTCAATGCGTTGCTCTTTACTGGCATTCACCGCAGCCAGCGCGGTAGCATGCGGTTCAATCGCCTTGCGGAATTCCAGAAACTGATGATAGATCTCTTCTGTCGCTTCCATGCCCTGCATCCATTCCAGCAACTGCGGATCCAGCATGTTCCATTGCGGACGCTCTTTCACACGGGTACCAATTTTGGGCCGTGACTCAAGTAACCCCTTGGAGGTCAGTAATTTCAGCGCTTCACGCAGCGCGGTGCGGCTGACGCCAAACTGTTCGCCCAGTTCAATTTCACTCGGCAGGATCGCGCCCGACGCCAGTTCGCCCGACAGAATTTTGCGGGCGATATCGCGGGCGATATGGGTATTCAGGCCACGGGTCATGCCTGCAGCGGTTTCAAACTGCATCGTCATATTCTTCCCTTTTTCCTGTGCAGGTTGCCGTCATCATAGTTCAGGCGGCGGTGAGCTGCATGCCTGCGCCGCACTGAAACTCCCGAACTGTGCGCTATGGCGCCATCTGGCCGCCATTCACATCCAGAATCTGACCGGTTATGTAGCCACTGCAGGCATGCGAGGCGAAAAACAGATAAGACGGTGCCAGCTCTTCAGCCGTGCCGAAGCGCCCCATTGCGATGGAACCGGCAATTTTCTCCCGCACTTCCGCACTTTTATCCGCATGGAAGACGGTGTCGATGGTGCCCGGCGCAATCACGTTAAAGCGGATGTTGTCCCGGGTGAACTCCTTCACCCAGTTGCGGTGCACATTGTGCAGCCAGGCTTTCGAGGCGGCGTAGAGACTGGCACCTGGCCCGCCGCCTTCCCGGCCGGCAATCGAGCCGGTGCTGATCACCGAGGTGGTTCTGCCGCTCTGTTTCGCCGCGTGACGCAAATGCGGAATGGCAAATTTCGTCACCATCAGCGCCGAACGGGCATTAAGATCCATCACGTGGTCATAAAAATCATCATCGATGTTTTCCAGCCCCTGCCGTCCGCCGAGTCCGCCTGCGTTATTGACCAGCACATCAATGCCGCCAAACCGTTCGACAAAGTTCGCCACCAGCGTTTCGCATTCTGCAGACTTTGTGACATCTGCGCCAAAATAGACCACCTCACCGCCGTTTGTAGCGATTTCTGTCGCCAGTTTGTCGAGACTGGCATCATGACGGTGGCCGTTAATACCGACTTTTGCGCCTGCCGCCGCGAACGCTTTTGCCGCAGCCAGCCCGATGCCTTTGGTTGAACCGGTGATCAGGACTCGCTGACCTTTCAAATCGTTAAACATAATGACTCCTTTATGATTCAGGGATATTCAGGGGTGAAGCGGA
The DNA here is from genome assembly GCF_049199325.1 of Rahnella sp. PD4. Classification (NCBI taxonomy): domain Bacteria; kingdom Pseudomonadati; phylum Pseudomonadota; class Gammaproteobacteria; order Enterobacterales; family Yersiniaceae; genus Rahnella; species Rahnella sp. PD4. Next base: position 236,686 of record NZ_JBLZQF010000001.1, on the reverse strand, counting down.
TTGCCACGCCACGCTGAAAGCGTCTTGCGCTGCCGGCGCGTCGCGGTTACTGATACGAACGTTTAGCGTCCGTTGAGCAGCAAAGAAAATATTCAGTTCGGTTTGTTGATCATCATGACTGACCACGCTGACCCGCTCGACCTTGCCACGCGCGTCCAGGGACGTTTCGCTGGCTTCATCGAAGTTACCGTGAGTTTCAAATACGCTGGCAAAAAGGGCCTGAGTGCCGTGGGTTCGCAGCAGTAATGCCGGTTCATTACGCAGGTTGAAATGCGGGTCGCTGGCACCGGTACGGGCGACAATCAGTTCGCCGCCATCCGGGAAGGCGCTGATCAGCGTGCGGTAGCTGTCACCGTCGAGCCAGCTGAATAAGGCCGAATCCCCCGCCGCCATCCCAGCCCGTGCGCAATCCCACAAATGCTGATATCCGTGCCCTTCGCCAAGCGGCGTTAGCTGGCTGGCTGCATGAAGGCTGGTATCAGTGCGGACAAACTGACCGAGATGATGCAGGCAATAATCGTACTGATGGAGTTCATGACTGGTAAGCCGGAATACATCGACGATCAGCGGCGAGGACAGTTCCGGCAGGTTCAGCATCAGCACCGTGCGTTGCTGATTGACACCCGGATAGTAGCTGCCGAGCCGCGCACTCATGCCTTGTCCGGCCGGATTATCCGTGACAAAGAAATGCCGTTCGCCCCAGCGTTTTTCTGCCTCCAGACTGTTACCGCCATTCTGGCTTTGTTCGTCAACCACCACGGTGTTATGTGCGACGGTCTGCTTACAATAACTATTGTTTTCAGGAATATAGCGACCACCGAATTTGGGCTCGACGTTAACCCAGCGGCCAAAGCCATAATCACGCAGGAACTCGCGTCCGCAGCTGAACAGGCTCAGATGCAGTCCGTCAAAATGGCCGTGATTAAGTGCCGAATGCAGGCGCGGGATACTGCCGTGCTGGCCATACCACATCAGCGCCATAGCCTGATTTTCTGCGCCACTGCGCAAAATTCCGATGCCGCCCTGCGCGCCTTGCGGCCCATCACGCAGTTCGATGCTTCCCCAGTCCACGGGCGTTGCCGGAGCATCTTTCAGGGCAGCTGAAAGTTCCAGCGCAGCCTCACTGGCCCATACCGTCTGTTGTTGTTGCGCGACAGCGATCCACTGCGGGTGGTGACCATAGCGGGAATAGCAGACGCTGGCGGCGATCACCGCGCCGTCATCACGAATATTGATGGTTTTAGAGGAATCATTCAGTGCAGGCCAGACGCCATCGGGGAATGCCGTCTGCATCAGGGCTTCACAGGTTTTACGGATAATCTGATCGCGGAACTGATAAATCTTTAACGCCGGCTGACGCCGTTCAATGGCCTCCGCCAGCAGCAGCAACGGGCGCAGCGCGAAACGGTGATAATAGGGCCCTTCAATGTAATAACCGTCTGGCGAAAAAAGCTGACTGAGCTGGGCAAAGAATCCGCCACTTTCACTGTCACCTTTCAGACCATACAACGCTTTTTCGACCAGCGCCGGATCGCCCAGCGCGTAACCGCTGATCGCCGCCGCCGCCACCGACCAGATCCCGTGGTTATGCACGATATCAAAATCGCGGCTGTGCCGCTTCAGTGCATCATCCGCCATCACCCGAAACAGGTTAGCTTCAATATATTCACGCTGAGCTGCATCAAGTGAGGGCATCACGCAGTGATAACCTTCGGCGGCGTACAGCCAGAACATATTCTCATTCAGTGTCTGATGGAACAGGCGTCCTGGAGCATTGCTGTCTTTGCTGGTTGCGCTGCCCAGCGAGGGATAAATGTCAGCATAAGCGTTCAGCAGTGCCAGCGCGTAATCCGTATAACGGGGCTCCCCTGTGATCAACGCGAAACGCCCTGCCAGGTTGATCCCCAGATAGTTCTGCTTATGCTGCGTATGCTCCGGGCCGCCCGCTTCACCCTGGCCGGGAACCGACACGGGCTGCATGAGCATGTTTTCCAGCGTGGCGATTTGCGCACGCAGCGCCACCCCCAGAGGGGAATCTGCGTTAATCTGCCTGTGCAGTTTTTCCGCCCCGTCAGGGCTTATCAGCAACGGCTGCCAGTGATTCATTTTTGTACCTCCGGCGGCTGCGGCGCGACATAACCAGCCGCAAAAGACGGCAATGAGAGCAGCCAGGTGTCACGTTCGGCTTCCATTACCGCACCACGCGTAACATCTTCGTGATAACCGCCGGACGCCGGTTTCACCGCCGGCGGCAAGGTAAATTTCGCGCTGCGGATGTACTGTTCGTAACGTTTTTCCCCCGTCGCGTTATCCGCCCACGAGAGCAAAGGCACCGGACGCACTCGGATCTGATCGAGTGATTTGTACGGCCACGGCACCGACGGATCGGTAAAGCGCGCCATGAAATCCAGCGAGGTCAGCACGCTGCCGCCTTGTGGTGTTTTGTAATGCCAAAGGTCAATGCCGTTTTTCTGCGCCAGCACCGCCATCATGCTGATCGCCTGTAAATTGAAATAGCTGTAATGAAAAGAACGTGTGCGCGCCAGCTCGGCGGGCTGAGTACCGTCAGGTTTCAGCTGTACATCAAGCTTACTTTTCATCAGTTTCGCCATATCGCCAATCACCGCGTTATCCCCCAGATACCATGCAATGCCCGATACCTGCGTCACATACCAGTTACCGTGATTGTTCTCTGTGCGCCCTTCTTTTTTCGCGATTTTACTGCCCTGTAACCAGCGGAGATACGCCTGCATCCACGCCCGCATTTGCTGTTCGTCGTTGTCCGTCCATGCCGGATCCCCGCGCAACAACACTAATGAATCCACGATCCGGGTGGAAAAATAGCGTCCATCCAGCACACCGGCGTTGCGTCCCGGCGAGATGCCCGGTACGCCCTGCGCAAAATTCAGATTCGGGTTCATGCGCGTTTCCGGCGTGATAAACCAGGTACGCAGCAGGCTGACCGCCTTATCCGCGTATTTCTGTTCGCCGGAGAAATACCACGCCAGCGTCAGGTTCTGCACCCGTGCGGTAAAATCGGCCAGCCGCACCCCGTCGCTCTGATCGTTTTTACTGGCGGGATTCACATGGCCATCCTTGCGGATCCAGGGCAGCCCGTCGGATTTACTTTCGTCCGGCCACCAGTACGCACTCAGGCTGAGATAATCGTGCTTCGATCCCCCGGGCGGCGTCATCCCTTTGTCAGTGACGCTCAGTTCAGGCTTCTTCAGCGCGGAATCCGCCGCCGCCAGCAAGTGCTGATAGGCCTCTGCCGTTTGCGGTGCCGCACGGTGATCATGCAGTTGCTGACGGACAACGGCCATTTGTGCCGTATTTAAAAATGCCGGTTCGCCCGCCAGTGCATCCGCAGAAGCGGCCATCAGCGTCAGTATCAGCATCGCGCCCACCGTGATCCCCGTTCCCGCATCTTTCACATTACAGCGCTGAATTAACTTCATGTTTTCTCCCGGCTACACGCCGTTGCTCCGTTGAGATTTCACGCTTTAGTCATACTAATAAAGCAATGAACCTTCAGTTTCGCCAGTCTGAATTGACTCAAAAGCAGACAATAAGCCCAAATAGCGACCAGAATCACAATTTGATAACAAACTAAGCATTTCTTATTTGTCCGACTTTTAATTTCCATTCTCTCTTCTACGCTTGCTCATTACATAACCAAAAAACATCTCACCCTACAAACGAGAGAGTAACGACAATGGATATTAACGTTCTGGTCATGATCGGTTACTTCGTCTTAATGATTGCCATCAGTTATGCCTTCAAAAAAATGGCGTCCGGTTCCTCCAGCCATTATTTCCGCGGCGGCGGGCGAATGCTCTGGTGGATGGTTGGCGCGACCGCCTTTATGATTCAGTTCAGCGCCTGGACGTTTACCGGCGCGGCCGGTCAGGCTTACCGCTACGGTTTCAATGTCGTCAGCGTATTTGCAGGTAACGTGTTCGGTTATCTGATTGCCTGGTGGTGGTTTGCCGCACGCTTTCGCCAGTTGCGCGTCGATACTGCCACCGAGGCCATCAACCATCGCTTCGGCAAAGGCAACGAACAGTTTTTCACCTGGATGATCATTCCGCTGAGCATCCTCAGTGCCGGCGTATGGCTGAACAGCCTGGCGGTATTTGCCAGCGCAGTATTCCGGCATGACATCACGCTGACACTGTGGGTGACGGGCACCGTGGTGCTGGTGATTTCACTGCTGAGTGGTGCCTGGGGCGTGGTGGCCAGTGACTTTGTGCAGACGCTGGTAGTAGCAATTATTTCTATCGCCTGTGCGGCAGTGGCACTGTTTAAAGTCGGCGGCCCGGTCAAACTGGTGACTGAGTTTCCGTCCGGCTTCATTACCGGCCCTGACGTTGGGCCGCATTACATTTCCCTGCTGGTGGCCTGTTTTCTGTTCTTCTTTATCAAGAATGTACAGAGCATCAATAACCTGCAGGATTCGTACCGTTTCCTGAATGCTAAAGACAGCTTCAATGCCAAAAAAGCGGCATTGTTCGCGTTAGTGTTGATGCTGGCCGGTACGATTATCTGGTTCATTCCGCCATGGGCGGTAGCGATCTTGTATCCTGACGCGGCAACTGCACATCCGGAACTCGGCAAAAACGCAACGGATGCGGTGTATTTGATTTTCGCTGAACGCGCGATGCCGGCAGGCACCGTGGGCCTGCTGATGGCCGGATTGTTTGCTGCCACCATGTCCTCAATGGATTGTGCACTGAACCGAAACTCGGGAATTTTTGTACGCAGTTTCTGGACGCCCGTCATCAACCGCCACAGTGAGCGCAGCGACAAATACCAGTTGCGCGTTGGCCAGATTGCCTGCGTGGTGAATGGTGTACTGGTGATCCTGGTCGCGCAGTATATGCATACCATGCAGACGGTCAGCCTGTTCGATCTGATGATGAAAGTCGGCACGCTGATGCAGGCACCGATTGTCGTCCCGCTGTTCCTCGGCGTGTTTATCCGCAAAACTCCGGACTGGGCCGCGTGGGTGACCGTACTGTTTGGATTATGCGTGTCTTATGTCGTCGCCAATCTGTTCACGGCACCGGATGTCGCCCGCCTGCTGGGTATCTCGCTGACAACACGTGAGCTGCTGGATGTGGCCATCATGTGGAACATCTTTGCGCATCTGGTGTTTACCGGCGGGTTTTTCTGCCTGACCACCTTGTTTTATCGTGAGACTAATACAGCGCGTGAAACCCGGCGCAAACAGTTCTTCACCGATAGGGAAACGCCTGTCTATGCCGACCATGAACAGGATGAATTTGACCGGTTGCAACGCGATAAAATCGGCCGGATTTCGATGTACATGGGTGCGGGTTTGCTGCTGATGGTGCTGGTACCTAACCCGCTGTGGGGACGTCTCCTGTTCCTGCTGTGCGCCCTGTCAATTCTGCTCTTTGGCTGGATATTGCATCGCAGCGCAGAAAAAGGCATGAAAGCGGCTCAGGCTGAAAAAGCCTTAAAACGGCATGTAGTAACGTCACAACGATAGGGAAAATCACGCAGGGTTTCCGCCGGAAGCCCTGCCCGTTTATTTACAACAGTCCGCGCTGTTTCAGCGTCATGCGCGTGGCTTCATTAAGATCGTACTTCGCCAAATCTTCTTTGCGCACCCAGGCATAACGTTCAAATTCATCGTTAAGGGTGATGAGGGTATTCTTCGCCTGGCAATGGAAGATCAGATAAATCATGTAGATCTCTTCTTTGCGACCATCCGGATAAGTTTTAGTGCGAATATCATCACGGAAGGTCCAGGGCGTGATATGGGACAGTTCCAGCGATTCACCCAACTCTTCCCGCACTTCACGCAGTAATGCCTGTTCGATGGTTTCTCCCGGCTCCATCCCTCCCCCTGACAGTGCCCACTGACCGGGAAAGACACCCCGGCCGGAGGGCATTTTACACAGCAGATATGTTTCTTCATGTTCAATTAACGGGCAGACAATAGTTCTCTGGCGCATATTTTCCTACACAGTTATCGGAGATTTTCAGCAGGGAAAAATAGCATATTGCGGGGAACGGATACCGGTATTCATGTCATAAAAAACCCGTCCTGACGACGGGTTTTAATAGGAAACAAAATAAAGATTACGCACCGGGTTTATTTCGGGAGTTCTGATACCTGTTTCACTTCAGTTTTGCTGATTTGCTGTTTCACACCATTAGCATCAGTGTATTCGAGCAAGCCGGAATCGGCCTCTTTCGGTTTACCGTCACTGATAATGGTTCGCGCATCATTGGTCTGAATGGCATAACTGGTACGGGTGCAACCTGATAGCGCAGCGACACACATGATAGCAGCTAAAGGTAATAACATTTTTTGTGGCAATAAATTCCTGTTCATCGTTCTCTCCTTAGGGGTTATTTCAGGGTAAATCAGTTATCCAGTTCACTCATATTTTTAACCTGGTCGCGGTTAATCTGCTCGGTTTTACCCGTCTCGGCATTTTTATAAGACACCAGACCGGTATCATCATCTACCTGAGGTTTACCGTCCGTGACGATGGTTTTCCCGTCCGTGGTTTTAATCGCCTGATTAGACGCACAACCTGCAACAAAAAGAATGGATACGGCAGCAAGTGATGCGGCAATAAGGTTTTTCCTGTTCATACTTTCTCTCCTGAAAGGGATCCTGATTTAACAATGTTTTCAGTAAGCTTAGTTAACATTTCAGACTCTTCATTCAGAAACATCTGTATTTGCCCTTCGTCACTTTATAAGCGGCGCGTCATTAAAAGCACAAAAACCCTTAACAGACCGGCGACTCCCTTTCCCCAATCGGCGCATGCTGGAATGCTGCTATAAAACGCGCTGACTTTTCACGGCGTAATCCGTATCATACGCGCCACACGTACGCATGCCGGATGCTGACTGCGGGAACGAACCCGCCTTTTATCATCCGCCGGTAAAGCATGAAAGCGACCCGACCGGTATGCTGAACAAGAAACTCGCGTTACAGGTTTTCCCTGTTGCGTCATCAGATGAATCGAACATAAAAATGTCAGATAATCAAACAGTTAATAAAAAAGAGCAGTACAACCTCAATAAATTGCAAAAACGCCTGCGTCGTGACGTAGGGAAAGCGATTGCTGACTTCGGTATGATCGAAGAAGGTGATCGCATTATGGTGTGTCTCTCCGGCGGGAAAGACAGCTACACCATGCTGGAAATTTTGCGCAATCTGCAACAAAGCGCGCCGGTGAATTTCTCACTGGTGGCGGTCAATCTTGACCAGAAACAACCGGGTTTCCCGGCACACATCCTGCCTGAGTATTTAGAAACACTGGGCGTGGAATATAAGATTGTCACCGAAGACACCTATTCCATCGTTAAGGATAAAATCCCGGAAGGCAAAACAACCTGTTCACTGTGTTCACGTCTGCGCCGCGGCATTTTGTACCGTACTGCGACAGAACTGGGTTGTACCAAAATTGCCCTCGGCCATCACCGCGATGACATTCTGCAGACGCTGTTCCTGAATATGTTCTACGGCGGCAAGCTGAAAGGGATGCCACCAAAACTGATGAGCGACGACGGCAAACACATCGTGATCCGCCCGCTGGCCTACTGCCGCGAGAAAGATATCGAGCGTTTTGCGATTGCGCGCGAATATCCGATTATCCCTTGTAACCTGTGCGGTTCGCAGCCAAATCTTCAACGCCAGGTGATCGGCGACATGCTGAAAGACTGGGATAAAAAATATCCAGGCCGTATTGAGACCATGTTCAGCGCAATGCAAAATGTGGTGCCTTCACATCTTAACGACATGAATCTTTTCGATTTTAAAGGGATCCGTCACGGCGACGAGGTTGTGGACGGCGGCGACCTGGCCTTTGATCGCGAAGATATTCCGCTGCAACCGGCTGGCTGGCAACCGGAAGAAGATGAAGTCGCTGCACCGGCTGAGCGCCTGAACGTACTGGAAATTAAATAGTCTCCGGCGCAGCGTTCGTTGTGAATCTTATAGCCCGCGCAATGCGGGCTTTTTGTTTTTCAGGCTAATGTGAACGTCTCAGTCCAGTTGTAATTCGTCATGACCAGTTTCACCGGCAGACTCAGCGAGCCAAAGTCTTTCTGCCGGTTTTCCCGGAACCAGACACGCAGCGTTTCGGGCAGGTATTGCGCGCTGTAACGCAGCAACGTGCTGTGCCAGAAAACTTGCGGGATTTCCGTGTTGGGATATCGCTCTCTGATTTTTACTGCCCAGGACGTATTCAGTAAATGCTCCACCAGCGCCTGCCTCAACCGCAAACTTTCCGCATCCGGAAATCCCGCCAGCAAAAGTTGATCCGGTAAAGCCACCAGCCGCAAATCGCTTATCTGCATAACATGGCTGCGGCAATATTGTTCAAAGATACTGATCAGATCCGCGAGATCTTCCGCGTCTTCCGGTTTGTCATACAACGCCTGCGTGATGGCGAAAAAGGTGAAATGCATTCCGTTCACCTGTGCCACATCGGCCAGCGGATCCCCCTGCGCCGCAGTGGCTAACTCGTCCAGTAACGCTGCCATCGGGGAGCCTGCGCGATGGCCACTGGTGATAGCAAGCCGTGTCGGGTGATAGAAAGGTTCAGTGCGGATTTCGCCCGTTCCGCGGTGGGTATTCCAGATTGCTGACGTTTTAGCCGTCGTATTTTCATACGCCTGATGAATAATTTCCCGTGTGTGCAAAGCCACCTCCTGTTATATCGAAAATAAGATCGTCAGGCGAAAATGCCTGTGCAGGCCTTCCGCAGCGAGAAACCCCAAAAAGATTGAGCGAAATCAACATTAGACAGGCCGGATCGGTGCAATATCTATTCCGCAGGTGAATGCAACGTCAAGCGATGGGCGTTGTGCTCCATATTGTCTTATTTCCAAATTTTTAGAATTAATGCATAGCACAATTTAATTCGAACGACGCCGGTCTTATGACCGGCTTTTTTTTGCTTTTTTTCAGCAGGTTAACCTTCTACAGCCAGCGACTTTTCTTCATCCACAGTGCCACCCCTCCGCCCAGTGCCACCAGACAGGCACAGAAAATTCCGAAGCCAAACGGTGACGTATTACCGGGAATACCGCCCAGATTGACCCCAAACAGCCCCGTCAGGAACGTCGCCGGCAGGAAGACCATCGCCAGCAGTGACATGGTGTAAGTGCGGCGGTTCAGTGAATCAGCCATCAGTGAACTGATTTCATCCGAGAGCACCGCTGTACGCGCAATGCTGGCATCCAGATCATCGAGCCCGCGCCCTAAACGGTCCGAAATTTCCTGCATCAGACGGCGGTCATCATCATTCATCCACGGCAGGCGTTCACTGGCAAGGCGCGAGAATACATCGCGCTGCGGTGCCATATAGCGACGTAATACAATAAGTTGTTTGCGCAGCAACGCCATTGCGCCCCGCTCCGGCACCTGCTGCTCCATCAAATCATCTTCAATATCGATAATTTTATCATGCAGGTCCTCAATGAAATTACTGGTGTGTTCAGTCAGCGCATCACAAATTTCCACCAACCAGCGCCCCGTATTCTTCGGCCCGCTGCCTTGTTTCATATCCCCGATCATCTCTTCCATGGAAAACACTTTCCGGTGACGCGTGGAAACAATCATTTTGTCGGTAAGATAGACACGGATAGTGACCAGCTGATCGGGCCGTGCATCGGCATTAAGGTTGATACTACGTAAGGTGATCAGCGTACCCTCGCCAACGCGCATGACTTTCGGACGGACGCTGTCCCCGGCCAGGGCTTCACGCACGGTATCCGGCAGCACCGGGGTGCTGTTAATCCATTGTTCGCTGGCGGGAAGCGTGTAATCGAGATGCAACCAACAGGGTTTATCTTCACTGGCGACACATTGCGGGCTGATGACATTCACACCGCCCTGTCCGTCCATCTGGAAAGCATAAACGGCATCTGAAACCTGTAATTCTTTTCCCTTAATGACTTCCACGACGTTCCTCGCTTTTTCTTCGTTATCAGTGTTAAGTCTGGCGTTAAGTCTCTGACATTCAAAAACCCGACTCAGGCCAACATGGCTGGCATCCCCTGCCAAAGCAGATCATGCCACGGGATTTATCTAAAGATGTTACACATATGCTGTTAAATATGTCGTGATATCACAGAGTGTGTCTCTCCGCCGGGCGCCTGCATTTCGGCCAGTTCAGGCATCACGCTGCGCATCATTTCGAGGAATTTACGCAGGCGCGCCGGATAATAACTGGAGTACGGATAAACCAGATACACCGGCAGCGGTAAGGCGTTCCAGCCGGGTAATACCCGCTGCAATCGCCCTTCAGCGATATCTTCTTTAACAATCCATGCCGACACAATGCCGGCTCCTAATCCCGACAGAACGGCCTTTCGCACGGCGTATAAACTGTCAGTCGCCATACGCGGCGAGATGCTGCAACTTTCCATTCTGCCGTCGTTATCATGTTTTAGCGCGAATTCGTTGCGGTAAAAGGTGCTTAAAGAAATCCAGGGCAATTGTGGCAGTTCGCTGACCCGGTTAACCGGATGCTGTTGCAGCAGTTCCGGTGTCGCCACCACAATACGAGGTACCTCGGCCAGCAAAATGGCGACCATCGACGGATCGACAATATTCCCCACCTGAATGGCGCAATCGATATCTTCCGAAATGAAGTCCGGCGTGCGGTCATTCAGCATCCAGTCCACGGAAAGATTCGGATAACGCTGTAAATAACGGGTCAGCGGCGCGATCAGCTGGTCCTGCCCGAACGCATGCGGCGCACGCACCCGCAGGATCCCCACCGGTTCATCGCCCGCACCGTTTAACTGATCTTCCAGCGAAACCCACCGCTCAAGCAGTAATTTTGCCTGCTCATAACACCGCTGACCGTCGTCGGTGAGCTTCATCGCGTGGGTGGTGCGCAGGATAAGTTTCGCACCCAGCAGACGCTCAAGTGACTGCAAACGGCGGCTGACGGTCGGCTGGCTGGTGCTCAGTTGCGACGCGGCGGCGGACAAACTGCCGCTTTCCACTATCCGCACAAAGGTTTGCATCAGGTCGATGCGGTCGATACCACTGGTGCCGGGATTGTTCATACGCCTCACGTATAACAGTTTTACCTTTCTGCAGGCTACCACTTATAACCGTTTGGGTGAAGAATGCATTCCACGTACTTGCAGTTATAAACTTATTATTCAGGGGTCAGGCCATGTCAGAACTTACCAGCACATCCCATGTTGAGGGATCCGCCCTGTCGGGCAAAATCATTTTTACGCTGGCCGCCGGTGCGGGATTAAGCGTCGCCTCGATTTACTACAGTCAGCCGATGCTCGGCATTATGGGCGATAATCTGCACGCCAGCCCCCCATCTGTCGGCCTTATCCCGACGCTTACTCAGGCCGGTTATGCATTGGGGATCCTGTTCCTCATTCCGCTGGGTGACCGCCATGACCGCCGCACCATTATTTTGCTGAAAAGCATGCTGCTGGCCGCGGCGTTGCTGCTGTGTGGTTTTGTACCGGGCATTCACGGCTTGCTGGTAGCCAGCCTGATCACCGGCATCGGTGCAACCATGGCGCAGGATATCGTGCCCGCCTCAGCGCATATTGCACCCGCCGCGCTACGGGGGAAAACGGTCGGCACCGTGATGACCGGACTTCTGGTCGGGATTTTACTGTCCCGCGTACTCAGTGGTTTTGTGGCAGAGTATTTTGGATGGCGGGTGATGTATCAGCTGGCGGCGCTGAGCGTCGCGCTGATTGGCATCGCGTTGTGGCGGGTTCTGCCGCGTTTTACGCCGGACACACGCCTCAGTTATGCCAGCCTGTTGCATTCAATGTTTGGTCTGTGGAAAAACTATAAAACACTACGCCATGCCGCGCTGGCTCAGGGGTTATTGTCCGTAGCGTTCAGCGCCTTCTGGTCCACGCTGGCGATTATGCTCAACGAACAGTTCCACCTGGGCAGTGCGGTGGCCGGCGCATTTGGACTGGCAGGAGCAGCTGGCGCCCTGGCAGCACCGCTGGCCGGTGCGTTAGCTGATAAGAAAGGTCCGGCGCGTGTGACTCAGATAGGATCAGCGCTGGTGATGATTTCTTTTGCGGCAATGTTTCTGTTACCGCTGTTGTCACCGCACGCTCAGCTCGCGCTGATTGTTCTGAGTGCCATCGGTTTTGACTTAGGTATTCAGGCCACGCTGGTAGCCCATCAGACGCTGGTTTATGGTCTTGAACCGGCCGCCCGTGGTCGTCTGAATGCCCTGCTGTTCACCGTCGTCTTTATCGGCATGTCAGCCGGTGCGGCGCTGGGCAGTAAAGCGCTGGCAACCGGGGGCTGGACAGGTGTAGTGGCGTTGGCAACGATTGCGGCGGGTGCGGCACTTTTGCTGCGTCTGTTCAGCCGTAAAAGCTGAAGGGTGGGATAAAAGATCAGCGCCCGCGGCTATTCGCTGCGGGCGCTTTTTTATGTCAGTCAGATCAGTGTTTCAGAATATACATTTCCTGACTGTAAGCCACGTCTTCAGGATTATCAATCGGATAACCTTTCACCCAGGGCTTAATCAGACGCCCGTTGGTGTACTGATAAATCGGCGCAATCGGTGCCTGTCCGGCGATAATTTGCTCGGCTTTGTTGTAGTCATTGTTGCGGCGTGCGTCATTCGTTTCACGGCTGGCGTCACTGATGACTTTGTCATATTCCGCGTTGCTGAATTTGCTGATGTTGCCATTGTGCGTGGACGTCAGCAGCGACAGGAAGGTGGAGGCTTCGTTGTAATCGCCCACCCAGGAGGCACGGATCACATCGAAATTGCCGGTATTGCGGCTGTCGATGTAGGTTTTCCATTCCTGATTCACCAGTTTCACATCGGCACCCAGCGTTTTTTTCCACATTGAGGCCACTGCGATGGCAATCTTCTGATGACTTTCCGACGTGTTATACAACAGCGTCAGATGCAGCGGTTTAGCCGGGCCGTAACCTGCCGCCGCCAGCAGGCTTTTCGCCTGTGCGTTCAGTTCTTCCTGCGAATATTGTTGTAACTCACTTTCAGCCGGTTTGAAGCCGTTCGTCACATCCGGTGTAAAGCGCCACGCCGGTTTTTCACCGGTGCCCAGCACTTTTTCAGCAATAATTTTACGATCGATACTCAGTGAGAGTGCCTGACGCACGCGGGCATCATCGGTCGGCGCACGACGGGTATTGAAAGCGTAATAGTACGTTCCCAGCTGATACGGCGTGTAAACCTGTCCCGGCAGATCATGCAGCAACTTTTTATACTGGTCTTTTGGGAAGGATTCGGTGATATCGATATCATTAGCCAGATAACGTTTCGTCGCGTTGGACTCTTTATTGATCGGCACAAAAGTGACTTTGGTCAGCACCGTATGGGCATGATCCCAGTAATACGGATTCGGCTCCAGCACCAGCTTTTCATTGACCACGCGGTCTTTCAGCACATACGCGCCGTTACCCACCAGATTGCCCGGTTTAGTCCAGTCATCACCGTATTTTTCAACAGTGGCTTTATGTACCGGGAACAGGCTGAAGTTCGCCAGCAGACTGACAAAATAAGGCACCGGCTTATCCAGAGTAACGCGCAAAAGCGTCGGGCTGACAGCGGTCACGCCCAGTTTATCCACCGGCATTTTCCCGGCGATGATCGCATCAGCGTTAGCAATACCAGCCAGACCGGCAAACCACGCGCCGGATGATGACCCTTTCGGATCCACCAGACGCTGCCAGCTGTAAACGAAATCTTGTGCAGTCACCGGATCGCCATTCGACCATTTGGCGTCTTTGCGCAAGGTAAACAGGAATACCTGATTGTTCTGGTTTTGCCAGCTTTCCGCTACGCCCGGAATACTTTTCCCGGTGGCATCCTGATTTACCAGCCCTTCGAATAAGTCACGCGCCACCTGCGCTTCAGGCAAACCGACAACTTTAGCCGGATCCAGTGAGGCGGGTTCGTCTTTAATATGACGGACAATTTCCTGTTTCGCAGCAAGCTGGGTACCGGCGGGAACCTGTGCTGCCGTAGCCTGACCGGCAGTCAGTGCGACCAGTGCGGCGCATGCGGAATAGGATAAAAGCGGAAATGAATTTCCCTGCGGCATAAATTCTCCTGAACTGACAAAGGGCTACGCCCTGAAACATTCACGAGTTTTATCATTATCGGTAAGAATCCCCTATAAGAAATCGTTACAGATTTGCCTTCACGCACAAAACCGCCGGGTTTGATGAATAAAAAGCCGGATGAAATCAGTCCGAACCGGCAACATCAATGCCGCCGCAGTGGAATTTCAGCGCCGGTTCGACATCCTGTGCCAGCCAGGTCGGTCCATCAAGATCGATAAACTTCGCCCCTGCCGTCAGCGGTAAAGCGGCGCGAACCGCCCGTGATGTGCACAACATGCAGCCGGGCATGATCTCAAAACCCTGTTCACGCGCGGCGGCTGCCAGCAGCAGTGCGCCGGTCAGACCGCCGGTTTTATCCAGTTTAATATTCACCATGTCATAACGGTTTTTCAGCGCGGGTAAGCCTTCCACCGTATGACAACTTTCGTCGGCGCAAACCGGCAGCGGGTGGATAAAATTTTCCAGCGCCGAATCTTCACCGGCGGGCAGCGGTTGTTCGAGCATCAGGATGCCAAGGTCAGCCAGCAACTGACAGCGCGCCGCCAGCCCGTCGCTCTGCCAGGCTTCATTGGCATCGACAATCAGCGAGGCATTCGGCACGGCGGCCCGCACAGCCACCAGACGCTCTGCGATCAGCCGGTCATCAAGTTTGATTTTCAGCAGCGTCGCCCCCTTCTGTTGCAAGGCCAGCGCCGCTTCGGCCATGGCTTCCGGCGTACCCATGCTCACGGTCTGCGCCATGCTGACGGATGCCAGTGGTTCTGTGCCGGTCAGTTGCCATAAATTCAGGCCACTCGTCCGGGATTCAAGGTTCCACAGCGCACAGTCCAGCGCATTACGTGCAGCACCCGCCGGAAGCATATGTTGCAATTGTTCACGGGTAGCGCCCTGTTCAATCGCCGTTGCCACGCTGCCAATTTGCGCCATCACCGATGTTTCACTTTCATCATAACGCGGATACGGCGTACATTCCCCGACGCCACGAATGCCGTTTTCTTCAATTTCAACCACGACTACCCGCGCTTCAGTACGGCTGCCACGCGAAATGACGAACGGTGTATGTAACGGCCAGGCTTCCGGATAAAAACGAACATTTCTCATAACGTCTCCAGTGGTGAAATGCGCCCTGCGGGTTACAATCAACATATACAAGTTATTAACAAATAATCTATATCCAACATAGCATTGTTACCCTAAACTGAAAGCCGTTTGACTCCAATGGACATAGGAAATAATCATGACCCAGACAGTACACTTTCAGAGCAACCCGGTTAGCGTTGCAGGCAAAATCCCACAAAAAGGCGATGTCGCCAAGCCTTTCAGCCTGGTCGCTAAAGATCTTTCTGATGTCAGCCTGAGCAGCTTTGCAGGCAAGCGTAAAGTCCTGAACATTTTCCCAAGTATTGATACCGGCGTTTGCGCCACGTCTGTGCGCAAATTCAATCAGCTGGCGGGCGAAATCGACAACACCGTGGTACTGTGCATTTCGGCTGATCTGCCCTTCGCCCAGTCCCGTTTCTGCGGCGCGGAAGGTCTGTCTAACGTGGTCACATTGTCCACCCTGCGTGGCGGTGATTTCAAATCCGAATACGGCGTGGGTATCACCGACGGCGCATTGGCGGGTCTGACCGCGCGTGCCGTGGTGGTTCTGGATGGTCAGGACAACGTGCTGTACAGCGAACTGGTGAATGAAATCACCACCGAGCCTGACTATGAATCTGCGCTGGCTGTGCTGAAGTAATCACCGCTTCACAGGCAACAGATGAAAAAAAAGCAACGGCGTAATCCGTTGCTTTTTTTATGTATGCGATCCCTGAGAAGCAAATTACTCTTCGCTGTCGCCCGTTTCTCCCCGACGGCTGCTGAGGCCGTATTCGCGCAGTTTATTGGCAATGGCCGTATGCGACACCCCCAGACGTTTCGCCAGTTTACGCGTACTCGGATAAGTGCGGTAAAGACGGGTCAGCACGGAACGTTCGAAACGTTTACTGATATCGTCGAGCGAGCCGTTCAGCGCTTCCTCACCGAGGGTCACTTCCGCATCAAAATCTGGCAGAACGATGTCCTGCGGGCGCAGTTCGCCGCCTTCCAGTTGCGTCAGTGCGCGATAAATGGCGTTCTTCAACTGACGGACGTTGCCCGGCCAGCCGTAATGCGTCAGGTAATTCGCCAACTGTGAGGACAGCCTTGGACGCGGCATGCCCTGTTCATCAGAGAAACGCGCCACGAACAGCTCGGTCAGTGGCATCACATCCGCCGGGCGATCGCGCAGTGGTGGCAGTGTCAGGCTCAGCACGTTAAGACGGTAATACAGATCCTCACGGAATTCGCCACGCTGCACCAGTTCCACCAGATTTTTTTGGGTGGCGCACATCACACGGACGTCCACCTTCACTTCATGCTCTTCACCCACGCGGCGGAAGGTACCGTCATTGAGAAAACGCAGCAGTTTGATCTGCATCCGGGGTGACATCTCACCGATTTCATCGAGAAGTACGGAACCGCCGTTAGCCTGTTCGAAGAAGCCTTTCTTGCCTTCCAGCGCATTCGGATAGGCGCCGGCAGCGTAACCAAACAGCTCGCTTTCTACTACGTCATCCGGCAAAGAGGCACAGTTAAGGCCGAGGAACGGTTTCTTACCCCGTGCGCTGCGCAGATGGCAGGCGTGAGCCAGTAAATCTTTGCCGGTGCCGGTGTCACCGACAATCAGCAGCGGCGCATCCAGCATGGCAAGTTTGCGCGCCTGATCTAAAACGTGACGCATTTTGGTACTGACCGCGACGATGTGGTCAAACTCGCTGTCGTCGTTAACGGTCAGATCCTGCAACTGGCGCCCCATGCGGGCGGCCGATTTGAGCATGACAACAGCGCCGGCAATCCCGCCTTTTTTGTCTTCGTCATCCACGTGGATTGGCGTGAGGTCCATCAGAAAATCCTGACTGCGGATCACAATACGTTCAGTATGTGGCTGGGCATTGTCGCTTTCCAGCCAGCGCGTGACGTTGTAACCGGTGATCAGGTTTGCTGCCGTCACGGTGCGGATTTTGTCTTCATCGAGTTCAAACAATGCCATCGCGGCCGGGTTAGCCTGTTCGACCTTGCCTTTCATATCAATGGAAAAAACCGGTTCCGGCATGGAAACCAGCAAAGCGCGCAGCGCGCGGTGTTCGCGCTCGGAAGGCATGAACGGCACGGTCCGCACATCCGTTACGCCATCGATGCGGCGGATTTCAGCCATCAGGGCGCGAAAAGTATCAAAATCCAGTTGGGAAAAATTCAGGTAAATGCGGCCAATCGAGGCAATCTCGATACCGCGTAAATCGATACTGCGTAAAACCAGTAAATCGAGGAGTTCACGGGTGAGACCCAGGCGGTCTTCGCAAAAAACTTCCAGACGCATCAGTGTTGACCTTTTTCTGCCGGTGCGGAAATCGCTGCAGGCATAATACTCTTTCATGTACAGCGGAAGAAGAGACTGTCACGAAAAGTTGACAAAATAATTCACTTAATGACCACGGCCCACCCTGATGATCCGGTCTGTATTTTGCTGTGGCAGTGATTTGTGCTGTCCGCACCCGCCATATGCCGGTTTCTCCCTTCGCCCTTTTTCTGCTACTATCGCCCTTCTGATTTCATCGCCCAATGGTTCCCGACTATGAAGTTCGTCTCCTTTAATATCAACGGATTGCGCGCCCGCCCACATCAGCTTGCGGCAATAATCGAACAGCACCAGCCTGACGTTATTGGTTTACAAGAAACCAAGGTGCATGACGATATGTTCCCGCTGGAAGAAGTCAGCCAGCATGGTTACCACGTCTTTTATCATGGACAAAAAGGCCATTACGGCGTCGCCATGCTGACGAAGCAAGAACCCGTCGCTGTACGCCGGGGTTTCCCCGGTGATGATGAAGAATCTCAGCGCCGTATCATCATGACCGATATCGAAACGCCGCAAGGTATTCTGACGGTGATCAACGGTTATTTCCCGCAAGGCGAGAGCCGTGACCATCCGACCAAATTCCCGGCCAAAGAGAAATTTTACCGTGATTTGCAGGATTATCTGACCACCCGCTTGTCGGTGAATAATCCGGTCGTGGTGATGGGCGATGTGAATATCAGCCCGACTGATCTGGACATCGGTATCGGCGAAGATAGCCGTAAACGCTGGCTGCGCACCGGTAAATGTTCCTTCCTGCCAGAAGAGCGTGAGTGGATGGATCGCCTGAAAGGCTGGGGGCTGGTAGACACCTTCCGCGCGGCGAACCCGGACACTGCCGATCAATTTTCGTGGTTTGATTACCGCTCGCGTGGCTTCGATGAAAACCGCGGTCTGCGTATCGATCTGATCATGGCGAGCACGCCGCTGGCCGCGCGTTGCACCGCCACCGGGATTGATTACGCTATCCGCGGGATGGAAAAGCCGTCTGACCATGCGCCTATCTGGGCAACGTTCGATCTGAAATAATGCCATGAAGACGATTGAGGTGGTCGCCGCCCTGATTGAGTGCGAAGGCAAATTGCTGATCGCCCGACGGGATGCGTCCGGCGATCAGGCCGGTTTGTGGGAATTCCCCGGCGGAAAAGTGGAAGCCGGGGAAAGTCAGCCCGCCGCATTAGTGCGTGAGTTGTGGGAAGAAATGCGCATTAACGCGACGGTGACCGGTTTTGTCGCCACCAGCGAGGTACAACACGCGGCACGGCTGATCCGTCTGCACGGCTGGCGGGTCAGCGGATTCACCGGGACAATAATGTTACAGTGTCACTCTGAAATCTGCTGGGTAACGCCCGCCGAAGTGTTATCGTTTGAACTGGCACCGGCAGATATTCCGCTGATCGAAGCTTATCTGATGAAATTTGCCACGTAACCGGCTATTGCAAACAAAAAGGCGCGGACTGTTGCCCGTCACGCGCCTTTTCTTTATCTGAAGATTGAGACGGTGTTATTTCTTCAACACTTCCCATTTCAGCTCGTTGGTGCCCACCACGTTCGGGTCACGTGAGCATTGCAACACCACGCTGTCAGCCGTAACCACCGCACCTTCGCTGTAACTCTGGTTATTGTAGATGCAACAATTGTGACAGGTCGGCGCACTGTTATTGTTGTTGCCGCTGTTCTCCCAGATTTGCGGCGGCAAGGGCACCACGACATCCGCGCCGTTGCCAATATTGCTGCGGTTAGCCATTGCGGGTGCAGCCAGCAATGCGGAACTGATCAGCCATGTCATCAGCGCTTTACGGATAAAAATATTATTCATCACTGTTTGCGTCCTTCCCTTTGGTGCTCGCTTTGCGTCGTTTAGGGGCGCTTTTGCCTTTCGCTGCAGCGCCTGCTGGTTTGGAAGGCAGACTGCGGAATGCTGAAGACACCCGGTTCGTTTTGGCCTGCATGATGAGATTCTGCAACGTGGCGACCAGCGGTTGCATGAAATCCTGATAACGGCAGCTTTTTTCACTGATACGCGTCAGCGTGGATTCCCAGTCAGCGGTCATATCCGGGCGGGCAGCGATGTCCGGCAGCGAGTGGATCAAGGCACGCCCCGTATCGCTGGAATGAATATAGCGCCCTTTCTTATACAAAAATTCGCGGCGAAACAGCAGTTCGATAATCCCGGCACGCGTCGCTTCGGTCCCCAGTCCGTCAGTCGCACGCAGAATTTTTTTCAGTTCCTTATCCTGCACAAAACGCGCAATCCCGGTCATGGCGGAAAGTAATGTCGCATCGGTAAAAGGCCGCGGCGGCTGGGTCTGACGCTCAACCACTTCTCCGTGCTCGCACAACAGTTCATCACCTTTTGCGACCACCGGCAGCGGAGTACCTTCGTTTTCCTCGTCGCGTTCTTTACTGCCCAGCAATGTGCGCCAGCCTGCCTCAGCCAGGAAACGCGCTTTGGCGATAAATTTACCGCCCGCGATATCCAGGTCGATCACACATTTGCGATACACCGCATCCGGGCAGAATTGCATCAGATACTGACGTGCCACCAGACCGTAAATCTTACGTTCGTCATCGGTCAGGTTGACGTGACTGCTGCGCGCTGTCGGGATGATCGCATGGTGCGCATCGACCTTTTTGTCGTCCCAGCAGCGGTTACGCAAATCAGTATCTATCACCGGTTGTGGCATCAGATCAGGACGGTGAATACCGATAGCGTTCAGCACGGCGTGACGCCCGGCAAAGTGCTCTTCTGGCAGATATCGGCAATCCGAACGCGGATACGTAATCAATTTGTGCGTTTCGTACAATTTCTGGCAGATATCGAGGATCTGCTGGGCGCTCAGGCCAAAGGCTTTTGAGCCTTCAATCTGCAATGTGGAGAGCGAAAACGGCAACGGCGCAATGTCATTCTCACGCTTGTCATTATAGCCGGTGACCATTGCCGGTTGTCCGGCAATGCGGGCCACAACGTGATCGGCCAGCGGACGGTGCAGCAAACGGCCCTCTTCATCCTGATAGGGTTCGCAGGAATCACTCGGCTGCCACAGCGCCACAAAACGCTCTTCGGCAGGCGTAACAATGTGGGCTTTCACTTCAAAGAAATCTTTCGGCACGAAGTTTTCGATATCTTCGTCGCGGCGTACCACCAGCCCGAGAACCGGCGTCTGCACGCGTCCGACGGAAAGCACACCGTTGTAACCGGCGTTGCGCCCCAGAATGGTATAGGCGCGGGTCATGTTGATGCCGTAAAGCCAGTCGGCGCGGGCGCGGGCCAGCGCGGAGACACACAGCGGAATAAAATCGCGGTTATCACGCAGACGTTCAATAGCGCGCTCAACGGCCTGCGGGTTGAGATCGTTAATCAGGCAGCGCTGGGTAGCCTGGCGTTTTTCCGGCGTCAGTTCGAGATAATCCAGCACTTCATCCACCAGTAATTGCCCTTCGCGATCCGGGTCGCCGGCGTGGACGACCTGCGAGGCTTCGAGCAATAAACGCTTAATCACGTTGAGTTGTTTGGCGACTGAAGCGCGCGGCTGAAGCTGCCATTTTTCAGGAATAATGGGCAGATCCGCCAGTGACCAGCGCGCAAAACGGCTGTCGTAGGCGTCGGGTTGCGCCTGTTCAAGTAAGTGCCCGACGCACCAGGTCACTACCTGATCGTTACCACAGGCAATATAACCATCACCGCGGCGATGAGGTTTCGGCAGGACATCCGCAATCGCGCGGGCAAGGCTGGGCTTTTCGGCAATGAACAGACGCATCAACAGGCACCTGTTTGCGGTGTAATCGCGACAAAAATTTCCATTCTCCCACCCTTCATTTCACTACGTCCTCATCATGCAGAATGGCTATGTTAGCCGCTGGCGGCGTAATTAGTAAGATGGTTAAAAGGATCCGCGAGAGTGGTCGCTCATTTAGGCAGCAAAAAACCGGTTTAATCGGAAAAGGCCGATCAAAACCGGTTAATCAGTGAGCATTCTGGTTTTATAAATGCGTGACGAAGGGTGAGCTGTCGGCCGGGATCACCTGCAGACTGGCTTTCAGCTGCGGCGTGCCGAGATACAGGAAACCGACAATTTTGTCGTTTTCACCGCATTTGAATGCCTTGCGCACGTCCGGATGATCGGTCCACGCGCCGGTACGCCAGATGCCATTAAAACCCTGCGCCAGCGCGGCCATCTGCATGGCGTGCACGGCGCATCCGGCGGAAAGCAGCTGTTCCCACTGTGGCACTTTCGGGCTTTCTTTGCAGGCAGCAATCACGGTAATAATTTGTGGTGCACGCAAGGGGGCCTGCGTGGCTTTTTCGATGGCTTTTTCATCGGCGCCGTCTTTGATGGCTGCCGCGCGCAGCACTTCGCTGAAGCGGGTCAGACCGTCGTTTTCAGCAATCACAAACCGCCAGGGCTGGAGCGCACCGTGATCCGGAGCCCGCATACCGGCATGGATGATATTTTGCAGTGCTTCGCCCGCCGGTGCCGGAGCAGCCAGACGGGAAGCAGAACGGCGGTTAAGTAATAAATCCAAAGCGTCCATGGTGTTCTCCTGAGAATAATTGCTATTCGGATTACGTTAACATAAGCGTAACGCCTTTTTCCAACAGTCAGATGGCTTTCAGATAATGCATCACTGCCAAATTCTGACATGATTTAAAGCTGACATTTTTCTGGCGGGTCATTAGGATAGCGGGACTTATCTGTCTTGTTGGAGAGACCATGCGCACATTGTGGCGAATTATCGCCGGTTTTTTTAAGTGGACCTGGCGTCTTCTTAATTTCGTCAGAGAATTTATTCTCAACGTATTTCTGATCCTCATCATTCTGGCCGGTGTTGGCATCTGGTATGCCGTACAGGACAAACCGGTTGAGGCGACTAAAGGCGCGCTGCTGGTTGACCTGAGCGGAACGGTGGTCGATAAACCTTCTGTGAATAATAAAATTCGCCAGTGGGGTCGCGAATTGCTCGGCACCTCGAGCAGCCGTCTGCAGGAAAACTCACTGTTTGATCTCGTCGATACGATTCGCGCGGCAAAAGATGACAAAAACGTTACCGGGATTGTGTTACAGCTGACCGATTTCACCGGTACGGATCAGTCATCGATGCAGTATATCGGTAAAGCACTGCGTGAATTCCGCGATGCAGGCAAACCGGTTTACGCCATCGGCGACAGTTATAACCAGTCGCAATATTATCTGGCCAGCTATGCCAACAAAATTTACCTGTCGCCACAGGGCGCGGTCGATCTTCACGGTTTTGCAACCAATAATCTGTATTACAAATCGCTGCTGGATAAGCTGAAAGTCACCACCCATATCTTCCGCGTCGGAACCTATAAATCTGCCGTTGAGCCATTGATCCGTGATGATATGTCCCCTGCCGCCCGTGAGGCCGATAGCCGCTGGATCGGCGGACTCTGGACCAACTATCTCAATACCGTCTCAGCTAACCGCCAGATAACCCCTGAACAATTGTTCCCGGGGGCAGCGGGCGTGCTGGCGGGGATGCAGGCAACCGGCGGTGACATGGCGCAATATGCGCTGAAAGCCAAACTCGTTGATGCACTGGCGTCACGCACCGAAGCCGACAATGAAATGGTAAAAGCCTTTGGCTGGAATAAAAACACCAAAGACTTTAATTACACCAGCATTTACGATTACTCGCCGAAACCAAAACCGGACAATAACGATCCGCAAATCGCAGTGATCTTTGCGACCGGTGCGATCAACGACGGTGAGGAACAACCGGGTGCCGTCGGTGGTGACACCACAGCACAGCAAATTCGTGATGCCCGTCTGGATCCGAAAGTGAAAGCGATTATCCTGCGCGTTAACAGCCCGGGCGGCAGCGTCAGTGCTTCTGAAGTGATCCGTTCTGAACTGGCTGCCGCAAAAGCCGCAGGCAAGCCGGTTGTGGTATCAATGGGCGGGATGGCGGCATCCGGCGGTTACTGGATTTCAACCCCGGCCAACTATATTATCGCCAGCCCGAGCACCCTCACCGGCTCCATCGGTATCTTTGGCGTGATCAACACCTATCAGAACACGCTCGATTATGCGGGCGTGCATACCGATGGCGTGGCAACGTCGCCGCTGGCGGATATCGCTTCCACCAAAGCGCTGCCACCAGAATTCTCGCAGATGATGCAGCTGAACATTGAGAATGGTTACAAAACCTTCCTGGGTCTGGTGGCCGATTCCCGCCACAGAACACCTGAGCAAATCGATCAGATTTCCCAGGGTCATGTGTGGATCGGTTCTGATGCCAAAGCCAATGGTCTGGTGGATGAGCTGGGTGATTTCGATGATGCCGTGAAGAAAGCCGCTGAACTGGCGAAGCTACCAAACTGGCAACTGAACTGGTATGTCAGTGAACCAAGCCTGAGCGACCTGGTGTTCTCGCAGGTCAGCACATCGGTCCATGCCATGTTACCGGCTGCGATCCAGGCTTATTTGCCTGCGCCTGTCAGCAAAATGGCGACGGAGTTGAAATCGCAGGCTGATCTGTTCAGCAATATGAATGACCCGCAAAACCGTTACGCACTTTGCCTGACCTGTGGGGATGTGAAGTAAGGTTCAGTGTTGGGATAAAGAATCACCCTAATATACAGCCCGGAGCTTCTTGCTGAGAACTCCGGGCTTTTTTATGGTGGGACGCCAGCCGCGAAGTCTTTATACTTAGGGCAGTTGCTTTCACCTTTCTAAAAAAAGAACCTCTCGATGACTAAAAAATCTATTTACGTTGCCTATACCGGCGGCACAATCGGTATGCAGCGTTCTGAACAGGGTTACATTCCGGTTTCCGGCCATTTACAACGCCAGCTGGCGCTGATGCCGGAGTTCCACCGCCCGGAAATGCCTGAATTCACTATTCAGGAATATGCGCCCCTGATGGATTCCTCCGACATGACGCCGGAAGACTGGCAACACATTGCCGACGATATCCAGGCGCATTATGACGACTATGACGGTTTCGTTATCCTGCACGGCACCGACACCATGGCGTTTACCGCTTCCGCCCTGTCGTTCATGCTGGAAAACCTGAGCAAGCCGGTTATTGTGACAGGGTCACAAATCCCACTGGAAGCATTGCGTTCTGACGGGCAAATCAACCTGCTGAACTCGCTGTATATCGCGGCGAATCATCCGGTCAACGAAGTCACCCTGTTCTTCAATAACCGCCTGTACCGGGGTAACCGCAGCACCAAGGCGCATGCCGATGGTTTCGATGCCTTTGCGTCACCGAACCTTTCGCCACTGCTGGAAGCCGGGATCCACATCCGCCGCCTTTCCACACCCTCACTGCCACAAGTGCCTGCGGCGAAACTGAAAGTTCACCACATTACACCGCAGCCCATTGGCGTGGTGACAATTTATCCGGGCATTTCAGCCGAAGTGGTACAAAATTTCCTGATGCAACCGGTGAAAGCGCTGATCCTGCGTTCTTACGGCGTCGGTAACGCCCCGCAAAAAGGTGATCTGCTGAAAGTGCTGAAAGACGCATCTGAGCGTGGCATCGTGGTAGTCAATCTGACCCAATGCATCTCAGGACGCGTCAACATGGGCGGCTATGCCACCGGCAATGCCCTTGCCCATTCAGGCGTGATCAGCGGCTTTGATATGACCGTAGAAGCGGCGCTGACTAAACTGCATTATCTGCTGAGTCAGTCGCATTCTCCGCAGATCATCCGCGAACTGATGCAGCAAAATCTGCGCGGTGAACTGACTGAATAAATAAGGGGAGCGAGATGAAATCTGCTTTGTTGCTGGTCGATCTGCAAAACGATTTTTGTCGCGGTGGCGCACTGGCCGTGACTGACGGCGACGCCACGGTTGCGGTCGCCAATAAAATGATGACGTGGTGTAAAGAACAAGATATTGCCGTGGTGGCGTCGCAGGACTGGCATCCTGCCGGTCATCGCAGCTTTGCTACCAATTCCCGCGCGGAGCCCTGGACGCAGGGCGAGCTTAACGGCCTGCCGCAGGTCTGGTGGCCGGTTCACTGCGTTCAGCATGAACCGGGCGCAGAATTTCATCCGGCACTGAACCTGCCGTTGGTGGATTTTGTGGTGCAGAAAGGCACCAATCCTGACATCGACAGTTACAGTGCATTCTTCGACAACGGACATCGTGCTGCAACGGTGCTCAATGACTGGCTGAAAGCGGCGCAGATCACGCATTTATATGTGATGGGGCTGGCGACGGACTACTGTGTGAAATTCACCGTGCTGGATGCGCTGGAACTGGGATATCAGGTGACCCTGCTGACCGACGGCTGCCGTGGTGTCAACTTACAGCCAGAAGACAGTACTGAAGCGGTTGTGACCCTGCGTAAGGCGGGTGCGAAAATCAGTACGTCTGCGGATATTACCGGCTGACGCTGTCTTCCGGCTTATGAAAAAAACCGCCCCGAAAAGGAGGGCGGTTTGCCGCAAAGGTTTCCCTGGTGTCGGGGGTCAAGATGATGATACGCGGCCTAACTCTTGATCGAAACGCTGCCAGCTTTCTGTTAAATCGATGACTGAACGTTTTTTTCGCGCTTCGTCGATTTTTATTGCCGTTAACCCGGCCTCAAGTGCATCCACCACAGAGACATTAAGCGGGCTGCCTGTCTTAAGATGTTTCACTACATGTTCGGCCATCAGTGCATCCGCACCGTAATGACCGTCATAGGCATTACCTTCGTATTCGGTAGAAATTACTTTATCCCCCGAACGCGCATCATGAACCCGGAAGAAATTACGTACAAAGTCCCCCTCTGCCATGCCCTGTGAGCCAATCACGCAGAAACGACGGAATTCATCAGGAACGTTCAGATTGGCGTGAAACGCCAGCGTTGCACCGCCGCTATATTCAATCAACGCAGTCTGGTAATCGATAATGTCGGCATCGCTGGTAAATACCGCATCGGTACCTGACCAGCCGCTGGGTTTACTATGGTAAAGCCCGGCACTGGCGTTAAAATCACCCCGGGGTTCCTGATCTGGTGTGAACGACTTTCGCCCGCCAAAACTCGCCACTCTCACCGGTCTTTCCCCCATCAGGCCCTGATAGAGATCGATATCGTGGCAGCATTTTTCCAGAATGTACGGGCCGGCATATTTCTCATAGCGACGCCAGTCCCGTTGGAAAAAAGCGCCATGGAACGGGCGGATGTGCTCGGTGGCCTCAATCGAAGCAATCTCCCCCAACAACCCTTGCTGCCTGGCGTGCATCAAATCAATAAACAACGGCGAATAGCGCAGCACCAGACCCACAATAATATTGTCTGAGCCGTATTGCCTGATCAGCGCGGCCATCGCCAGGGTTTGCTCTTCGTTAATCACCACCGGCTTTTCAGTAAACACTCGCTTACCCGCCTCAAGGCCAGCCCTGACATGCTCCAGATGCAGATAATTTGGTGAGCCCACCATTAACAGGTCGAAATCGGCATTTTTAAGCAGATCATCGAGCGACGAATACGCATCTCCCGGCTTGATACCAAAGGTATGAAGATTAGGCAGACCGGCAGGCGCGGGGTCAACGTACCCGGCGATACTAAATTCCGGGTCTACCTTATGAAACTCATTAACCACATTGGACATGCGAAAACCGAGACCGACAATGCCTACTTTCATGTTTTATCCCCTGGCTGCCTTAATAAGGTGAGCTCAATGCTAAGGTCTGCGCCGGAGGAAGGTCGCCCGGCATACAATTGTATAATGATTAAACACCAACTTATTACGGTGATAAAAGTAATGTCAACAAACCTGACAGCGCATAAAGAGCATTATTGATTTATATCATTGAATGTATTGATATTAATTTTATAATTATTTTCGATGTTTTTTACTGTTGCGATTTATGTTTTTTTACCCTATCTTTTGGCTCATCACAGGTCATCCGTTTCAATAGCTTATAAGGCTTGTGCTGCGGCGTCAGGCAGGAGGGGAATTTTGCAACCAGAATACTTCGTTGGAATTGATGCCGGTGGAACACAATGTCGGGCACGACTTACCGACCATCAGGGCAATGTGTTGGCACATAGCAGCACAGGCTCAGCCAACATATTCAGCGACTTTAAGGGCGCAATCGACGCCGCGCTGGCCGCCGTTGAAAACTGCTTCAGTATTGCTGAACTCCCCGCAGGTTCGCATCAAAAAACCGCTGCCGCCTTTGGTTTTGCCGGTGCAAATGTTACCCGCATTCGTCAGCAGGCGCTGGACTGGCCGATGCCCTTTCTGCAACGGGACATCGCCTCCGATGTGGAGATTGCCTGCCTCGGCGCACACGCGGGCCAGCCAGGCGCGGTGCTGATTGTCGGCACCGGAAGTCAGGGAACAGCCTACGACGGTCAGCATTTTCATTCCGTCGGTGGATGGGGATTTGCCCTTTCCGATGGCGGCTCCGGCGCGCAGCTGGGCCGCAGCGCACTTCGGCTCGCCCTGCGTTGCCACGAGGGTCTTTCCGCGCCCTCGCCGCTCACAGATATCGTCATGGCGTATTTCGACAACAGCCCTGAAAATATGCTCCAGTGGACGCTTACGGCAACGCCCGCGCAATGGGGAACATTTGCACCGTGGGTTTTCGAACATGCCGCGCGTCAGGACAGCAACGCTCTGTCGCTGGTTCATCGCCTTGCCGCAGATATCGGGCAACATCTTTCCTTTCTGGTGAACACCAGTCAGGCTAAAGTTTGCCTGATGGGCGGCATTGCACAACCTGTGACTCCCTATCTTTCACCCAAATTACAGCAACAACTGGTTGCACCGCAGGGTGATGCCCTGCAGGGCGCGTTGTTGTTGGCAGCACATCATCAAACGCTTGTGCTAAATTCAACGCAACGCCCCCCTTACACAAAAGATGACCGCCTAAAATTATGACCGCTGCTAACAAAATTGCTCCTAACGTTTCGGCCCGCCTCCTGCGTCTGATTGTCGAAAACGCCCCCATCAGCCAGTCTGATTTGAAAGTCCGCAGCGGATTAAGTATGTCGACGGTTTCTCAGGCCACTAACCGGCTGCTGGCAAAAGGCATCATCCACGAACTTGGTTTGCGCCGGGAATCGATGGGACGCCCCAAAATTTTACTGGGTCTTGATCCGGATCAGGCAGCCGTAGTGGGTATTCAGCTTAACGCTGAACGCAATCTGATTGTGATGACCGATCTTAACGGCAGGCTGATTGGCGAACAGCAAATTCCGAGCGGCGCCATGACGCCTAAACAGCTCAGCGATGCGCTGGCGAAATTCCTTAAAAGCGTAGATGCCAACAAAGTCGGAGCAATCGGGCTGGCGTTATCGGGGATTGTCGACCCTGACAGCGGCTCGTGCGTTCGCTCCAAAGTCCTGGACTGGACAAATGTGCCCATTGCCAACATTCTGGCCGAGCGCTTCAACATACCGGTTTATATCGAAAACGATGCCAACGCCATGGCACTGGCCACGCTGGTGTTCGGTCAGTTGGGCAATGCGCAGTCGGCGATTATTGCCACCTACGGCAAGGGGATTGGCGCGGGGATCATTATCGAACGCCAGCTCTATCGCGGCAGGCACGGGACGGCGGGAGAAATTGGAAACGGCCTGATTGGTGACGGGACATCAGCCAATCTGGAGGAAGTGGCATCTTCAGGCGCTATTCTCAAGGCGCTGGCGGCACAAACTAATAGCCCTGAAATGACCAATCTGCTTGAAATTGATCAACATCCCTCTCCCGCCGCACTTGAAATTTTGGCCAGTGCCGGGCAGTACATCGGCATCTCACTTGCCAACCTCTCGATAGCACTCGATCCGGATGTTGTTTATCTGGCGATGGAACCTTCTATGGCCTCGCGGATCTTGCTGGAAAACATCACCATGAATTTTCAGGCAAACCGCCTGAAACTCACGCCGCAACTGACGCCGCTGATGTTTCTCACTGATTCAAACAGGATGTGGGCGCTGGGCGCAGCGGGCTTTGCGGTGAATAAGCTGATTGATATTTTAGCGGCATCGGCAGACGAAGAGTAACTGAGCGGAGCCTCCTCCCGTCGGGAGGAGGCAACCGACAGGAAAAACTTAGCGAATTCTCTCACCGCTTTGCGCAAACAGCAGGCACTCTTTTGCATTGATGCCAAACCTGACGGTGTCGCCGTTGGCACACAACTCCAGCTGACGTTGTTCAACAACCAACGTTTTCTCGTCCGCATAATCCAGATAAAGGTAGTTAGTGTGGCCCAGCCGTTCAGCAAAGGTTAATGTGGCACTGAACTGGCAATCCGCATTGTCCGGAGAAACGAAATGTTCAGGACGGACCCCCAGCCAGACCTTTCCGCCCTCACCCGGTGGATGCAGGAGCGGTACAATCAGGCTTTCTACACCCAGCGCCGCAATACGTAGTTGAACGTGCCCCCCGGTGGCCGCCACCACCTCAGCCGACATAAAGTTAATCCGCGGAGAACCGATAAAACCGGCGACAAACATGTTGTCAGGATCATGGTAAAGCCCGAGCGGTGAACCCACCTGTTCAATCACGCCCTGTCGCAGCACAACAATGCGGTCCGCCAGCGTCATCGCTTCAAGCTGATCGTGAGTCACATAAATCATGGTGTTGCCCAGGGATTCATGGAGTTTGGCAATTTCAATGCGCATTTGCAGACGCAATTCGGCGTCCAGGTTCGACAGCGGCTCATCAAAAAGGAAAATTCGTGGCTCGCGGATAATCGCCCGCCCGATGGCGACACGCTGGCGCTGACCACCGGAGAGCGCGCGCGGCATGCGGTCAAGCAGTTCGTTTAAATGCAACTTCTGTGCTGTCAACCCGACCAGCCGTTTGATCTCCGCTTTCGGGCGTTTCGCCACTTCCAGCGGATAGCTTAGATTACCGCGCACGGTCATATTGGGGTACAGAGCGTAAGACTGAAACACCATGGCAATCCCGCGTTCGGTTGCGGGTTGCTGAGTCATATCTACGCCGTCTACCCAGAGGCTTCCCTGTGTAATCTCTTCCAGTCCGGCAATCATGCGCAGCAGCGTTGACTTGCCGCAGCCCGACGGGCCGACAAACACCACAAATTCACCGTCGTTAATCTCCAGATCGATGCCGTGGATCACATTGACGTTTTCATAGGACTTCTTGATCGCCTTGAGCTGTAGGTTAGCCATAAGTCCTCTTTTATAAGATTAAGCCCATATAAATGGCATTGCTGCGCATCAGAAATTTGAATCCCAGCCTGGAATAGAACCCGCAAACTTGCTCGTTTTGCAGGCTGACACCAAGATGTACGCCGCTGACGCCCGCTGCACGTAATGCATTGAGTTCAGTTTCAATCATCATCCGGCCATGTCCGCCCTTCTGTGCGGCGGGCAAGATATTAATATGCAGATGTGCGGGATAAGTGCCGGTCAGTTCATCGGAAGCAGGAGAAGGTTGGCGAATGGCATCCAGCACTTTGTCATCAAGCGGCGCGACAGGCTGACGACCGGCAAACTTTTCACGCAGGGCTGGCCACCACTGCGTTTCGAGACGCCGGTTAAACGCCACCGTATCCCGGGTGCCGACCACATAGCCAACAACCTGATCGTTCTGACACAGCACAAAGGCTAAATCAGGTTCTAATACGGCATAGGGTACAGAGAAGCGCAGCCCAGGATAGGTGGCATCGCTGTACAGCGCCGTGCCATCCTGGCCGGCGTCGGACGTTTTCAAACAAATTGCGGACAGGACGTCGAGGTCACCGGTTGTGGCCTGGCGAATAATAACAGACGGCGTTGGCATAAAAAGTCCCCAGGGTTGTATAAAACCTGTCTTTAAACTAAAGAATGCCTACTTAGTTTGCAATATATAATAATTGCCATTCCGGGCAATCAGTCAACCTATGACGACGATCACAGGTTCACCCAAAAGAAAAACTGATTACCGGCTCATTCCCCGTTAACATCCTATCCTTTATTACCCGGCTAACGCGCTGTAAAGATTACGCAACTCCGTGCACATAACCATAAATTTATCCTATGACTGACAATAAGTTAGCCGGGAAATCACTGTTCAGTATATTCATATGAATTTCTCACTGACATTTAAAATAATTACACTGCAGTGAGCATATTGTACAGTGTTTAACCGCATGATTTAGCCCTAACAGCAGTGATTAATCTGGTTTTAAATCGGTCACAAGTCATACGAAAAGCTGTTTGACTTTATTTTATGATTAAAGTAAGTATTGATAGTCGGGTGAATTTTGAGTCAAAACATCATGCAAAGTGCCGGATGTGCCTTTGCCGCCAAAGAAAGGGATGCCTGTTTGTGTTGGATTGAGAGGAACGCACCACCATGTCTAAAGCCTTGCATGCACCACATCTTCATCACACCGTCGGCAATCGTGCGCCACGCGCCCTGCTTTCACTGCTGGCTCTCTCCCTCGGACTGAGTATCCTGCCGGCACAGGCCGGGACAATCGCTGCCTGGGATATCTATAACTACCCTTCGCAAACTGAGGTCATTGATCAGGCCATCAAAGATTTCGAGGCCCAGAATCCGGGTGAGAAAATCACCCGCAGTGTTCACTCCTTTGACGACACGCGCATTCCGCTGAAGCTGGCGCTTTCCTCCGGCGAAGGCCCGCAGGTGGCACAGGTTAACCAGGGCGGCGGTGACATGGGGGCTCTGGTCAAAGAGAAGTTGCTTTTTCCCATGGACGCCTACGCCAAGCAGTACGGCTGGGAAACGCGTTTTCCGAGTTCGATCCTCAAACGCAACCGTTGGTCTGATACACAAGACTTTGGCAGCGGTCATCTTTATGGCGTAGCCAGCCTCGGCGAAATGGTGGGTTTGTACTACAACAAAGCCGTGCTGGATAAAGCCGGAATACCGGTACCTAAAACTATGCCGGAGTTTGAAGCCGCGCTGGCCAGGTTAAAACAACAAGGCACCGTGCCCATCATGCTCGGTCTGCTCGATGGTTCTGTGGGTGCACAGTTGCTTTCAACCCTCTGGGAAGAGCAAATTGAAAGCAGCGATCGCAAAACGCTGGACGATCTGATTTATGACGTGGGAGGTTCGTTTAAAGACAGCAAGCTGGTAAAAGCCGCTCAAATCATGAAGGACTGGAATGCCCAAGGCTATTTCTTCCCGGGTTATCAGGGGATGGGTCGCGATGATGCCGCTTCACTGTTTCAGAATGGCCAGGCCGCCTTTTTCATCAGTGGCACCTGGTACATGGGGCAGTTTAAACCGAATAAAGACATTCATTTCTCGGCAATGCCTGCCGTGCCAGGCGTAAAAGCACCGCTGATGGTGGGCGGAACTGATTTACCGTTCTCTATTACAGTCACCGCCAAAACCAAAGCGCAGCAGGACACTGCGGCGAAATACATTAATTACATTGTTTCTGACAAGGTTGCCGAAGCCTGGCTTAAAGCCGGTTTCCTGCCCGCCTCGGCAGATAAAAATGCCAAACTTCCCGCTGACAATCCGCTGCTGGCCGACGTGTACCAAGTCTGGACTACCGTCAATGCTAATGACGGACTGGGCCATTATGTCGACTGGGCAACGCCGACCATGGGTGACGTATTGAATGCCAACGTGCAACAACTGCTGGCCGGACGCATAACACCTCAGCAATTGACTGAAAAGCTTGACGAAAATTACCAGCAATACCTTAAAACCCTAAAGCATTAAGGCGAAAAGACAGCCCAAAATGTGACAACAGGCTAACGGCCTGTTGTCACCTCAGTAAAGCAGAAGGTCATGATGAGGGTAACCATGAGGCATATCCATGCTCAATAAATCAATGCTGCAAAATATGCTTTTTGTTTTGCCGTCGCTGCTGATCTACGGCGTATTTCTGCTGGCACCGCTGCTGTTTTCAATCTGGGCGAGTTTTACTGCTTGGGATGGAACCTCGTGGCCTGTATTCATCGGCATACAGAATTTTGTTCGTATGTTTTCCGATGCAACATTCTGGACTTCCATTGCTAACAACGCCCTGCTGCTGCTGTTTTATACGCTTTGCCCGATAGTCATTGGCCTCGCGCTGTGCAGTTTCCTTAACGATACCCGTCACCACGTTGAGCGCAGCATGCTGCGTATTCTGTTTTTCCTGCCCTATATCATGCCAATGGCGGTGCTGGGTGTGGTGTGGCGCTGGCTGTACAACCCGGCATTTGGCCCGATCGATCAATTGCTGCGCGCCGTTGGACAGCCACAACTCGCCGTAGCCTGGCTGGGCGATTTTAACTGGGCGCTGCCTGCGGTGGGCTTCGTCGCAACCTGGTATTTTTTTGGCTTCTGCCTGGTGCTGTTCATGGCTGGTTTGCAACGCATGGATCCCTCACTGCTTGAGGCGGCGGAACTTGACGGCTCAAGCCGCCGGCAGAAATTCATGCGCATTACGCTGCCGGCCCTAAAACCGGAAATCCGCGTCGCGCTGCTGTTGACAGTGATCGCGGGCATCAAATCCTTCGACCTGGTCTACGTCATGACCCATGGCGGGCCTGGTACTTCGACTCTGGTCACTAATATTTATATGTATCAACAAGGTTTTGACTTACGCCATTTTGGCTATGCCTCCGCAGTGGCGATTATCGGTATGGTGATGGTGTTTATTCTAAATGGATTCATCCATCTGGCACTCAGGGAGCGTCGTTAATGCGTAGCACTTCTCTTTTCTCGCGCAGTGTGATTTGGCTGATAGCAATAATGACTATTCTGCCCTTTTTGCTGGCCCTGATGACCTCTTTCAAGACCCAGGCAGAACTGTTTCAGGGAGCCTTCACCCTGCCGGGCAGCCTGCAACTCGGCAACTATCTTTCCGCCTGGCGGGAAGGTCATTTTAATGTTTACTTTCTGAATTCAGTGATTGTGGTCATTCCGGTGATCGTCATCAGCATTTTTGCCGGGATTTTGTCGGGATTTGGTTTTGCTTTTTTGCGCCTGCCGGGGAAAAAATTCCTGGCATTTTTGCTGGGGCTGGGCATGGTCTTACCTTCGGAAGCTTTTATTATTCCGCTTTATCATGAGTTGCACTGGATGGGCATGACAAACACTTATCTGGCGCTGATTATTCCGCAGGTTGCGCTTTCGATCCCCTTCAGCACGCTAATGGTCGCCACTGCGTTCCAGCAGGTGCCGAAAGAGCTGGTCGAAGCGGCTGTGATGGACGGTTCGAGCCGCAGCAAGATTTTGTGGGGGATATTGGTACCGGCTATCTGGCCAACGCTGTCAACGCTGTCGCTGTTACTGTTTATCTGGACCTGGAACGAGTTTCTGATCCCGCTGATCCTGGTCAATAAAGATGAACTGCGCACTTTGCCGATCGGCATGATGTTTTTCCAGAATAAAAACACCTTAAATATTCCGGAACTGATGGCCGGTGCCATGATTGCTATTCTGCCCATCGTGGCGGTATTTCTGGCATTTCAGCGCAAATTTATCAGCGGCGTGACGGAAGGTGCCGTCAAATAGAGCCAATATCTTCCCGCTGCCTTAAAAAATTCATCCTTAAAGGCGCTCATCTGCGCCTTTTATCAGTCACCCCCCTTTCGCTAGCAGGGCACTCACTCAGGCTTAAGCTTAATCAGCATATCCTGCGCGAATTGCTGTTTCAGTTCCTGCTTGCTTTTCGTAACGATCTGCCCGTCCGTGCCAATGCTCATATGCTGGGCATCAACATTGTGACGCGACTGGTACAGCATTACGGCCTGCAGGCTGTGTTCTTTCTGTTGCGGTGTCAGTGCGACACCATCGGGCCATTTCCCGAGTTCAACAGCCAGGGCGAGGCGTGAATAAATTTCCGGCGTCATCACATCAATAAGTTGATTAATTTCCATCTGGGCCCCTCGTTTTCGTGCGCGATTATTCATACGGTTTGAATAATAGCTGAATCGATTTTGTCGGTAAGATTACATCACCATTTTCATACGCATTAACCGGCGGTTTTATCGCCGCTTTTGCCATCAGTGAAGCTCATTGAAGCAGAGTTTATGCAGTAACGCTCACCCGTCGGCTTCGGGCCATCCGGGAAAACATGTCCCAAATGGGCCCCGCAGCAGGTGCAGCGGATTTCAATACGCGCCATATTATGCGAATTATCAGTGAGATAATTTATCGCATCCGGGTGAACGGGTTGATAAAAACTTGGCCAGCCACATCCGGAATCGTATTTGGTATCAGAGTAGAACAAGGCTGAGTCACAGACCACGCAATGATAAATCCCTTCGCGGCGGTTGTGCAGCAGCTTGCCGGTGAACGGGGGTTCAGTGCCGCGTTTCTGTGTGACATAACGTTGTATTTCAGTGAGTTGTTCGAGTGTACAGGAGGATTTAGTTTCTATGCCCATAGTTTTCGTTCTCTGACGAATATAAAAATCAACGTAAATAACAGTTTATAATAACAAAAAATTAACAACGAGTCTGTCTGTTTTGTCCTAAACTGTATGGCATCAGCGTTAGCCAGCTTACAACTTGTGATGGCGATCACACTCTTGTTCATCCGGCTCTTTATATTCTGTTTTTCGCCCCCATGTGGTTGTGAGCCGATTAAAAAACCGGAACGTGCAATAAGCGAGCAGCAGTAGGTCGTCGCTTTGACTTACAGCAATAATTGACACGATTCCGCTTGACGCTCAGCAAGGTTTTTGTAATTTTACAACCAACCTTTTATTCACTAAAAAAATAGCTGGTGGAATATATGACTATCAAAGTAGGTATCAACGGTTTTGGCCGTATCGGTCGCATTGTTTTCCGTGCTGCTCAAGAACGTTCTGACATCGAGATCGTAGCAATCAACGATCTGTTAGACGCGGACTACATGGCATACATGCTGAAGTACGACTCAACTCATGGTCGTTTCAACGGTACTGTTGAAGTTAAAGACGGTCACCTGGTTGTTAATGGCAAAACCATCCGTGTTACCGCTGAGCGTGATCCAGCTAACCTGAAATGGAACGAAGTTAACGTTGACGTTGTAGCTGAAGCGACAGGTTTGTTCCTGGATGATGCAACTGCGCGTAAACACATCACTGCGGGCGCTAAGAAAGTTGTTCTGACTGGTCCTTCTAAAGACAACACGCCAATGTTCGTTATGGGTGTTAACCATAAAGAATACGCAGGTCAGGAAATCGTTTCTAACGCATCTTGCACCACTAACTGCCTGGCACCACTGGCTAAAGTTATCAACGACAACTTCGGTATCGTTGAAGCGCTGATGACCACCGTGCATGCAACTACCGCAACACAGAAAACTGTCGATGGCCCGTCTCATAAAGACTGGCGCGGCGGCCGCGGCGCATCCCAGAACATCATCCCTTCTTCTACCGGTGCAGCTAAAGCTGTAGGTAAAGTAATCCCGGCTCTGAACGGTAAACTGACAGGTATGGCGTTCCGCGTTCCTACTCCTAACGTTTCTGTTGTTGACCTGACTGCACGTCTGGAAAAACCAGCTTCTTACAAAGAAATCTGCGCAGTAATCAAAGCAGCTTCTGAAGCAGGCGATCTGAAAGGCGTTCTGGGTTACACCGAAGACGACGTAGTATCTACCGACTTCAACGGCGAAAAACTGACTTCCGTATTCGATGCGAAAGCAGGTATCGCGCTGAACGACAACTTTGTGAAACTGGTTTCCTGGTACGATAACGAAACTGGCTACTCAAACAAAGTATTGGATCTGATCGCTCACGTTTCCAAATAATTGGTAATGTGGATGAACTGATTGAAGGGCGACGCAAGTCGCCCTTTTGCTTTCTGTCGGATGCACTTTTTTATCAGCACATGAGTGCGATCAAACAGACAGGTTTGGTTCATGTGTAGTCTTGGTTCAAAATCGAAATTGTTTAACCCTGACAGGACTTTAGATAATGACAGAACAACTCTTTTCTCTTCCGGTCGTAAATCAGATCTCTACCTCCGTCAGCCAGCGTCTTATCGACGAACTGCCGGTGCTCGTGGTTACCCATCCTAAAGTACGTGCTGCGATTGCCCTGCAAGGCGCGCATCTGCTGTCATGGCAGCCTGAAGGCGAAGCACCTGTACTGTGGATGAGCAGCGCCAGTGCGTTCAAAGAAGGCGTCGCGATTCGTGGCGGTATTCCCATTTGCTGGCCGTGGTTTGGTCCGGCAGGCAAACCTTCCCACGGTTTCGCGCGTAACGTGGCATGGGAACTGACTGATCATCAGGAAACTGCTGAAGGTGTAGTACTGACTTTAACGCTGAAAAGCTCCCCTGAAACGCTGGAGTTGTGGCCGCATGAGTTCACGCTGACCGCACGCTTCACACTCGGCTCAACCTGCCATATCGAGCTGGAATCTACCGGTGATTTCGAAGCCAACAGCGCCCTGCACACTTATTTCAACATTGGTGATATCGCCGGTGTCAGCATCAAAGGTCTGGGCAACAGCTTTATCGATAAAGTCGATGGCGCAAAAGCCAAGCAGGAAGAAGGTGACCTGACCTTCACGGGCCAGACTGACCGCATCTATACCCAGCCACAAGCCACCAGCGAAATCGTTGATCCGGTTCTGAAACGTACGCTGGTTGTTGCGCATGAAAATAATGCTGATGTAGTGGCCTGGAACCCGGGTTCAGCACTCTCGGTGAGCATGGCTGATATGCCGGATGATGGGTATAAAACCATGGTGTGTGTGGAAACAGCGCAGGTTTCCCAGACACATAAATCAACACATGCTGCCCCGGCGCGTCTGGCGGTGACCTTCTCAATCCGGAAATAACCGGTTTGTGGGGGTAATCAAGACGAAAAAGGGGCAATTTTGCCCCTTTTTGTCGTCAGATGATTGATATGAAGGGCTGATGTCAGACCATGTCCAGCGGCGTTTTATGATCCGGCGCCGGAAACGCTGTGTCAATTCGTGCTATTTCCTCTTCCGTCAGGCTAAGCGTCAACGCCGCCGCATTCTCTTTCACGTGCTGGGGTTGTACCGCTTTAGGAATGGCGATGACATTACCCGTGCGTATTACCCAGGCCAGTGCAATCTGTGCACCGCTGACACCCCGTGTTTGGGCGATTTCCTGGATCACCGGTGCCGTCAGCACCTCGTGACGTAACTTTCCTGCCTGTGCCAGCGGGCAATAGGCCATCACAGGAACACTGTGCTCCTCACACCATGGCAGCAGGTCAAACTCAATGCCACGGGCCGCCGCGTGATACAGCACCTGATTGGTCATACATTCATTGCCACCGGGGATTTTCCACAACGCCTGCATATCGTCAGTGTCCAGATTAGAGACACCCCAGCGGCGAATTTTGCCCGATTGCTGCAATGTTTCCATCGCCGCGACAGTGTCATGTAGCGGAATCGAACCACGCCAGTGCAACAGATACAGATCCAGACAATCGGTTTTTAATCGCTTCAGACTCTGCTCACAGGCGGCAATCGCTTTCGCACCACCTGCATGGTGCGGATAGACTTTTGACACCAGAAACACATCATCGCGACGACCGGCGATGGCTTCACCTACCACCCTCTCCGCGCCGCCATCGGCGTACATTTCTGCGGTATCGATCAGCGTCATACCGCTATCCAACCCTTGCTGTAAGGCTTTCACTTCGGCACGGAGGTCGCTGTTCCGTTCCCCCATATACCAGGTACCTTGTCCGATTGCGGGTATTGTCGTGCCATCAGGCAACTGCACGGTTTTCGCTTTCATCTGTTTCCTCCGGTTGGGTCATGGGTGAAAAGCCCGTTGAACCATAAATGTGCAAATGGGGCGAATCGCCCCATTACTGTGCACATCACTCACCAGAACAGTGCATCAGATCAGAAGGTGTAAGTCACTCCCGTCCACAGTACGCCTGTCCATTCTTTTTCAATGATCGGGCTGTCAGTCACTTCACTGGACAGGCGCAGGTAGCGGCCGGTCACGAATCCTTGCCAGTCAGGCGTGAAGTTGTATTTAGCGGAAACTTCGACGTACGGGCTAAAGCTGTCGCCCGGGGAATAGCTTTCGAAGCCACTACGACGAGATTCGTCTTTGGTGACGCCATAATAATACTCATTGAGATTCGAGCTGAACCAGGTCACGCCAAAGCCCGGCACCACAGCCCAGTTAGCCCCTTTAATCGCATACAGATAACCCAGATCAGCGGTCATGCCGTTGCTGGTGTCAAGCGTATCGGCATTAAAGCTGGCGCGGACAGTCCCCCACTCAGCGTTATGCGAATAAGCCAGACCAGCCATCAGTGTTGAGTGACGTTTATCAAGTCGCTTCATGCGCTTATCATCGCTGTCACTTGGGTCGAAGCTTAATGGAAAGTAGCTGCCGGTGATGCTGAGTTTGTTGACGTCATCATTCCACAAGTAATAACCCGCCATCAGGGTGTGGAAGTAGAAGTCATCATTGTCGTAGTTGATGATCGGCACCGGGTAAACATGATCGTTATTCCCACGATACGGATCAGGGGCAACTAACGCTGAAGCACCCAGCTGCCAGGTCCCTGCAACGGCAACATGACTGCAAAGCACTGCCGCGCCGGCGAGTGACAGTGTTTTAAGATTAATCATTTTCATTGTCTTAATTCCATTAAGTAAAAAATCATCGCTAGTTTAAATGAACCGTAAACGTCGCGCTTAGCAATTTTCGGCCTATAAAAAGACATCTCCGGAAAAACCGTGGCGATCGCACAATTTAACTGCAAAATATGAAATAAAAATGACTAAAGAAACAACTTCCGCTCTGCAGAGCACGTCCTGTAAGGCTTTTCAGAGCATTCCTGATAACTGAGTCATTGATATGACTTAAAAAACGCCTAAACCATAGAGGAAATTTTCTTAATGCCAAACTACGCTTATAAATAGATGAAAGACTTAGCCTGAACGGTTGCCCGTCCCACCGGGTCTGACAGTGACACAT
The DNA here is from genome assembly GCF_049199325.1 of Rahnella sp. PD4. Lineage (NCBI taxonomy): Bacteria > Pseudomonadati > Pseudomonadota > Gammaproteobacteria > Enterobacterales > Yersiniaceae > Rahnella > Rahnella sp. PD4. The sequence continues at coordinate 196,325 of NZ_JBLZQF010000001.1, read as the reverse complement.
CATCAAGACTGTCAGCTTTGAAGGGTTCTGCAAGTTGGCATAAGGGTTGCTGTAATCAGGTGGGAGATCTTTCTTCCGGGAGCGCTGAAAAAGCTCTCATTAACCTGTGCGTTACCCGAATATTTGGAATTACAGCACGTTGGTGGTTCCAGAGACGAAGGGTAAAATAACGAAGGACGGGCATCGTATGAACATATTTGACCACTATCGCCAGCGCTATGAGGCTGCCAAGGACGAAGAGTTCACACTGCAGGAATTTCTTACCATTGCACGGCAAGATCGCAGTGCTTATGTCAATGCGGCGGAACGTCTGTTGATGGCAATCGGTGAACCAGTGATGGTAGATACCGCGCTTGAACCACGCCTGTCGCGTTTATTCTCGAACCGTGTTGTTGCACGTTACCCTGCATTTGAAGAATTTTACGGCATGGAAGAGGCTATTGAACAGATTGTCTCCTACCTGAAACATGCCGCGCAGGGTCTGGAAGAAAAGAAACAAATCCTTTATTTACTGGGCCCGGTGGGTGGTGGTAAATCGTCACTGGCCGAACGGCTGAAATCCCTGATGCAACGCGTCCCGATTTACGTGCTGAGCGCCAACGGCGAACGCAGCCCGGTAAACGATCACCCGCTGTGCCTGTTTAACCCGCAGGAAGATGCGCATATTCTCGAAAAAGAATACAACATTCCGCCGCGCTATCTCGGCACGATCATGTCGCCATGGGCGGCAAAACGTCTGCATGAATTCGGGGGCGACATCACGAAGTTTAAAGTCGTGAAAGTCTGGCCGTCGATTCTCGAACAAATCGCCATCGCTAAAACGGAACCGGGCGATGAAAACAACCAGGACATTTCCGCGCTGGTCGGGAAAGTGGATATCCGTAAACTGGAAAACCACGCGCAAAACGATCCGGATGCTTACGGTTATTCCGGTGCATTATGCCGCGCAAACCAGGGTTTAATGGAATTCGTCGAAATGTTTAAGGCACCGATTAAAGTGCTGCATCCGTTACTGACGGCGACTCAGGAAGGTAACTATAACGGTACGGAGGGGATCTCCGCCCTGCCGTTCAATGGCATTATTCTGGCGCACTCCAACGAATCTGAATGGGTGACGTTCCGTAACAACAAGAATAATGAAGCGTTCCTTGACCGTGTATACATCGTCAAAGTGCCATACTGCCTGCGTGTGTCTGAAGAGATGAAAATCTACGATAAACTGCTCAGCAACAGTGAGCTCTCGCATGCCCCTTGCGCACCGGGAACCCTGGAAACGCTCGCGCGCTTTTCGATTCTCTCGCGTCTGAAAACACCAGAAAACTCCAGCAGCTATTCCAAAATGCGGGTGTATGACGGTGAAAGCCTGAAAGATACCGATCCGAAAGCCAAGTCCTATCAGGAATACCGCGATTATGCGGGCGTGGACGAAGGCATGAACGGGCTGTCGACACGTTTTGCATTTAAAATTCTCTCCCGTGTTTTCAACTTTGACCATGCCGAAGTGGCCGCCAACCCGGTTCATCTGTTCTACGTGCTGGAACAGCAAATCGAGCGTGAACAGTTCCCGCAGGATATCGCCGAGAAATATCTGGAGCACCTGAAAGGTTATCTGATCCCAAAATACGCTGAGTTTATCGGCAAAGAGATCCAGACCGCTTATCTTGAGTCCTACTCAGAATACGGACAAAACATTTTCGACCGTTATGTCACGTACGCTGACTTCTGGATCCAGGATCAGGAATACCGCGATCCGGATACCGGACAACTCTTCGATCGTGAATCGCTGAATGCCGAGCTGGAGAAAATTGAAAAACCGGCCGGGATCAGTAATCCAAAAGATTTCCGTAACGAAATCGTCAACTTCGTGCTGCGTGCCCGCGCTAATAACAGCGGCCGCAATCCAAACTGGACCAGTTACGAAAAACTGCGCACGGTGATTGAGAAAAAAATGTTCTCAAATACCGAGGAATTACTGCCAGTTATCTCGTTTAACGCCAAGACGTCGACTGATGAACAGAAAAAACATGATGATTTTGTCGACAGAATGATGGAGAAAGGATACACACGTAAACAGGTCCGCCTGCTGTGTGAATGGTACCTGCGCGTGAGAAAATCCTCATAACAGAAGATCGTTGGCAACGTCGTTTGGGGGAAATATGACGTATTTTATTGACCGCCGGCTGAATGGCAAAAATAAAAGCGCGGTGAACCGCCAGCGCTTTTTGCGCCGCTATAAGTCGCAAATCAAACAGTCGATTGCCGAGGCCATCAACAAGCGTTCGGTCACCGACGTGGATAGTGGGGAGTCGGTTTCGATCCCCAATTCCGATATCAACGAGCCCATGTTTCATCAGGGCCGCGGTGGCTTGCGCCACCGTGTTCACCCCGGCAACGACCACTTTGTACAGAATGACCGCATCGAACGACCGCAGGGGGGCGGCGGCGGCGGCAGTGGTCAGGGCGAAGCCAGTCAGGACGGTGAAGGCGAAGATGAGTTTTCATTCCAGATCTCCAAAGACGAATATCTCGATCTGCTGTTTGAAGATCTGGCGCTGCCAAACCTGAGAAAAAACCAGCACAAGCAGCTGAATGAATTCAAAACCCACCGCTCCGGTTACACGTCTAATGGCGTGCCGGCCAATATCAGTGTGGTACGTTCTTTGCAAAACTCGCTGGCACGCCGTACGGCGATGACCGCGGGTAAAAAACGGGAGCTGCGTCAACTGGAATCGACGCTGACCGAGGTCGAGCACAGCGAACCGGCACAGTTACTGGAAGAAGAACGGTTGCGCAAAGAGATTGCTGAGCTGCGGGCAAAAATCGCCAAAACGCCGTTTATCGATACCTTTGATTTACGTTACCGTAACTACGAACGTCGCCCCGAGCCTTCCAGCCAGGCGGTGATGTTCTGTCTGATGGATGTCTCCGGTTCGATGGATCAGGCAACCAAGGATATGGCCAAACGTTTCTATATCCTGCTTTATCTGTTCCTGAGCCGGACGTACAAAAACGTCGATGTGGTCTATATCCGTCACCATACACAAGCTAAAGAAGTGGATGAACAGGAGTTCTTCTACTCGCAGGAGACCGGCGGCACCATTGTGTCGAGTGCCCTGAAACTGATGGATGAAGTCATTCAGGAACGCTACGACCCGGCGCAGTGGAATATTTATGCCGCGCAGGCCTCCGATGGCGATAACTGGGCTGACGACTCCCCGCTCTGTCACCAGCTTCTGGCACAGAAGATCCTGCCGATGGTGCGTTATTACAGCTATATCGAAATCACCCGCCGCGCCCACCAGACGCTGTGGCGTGAATACGAAGTGCTACAGGAGAAATTCGATAATTTCGCTATGCAGCATATCCGCGAGCAGGAAGATATTTATCCGGTATTCAGGGAGCTGTTTCATAAACAAGTTCAAGAACGCTGATGTTTAGCCTTTAAAACAGCTGGTTAAGTGGCATTATCCAGCTGTTTTTCCTCTTCCCAAGCGCCTTTCCCTTTTCAATGAGAGCAGATATTTACCCTTCATTCTGGGGAAGCGCTCCTCTCTGCAAAATCTTTTCTTACGATTGCCTATGAGGCCATGACGTGTATGAATGAAAATATTACGTCCTTGTAAGCACATTCTGCTGCTAACTAGGTGCATCATATAACGGATCTTTAACGCCATTACCAGCCCACTGCGCTTCACTCGCCAGAGACTTATTTAGATTCAGGCACTCATCGCCCCCAGACTGCGCAATATCTTGAACAACTCCAGCAGTTTCTTAGCACCAACTGAATTTTAAATATTTATAGCTAACAATTCCCGATTGTCTTGATATGCGGGGCGCTTACAGATCGTCTTTGCCCGCCAGTAAGTCACCTACAGATGCTTTTACAGGCTGAAAAATAAAACTGAGCTTTTGCGAAGCCTTTGACACGGACGCGGCAGCGAAATGGATGAAGCATTACCCCGGCGGCCTGATGTTTGCCGAGTAATCACACCCTCATCCCCGGCCAGCGCCGGGGTTTTTATTTTAACGCTAGGGTGTCGGGGCATGGCCCTGACCGGATGGTTTCGTCATACCGTCGGCATGACGGTAATGACAAAACATTTCCAGCCCGGTTGCTGAAGCATTTCCAGGCAACCGCCAAAGATCACGAACAAGAGCAATGGGATGAAGGCAGCACGGAGAGTCTGACCGGTAAAAATAACGTTCCCGGCGCGAGGGCTAGGACGTTTTTAACGTTAAATAGGTTCACTTGTTTCTAAAACTGCTTCCTTATATCCTTCAAGATTACTACTTAACCAATTTTCGTTCTGACGCTTCACATGAAACTTAACCACTGCACCAAATTCATCATGAGAAATAATCACATTTAATTTCTGGGACTGATTGTATTTTTTCCAGCAAGCTAATATTTGCTCACAAAATAAAAATGAGTAATCCAGATACCGTTCGGATACATAATCATCAATATGAAAAGAGTTTACAAAACATTCAACCCCTGTCCTATCAGGGAAATTATCTAACCCTTGGTAATTTTTGTATAGAGAGCGTAAAAAAACACAGCCGTTATCTTCTAAAAAACCGCCATTAATCCATGACTGCAAATCATCAGGAAGAGATAACCCCCTCCAATCTGCAACCTTCATTTCCTTTTCCATCAAATAATTACACTTCATTTCTTCTCTCCTAAATACTGAGTCAACCCTTTATTGATCGCCTTCTTAAATGATGGGTCATTCAATAGATTATTTACCGACTTAGGTGCATCGGGGAATGAATCCGTCTTGGGATCATAAAGATATTTATTATCCTTATTATCTTGATAATGTAGTTGCCCCGCTCTTTGTCCTGGTGCAGGATTTTCAACATCTATTCGTTCCTTACCGGCACCTTTCCATATAGTTTTACTGGACGTCTGAACTCCATTGGCCCCCAACATATGCCCATCAGCCAAATAAGCCAAGTCATCCTTATTCGGCCCATCCGGGATCGGCGTCGTGGTGGTATTTCCGGCAGTAGACGGTGCGCCATCGGTATTTCCGGTATGACTGGCTCCGTTCTTATCCGACTGATCCGGGGTCGTCAGCGTGGTGGCTGTGCTCTCCGCCGGGGCCGGATTTTCGAGCTTACCGCCGGTCGGATCTTTATCCGCTATCGGTAACTCCGTATGCCCCGGTCCACGGGTGCCGTCACGCACCGCGCACTGTTCGCGGGTACCTTCACAAGTATATCCCGCACCTTGATCTTCTTTAGTATCCTGTTGTTGCTGGCTTCCATTTCCAATTGCACCAGAGATTGCTGCATTCAGTGCAGATGCAGTGCTGCCTAATGCCAGCGCATTATTCTCAACCGCATTCTTCCCCGCCTGCGCCCCTGTCGTCGCAGAAGACAGGTTATTGCCCGCTGTTGCTCCGGCAACACCCGCCGCCAGCGTACTCAGTAAGCTGATTTCCTGCCGGTCGCTCTGCGAAAGTTTATCTATATCCGCCTGAGTGGTCGCATGGTAATAATATTTCGCTATATAACGCGCGGCAAGTTCACCACTGAACGCGCCGGCAGCACCCGCTGCTGCATTGCCTCCGGACATTTGCGCTGCTACAGCGCCCCAGACGGCATGGGCCATCGCATTAGCGCAACGTTGGACGTGCCGTCTTCATTCAGCGTGTAACTTTTGATTTCCCAGGCAATCAGCAGGCTTATTCCCCCTGCGATTTACGGCAGACTTCAGGCACCGGTGTTCCCTGCTCGGCCTGTTTTAGGGCAAAAACAATCTGCTCTTCGGTGAATCGTGACTTTTTCATCGGCACATCCTCCGTTCAGGGGAGTCATTATCATGCCGGAATCCTGTTTCTGAATGGGGCAGGATTTTGGGGTAAGGTCAATATTCGGGGTCAGGGTCATAAACGTGGAAGAGACGTGTTTTGGGTGTGCTAATATCTCAAGCATCACACCCATGGCAAACATAATTAGGGCAATCATGGACAGCAAGATGCTTAACGAAATAAGTAAATTTCTAAGTTATATATTACGTCATAAACCTGACACCATCGGATTGCAACTTGATGTAGAAGGCTGGGCAGACATCAGTTCTTTGATTATCGGCGCGGCGAAAGAAGGCCGCATACTTGATCAGGCAATAATTCAGACAGTAGTAAATAGCAGTGATAAGAAACGTTTTACTCTCTCCGAAGATGGCCAGCGTATTCGTGCAGTTCAGGGACATTCTACACCAGACGTGAACCTTCAACATATGGAGAAAAAACCGCCAGAATTCCTCTACCATGGCACTGCAACACGCTTTCTTGAATCTATTCTTCAGCAAGGATTGATTGCAGGTTCACGTCACCATGTGCATCTATCACAAGACATAACCACAGCCGTAGCTGTCGGACAGCGATATGGAAAGCCTGCGGTGCTAAAAGTTGAAGCCCTGCGGATGCACCAACAGGGATTCCCGTTTTTTCAGGCTGAAAATGACGTATGGTTAACGAGTCATGTCCCCGTTTATTTCATATATCAGGAATAGCCATTGTCTTTGTCTTCGACTTGCTCGGCTTTATAGCGGGAAGACTCTTCTTTGGCAGCACTAAACCATTCAGAGAAACCAGAATAAGACAAATTATCCCAAGGACTTAACTTCGGTTTTGAATAATCATAAATCCGGACACCCGTAGTGCCATCCTTACCTCCCCCATCAAAACAAGCAAGAACAACCCAGCCATCATTATACAGCCCTGACTCATCTTGAATAATTGCAAAGGGAACCAGGGCAGCCCCCGAAAACTTCAAAAGCATCGAGCTGTAATAAAAAAGAGATGTCGCCATATCTTTCGATAGAAGCCGCCAAGGCTCTATATCTAAAAACTCATCAGCTAAAACCACATCTAAATAATCAACAGGGAATTCAAAACTATTGGGTAAAATTGGAAGGTCGTACAAAAAAGGCTTCATTATTTAGCACCTCCAGAAATACGTGGTGGTTCTGTTGAACCGTAAGGATTAGAAGTAGAAAACCCCCCTGACTGTTTGTTTATACGACCAGTAATGGCCTCACCCCAAGTATTAAAATTCTGCCACCCTCTAGCCTCTTGAATAGCTGGCGTCAATGGATCATCAAATCCACGGACGCTAGCTTTAACGTCGATCCCCGCCTCTCTGGCCGCGGCAATTCGAGTGTTATCCATGCTAGTCAGCTTGCCATCAGGCATTTTAACGACGTCAACTGGATCACCTTTCCAACCATTAGTCCGCATGCTTTGTACCAAATCGTCGTATGTGTAATTTTTACCCGTGTCTCGGTCAGTTTTATTGAATGAAAAGCTATTTTGCGAGAACCGAATATCATCAGCCGCATGGAATGTGACACTGCCAGCGCCTTTTGCACCTACATCGGCAGTAACTGACGTCGCTTTTCCTACTCCGCCAATCCCAGCCGCGCCCACCTGAGTCAGACCATAAATTCCCTCAGAATAATCCGGAGAGACTCCCAACCCTTCCAGCAAATACGCACCGCTGGTTTTCTGGTTGACACCAGACAGGAAGGTGTTAAAGCCTGCATTAGCCGTATCTATCCCTGAGGCTGCCAGATAACCGCCTGCCAGGCAAGCTACACCCGCGGTGGTCGTGCATATTGCTGCCCCACCCACCGCCTGGAGTTCCCCGGCGGTAAATTGCGTCAGGCCACCTAAACGCGTCCCCACACCGTAGCGCGACAGCGCATCCCCGGTCTGATCGCTGATCGAATACCCGAACATCGGCAAATTGGCATTGGCATAACTGCCCATCGCATAAACCAGCTGGCTACCCGACTGGGATGCCAGTTGCGCTCGATCAGTGGCATACGCATCGGAGTTACCCAACTGCTCCAGCGCCTGCGCTTTCACATAATCCGCAGAACCCACCGTAAACTCAGCAGAACATTTCACCAGCGCACAGGCCGCCGCTTTCAGACGCGCTTCTTTTTCTTTATCCCCACCGGACAATTGCTGGATCCGGGCTACTTCATCCGGATGTAACTGGCGGTTATAGCGTTCAGCATCCAGTGAGACGGCTGCGCCGGACTGTGCACCGGTCGTTCCGCCAATAATTCCGCCAATTGCACTACCACTTAACGTGGCGGCCCACTGGGTGATAGCTCCTCTTTCATTGCGGTCCAGTTGTGTGTTGTTACTCAGATAAGTATCGACCATCTGACCAAACGCTTCGCTGCTCATCCCGGCCAACCCGCCTGCTAACGCATTGCCGCCACCGAAACTCGCCTGGATTGCCCCTATCACACCATGAATTGCGGCTTTTTCGGGGCTATTCGGTCCCCAGCCCATCGCCTCACCAAGATCACCAGCGGCTGAGTTCGCCATCTGCCCGAACACCGACGCTAGTTCTTGCTGCTCGGCAATTTTCTTCTCATCGAAAATCTTGATATGACCATTGGCATCGTCGGTATTTCGGCTTAACGTACCCACATCCTGCGTTTGCTGGCTGGTATCACGTACTGTGATCGTTCCGTTACCTACAGCAGAGCGGGTCGTACCACTGGCATTACCGCTGCTAATCGCCATCGTCGGGATCGGCAGGATCATCTGATTTATCTGATCGGTTTTGCCCTCCTAATCACGGATGACCTTCCCGTTTTCGTCCGTTTTAGCCGTCGTTGACTGTAGTCCCTCCTGAATTTAGTCTTACTGCTTGATAGAGTTCTCTGGTTAAAATACTACCAAAGGAGGCTCATCATGAAGAAAGCGCGTTTCACTGAAACTCAGATCCTGCGAGTTCTAAAAGAAGTTGAAGGGGGGTCGGCACGTTAAGGATGTGTGCCGCGAAAACGGCGTGTCGGAAGCCAGCTATTACAACTGGAAATCTCAATACGACGGTATGGAGTCCTCTGATCTCAAACGAATGAAAGAGCTGGAAGAGGAAAACCGCCGGTTAAAGCAGATGTATGCCTCCTTGAGCTTAGATCATGAAATTCTTGAGGATGTTGTTTCAAAAAAACTTTAGCGGTGCCCGAAAAGCGTGAGTTGGTGCGTTACGTCATGACGGAACATCAGGCCAGCGAACGACGCGGGTGCCGGATTATCGGTATAAGTCGAAGCCTGTTGCATTATTCCCCGAACACGGCACGGGATCTGCCCGTGGTCGAGGCACTGCAAAAATTGGCGCATCAGTATCCGGCTTAGAGTTTTGGCCTCATGTTCAATAATTTACGCCAGGCAGGATGACTGTGGAATGCAAAACGGGTTTACGGATCTACCGATTATTAAAACTGAACCTTCGGCGTAAAGGAAAAAACGCTTACCTGACAGGCATCCACAGCCGTTGGTTATTCCGCATAAAATGAACCACTGTTGGTCAGTTGATTTTATGAGTGATGCCCTGCTCGACGGGCGGCGATTCAGGTTATTTAATGTCGTCGATGATTTTAATCGGGAAGCGCTGGCAATCGAGGTTGATTTGAATATACCTGCTCATCGCGTTGTACGCATCCTGGTTGCCACTGCCGTCATGGCTTTTCTTTTCTGATCGGGTTTATCTCCATTTTCCCGGATATAACGTTCATATTTGTACCGGAAGCTGTTTTCTCTCGTTCTTACGGCTACGGTGGCGGCAAGCCAGAAGGCATATCTTAACCGTGCGTTTCCACGTTTTGACAATCGGTAACCACTGTGTTTTTGCCCGCTCTGGCTGGCGGAAAGGTTAAAACCGCAGAAGCTGAGATACTGTCGGTAATGCGCGAAACGTGTCAAATCACCACTTTCAGCAATTATCATCAGGGCAATGACTGCGCCAATACCCGGGATCGTACGTAAATGTTGGTAATCACTCCGTTCCTGTAAATAATTTTCTGCCTGTTTCTCAAGCTGCAACCGTTGAGCCGAAAGCTCGACATATCGATGAAGCTGTAATTTGAACGTCGTTACTGCCAGAAAACCATCCGACAACGGTAACGCAATGGAATTCGCTGAAATATCATAGAGGTGCTCAAGAAACTGCTGTTTATACTGCTTCCGGCCAACAACATCCCATGCCTGTTTTACAAACAAATCCCGGTTCAGTGATGTGATACAGGACGGTGTGGGAAACTGAAGTAAAAACTGACAGAACCACTCTGCCCGGGACATATGCAGAAATTGTTCAGCCTCGGGAAAATAAAGGGTCAGATAGCGATTCACTAGGCTGTTCAGACAGCAGGTTCGTGCCAGCGTAACCTGATGGTAGGTGTTTGATATTTCCTGTATATCGATAACGCCATTCGCCAGAGGATCATAAAATGGCGAAGATAAACCCTGTTCCAGCAAATACATGATGACACTGGCATCTTTACGATCATTTTTATCCCAGGTCTTAAACAGCATCTCGCGGGCCCGAGCACATCTGACAGATGAAACAAGATGGCACTTTACTCCCTGCTGATGTAACTACCATGCGATGTTGCGATGATAATCAGAGGTAGGTTCAAAGGCGGCGATAATACTGTCATGGGGTGAAGCGGTGAGAGCAAGCAGTCGGTTGAACCCTTCCAGTGTGTTTTCAATACGCAGATAAGACGTTCGTCCATCCGGCTACCGAATTTTTGCATCATGATGTTTTTTAGAGATATCCAGGGCAATCAGTGTCCCCGACATGCTGACATTGCTAACAGGAGTGTTCATTGATTTTCTCCACTTGTGACAGACACTACAAGTTGTAGAAAATGGCTGACTTAAACGCTAACCAGATGCATTCAATAGGTATCACGGGCCAGAACTTACAGCCGCTGCTTTCGCTGAATGGGCAGAGTTGCACGGCGTGATACTCGATTTTATTCAGCCAGGCAGGCCAATGCAGAACGGATTTATTGAGCGATTTAACAAAACGCTACGAACAGAAATACTCGATATGTATCTGTTCAGAACACTGTCAGAAGTCCGTGTGCTAACAGAATACTGGCGCGCAGAATATAACGAAGAACGTCCGCATAGCTCACTGGGTGATATGCCACCCGTTATCTATGCGAGGCAAAAACTGGCCGGAGATCCTCATTGGCGGTGGTACTAGAAAGCGGAGGGACTACAGAATCAGCATCATAGCTGAGGCTATAGAATAAAATCCCGGCTCTAGAGTCGGGACTTATTCAGCATTTCAATTTGCCAAAAAAATCATCAACATCAAAAAAATATCGCCAAGTTTCATTGTCTGTAAATAAAGATATTTCATGTTTACTTCCTAACTTCCCAATATAAATCTCAGGGAAATCCACTCCACGACATGCAAATCTGAGGCAATGGGATGTTCTATAATCAAACATTGCATCAATGAGATCATCGTCATCAACGTCCACACTCTCATAAAAGCAATGGACTTTTTTTGCTAAAGAGTCTTGAGTTAAATTAACTATCGGAAAGTCCGCTTTTCGAATTGCATCTTCATTTTCTTTTAACCACTCAATTAATGCTTGAAAATCGACTATCCCGGTAAACAATGCATGCAAAACGCCATTGTTTTTTATCGATATTTCAACAGCTTGTGCTTTTTTCGATTCAGCAGAATTAAGCAAAATGATATTCAGCTTATTCATAACTATTTACCTTTAATCATTTTATTGTATTCGGCTTTGTTAATATCACCTCTAGCAAGAAACTCACGTAATACTTTTGGTGGTGCTTCTGTCCCAGGCACTGGATAACCATGCCATCCGCCAACATTATCAGGTTGAAATTCATAGATTTTACCATCACTAACACCATATTTTTGCTTACCACCTTGAATGGAGTTATTTAATACTTCCTGAGCCTTCGAATCACTTAAGTCCATAGGAATTCCCCAACCTCCAGCAGCATGTTTGGGACTAGGAACATATTTACTTTTCTCTGATGTATAAGCCAAATCAGCCGGATTCTGCTCTGCAATCGGCGTAGTCGTGGTATTACTACCCACATCAGGCACACCTGCGTTGTTACCTGTGTTACTGGCACCCTGACTACCACTTTGATCTGGCGTAACAAACGCCGTCCCTTTCTGATCCTGACCTACCATATAATTATAGGCAGCCCGTTGTTCAGGCGTCAGTTTCTCTATCAGGTCAGCCTTACCCGACATCGCCACACTAAAGACATAATCCCTTTCAGTTGAAGAGAGATTATCCAATACTGTTTTAGCTGCACCTATACCGAGCAGGGCTCCCATCCCTTTCTCAACCAGCGCATTTCGACATACCGTGACTTCGGCGCAACCTTGAATCGCCAGTTTCCCGCCCTGAATAACCGCTCCAAGCGCATTATTCTCAACCGCATTCTTCCCCGCCTGCGCCCCTGTCGTCGCAGAAGACAGGTTATTGCCCGCTGTTGCTCCGGCAACACCCGCCGCCAGCGTACTCAGTAAGCTGATTTCCTGCCGGTCACTCTGCGAAAGCTTATCTATATCCGCCTGAGTAGTCGCATGGTAATAATATTCCGCTATATAACGCGCGGCAAGTTCACCACTGAACGCGCCGGCATGCTGCATTGCCTCCGGACATTTGCGCTGCTACAGCACCCCAGACGGCATGAGCCATCGCATTAGCCGCAACGTTGGGCGTGCCGTCTTCATTCAGCGTGTAACTTTTGATTTCCCGGGCAATCAGCAGGCTTATTCCCCCTGCGATTTACGGCAGACTTCAGGTACCGGTGTTCCCTGCTCGGCCTGTTTTAGGGCAAAAACAATTTGCTCTTCGGTGAATCGTGACTTTTTCATCGGCACATCCTCCGTTCAGGGGAGTCATTATCATGCCGGAATCCTGTTTCTGAATGGGGCAGGATTTTGGGTCAGGGTCATCAACACAGCGCCAGGTTTTCCTGACTCAAACCTCACCTTTCCTGAGCGTCCTGAGCGCTGACGGGTACGTAATGATGGACTGAGGGTGAATGATGAATAAAAAGATCCCGGCGACTCAGCCGGGATTATTTATCTGGGCTGATAATCTTCATACTCCCAAAAGCTGAATCTACTTAGCTTAAGTGCTGTTTGTGACCAATCATTATCATTACATGTAGCAATCAGTTTTTCTAAATAGATAACAATTTGATCATAATTATACTTTTCGACAATGATCATTCCTCTACCTGACAGAACTTTATTCGTTGCTAACTCACCTTGAAGCCAGATCGGTGTACATACCAGCATGTCGAAACACTCTGCACCATCTTGATCATTAGGCCCAATCATTGCCCGGATCCAACAACTAAAGTTTGAAGGATCAGTTGGCCAATAATTTATTAAGCCATCTTCAAGCTCCAATGATCGTAGCCCTTTTAAATCAATATTCATTTAGTTATATCCAGATGCCCGTTACTAATAGGTCTTCCTGTTGGCGTCAATTTTTGTTCAAAATTAGCCTGAACTCCGGTTGTTGCTTGCGAACTATTTGGTTTAGACGTAGGTGGACGATAAACCCTCAATCCATCAGAACTGACCCATGATGTACCATCACTAGAAACTCTATATCCTGGGCCAACCCATGCTTCCCCTAATGTGTTAGCATCTTTAGCCGTGGCTTGCCCCAGACCAAAGTTACCTTTTTTGCCACTTGCTGCATCTCTCAATATACCTATTTGTTCTTCAACAGGCAGGGACGAAATATTATTGGCATCAGATCTATTTGGTTGAGACTCGCTATTCCGCGCATTTTCCTCATCCTCCGGCCCCCAACCATCTGGTGTGCCAGAACCCGCTCCACCCAGTTCGGCCTTCTCTGCATCCGTCAGATCCTTGCCTAAATTTGGCTGATTTTCAGGATCTGAACCATCATCATTTAATACTCTTCCCGGTCCACGGTTAGGATCGCGAACGGCGCACTGTTCACGGGTACCTTCACAAGTATATCCCGCACCTTGATCTTCTTTATTATCCTGTTGTTGCTGGCTTCCATTTCCAATTGCACCAGAGATTGCTGCATTCAGTGCAGATGCAGTGCTGCCTAATGCCAGTGCATTATTCTCAACCGCATTCTTCCCCGCCTGCGCCCCTGTCGTCGCAGAAGACAGGTTATTGCCCGCTGTTGCTCCGGCAACACCCGCCGCCAGCGTACTCAGTAAGCTGATTTCCTGCCGGTCGCTCTGCGAAAGTTTATCTATATCCGCCTGAGTGGTCGCATGGTAATAATATTCCGCTATATAACGCGCGGCAAGTTCACCACTGAACGCGCCGGCAGCCCCCGCTGCTGCATTGCCTCCGGACATTTGCGCTGCTACAGCGCCCCAGACGGCATGGGCCATCGCATTAGCCGCGACATTGGTCGTACCGTCGTCATTCAGCGTGTGACTTTTGATTTCCCGGGCAATCAGCGGGCTTATTCCCCCTGCGATTGCTCCACTGATGTTGCCGCTGACAATCCCCTGCAATACGCCACTGAGTGCCTGTACCACCATCTGGTTATTGCTGCCAATACCGTAATTTCTAATTTCGGCCTGATAAGCATCACTGTTTCGCAGAGTTTTGAGATAACTTTCTCTGTCATTGGCAGACATCCCTTCAGGCACACCGCCCAGATCCTTCAACGCCTGGATATCGCCATACGTATTGACGATATCGGTCATCTGACCCGCAATCTCACCCACCAGCTGGCTCGCCTGCAGGCGCTTCTGCTCTTTTTCTTTGTCAAAAATCGGACTGATACTGCCATTTGCATGGTCTGTGTCACGGCTTAAATCGGCCACGCTTTGCTGCTGATTAGCGGTATCACGAACGATAATGGTTCCGTCTGCCACCGCCGACTGGGTGGTGCCATCCGCATGGCCTTTACCGTTCAGCCCGGCCAGAACGTTACCCACGTTCGACATGGCGTTGCCCACCATGCTGGCGCCGTTGCCACCACTCAGGCTGATGCCGCTGTGGCTGACCTTATAATCTGCTTCGTTGCCGATATCGCTGAACCCGAGCGTACCGGTATCCAGCAGGTTTTTGTCCGCCGTTCCCTGACTGGCAATCACACCGCCATTCAGTTGGGTATGGCTGCCCACATTAATATCAAACCCGCCCCTGCCCGCATAAATACCACTTTGCTCGACAACACTGTCGTAGGTGCTGTTCATTTTGTCCTGGCTGAGATTGATATAGCCGGAACCGCTCATGGAACCAATGGTGAAACTGCCGCCTGCACCGAAGCTGGTTTGCTTCGATTTATAGTCATCACTGTCCTGCTGGCTGGTGATGGTCAGGTCGCGGCCAGCATCAACCACGACTTTATTGCCGTTCACCTGCGCGCCTGACAAGGTGGTATCACGTCCGCTGTTGAGGGTTACTTTACCACCACTGTCGAGCGTGGTTTCCGACCAACGGGTGCCATTACCTTTATCATTGCCTTTTGCCCCATTAACGCTGGCAAATATGCTCAGTCCGGCACTCCCGCTGCCTACCCCGAAACTCAGGCCAACACCGCCGCCGCTGCTGCTATTTTTGCCCGTGCTTTCCTGGGTATTTGCCGCGCCGGTCAGCAAGATATCATTAGCTGCACTCAGAGACGTATTACCGCCCGCTTTTAGCTGACTGCCGCCAATAGCAATATCACCACTGTGTGCGTCGTTACCTTTGCCTGTCGCAGTAATCGATAAATTATTCCCCGCATTCAACGTGGAGCCATTGACGGTATCACTTTGCTGATGTTGCGATGATTTTGACTGCTGCGACGTTAGCGAAATGCTGATACCTACGCCGTTATTCGGATCTGCACTGACATTAGCCTGCTGTTTCGCGAGCATGGCCTGAGCACCGGAAAGTGCTGCTTTGGTCGCCTGCAATGCGGCCAGACGGCCATCACTTTCATGTTTTGCACTCTGTGTTGCGGCAATAGCAGAATTCACCGCATCAGCAACAGCACCGGAAAGTGCAAGCGTAAGTCCTGTTGATTTCTGTTCAAATTTTTCATCACTGCTGCGTTTATCGTGTCCGGGATCAATAACGACGCTGTCGCCAGTTATCGACATATCTTTAGCCGCTACAAGGTCTGCGCCACCAATATGCGCTTGTCTCCCTGAGGTGATACTCAGATTGCCAGCGGTGCTTCCCACGGTACTCACACTCTGACTTTGCGTTGTTCCCTGCTCTTTCAGTTCATGGCGTGTCTGTGATGACCCAATCGTCACGCCAAGGCCACCCGTGCCCATCAGCCCGCTTTTTTTGGTCTCGCTCAGCCGCCAGCTTGAATCCGTGTTTGTAGCCGCGACAATATCGACATTGCTCCCTGCCTTCAGCGTCACATCACCATCGCCGACCACCGAAGAACCTTTCACCAGTAAATTATTGCCCGCCGTAACGGCAACATTATCGCCACTTAGCAGCGAACCTTTTTCGTGAGTGGAACTGTCTTCACTGATTGTGTGTGTGGTGGTTTTCGAGAAAAGGTGCTTCCTGGTCCTGGTCTTCTCATCGTAGGCATAACTGCTCTCTGTGGCGGTATCAAGATTGACATCTCGGCCAGCATTGACGGCAATGTCCTGCTTCGCCGTAACAGTTGCTGCGTTAGCATTAACATCCTGACCCGCTTTAATTTTGGTGCTTCCGCCGCTCACCACTGCTGTCCCTTCCTGCCCGACATTTTCACGGATACTCACGCTTTTGCTGCCGTGGGTTTCGCTGTAGGTGCTGGTCTGCTGCGCGTTCAGGTTGACGTCGCGACCGGCGCTGAGTGAGGCATTAAGGTCGGCGGTCAGCTGCGCCGCCTGCGAGTTCAAATCCCGGCCTGCGCTGAGCGTCAGGTCGCCGCCGCTGCTCACCACCGTGCGGGTGGCGTTGTTGCTGTCAGCCTGATTTTTTCCGCTGGTCTGATGGCTGCTCTGGTCCATCGTGTTGAGGTTGATGTCGTTAACTGCCGCCAGCGTGGCATCGCCTTTGGCGGTGACGGCGCTGCCCGCCACCGTCAGGTCGTGCCCCGCGCTGGCCGATAAATTACCGCCCGCGCTGACCGTGCTGGCCTGGCTGTCGGTGGTCTGCGCGCTGCTTTTCGCCGTGGTTTTGCTGGTGCTGAGCGCGTTGCCGGTGATGCTGATGTCGTTCAGCGCCACCAGTTGCAGGTCACTGCCCGCCGTGAGCCGGGCACCGGTGTTGTTGATGTCGTGACCGGCGGTAAGCGAAAGTCCGTCAGTGGCCGAGATACCGGCCACGTCGCCGGTCTGGGTCTGGCTGAAGGTCAGCTGAGACGTTTTGCTTTTGCTGGTGGTCGGCGCGGCCGTCCACTGCTGCGCCTGCGTAACGTTATTGATATCGCCGCTGACCGAAGCCAGTGCCACGGTCTGTCCGCTAATCGAAGAACCGATATTATTGATATCGCCCAGCGCGCTCAGCTGCAGGCTGCCGTTAGAGGCAATCAGCCCGGCATTGAGGTTATCCAGCGAACTGCTGCTTTTTGCTGCCAGTTGCGTCTCGGCCTGCAGGGTGCTGCCCGCGTTGACGATGTGTCCGGCGTCGAGATTGACGGTGTTCCCGGAAATCACGCTGCCGGTCACCGCGTGGGTGTCGTTGGCAGAAAGATAGAGTTTAGGTGCCAGAACCGTCTGGCCGTTGACGGTGGTTTTTTCCCACCAGACGATGCTTTTGGTCAGCGCAGCGACCTGTTCCGGCGACAGGCTGACGCCCAGTTGCAGGCCCAGACCGGCCTGCTGTTCGGCGGCGTTATCAATCAGATACTGCATCTGCGCGAGGTCTGACCCCGTGCCGCCGACGTAGCGCTGCCCGGTCTGGCTGAGCACGGCGTTATCGACATAACGGGTATCGAAGGCGGCATCGCCGAGGAATTTGTAGTCGTAATCCGGCGTCAGCTTCAGCCGGTCCATAAAGTAGGCCGAGCCGAGGAATTTGCTCTCGTCGGTATAGACCGGTGCCGTTTCAATACGCGGGCCGGAAGGTGTGCCCGGCTGAACCGCAGGATGGACAACCTGACCTGCCACCGGCGTTGCAGAAAAGGCCGCAGAGCTCAGGCCGGTACCACCCGAGGTGGCCTGTTTGCCCACGGCAGATATCGCAGACGTCGGTCGCGCAAGGTAATCGTTCAGCGCATTGAACAGTGACGGATCGGTTTTACCGATCCCGCCCAGTTGTGGGTTGGTAGTGATCAGATACGGGCTGGCAGGATTAGTGCTCGCCACAAACAAACCGTTATTGCCGGTCGGCAGCGGGTAATCCGTCAGCGCAGCGCCCTGATTGCCAATCTGCTTTAACGCATCGGTGACGGAATTGTTCCACTGAACGGAGCCGACGGTCAGGTTTTGTGCGGATGCCAGCTGTTTGCTTTGCAAACCACTGACCTGTTGCAGGCCCGACGTACCGTTCAGAGACGGGGCGCTTATCGCATGGGATAAACCGCCTGCATTAGCGGAGGTCGTGGTATTGCTGATGTTATTACTGAAACTGGCGTTAACCGCCCCACCGGCCTGAATAACGGCGCGGAGACCTTCGCCGGTGCTGAGGGTTTCGTAAGCGGGTCCACCGGTTAATGTGTAGGTAAACTTATCCCCTAAATCCGTCCTGTAGTCTACCCCCCTTCTTTTCCCTTTCCGGATATCAGGGATAACGGTGGCATCGGCCGGTTGCACCCCTGTTGTGCCACTGTACTGATAGGTCAGGTACTCATTCTCAATGCTGTTTTCATAGGACTGGTTGTTCAGGTTGGTGCCGGAAAGCGTTATGTTGCTTCCGGCAAGAACAGTACTGGCAATATTATCTAACGTGTCGCCAGATATCGTTAAATTGCGGTTTGCGGCAATGCGGCCCGCCCCGCCACTGGCAATGGCGGTTACAGTGGAAGTACCTACAAGAAATTTTCTGTCAGAGGCAGCTTTCGTAGGCGCTAAACCAACAAAAGTATATTCTTCTTCAGCGCCGTCTCCTTTGCCATTGCTCCCACCGGTGTGACGCCAGCCCGTTCCGGTATAAACCCCAATTTCATCATCATCTAACAAGCCGAGCTGAATGCTCATCGTGGCCTGCCCCAGCGATGCCGGGCTATTCGCCGCCTGATAAGAACTCGACGTGCTCAACCCGTCCCGCTGATTCAGCAGATGGCCGGTATTGATGGTGATATCGCCGTTGGTGGTTTCGATATCCCCCGACGTGTTGACCACTTCGCTGTTGGCGTTGCCCGCCGCGTCCCGCTGCAGCCACAGGCTGTTGCCCGCCAGAATATCGCCGTAGTTATTGTGAATACTGTCGGCCAGCAACTGCATGTTGTTACCGGCGTACAGCAGCGCGTTGTTCGTCAGTTGGCCGCCAGCGGACATCACCACGTTGCCTGCCCCGCCGACAAAGCCGCTGTTGTTAAGTACGCCACGGCTGGCCAGGCGTATATCCCCGCCGGACTGCACGCTGCCGCTGCCGTTGAGCTGGATGTTGCTGGCGTCCACGCCCACCGTACCGCCGCCACCGCGCAGCTGACCGCTGTTGGTAAAGTTGCCGGTCGAGCTGAGCTGGATACCGTTGCCCTGCAGGGTGCCGAGCACGTTCAGGTCGCCCTGCGTGCTGAGATTGAGGTTCTGCCCCGCTGCCAGCGTGCCGGTCTGGGTAAAGCCCGAACCGAGTTGCAGCGTCATATCCCCCAGCGCCAGCAGGCTGCCCGCCTGATTCAGCACCGGCGTCACCAGCGTCAGGTTGCCTGCGCTGTAGAGTTTGCCGCCCGCCTGGTTGTCGGCGTTCTGCACGTTAAGCCCCAGCGACTGGCTGCCCAATACCGTGCCGGTGTTATGCAGTTCGTTACCGGTAAGCGCCAGCCGGTCGCCCTGAAGCTGGCCCTGATTGGTCATCTGCGTGACGTTCAGCGCGCTGTCGCCCTGTCCGGTCAGCGTACCGCTGTTGTTGAGCGTGCCGCCGGTCATGGTCAGGCCCTGCGCCTGCAGCGTGCCGCTGTTGGTCAGCACCGGTGCAGACACCGTCAGCCTGCCGCCGGTCAGTAAGGTGCCCTGATTATTGAGATTATTGGAAAGGGTCAGATGAGTGACGCCGTCGCCCTGCATCTGGCCCTGATTGAGCAGCGTCTGTGCGCCCAAATCTAACGTGCCCTGACTGCGCACGGTGCCGCCGCTCAGGTTAGTGATGCCGTTTTGGACCGTACCCTGCAGGCTTTGCTGGCCCTGTAACTGCCCGGCGTTGCTAATACTGTTGGTGGTCAGCACAAGATTACCGGCCTGAAGCGTACCGCTGTTAGCAATATTCCCGGTGTTCAGCGTGGCGCTGCCGCCGCTGAGTAATGTGCCGCCCTGCTGAACCTGCAGTTGCCCGCTGAGCGTGGCCGCAAGCTGACTGACACCGCTGATGCTGCCGCTGCTGGTCAGCGCACCGCCGGTCAGAGTCAGGTTATCCGCCGACCAGCTCCCCTGATTATTCAGGTTCGCCGCCTGCAAAATAGCCAGACCGGTGGAAATGATTTTGCCCTGCGCCTGCGTGTTGAGCGCACCGGTCAGGTCGAGGTTGGCGAGCGAGGCGGTCTGGATCGCGCCGTTAAGATCTAACTGACCGGCGTGTACATCGGCGCTGTCGGCCTGCCAGTTGCCGTTGTTGGTGACGTGCGCGGCGGTGACGGTGAGCGCGCCCTGCGTCAGCATCTTGCCGGAGGTGGCGTTGGTTAAATCCTGCTGCAGTTGCGCCGTCAGGCCCTTCAGACCTATCAGGTTGCCGCTGTTGTCTGCGTTGTTCGCCGTAAGTGCCAGCGTGTCGCCCTGGATTTGCCCTGTGTTGCTGACGTGGTCAGCCGTCACCGTGGCGGTTTTATCGCTGAGCAACTGGCCACTGTTTTCCAGCGTGGCGGCGTTCACCGTGACATCACCGGATGAGAGCAGGCTGCCGCTGTTGGTGAGATCCCCCTGCATCTGTGCGTTCAGGCCATTCGTGCCTAATGCCGTGCCGCCGTTGGTCAGGCTGTTGCCGGTCAGGGTCAGCTGGCTGCCCTGTAGCCTGCCCTGATTTTGCGTATCGCCTGCCTGCACACCCAGCGTGCCGCCGGACAATACCTGCCCCTGCGCACCGTTGGTTAAGGTAGTGGCGGTGAGCGTGGTACCGCCGTTGCCCTGCATCAGCCCGTTATTACTGATACCTGTGGCATTCACGCCGACCGTTTGTGCCAGAAGCTGGCCGTTGTTGGTCACAACCGGTGCCGTCACGGTCAGGCCGTTGCCCGCCGATATCACACCGGTGCCCTGATTGGTCAGGCTGCCGGTAGCATTCACGACGACGTCACCGCCCGACACGTTGCCCTGATTGACCAGCGTCTGGCCTTCCAGCGTCATCTGGCTCTGCGCAGACAGGCTGCCTTGCTGCTGCAAGGTACCGGCTTTCACATGCAGGCCGTCGTCGGCGGTGATGGCACCGCTGTTGGTCAGCGAGGTGGCCGTGATATCCACATTGTCCGCGCCCAGCGCCGCGCCGTTGGTCAGCGTACCGGCCTGAACCGTCAGCGTACCCGGTGTCACCAGTTTCCCGGCCAGATCGGCTTTTTCAGACGCACTGATCCCCAGCGCGTTTTTACCCTGCGTCTGCGAGCCGTTGCCGGTGGTGAGCTGTTGCGTGGTCAGCGCCGCGTTGCCGTCGGCGGAGAGAAAACCGTTTAAGTTCGCAGTATCAGTCTTCAGAGCCACATCGCCCTGGCTGGACTGTACCGATCCGGCGCGGGTGGTCAGCGCGGTGGCGTTAAGTGTTGCCCCCTGCGTGCCGGTCAGCGTGCCGCCCAGATCTGCCTGGGCGGTATTGAGCGTAAACTGACCATCGGCCAGTAAGGTTGCCGTATCACCGTTGGTCACGCCGTCCCGCACGGTCAGCGCTAAGTCGCCGCGGGTACCGGTCAGCCCCTGATTGTTGAACTGACTGAGGGTCAGCGTCTGGTCACCGCCGGACTGCGCCGTGCCGTTGTTATTGAAGGTGTCGCCGTCAAGCTGCTGCGTGCCGAGAGACTGCAGCAGGCCGTTATTGGTCAGGGTGCCGAAGCTGAACTGACCGTTGCGGTTGGCGGCCAGCGTGCCGCCGTTGCTGAAGTTGTTCGAGGTAAAGGCCAGGTCACGCCCGGCAATCAGGCTGCCGGACCACTGCCCGCCGCTGGCAACCGTGGCCTGCACGTCATTTTGCGCCGAGGTTTTACCGCCCTGCGCGGCATTCAGCCGGTCAGCGTTAATCGAAAGAGTATTGCCCGCGCTGGTGGTGCCGTCGAGCTGCTGCTGGCGGGCGGATAACTGCATATCTCCCGTGGAGGCCAGCGAACCGCTGCCGGTCACCTGCAATGTACCGCCACCGGCTTCCAGCGTGTTGCCGTCGAGCGCACCGGCCAGCGTGGCACTGCCGGTTGCCGTCAGGGATAAATCTTTATCGCTGTGAACGGACCCCAGCGCCCCGACGGACAGATCCGTAGCGTTCAGGCCCACGTTGCCGGAGGTCGACAGCTGGCCGCCCAGCGCCTGCTGCGCGGCATTGAGCTGAATATCGCCGAGGCTGGTGATCAGCGAGTGTTGCCCGGCGTTCAGGGAAGTACTGTTGAGCGTCAGGCCATTTTTGCCGGTCAGTGTACCGTCCACGTTCATCTGACCGCCGCCGATGTTCAGCCGGTCACCGGCAAACAGCGAGCCTTGTTCACCCACGGTCATCTGGTCCGCAACCTGTAAATCCAGCCCCTGCTGCGAGCCGATCAGCCCCTGATTGCTGAGGGTATTAGCGGTGATGTTTTGCGCGCCGCCGGACTGCATTTTGCCGCTGTTGTTCAGGGCCGACGCACTGACGGTCTGTGCGCCCTGCGCCTGGATCAGCCCGCCGTTGGTCAGCGTTTGTGCCCGCAATTGTGCGTTACCGCCCGCCACCAGTGTGCCGTTGCTGGTGAGGTCACCCGCCGATGTGAGCGCCATATCGCCGCCCGACTGCTGGGTACCGTTAAGGGCGATGGCCTGCGCGTTCGCCGTCAGCTTGCCGGTGGCGGTCGCATTACTCAGCGTCAGCCTGCCGCTGGCATCAATCTGCATATCGCCGACCGAGGCGTTCAGGTTGCCGAGGTTGACCCCGACGCCTTTGTCGCTGGAGACCAGATGAATGCGGTTGGCGTACATGCCGCCGAGTGCGCCGGTGTCAATCGCCACCGCCGGTACGCCGGCGCCGGATATCGGCGTGGCATTGCCCTGCGCATCGACGTGATTGGCACCCAGGGTGACGTTCAGGTCTCTGGCGTACAGCCCGGCGTTAATCTGCGCGGCGCGGGAAATCAGTGAAAAAGAATCGCTCGTGCGGGCATCCAGCCCCTGACCTTCAACGGTGATCGCACCCTGCGTGACCTCGAGGGACTGCAGCGAGCCGTCCGCATTCAGCACCGGTTTACCGGTGGTCAGCGTGGCGTTCGGGGTATTGAGGAAGCCGCAGCCGTTACAGGTGATGCCGTAGGGGTTGGCGACCATGACGTTGGCGGCTTTACCGGCGACCTCCATGTAGCCGTTAAGCTGCGAAGGGTTCGACGACACCACTTCGTTAATGATGCCCTTCGCTTCCTGACCTGCCGTAAGATTGGGGTTGTTCTGTATCAGCCCGCCCAGCTGAGTCCGGGTCAGTTTACCGGTGGCATTATTGAGGATGAGGCCCTGCTGGCCGACGTTGAAATCATTGTATTTGTTATGCGAAATCCCGGACTGATTCGGGGTGGCGATGTTCACCACCGGCACGCCGTTACCCGCCTGATCGGTGCGGGTGTTGCCTTCGGCTACCGTGATACCCGCCGCAAATGCGGGCATCACCGGTTGCCAGACCAGCCATCCCATCAGCCCGTAGGCCAGCGCTTTACGCCATAACGCGACCGGTTGCTCTGTGATCGATTTCATCGCCGAATTCCTTCTCTCTTATGTAGAGGTACAACGCTAAAGTGCAAAGCCGATGCGGTAGTAGACCGTGACGCGATCCGGTGCCAGTGAGTCCGGATAGCTCAGCGGCCAGCCGACGGTAAACTGGCTGGAGAAATGTGCGTTACTGCTCGATAAACCCACCGCCCCGCCCCATAAGGTGCCGGACGCATTGGTGTCGTGATTGCTGCGTTGCAGGTAGCCGCCGTCAAGCGCGGTCACGGCGCTGATTTGTCCGAGCACCGGCAGCGCGAACAGTTGGGTATCCAGCTCGTTGCGCCAGTAGCCGCCGTTGTCGCCGGAGAGGTATTGCTCTTTGAACCCGCGCACCGAGCTTTCGCCGCCAATCGTCAGGCGTTCGCTGCCGTAAAGACGGTCATCGCCCCACTGGCCGTAGGCGCTGGTCTGCCAGGTAATGCGTTGCGTGACAGGCCGGTAATAGCTGGTGGACAGCGTCCATTTAGAGAACTCCGCGCGCGGGGCATCCGGGTTTTTATCTTCATCACTCTCGCCGCCAAACCACGGCACGCCACGGCTGAACGCCGGGTTAAGCGTGGCGTATCCGCCCCAGAGTTTCTGGCTGTGGTTGATACCGGCGGTCCAGCTGGTCAGGCTGCGGGTGCTGCTTTCCAGCGGGGCATCGTTGAGATAATTTCGGTTGAGGCGGTGCGTCAGCCCGAGACTGGCGGCGGTTTTCATGTCGCCGTTGCGAAACAGTACGCGGGAAAGGGTGAAGCGGTGCGCCTGGCTGTCGCCGGTGGAGCGCCACAGATAGCCCTGCGATTCAATGGTGCTCAGGTAGTCGCTGTAGCTGTAGTTGTAATCAAACAGCCAGTAGCCGTAAGGCAGATTGACGCCCGCCTGCACGCTTTTCGCGTCGTGGTCGCTTGCGCCGTCGCTGCTGCGTGACGCGCTGACAAACCACTGGTCCGCCAGCCCGAGCAGGTTATTGCCGGTCAGCGAGCCGCTGACCTGTCCGGTGCCGGTGCTTTTCTGCCCTGAGTTATCAAAACCGGCGCTGGCCTGCAGGGGAAGCTCAGGCTTTGAGGTGAGGTTGACGATGGAGTATCCTGGCTGGCTGCCGGGCTGGATTTCAATCTGCACCGGCGTTTTGCGCAGCCGGTTAATCTGCTCCATCCCCTGCTCGATATCGCGCAGGTTAAGAATTTTACCGGTCAGCCCCGGAAACGCCATCGCCAGCATTGCGCCGCGCTGGTTTTCCATTTTGATGGCTTCGAGTTTGCCTTCCATCACTGTGAGTTGCAGCGTGCCGGAAGACAAATCCTGTTCGGTGAGAAACGCGCGGCTGGTGATGTAACCCTGGCCGATATACCAGTCAGAGACCTGTTTCACCAGGGCATTAATCTGGCCAATACCGAGGCACTGTTGCAGATAGGGTTGAGTGAGTTTTTGCCGGATGCGCGCGGGCATATGGTCTGCGCCGCTGAGGGTAATGTCGTGAATATCAAAGCACGGGCCGCCGGAGTGTACGGGAGTTTGCGGCGCGGGGGCGACTGACGTGCTGCGCTCCAGTTCCTGACGCTGCTGCTGGTTCTGCTGCAGAAGTTGCCGCTGCTGCTGTTCGATACTGTCGCGGTCGGCGGGGCTGAGCGGCGCGGCCTGCGCGGCAAGGGAAAATATCACCGGTAGCACCAGCAGACAGGAAACGCGCCATCGCTGGGTAAGACGCACGTACACTGAAACAGTGCGGGCTAATGGTGTAACAGTGCTTATGATTTCCATATCCGCTGTTTTCTCGGGCCTGCACCACTTTGCTGTATGCCTCAAAAACACAGCATCAGAAATGGCTATGGCATTGATCTAAGATTAAACATTCACCTCCTATCGGCAGGGATAAAATTTACTTTAGGCATTTTTTTAAATTTCCGTAAAAAATTCTACAAGAGAAAAAATTGAATCATAAGAAATTATGATTTGTAGGGGTATTCATCCCGTTTATGCTGCCTGCAGGGTTACCGGTCTTTTCCAGGTATTTTCGTATGCTTAAAAAAAACAGAATTCAGACAATGAAAGTCAGACGTTTCGTTTAACAGCCCTCCGCTTATTTAAAATCCAGTTTAATATTCTGGCAAAATAAGCCATAAAAAAAGCCAGAGGATTTCTCCTCTGACTTTTTGGCATAACGTCCCGAAAGGAAGTTACAGACCGTACACCAGGTTTACAGACGTCACGGTATCGGTTTTATCCGGCGCGCTGGCTGGTGGCTTGGTGTTATAGGTGACGTCATACGCCACTTTCAACGAGAAGTGGGAGTTGATCGCAACGGTCAGCGCGGTTTCTGAGTTCAGCGTCGTTTCGTCGTTCGCTAATACAGACACACCCTGCGTGAAGCGCGCAGTATCGCTGATCTGATAACCGTAAGTGCCTGAGGCATAAGCCAGCGCACGGGTGGTGTTACCGCCCTGTTCGAACTCATCATGACGTACACCCGGACCGGCTTCCAGATTCAGTGTATGAACCGGACCGCTCCAGATCTGACGTCCATAACCGACGGCACCCACAGTACGTGAACGGTAACCGTTATAACGGTCACTCAGCCAACTGCCCTGACCGAAAACATAGTTCGCGTTGTCAAGGTTATAACGTGTACGGCCACCGGCCTGATACTTCTCGGAGGAACGCACACCGGAAGAAGAGGTATTACGCGCAGAGCCCCACAGGCTGTATGCCGTGTTGGTATCAAACCAGGTCATGGTGGTATCAGCATTCAGCGTGGAGTTGCTGGTGTTACCGGTTTGCGCACTGTAACCCGCCTGAACATTGCCCTCGAACGGCTTTTTCGCCTGAGCAGGGTCATCTAACGCGGTGAAAATGGTGGTGTCTGCAAGGCTTGAAATACTGAACAGCGCTGCACCGCAGACTACGGCACAAGCTGGTAAACGACGAACAACCCGAAAAAACATTTTGTTTCCCCAATAGGACTTAAGGCAAATAACGACACTGGAACCACACGATTTATGCCATAAATTAGGATCCGTTAATCAAGCCTGGCAACTCCATTTCGATGGCATATGCATACAAATATTTCTACCGCAACAAATATAACGCACTCAGCCCAGGATATCTTAATAAAGCGGCTTTTTTGGATAGTTCCGAGTGACATATATTTCCGGCAATAGAAACATACGAAATCATTACAATCCTGTTCATTGATTTTTTATTCCAATGAGGGGCGAAAATGATTTATTACGCGCCACACTTTACTTCTTCCTGCCGCTTTGGTTCGAAATATTGCGAGCCGGCAGCGTACAGATTTCCGCCTAACTCGTCGCTGAATCTTGTCCTTTTGAGTAATGCGGGGTAGTTTTACCCTGATAACGTCTTATTTTTGCCTCGGGTTCCTCGAAGGCAGCCTTCAGGAGGAGTAGTCATGGCTTTACAACAAGAGATTATTCAGGCTCTGCACGTTAAACCCCACATCGATGCCGCACAGGAAGTTCGTGTCAGCGTTGATTTTCTCAAAAGTTACCTGCTGGCCCACCCGTTCATCAAGACACTGGTTCTGGGTATCAGCGGCGGGCAAGATTCTACTCTTACCGGCAAACTTTGCCAAACAGCAATTAATGAATTACGTGCACAAACCCATGATGGCGACTACCAGTTCATTGCCGTGCGCTTGCCGTATGGCGTGCAGGCGGATGAATCGGACTGTCAGGATGCCATTGCGTTCATTCAGCCGGATCAGGTTCTGACCGTCAATATCAAAAATGCTGTTCTGGCGAGCGAAGCGACCTTACGTGAAATTGGCATTGAACTGAGCGATTTTATTAAAGGGAACGAAAAAGCCCGTGAGCGCATGAAAGCGCAGTACAGCATCGCCGGGATGAAAAAAGGCGTGGTCGTCGGGACGGATCATGCCGCCGAAGCCGTAACCGGTTTCTATACCAAATATGGCGATGGCGGTACGGATATTAATCCCCTTTTCCGTCTGAATAAACGTCAGGGGAAAGCACTGCTCAGGGAAATGGGTTGCCCGGCGCATCTGTATACAAAAGCCCCGACGGCGGATCTTGAAGACAACCGCCCTGCCTTGCCGGATGAAGCCGCGCTCGGTGTAACCTATGATTTGATCGACGACTATCTGGAAGGCAAGAAAATCGACGATAAATATGCCGCCATTATTGAGGGCTGGTACCTGCGCACTGAGCATAAACGTCAGCTGCCGGTAACCGTATTTGATGATTTCTGGAAGAAAAAATAAGCCTTCCGTCATGGCTTAGCTACCGGGCACCTGCGGGTGTCCGGATTTATTCACCGTGCTCACCGGTCTGATTATCACAAGCTTCTTTCCATTCATTAACGAAATCATTACCCTTAGCGTCCTTCCGGATGACTGACAGTGATGTTTTCAATGCAAAAATTTCTTTTCCTGCTGCTGAGTATGGTGCTGCTTGGCCCTTTAGGTATTGATTTATACCTGCCTGCCATTCCCGCCATTGCACTCGGTTTACAGAGCACCGAGGCGGTGATCCAGTCCTCAATTTCATTATTTATTCTGGTGATGGGGCTCGGACAGCTGGTGGCCGGTCCGCTGGTTGATAAATGGGGTCGTCGCCAGATCGCCATTATCGGCGTTGTGGTGTATCTGGCGGGTGCAATCGTTGCCGCGACGTCCGTCACACCGTGGATGTTTTTATTATCCCGCGTCATTCAGGGGCTGGCTGTCTGCTGCACGTCCGTGGTGATTTTCAGCAGCGTGCGCGACCGGATGAGTGGCAATGAGGCCGCCCGCGCATATGGTTTTCTCAACGGCACACTGAATATTATCCCTGCACTGGCCCCGCTGATCGGCGGCCTGATCGCCCAGTATTATGGCTGGCGTGCACCTTTCTGGGCATTGGCCGGTTATACGCTGGCGGTGATGTTGCTGGTGATATTCAAACTACCGGAGACACGCCCTGCTGATACCCAGACCAACAGCGGTCTGCCTTTCCGTCAGTATGCCCGCATTTTGTTCAACGCCCGCTTCGTGACCTTTGCACTGGTAAATGCCGGCGCCATGGGGATGGCGCTGACGTATGTATCGCTGGCACCGACCGTATTGATGAACATCGCCGGGCTGACGCCATTGCAATTTTCGCTGGTATTCGGGGCGAACGGCTTCTGGATTATGGCGGTGAGTTTTATCGCCAACCGCATTATTCATAAAGTGGGACGCCCGGTTTGTCTGACTGCCGGCGGCATTCTTATGTTTGCCGGTTGCCTCGGGCTGATTGCCGGTATTACGCTGGTTTCACCTGCAGACCAAACCGCCACCTGGCTGTATATGCTGCCGGTCGCCAGCGCCTGTGCCGGTCTGGCGTTTCTGGTGGGTCCGGCCACCAGTTATGCACTGGAACCGTTCTCCGGCGAAGCAGGCGTTGCTTCAGCCCTGGTAGGTTCGGTGCAAATGGCGGGCGGTGCACTACTCGGTTTTATCGCCATGGCATTACCGTTACAGCCTAAACTGAGCCTGTCGCTGGTGATGCTGGCAGGCGGATGTCTGGCAGTGCTGGCACGTCGTGCGAGCAAAAAATCGACGGGCCGTCTGACCCGCCTGGAACCGTAATACTTTCTAACCGATTGTCGATACCGGTACGCGGGGTGCCAGCGCACTCAGCAATTCGTAGCCCAGCGTACCGGCCGCCGTTGCCACTTCATCCACCGGTAAATTATTTCCCCACAACTCAACCGGCGAACCAATCTGTGCCTGCGGACAGGGTGTTAAATCCACGGCCAGCATATCCATTGAAACCGTGCCGACCGTCGTTGTTCGCACGCCATCAACCCAAACCGGCGTACCGGAAGTGGCATGGCGCGGATATCCATCTGCATAACCACAGGCCACCACGCCGATGCGCTGAGGACGCGTGACACTGTAACGCCCGCAGTAACCCACTCGTGCGCCGGCGTTAAGCTCCTGTATGGCAATCAGCTCACTGTTAAGCGTCATCACCGGTTGCAGGCCGGTATGCGCAATATCTTTCCACTCACCGCTCGGCGACGCACCATAGATAATAATTCCCGGGCGGATCCAGTCATGATGCGTATGCGGATGCCACAACGTCGCAGCGGAATTCGCCAGGCATCGCGGGCCGCGGATATTCTGCCCGGCGAGGTTAATCGCAGCCATCTGCGCGTCAACCCCCTCCACGCTGTCAGCAGTGGCGAAATGGCTCATCAGCGTCATTTCTCCCACCTGCTTCAGCTCGCGTAACTGCTGCCAGACATCCCCGGCACGTTCCGGCGCAAAACCCAGACGGTTCATACCACTGTTTACTTTCAGGTAGATATCGACCGGCTGGCTGACGCTGGCATGTGCAAGGGCTTTTATTTGCCATTCGCTGTGTACGGACGTGGTCAGACGATATTGATCAACCCTCGTCAAATCCTCAGCCGTAAAAAAACCTTCGAGCAGTAATATCGGCCCCTGCCAGCCGGACTCACGCAATAAAATGGCTTCATTGAAATCAAGCAAGGCGAAACCATCGGTGGCCGATAAACTGCGCCAGATACGGGAAATACCATGACCGTAACCGTTCGCTTTCACCACCGTCCAGACTTTACTGCGAGGGGCAAAGCCGCGAATGAGGTGTAAATTATGGGTTAATGCAGACAGGGATAATGTGGCTGAAATCGGGCGTGGCATACCGGCTCCGGCAATAAGCAAAGTAAAACCCATACAATGTCAGTCACCGTATGGGATGGGAATACAGCAGATTCAGCCTACCGGATGCATGTTATGCGGACCTGCCGGACGGGCGATGAAATCCGGGCTGTAACGCTCAACCGACAGATCATCGGACGGGATCGCAGGCGTCACGCCGGACATAATATCCGACAGCAACTGCCCGGAGCCACAGGCCATCGTCCAGCCGAGCGTCCCGTGGCCGGTATTGAGATACAAATTCTTAATGCGCGTACGTCCGACAATCGGCGTGCCGTCCGGTGTCATCGGTCGTAACCCCGTCCAGAAGGTTGCCTGGCCGACATTACCGCCGTGAGGATAGAGATCTTTCACCACCATCTCCAGCGTTTCACGGCGCGCCTGCGCCAGCTTCAGGTTGAAGCCGACAATCTCCGCCATCCCCCCCACGCGGATGCGGTTATCAAAACGGGTGATGGCAATTTTGTAGGTTTCATCAAGCACGGTAGACACCGGTGCAGAGGCCGGATCGGTAATCGGAATGGTCAGCGAATAGCCTTTCAGCGGATAAACCGGAATGGCGATCAGATCGCGCAACAACGCAGTCGAATATGAACCGAATGCCACAACGTAAGCATCCGCCCTGACGATCTCATTGCCACACTGCACGCCGGTGATCTCGCCATTTTCAACATGCAGCTTATCTACCGTGCGGTTGAATTCGAAAACAACGCCCGCCTGACGCGCCATATCGGCCAGTTTACGGGTAAACATCTGGCAGTCACCGGTTTCATCATTAGGTAAACGCAGGCCACCGGTCAGTTTGTGCGCGACCTGTGCCAGCGCCGGCTCTGCGGTCGCCAGCTGGCTGGATTCGAGCAACTGATACGGCACACCGGCGTCTTCCAGCACGGCAATATCTTTCGCTGCACTTTCGAACTGCTGTGCGGTACGGAAAAGCTGTAATGTGCCGCCCTGCCGGCCCTCGTACTGAATGCCGGTGTCGTCACGCAGCGCTTTCATGCAGTCACGGCTGTATTCCGCCAGACGAACCATGCGGCTCTTGTTAGTCTGATAATGGTCCATATTGCAGTTACGCAACATTTGCCACATCCATTTCAGCTGAAACTGCGTTCCGTCGAGACGGATCGCCAGAGGCGCATGCTTCTGGAACATCCATTTAACGGCTTTGACCGGAACACCCGGAGCCGCCCATGGCGCGGCATAGCCCGGTGAGATCTGTCCCGCATTGCCCGCGCTGGTTTCTTCTGCCGGGCCTGGCTGACGATCAATGACCGTCACCTGATGGCCCGCTTTAGCCAGATACCATGCACTGGCGACACCGACCACACCACTGCCTAAAATCACCACACGCATATCGACTCCACTCCGCGACAAAACAAAGCATAATATTCTGATGACAGGAAATTAACCTGACTAAGAAAAATCACCAACACAGCCACTCATAACCGTGAGGTCTTTCACATTTATTTATCGTTCATGACAGCATTTTTTTCAATAGCCACAAATAAATAATGATATTTCGCAACATTCTGGCCATCCGGGAAGAAATTTATGGCGATATGACAGCAATGACTTCATTGAAATCAGAAGATATCCGGGACTTCAGGCGGCGTTTTGTTTTAGTTTTTTATTCTTTTATATCGTTACATTTAAAGAACAAAACACCACAAACCATCGCAAGTGTGATATTCCCTCGTCCCGGACAGAAAATTGACGTTCCGGTTGAACGGGGATTTATAAACGAGGCAAAGCAGAAGCTGATCCGTAAGGCGCAGAGAGCAGGGAGAATAGTGCCCTTAATAAGCAAAATTCTGGCGGCGTCACCGGGACACCAGGTTTCAATATATCCCCCCGCGTTCAACATCGGTTAATTTTTGCCACCTAGTCCTGCGATATTGTCAGTTTAAAATGTGATGCACATCGCAACTGTTTAATTACTGACCTACACTTCGAGTGGATTCATATCCGCACTGTTCATTTCAGCCATAAGGAGTCGCCTGTGAATAACTCAAACTTTCTGAAGCTTAAAGAGGGTACACAACTTTTTTATAAGGACTGGGGCAGCGGCCAGCCGGTGGTTTTCAGTCACGGCTGGCCCCTGTCATCTGATGCTTTTGAAGATCAAATGCTGTTTCTGGCGAATAAAGGTTATCGCGTTATCGCCCATGACCGCCGCGGCCACGGACGTTCTTCCCAGACCTGGGAGGGCAATAATATGGACCAGTACGGTGATGATATGGCCGAGCTGACAGCGCATCTGGACCTTAAGGATGCCATTCACGTCGGGCACTCCACCGGCGGTGGCGAGGTGGCCCGTTATATCGGCCGGCATGGCACTTCACGTGTGGCAAAAGCGGTGCTGATTGGCGCGGTGCCACCGATTATGATCAAAACTGAATTCAACCCGGTCGGTTTGCCGCTTTCTGTTTTCGACGGGATCCGTGAAGGCGTACGGAAAGACCGTTCACAGTTCTTCCTCGATTTGCCTGATGCCTTTTATGGCTTTAACCGCCCGGGTGCGCAGGCATCCGAAGGCTTGCGTCAGAGCTTCTGGTTGCAGGGTATGCAGGGTTCAATCAAGGCACTTTATGATTGTGTCAAAGCGTTTTCTGAAACCGACCAGCGCGAAGATCTGAAAAAAATGACTATCCCGACGCTGGTGATTTACGGTGATGATGACCAGATTGTGCCACCGGCATCCTCCAGCGAAGCCGCGCTTAAATTGTTACCGAATGGTAAACGTAAAGTTTATTCGGGTGCCTCTCATGGTTTGTGCAGCACCCATAAAGATCAGATAAATCAAGATTTGTTAGAATTTATCCGCAGTTAATCCCCGCCGTTCGTTTTATTCTCTCCGGTTGTTCACCCAAAGCCTGACTGCCTGCGGCTTTGGGTTCTTCATGGCCCCCGATTGACAGTGTCCTGCCATAAGGATATAGATTTGTTGAGGAAGGGATTCAAGGTGTTTATCTAACGACACACTCAGATTGAGCTACGATTATCAATGGACGTACGAAATCTTAAGAAAAGGTTGTGAATCAAACACTCTGTAACGTCCATAACTGAATGAGGGTGCGGCTTATGACGACAGTGACCCATGAGCAAAAAACTGAGGACAAACGTCTTAGCGATGGACCGGACTGGACGTTTGAGTTATTGCAAACCTATCTTGAAGAGATTGACCGGGTGGCAAAGTCCTACCGGCTGGAAACTTATCCGCATCAAATCGAGATCATTACCTCCGAACAAATGATGGATGCCTATTCCAGTATTGGCATGCCGATCAATTACACACACTGGTCGTTCGGGAAGAAATTCATCGAAACCGAACAATTGTACAAACACGGGCAGCAAGGTCTGGCGTACGAAATCGTCATTAACTCCAATCCCTGTATCGCCTATCTGATGGAAGAAAATACCATCACCATGCAGGCGCTGGTGATGGCGCACGCCTGCTACGGGCATAATTCTTTCTTCAAAAATAACTATCTGTTTAAAAGCTGGACCGACGCCAGTTCCATCGTCGATTACCTGCTGTTCGCCAAACGTTATATCAGCGAATGCGAAGAGCGTTACGGGGTCGATGAAGTCGAGAAACTGCTGGACTCCTGCCATGCGCTGATGAATTACGGGGTTGACCGCTATAAGCGTCCGCAAAAAATATCGCTGCAGGAGGAACTGGCACGGCAAAAAAGCCGCGAGGAATACCTGCAAAGCCAGGTGAATTCCCTGTGGAAAACATTGCCGCGCAAAGACAGCGTAGACACACCAGAACAGGCACGCCGTTTCCCGCCGGAACCGCAGGAAAATCTGCTGTATTTTATGGAAAAAAATGCCCCTCTGCTGGAATCCTGGCAGCGGGAAATTTTGCGTATTGTGCGTAAAATCAGCCAGTATTTTTACCCGCAGAAGCAAACACAGGTCATGAACGAAGGCTGGGCGACGTTCTGGCATTACACCATCCTGAATCATCTGTATGACGAAGGAAAAGTCTCCGACCGTTTCATCCTGGAGTTTCTGCACAGTCACACGAATGTGGTGTATCAGCCGCCTTATAACAGCCCGTATTACAGTGGCATCAACCCGTATGCTCTGGGTTTTGCGATGATGCAGGACATCAAGCGTATCTGTCAGGAGCCGACGGAGGAAGACCGCTACTGGTTCCCGGATATCGCCGGGTCAGACTGGCTCGACACGCTGCATTTTGCGATGCGTGACTTTAAGGACGAAAGCTTCATCAGCCAGTTTCTTTCACCGAAAGTGATGCGTGATTTCCGTTTGTTTACGGTGCTCGATGATGATCACAATAACTACCTGGAAATCGCCGCCATCCATAATGAGGAAGGTTATCGTGCAATCCGTCAGGAATTATCGGCGCAATACAATCTGAGCAATCACGAACCGAATATTCAGGTCTGGAATGTGGATTTGCGCGGAGACCGTTCGCTGACCTTGCGCTATATTCCTCAGGATCGCGCGCCGCTTGATAAGAGCCGTCGTGAAGTCATGAAACACGTCCACCGTCTGTGGGGCTTCGATGTCTTCATCGAGCAACTCAATGAAGATGGCAGCGTTGAACTGCTGGAGCGCTGCCCGCCACGTCCGACGCCGCTGTAACTGAATAGGCTTCTGGCATTAAAAAAGGGCGCTGAGCGCCCTTTCTGATATTTGTCTATCTCACTCTTAACGATGCTTTTGCTCAGTCAGATCACCCGGCATCGCGCCCTGCATGCTGTGCCAGATTTCACCACTCTGACGTCCATAATTGCGCACACAATCCACAATTTGTTCGTAGCTTTTTTCGTGGCAAATTTCTGACAGTTTTTTATAAAAGCTGATGGCTAATTTGCGCGCTTCAGGGTTGGAGAAGTAATAGCGTCCGACGCGGGTATAAAGACCCCGCAGCCCGTTGATGATAAGACCATAAATCGGGTTACCGGAAGCAAATGCCAGACCACGGAAAATACCGTAATCAAGCGCCGTAAACGCTTCGGCATGATCTTCCACCTCTGTAGCCTTAGCGAGAACCTGCTGGGTTTCCTCCGGGTTGGTACGCATCGCTTTACGGATAAAAATCGTCGCGATGTTAGTACGCACGGACAGCAGATTATCAATCAGTTGCGGTACGCTGTCGTGATCCAGACGCGCCAGCGTTTCAAGAATATTCAGGCCGGATGTTTCCCAGAAATTATTCACTTTCGTCGGCTTGCCATGCTGGATAGTTAACCAACCGTCTCGGGCAAGCCGCTGTAACACTTCACGCAATGTGGTTCGGGTCACGCCAATGAGTTCTGAAAGCTCTCTCTCAGCAGGCAAAATGGAGCCCGGAGGGAAGCGGCTGTTCCAGATACTTTCGATGATATACTCTTCGGCAAAACCGGCAGGACTTTGTGCCTTAATAACCATGTGTTTGTCGTTCCGTGTGGGGCTTTTATTAGGGATATAGTTCTGCTCATCATACCAGATGAAAATGCCCTGTTATAGCGTCCGCAGGGAACTAATGCTGAAACTGTGGAAGGGCTTACAGAATTTCACCTTTTTCAAGCGTTTATTACCTTGTCCCTGGCATTGGAAAAATCCAGTCAGACGATTAAACTTACTTATCTTTTTGACATATTGACAAGCTATATAAAGGATCTTTAGGGAATATGGAAACAACCTACAGTCGTGCATTTATAAAGAATTTTCTCGGTCAGTCGCCAGCCTGGTACAAAATAGCAATTCTGGCTTTTCTGATCATTAACCCGCTGATTTTCTTCCTGGTCAGTCCTTTTATCGCGGGCTGGTTGCTGGTCGTCGAGTTCATTTTAACATTAGGCATGGCGCTTAAATGCTACCCGCTGCAGCCGGGTGGATTGCTCGCCATCGAAGCCGTGATGATCGGCATGACCAGCGCAGAGCGCATCCGCGAAGAAGTCTCTGCTAATCTGGAAGTCATCTTGTTGCTGATTTTCATGGTTGCTGGCATCTATTTCATGAAGCAGTTACTGTTAACCGTGTTCACCAAACTGTTATTGAATCTGCGCAACAAAATCGCCCTTTCACTGGCTTTCTGTTTTGCTGCGGCATTTCTCTCCGCCTTCCTGGACGCATTGACCGTGATTGCCGTGGTGATCAGCGTTTCAGCGGGCTTTTATTCGATTTATCACAACGTTGCTTCAAATCAGAACGAAAATGCTGAGATCACCGATGACAGTTCGTTTACGGGTAATCAGCAGCACCAGGCGGTACTTGAACAATTCCGCGCATTTTTACGCAGCCTGATGATGCACGCCGGTGTCGGTACGGCACTCGGCGGCGTGATGACGATGGTTGGCGAACCGCAAAACCTGATCATCGCGAAAAGTGCAGGCTGGCAATTCACCGATTTCCTGATCCGCATGTCGCCCGTCAGCGTGCCCGTTTTTATCTGTGGATTAATCGTATGTGCCCTGGTAGAACGCTTCCGCTGGTTTGGCTACGGTGCGCAACTGCCACACCCGGTGTATGAAGTACTTAAAAAGTTTGATCAAAAGAACAGCGAGAACAGCACCCGGCAGGAACGTATTAAACTGGCCATACAGGCGCTGATTGGCGTGTGGCTGATTGTTGCGCTGGCATTCCATCTGGCTGAAGTTGGCCTGATTGGCCTTACGGTGATTATCTTTGCAACCGCATTATGCGGCGTCACGGATGAACATGCGATCGGCAAGGCATTCCAGGATTCACTGCCGTTTACCGCCCTGCTGACGGTGTTTTTTGCCATTGTCGCCGTGATCGTAGAACAACATCTGTTCAGCCCTATCATTCACTTTGTGCTTCAGGCTGCGCCATCGAGCCAGCTTTCGCTATTTTACCTGTTCAACGGATTGCTTTCCTCGGTGTCAGATAACGTTTTCGTCGGTACGGTTTACATCAACGAAGCAAAATCGGCGCTGGAAAATGGCATCATCGATCTGAAACAATTTGAGATGCTGGCGGTGGCGATTAATACCGGTACTAACCTGCCTTCCGTGGCGACACCAAATGGTCAGGCGGCATTCCTGTTCCTGCTGACTTCTGCCCTCGCACCGCTGATCCGGCTTTCTTATGGAAGAATGGTCTGGATGGCATTGCCATACACCGTCGTCATGACGCTGGTTGGCCTGTTGTGTGTTCAGTATCTGCTGCCCGATATGACGCAGTGGTTTAACGACATGGGATGGCTGAGTTTGCCCCCGGTAACGCAAATCATGACGGTGCATTGATCGGGGTAAGCGTGAGTCAGTAATTTCCTCTAAACGGCTTCACTCAGAAAATTACAGAATTTAAAGTCGAATTGTCCGATTTATATTAATTATTTACCGAATATTTAATCGGACAGGCTGGCAGCGGCAAGCAATTGGTTTACACTGCGTGTCAGTAGCTCACTGCAGGGAAAAATTTTCTATGTTGCAATATCTTAACCGCTGTTCACAAGGCCGCGGTGCATGGCTTCTGATGGCTCTGACTGCACTGGCACTTGAGCTGGTTGCACTGTATTTCCAACACGTGATGTTACTTAAGCCCTGTGTCATGTGTATTTATGAACGTTGTGCCCTGATGGGGATTCTGCTGGCTGGCCTCGTCGGTGCTATCGCGCCTTCTACGTGGTTGCGTTATGCCGGGATCCTTATCTGGATCTACAGCGCTTACGAAGGTATCCGCCTGTCATGGGAACACACCATGATTCAGCTGCACCCTTCTCCGTTCGCCACCTGTGATTTTGCCGCGCGTTTCCCAACATGGTTACCACTGGACAAGTGGTTCCCGTGGATGTTTATCGCCAGCGGTGATTGTGCAGAAAAACAGTGGGAATTCCTGTCACTGGGCATGCCCCAGTGGCTGGTTGTGATTTTCAGCGTGTTCATGGTAATTGCTGTTCTGGTGCTGCTGGCTCAGTTCGTCAAACCCAAACGCCGCGATTTATTTGGTCGTTAATTAAACTATCGTTGAAACAAAAAAGCGCCTATCATGGCGCTTTTTTTATGTCTGTGGAGGAGAAGATGTTATCCCTAACAGACGTGATGTATTATCTGCAGCGCCCGATCAACACGGGCTTTCTGCCTCTGTGAGTTTTATTACCATTATTGGAACGTGCAATGAAAAATCTTCCCGTCTGGGCCATTTGGGTCATTTGTGTTGGAGCCTGCGTCGCCTTCTGGATCGTCGCTGGTTTCGTGTTATACGGCCTGTTTAAATAAACTTTAAACATCAGGGAAGAAGGCAGCAGTGGCATTTAAGGGAAATGGAATGACAAGGTATTAACGCGGGGGCAATGGCGGAGTCCCATTAATCCCGACGTTGGTTTTGATCAGAGGTCACATTTTCTCCTTCCCGGCACGCTGCGCTGCATAAAAAGAAACCTACCTTTGTAAATTTCTCAATGCATTCTATGCTACGAGGGCTAAAAGATTTATCAGAGGAAAAAACATGTTCATTAAGGGATTTTCAAAAGGCTTTTTCATTGCGATTCTTCTTATCGTAACTTTGGCTTTTTTTGATGTATTAAGGCCTTACTATTCTTCCGTACTATGGGCAATTATTCTTGCTGTCATCTTCAATCCGCTAAAAAACCGGCTTAAACAGGTTGTCGGCGATCGTAACGGTATCGTCTCTCTGCTGACCGTTTTGATTATTTGTCTGATTGTCTTCACACCGCTGGCGATTATAACCTCGTCGCTGGCGCTTGAATTCAATACGGTT
Source organism: Rahnella sp. PD4 (assembly GCF_049199325.1). Lineage (NCBI taxonomy): Bacteria > Pseudomonadati > Pseudomonadota > Gammaproteobacteria > Enterobacterales > Yersiniaceae > Rahnella > Rahnella sp. PD4. Next base: position 157,160 of record NZ_JBLZQF010000001.1, on the reverse strand, counting down.
TACACCAAACTGCAGGGAAATCAGACACAGTTACCCGTGATCCTGGCGGATTTTATCCACCATTTACCACGGTGGGCACGACACTTCCTGTCGGATAACGATCTCGACAGCACGGCGGAGATCCAGAAAAAACTTTCTGATGCAGCACTTCAGGGCAGCCAGTATCTTGCCGGGAGTGTTTTCGTGATAGGTAAGAGCACGTTCGGCTTTGTCGTAGGTTTCGGCATCATGCTGTATATCTTGTTCTTCCTGATCAAAGATGGCGCTTATCTGGTCAATATGACTCTCGCCACGCTGCCGCTGTCACGCTATGTGAAGCATCACCTGTTTATGAAGTTTGCAGCAGTTTCGCGCGCGACAGTAAAAGGGACCGTTGTGGTGGCGATTGTACAGGGTGCGCTGGGCGGTGTTGCATTTTACATCGCCGGTCTGGACGGAAGTCTGCTTTGGGGCGCGCTGATGGCGTTCCTGTCGATCATTCCGGCAGTGGGATCGGCCATTATCTGGGTACCCGCAGCGATTTATTTCTTCGCGTCCGGCATGCTTTGGCAGGGGATCTTTATTGTGGTCTTCTTCGTTGTGGTGATTGGCATTGTGGATAACGTCTTACGTCCGTTACTGGTCGGTAAAGACACTAAAATGCCGGATTACCTTATCCTGATCACCACCCTGGGTGGCATGGAAGTGTATGGCATCAATGGCTTCGTGATTGGTCCGCTGATCGCAGCATTATTCATCGCCTGCTGGAACATTCTTTCCGGCAGAGATCATCAGAATAATACCGATGAGATTGATGAAGATTTTATCGAAGAAGGGAAAAAGCGTCCTGATGCCTGATGTTCTCAGCGGCTTCGACAATCCGCTGAGTTTTACCAAATATGATTATGAAGTTTTCATAACCTGGCGTAGAAATAAGAAGCAACAAATACTCTTTGTCTGAAGGGGCAATGAATGAAAAATATCATCTTAAGTATGGTCGCAAAGATCTCCAGGATGGAAGCTGATTCCAAGCAACTTACCGCTCAGGTTGAGGCTCAGTCCCTTTTGCTGAGTGCTGTATTTTTAACGCTTGGTAAAAATGGCGGCCCCCAGGAAACTATCGAAAGCGTCAATAAAGCCATCAATTCAGTGCTCGATTCTGCTGATGAGATGCTTAAATCAGACGCGACGATTTTGTTCGAACAATTCCAGGCACTTATTGAACTAACCCGGCTGATTGATAAAGCCGATCCGGAGCTGGATGCTGAAGCACTGAGTGCCATGAACGGTGTCACACCCGACTCCGGGATCTAGTGTAAAAGCATCGGTAATAAAAAAGCCCCGGCCATAAATTGCCGGGGCTTTTTGCTTTCTGATGACGGACAAAATCAGCTTATTTCGCCCAGCTTGGCTTGTTCAGGATGTGATCCTGCCAGTCTTCCACGTCATCTTCACGCACAGCGATGTAGCGTACGGAAATCTGTGCCGTGTGCATGGCTGATTTTGATGCTTTGTTCAGCAGCGGATGCCACGGGAGCAACGGGCGTCCTTCACCGATCAGACGATAGGCGCAGGTTGGCGGCAGCCAGTCGAAGGTTGTCAGATTTTCGCGGGTCAGTTTGATGCAATCTTCTTCCAGCGTGAAACGACGTTCGTAGTTGCGACACTGGCACGATTTGATGTTGAGCTGATTACAGGCAACGTTGGTGAAGTAGATTTCATCGGTGTCTTCATCGATCAGCTTATGCAAGCAGCATTGTCCGCAGCCATCGCACAATGCTTCCCATTCTTCGTCGGTCATTTCAGACAGCGTTTTTTGCTGCCAAAAAGCGGGTTCAGTCATGATGTGCATCCGGTATAGAGAAAATGAGGGTGCTTATATAGACGCTTTAGCCTGCAGATGCAAGTAAAGCCGCCGGAAAACAGCTCCGGCGGAGAGGAGAAACACCGTCAGATCACGCGTGAGTTAACCTGTTTACCATTAAGTGTAGCCACAATTTCGTCACCCGCTTTTAACGGGCCGATGCCATGTGGCGTACCGGTCAGAATGATGTCACCCGCACGCAGCGTAAAGAAGCGGCTCATATAGGCAATCAGCGGCAGAAGCGGTGTCAGCATATCGCGGGTATTCCCGGCCTGACGGACTTCTCCGTTGATCTCTAACCGGAGTTTAGCCTGTTGTGCATCACCAAATTCGCTCACCGGAATAAATCCGCTCATCGGACAGGAACCGTCAAACCCTTTGGCTTTTTCCCAGGGTTGTCCGGCTTGTTTGAACGCCGTCTGCAAATCCCGCAGCGTCAGATCAAGCGCCAGCCCGTAACCGGCGATAGCATTGGCGACACGATCTTCCGTCGCCTGCTTCAACGGTGTGCCGATAAGCACTGCCAGCTCGATTTCATGATGTACCGAACCCAGATCCTTCGGAATGGCAATGGGCTGACGAAAATCGCATAAGGCGGTTTCCGGCTTGATAAATAGCACCGGTTCCGCCGCTTTCTTCCCGCCCATCTCTTTAATATGATCGGCATAGTTACTGCCGACACACACTACTTTGTTGACCGGGAAATCCAGTAACGCGCCATGCCAGTCTCTGTGTTGGTACATACAGCCCCTCCCTGAGGTTAGGAATTTCAGCCGCTGAACGGGTTATGCGGTGCCGGCGCTAACGGTGCAGCAGGTGCCGGAGCGGAATCGCCGGAAATCACCGGCACCTGAGCGCCCGTAATGGCATCGGCCATCATGCCGATACTCAGGGCGAAATAGGTTGAACGGTTCCAGCGCATGATCGTGCGGAAGTTATCGTAAACCAGGAATGCGCGCCCCTGCGTATCATCCGGTGTGATAATCCATGCACGGGTGGCTGTCGAGGACAGCGGGCTGCCGTCAACCTGCGTTACGCCGCGCTGCTGCCAGTAACTGGCAGGATGCATCTGGTTGTTTTTCAGCCCTGCCAGAGCGCCATCAAAGTTAGCCGGTAATTTCACTTCCTGACCCCAGCCCTGATCGCCCTTCCAACCTTCTTTTGCTAAATAATTGGCTGTAGAGGCAAAAACATCATCGGTATTTTTCCAGATGTCTATTTTGCCATCGCCGTTACCGTCAGCACCGTAGGTCAGATAAGAACTTGGCATAAACTGCGACTGTCCCATCGCACCTGCCCAGGAACCTTTCATCATATCGCTGGTGGCGTGTCCTGAATCGACAATTTTAAGCGCAGACATAAATTCTTTCGTGAAGAACGCTTCACGACGCCCTTCGAAAGCCAGTGTGGCCAGCGCGGAGAAGACATCTTCTTTACCCTGTATTTTCCCGAAGCTGCTTTCCATAGCCCATAACGCCACAATGTACTGCGGCTGAACGCCATAGCGGTCGCTGACGCGGGTCAGCGCAGGCAAATTACGCTGAAACTGCTCCTGTCCCTGCTTAATTTTCCACTCAGGCAGAACGCGGGTCAGATAATCGTCGAGGGTAATTTTCTTTTCGAGCTGATTGCGATCTGAATTGATCACGCGGTCAACAAAATGAATGTTGGCGAAGGTGCTGTCTATTGTCTGCTGGCTGATCCCTTGTGTGCGGGCTTGTGCTTTGAGTTGTTCGACATAAGCCGGAAATTCAGCAGGATCCCGCCCCTGTTCAGCCAGGGATGTTTTGCCTGAAGGCGCTGCCGGTGCGGCGGCAATTGGCGGGTTAGCCGTAGTGGACGGGGCGGGAGTTTGCTCTGATGTAGCTTTCTGTGCTGCACAACCGCTGAGGATGATCAGCGGTGTTAACACGGCCAGTGCCGACAATTTCATCAATTTCTTCCTTTTGACTTCTGCAAGTGATTCATCACTCTAAGCTTTGAGCACGACAACCATGAATGCAAGTCATGCCGTCCGAAAGTTCGAGGATTGCCGTAACAAATGTCAGGAATACGTTATTTACTGGCGTCGTTAAGATGAATATTCAATAAACTTTCTGCTGGCGGCGGAACTTGCAGATAATAACCCTGTTCTTCCAGCGACTGACGCACGTTAGCAATATCCGCCGTGGCCAGTTTTTCACGGTTCGCCAGGTTTAACATCATTGAAAATTGTGGCACGCCAAAACCTTTCAGTAATTCTTCAGGTACACGGGAAAAATCGTCTTTTTTTTCGACATACAGATAAGTCTGGTCGCGTTTAGTACTTCTATAGATCACACAAAGCATTTTTTTAACTCTATTTTATTGAAACGGTGGCTTGCCTAGATATAACTGTAACTATAACATGCTTATCGTACATCGGAATATCGCCCCCCGAGTGGTATTCCGGGGATTTAGAGTTGCTGAGACTGAGTCAGGATAGATGTCACAATCGCCAATAGAACTAAAAGGCAGCAGTTTTACCTTATCGGTTGTTCATTTACATAGTTCACAACCTGAGGTTATTTATCAGGCATTACAGGAAAAAGTGGAGCAAGCGCCTGCTTTTTTGAAAAATGCCCCTGTTGTTATCAACGTTGCCTCGCTGAACGGTGAAGCAAACTGGAAAGACATTCAACAGGCTGTCGCTTCTGCAGGCTTTCGCATTGTTGGCATCAGTGGTTGCAAAGATGAAGCGCAAAAACGCGCACTTTCCCGCACCGGCTTACCGCTGCTGAGTGAAGGCCGTGCACAGCGTATCGCCTCAGAACCACCGGCTCCTGTTGTGCCCGACAATGCCCCGGCTAAAACCCGCATTGTCAGTACACCGGTCAGATCCGGCCAACAAATTTATGCCCGTAACAGCGACCTCATCATAACCAACAGTGTCAGCGCAGGTGCGGAGCTGATTGCCGATGGCAATATCCATATCTACGGCATGATGAGAGGCAGAGCGCTGGCTGGCGCCGCAGGCGATGCAAATTGTCAGATCTTTTGCACGCAGCTAGGCGCTGAACTCGTCTCTATCGCAGGGCAATACTGGCTGAGTGATCAAATCCCGGCCGATTATCTCGGTCAGGCTGCACGCCTTAGCCTGTTAAATAATGTGTTAACCATACAACCTTTAAACTAAGCCCTTTTGACAAGGAATCCATTCATGGCACGCATCATAGTTGTTACATCGGGTAAAGGGGGCGTTGGCAAGACCACTTCAAGCGCGGCCATTGCTACCGGTTTAGCTCAAAAAGGCAAAAAGACTGTTGTTATCGATTTTGATATCGGTCTGCGTAATCTCGACCTGATTATGGGCTGTGAGCGCCGGGTGGTTTATGATTTCGTTAACGTGATCCAGGGTGATGCCACGCTGAATCAGGCGCTTATCAAAGATAAACGCACCGAAAACCTGTTCATTCTTCCGGCTTCGCAAACCCGCGACAAAGACGCACTGACCCGCGAAGGCGTAGAGAAAATCCTCAACGATTTAGCCGAAATGGAATTTGACTTCGTCGTGTGTGATTCTCCGGCGGGCATCGAAACCGGCGCACTGATGGCGTTGTATTTCGCCGATGAAGCCGTGATTACTACTAACCCTGAAGTCTCGTCCGTTCGTGACTCCGACCGCATTCTGGGCATTTTGTCTTCAAAATCCCGTCGTGCGGAACAAGGCTTAGAGCCTATCAAAGAACATCTGCTTCTTACCCGTTACAACCCGGGCCGTGTCAGCCGTGGCGACATGCTGAGCATGGAAGATGTGCTGGAAATCTTGCGTATTCCTCTGATCGGCGTTATTCCGGAAGATCAGTCTGTACTGCGTGCGTCCAACCAGGGCGAGCCGGTCATTCTGGATCAGGAATCTGATGCAGGGAAAGCGTATGACGATACTGTCAGCCGTCTGCTTGGGGAAGAACGCGCATTCCGTTTCATTGAGGAAGAGAAGAAGAGTTTCCTGAAACGCCTTTTTGGGGGATAAACCATGGCATTGTTAGATTTCTTTCTGTCCCGCAAAAAATCGACAGCCAATATAGCCAAGGAACGGCTACAGATCATCGTAGCCGAACGGCGTCGAGGGGATAGTGAACCATCATATCTGCCTGAACTGAAACGAGACATTCTGGCGGTCATCTGTAAGTACATTAAGATTGACCCCGAAATGCTGCAGGTTCAGTTCGAGCAAAAAGGTGACGATATTTCCGTACTGGAACTTAACGTCACCCTGCCTGAATCAGAAGAAGCGCCTAAATGACAGCAGCTTGTTTGCAGGTGTTTTTTTCAGTATAGCGCCCCCTGTTACCGCAGGGGGCTACTGTCCTTTATCTCGATCCCTTCTGTTATTGTCTCTGCGCCGTAAATAATCACTGTATATATATCCATGCAAGAAGCTCATTTCCCCTCTGTTTGTTTTTATTATTGATAAATTTGATTAAGACTCATCTTATTCAGGCTGGAATTTACTCTCTCTACACTGCCTAATACGCATTTTTTATGCTTAAGCGTTATCGGGATAATATAAAATTAAAAGAGCGGGACATATGCCCGCTCTTTTTTTAACGCTTACCCACTTTCTTTCATAAAAGAAGGATCAGTAATTACTCAAAATTTCTTTCAGTCTTTCGGCTAACAACTTCCCCCGCCAGCCACTGATTAATTCCGGCTGTGATTCTTTATCTTTTAACTTCCAGTGATAGGTCAGTAACTGATTAATCTGGCGACGTGAAGCCAGCATTTCCACGCTCAGTTTGCTTTCCTCACTGACAGTCTGAATGAGTGCTTTAATATCCTTAAACACTTTGCGGTAACCCGGCTGGTCAATCAGATTCAGCACCGGTGCGGGGAGTTCAGTTTCCTCCAGTGCATGAGATTCTTCCACCAGCGCCAGCAACGTACGTCCGTGATAGCGAATTTCCGGACCACTCAGACCCAGCGCTTCCAGCTCCCCCAGCGACGTTGGCTGATAGCGCGCCACCTGCCAGAGGTTTTCCTCACGTACGACAAAATTAACGGCCAGATCACGCTGGCGGGCCTGGTTAAGGCGCCACGCGGCTAACAATTTCAGGCAACCCAGCTGACGCGGACGCAACTGAAAAGCGTTACTGATTTCCAGATAAGCCAGTTCCGGTTGCAGCACCTCTTTACGACGCCGGCACAGGGCAAGGCATTCATCCAGTGCAGCGTCCATCCACCCTGCTTCCCGGGTTTCGCGCATCAGTTGATCGGCCAGCGGCAGCAAATACCACACATCAGCAGCGGCATAGACGCACTGTTTTTCGCTCAGCGGACGGGCGATCCAGTCGGTGCGCGATTCACTTTTATCCAGCTCGACGCCGGTGGTTTCCGCCACCAGACGCGCAAAACCACAGGATAATGGGCGCCCGCTGAAGGCGGCGAGGATCTGCGTGTCAATCAGCGGCGAAGGCATCACCCCGAAGGCATTCAGAAACACTTCAAGGTCTTCACTGCCTGCGTGAAGGAATTTGATAACATCAGGGTTAACCAGCAAATCGATGAAAGGTTGCCAGGCGGTGATCGGCAAAGGGTCAATCAGCGTCAGACGTTCGCCATCAAATAGCTGGATGAGCCCCAGTTGCGGGTAGTAAGTGCGGGTGCGGACAAATTCGGTATCCAGCGCAATTTTACTGTGCGCTTTTGCCTGAAGACAAACTTGCTCAAGCGCGTCATTGGTGGTGATCAACTGATAATTCAAAACGTCATTCTCTTAATCATTACTGCGTTATAACGTGACAACGCCGGACAGCGCCGGCGTTATGAATCTGACTCTTTCTGACTGAACAGGCAATCTGCTATGCCGCATCCTGCTTCGGACGGGCTTTAGGTTTCACCTGCTCGTCACGAAGTTCCCTTCTGAGGATTTTACCGACATTTGACTTCGGCAACTCATCGCGGAACTCAACAATCTTCGGTACTTTGTAACCGGTTAATAACCGGCGGCAATGTGCGAGTAGCTCTTCGCTGGTCAGTGAGGCGTCTTTCTTCACCACGCAAATTTTGACGATTTCACCCGACGACTCATCCGGCACACCAATGGCGGCAACTTCGAGTACCTTGTCATGTTGTGAAACCACCTCTTCAATTTCGTTAGGGTAAACATTGAAACCGGAAACCAGAATCATGTCTTTTTTACGATCGACAATCCGTAAGAAGCCCTGCTCATCCACTGTAACGATATCGCCCGTCGATAACCAGCCATCTTTTAGCACCTCGTCGGTGGCGGCAGGGCGTTGCCAGTAACCCAGCATAACCTGTGGACCTTTGACCCACAGCTCTCCAGGCTGGCCCGGTGCAACATCCTGTCCGTTATCATCCACAAGACGGACTTCCGTGGACGGGACCGGCAGGCCGATACTGCCACTGTAATGTTTCAGATCATACGGATTGCCCGCCACCAGGGGTGAACATTCTGTCAGCCCGTAACCTTCCAGCAGATGTTTACCGGTCAGTTTTTCCCACTTCTCAGCCACTGATTTCTGAACCGACATTCCGCCGCCGACCGAAAGACGCAGCGAGGAGAAATCAAGCTCACGGAAATCTTCATTATTGAGCAACGCATTGAACAACGTATTTACACCGCTGATGGCGGTGAACGGATATTTACCGAGCTCTTTGACCATCCCCGCGACATCGCGCGGGTTGGTGATAAGCAGGCTCTTACCCCCCAGTTCAAGAAACAGCAGGCAATTCACTGTCAGGGCGAAAATGTGGTACAGCGGGAGCGCGGTCACTACCAGCTCATGCCCCGGCTGTAACAATGGCGCATAGGCTGCTTTCGCCTGCTCCAGATTCGCCTGCATGTTACGGTGAGTCAGCATCGCCCCTTTCGCCACCCCTGTGGTTCCACCGGTATATTGCAGGAACGCCAGATCATCATTAATGATTTCAGGTTTGATGTATTGCAGACGACGCCCGCGCTGTAAGGCGGTGCGGAAGGAAATCGCGTTCGGCAAGTGGTATTTCGGCACCAGCCGTTTGATATATTTCACCACAAAGTTAACCAGGGTACCCTTCGCCGCAGAAAGCTGATCGCCCATCCGGGTGAGGATCACATGCTTAATCTGGGTTTTGTACACCACTTTTTCCAGGGTATGGGCGAAGTTGGAAACAATCACAATGGCACTGGCACCGCTGTCGTTAAGCTGATGCTCAAGTTCGCGCGGCGTATACAGCGGATTGACGTTGACCACCACCATACCGGCGCGCAATACACCAAACAGGGCAATCGGATATTGCAGCAAATTAGGCATCATCAGGGCAACGCGATCGCCCTTTCTGAGTCCCAGTTCATTTTGTAAATAGGCGGCGAAAGCACGGCTGCGCTCTTCGAGCTTGCGGTAAGTCATCACCTCGCCCATGTTGATAAATGCCGCGTTGTCTGCGTAACGCAGTGTGGCATTTTCAAACATCTCGACCAGCGAACTGTAGCGGTCTGGATCGATGTTCTCAGGAACATCTGCCGGATATCGTTTTAGCCAAACCTTTTCCAAGGTATCACTCCTGAAATCATGTTCTGTTGCCGTCTCTATTCGACGAGTTTTATCACGTCTTTAACAATATTTTAACTCAGCTTACCAGTTGCGTTTCAAACAATGTCGAGGTTGAGAGGCGGGTCACTTTTTCTGCGCCCTGACTTTGCCAAACCGTCCATGGCGAAAAATAAAAAGGCGGCAATTAAGCCGCCTTAACAACGATCTTTTCTTCATGTCATTTCTTTGGCAGCAGCACAACCCCATGTGCCGCTGCCGGTTTTACTGCCGCCGGGCGTGGTGCGCCACGAGCAGGCGGTGCGCCGTGCGGCGGAGGCGGTCTACTCGGTGACGACGTTTTCGACCCGTGCCGGTGCAGCGTTATACCAGCCTGGCCCCCAGCCGGGACCAAACCCTCGCCCCCAGGAATCATAAGGTCCACCAAAACCATAGCCCCACGGACCGATAGGTTGCGGAGGCATAACGACTTGTTGCTGTATCCGCCAGCGTTTGTAGCTGTTGACATTAACGGTGACGAAATCATAAGACGTCTGGCCGATGGTGCCTTTTTCCACACCGGTAATAGGCCCGACGACGGTCACCAGTTGATTACGGTAATCCACCGGATCCACAAAGCCGTTAATGTAGGCCATGATACGCCCGCGCGATGCCGCCCCTAAAATCGGACGAGCACCGTCATCCAGCGGAACGGTGGCGATTTCCAGACGCGTCCTGTTTTGCAGGTTGGTCACAGAGATTACTTTTCCGCCAAAACGCGACTCCTGGCCGACATACAAACCAGGCGCACCTTGTACGGCCTGTAAATTCATTTGCGGCGTAGCCGTAGTACCCCGAATCTCATCGGGTACCGTGACACAACCGGATAATACCAGCACACTGAGCGCCACGGCACTCAGCGCCATTTTCTTACCCGCAATACCTGATAACTGCTGAACAACAGACCACTTACGCATTACGATGACTCCTGTGCAAACTCTTCATTTTGACCGTCTTTTGATGCACAAGTTGCCATCGTTTATCGGCCCGGCAGCTTTTTCCACGTAACTTCATTACGCAGGTAAGTCGGTTCAGCGTCTTGCGGATTAACGCGAACACCGTTTTCCCAGAGCCGGAGCGCCAGCGGCAGCATGTCTTCCGCCTGTGGCAGTAACATTTTGCCATCAAATAATTCCACCACCGGCGATTCACCCAGTAAATCTGGGTAAGCTTCCCAGCCGGTGCCTACTGTGGCAAAACGCCCGGTTAACTCACCTGCACGCGCCAGAAGCTGTTCAGGTTTGATGACCTTTTCGGTATTCTCGCCGTGCCAGATACCTTGTACATCACGGGTAAATTCCCCCCAGTACACTTCGCCCATACGTGCATCAATGGCGGCAAGCACACGATCAGCGCCGGTCTGGCGATAAGCACCCTGCGCCATCGTTTGCAACGTTGAGACAGGTAACAAAGGCAGTTCCGCGCCAAGCGATAAGCCCTGGGCAATACCAATACCGATGCGCACGCCGGTGAAACTGCCCGGGCCTCGGCCGAAAGCCAGTGCGTCGAGTTGTTTCAGGGAAAGTCCCGCTTCGGCGAGAATTTGCTGCACCAGCGGCAAAATACGCTGCGTATGTTCGCGGGCGCAGAGTTCGAAATGAGCGAGCGTTTCGCCCTGATTGTAAAGCGCAACCGAACAGGCTTCTGTCGCCGTATCAATTGCTAAAATTCGCGTGGACATGCCAGACCTCAGGCGGGGAGATTAATAAGTTATACCCTAAATACTTCGAGTTGCAGGGAGACCACAAGCTCGTGAATCCCCGGGAACTTAGATAACTAAGTGACTGGGGTGAGCGAGCGCAGTCAACGCATCTGCAACGTGAAATGTGACGGGTATAAGAGCCTTTTTCGGGGCGGCATCTTAGCATAAACAAAGGGCTAATTCTGCTCTTCGGCGTTCTGTAAAAAGCGAATCGCGTGTGTGAGATCACGGGTACGTGGTGTGGGCGGCAAACTGTTGAGGAAAACTTCGCCATAAGGGCGCATAACCAACCGGTTATCACAAATCACCATCACACCGCGGTCATCCGTATCACGGATCAAACGTCCGACGCCCTGCTTAAGGGTGATAACAGCATCCGGGAGTTGTACGTCATTAAACGGATCTCCGCCGCGCAGACGGCAATCTTCAATACGGGCTTTGAGCAACGGATCGTCAGGGGACGTGAACGGCAATTTGTCGATAATCACGCATGACAGCGTGTCCCCGCGCACGTCCACGCCTTCCCAGAAACTGCTGGTGGCAACCAGTAACGCATTACCGGCTTCGACAAATTGCGCCAGCAGCTGACCTTTACTGGTTTCACCCTGCAATAAAACCGGCAGCGTCAGGCTGGCCCTGAATTCTTCTGCCAGCTCGCGCATCATTTTATGAGACGTGCACAGGAAGAAACAGCGGCCTTTGTTGGCTTCGATAAGCGGGCGCAGCATACGTGCCAGCTGTTTTGCACCGCCCTGCACATTCGATTCGGGCAAAAAGCGCGGAACACATAACAGAGCCTGTCTGGCGTAATCAAACGGGCTCGGCAGCAACAACGTTTCTGCCTCATCCAGACCCAACCGTTCCGTAAAATGATGCAACTGGTCGTTCACCGACAACGTTGCAGAGGTGAAAATCCATGCCCCCGGTTTTTCTTTCATCATTTCGCTGAACTTGTCAGTCACCGACAACGGCGTCAGCGCCAGGACGAAATGACGTGAATTGCATTCGTACCAGTAGCTGTAACCGGGGATCGACACATCTTTCAGGCGCTTGAGACGGTTGCGGTAAAGCGTGGCGCGCTCGAAAGCGGCATCCAGCAGCGCAGAACGGCCGAGAGAGAGTTTGACCACGTCATAACAAAGTTCCAGCGCGTCATCAAGCAACAGTAAGGCACGCTGAATGGCCGGCTGGCTAAGGACATCACGAAGATTGCCGCGAAATCCGGGCTCACCGAGCGCCAGACGGAAATCCATCGTGCTCTGGCTTAACCGGTCAGCGCTTTTCTGCAATTGCACAGAGTCACGGACCTCAGTCCGGTAAGCAATAGTGATGTCTTTCGCCATATCAAGTAGTTGGCGGCTGGTGACTTGCTGACCAAAATACTGGCTGGCAATATCTGGGATCTGATGGGCTTCGTCGAAAATCATCACGTCAGCTTCGGGGATCAGCTCGCCAAAGCCGCTCTCTTTCACCACCATGTCCGCCATAAACAGATGATGGTTTACCACCACCACATCGGCGTCCATCGCCTTACGGCGGGCTTTCACCACAAAACATTCTTTGTAAAGCGGGCAGTCACTACCCAGACAGTTATCGTTAGTACTGGTTACCAACGGCCAGACAAAGCTGTCTTCCGGCACCACGGTGCAGGTGCTGATATCACCCTCTTCCGTACTGCTTGACCAGTGACGCAGATGCGCCAGTTCACTGAGTGCCTGGCTGGCCAGATCGCCGCCGGAAAGCGATTGCTGCTCCAGCCGTTCCAGGCACAAATAGTTTGAGCGCCCTTTCAGCAGGGCCAGACGGCCTTTGAAGTTCAGCGCACTGGCAACTTTGGGCAAATCGCGGGAATAGAGCTGATCTTGTAAGTTTTTCGAACCGGTGGAAATAATGACTTTTTTGCCGGAACGCAATGCGGGTGCCAGATACGCATAGGTTTTACCGGTCCCGGTTCCGGCTTCCACCACCAGCCCTTGTTTACCGCTGATGGCTTTGCTGACAGCCTGCGCCATCAGGCGCTGAGGTTCACGGGGTTTAAAACCTTCAATTTTCTGCGCCAGTGCGCCGTCTGTTGCGAAATCGTCTGTCACTGCGTCTCTCTGCCTGTACGGATCAGCAGTGATTATGCCAATCCCCCGGCCCGACTACCACCGCCATCTGTCAATCCAACGTATTCATGCTTTGTGATACCCTTAGCGGCATCATAAAAAAGTCACTAACGGGAGCTATAAACATGACCATCGAGCGTATCCGCCCTGAGCCACGGATGTCCGACATCGTTATCCATAACAACACCATTTACTATACGGCGGTACCGGAAAATCTGGACGCGGATGCAAAAGATCAGACAGCGGAAACGCTGGCGATCATTGACGCCGCGCTGGCGGAAGCAGGCTCAGACAAGAGCAAAATTCTTGATGCCACCTTGTTTCTGGTCAATAAAGATGATTTCCCGGCAATGAATGAAGCCTGGGACGCATGGGTATCGCCGGGCAATGCACCGGTGCGCTGTACGGTGCAGGCCAACCTGATGAACCCGAAGTATAAAATTGAAATTAAAATCATTGCCGCACGCTAATTGCTGATCAGCAGATATAAAAAAACCTCCCGCAGGAGGTTTTCATTCTTCGTACGTCGCAGTTTTAGATCGTAGCACCAGCAACCGCTTCTTTTGCCAGTTCAGTGATACGTGCGTAATCACCACTTTCCAGCGCATCAGCTGGCACCAGCCATGAACCACCGATACACAACACACTTTTCAGCGCCAGGTAATCACGATAGTTCTTCGGTGAAATCCCGCCGGTCGGGCAGAAACGCACCTGCGGGAACGGACCGGCAATCGCCTGCAACGCTTTCACGCCGCCATTGGCTTCAGCCGGGAAGAATTTAAATTCACGCAGACCGGCATCCAGCCCCATCATCAGTTCGGATACGGTGCAGATCCCCGGAATTAAAGGAATAGAACCGGCATTGGCTGCTTTCAGCAGAGCATCTGTCAGGCCAGGGCTAATCGCAAACTGGGCACCCGCCTCGGTCACTTCAGCCAGTTGCTCAGGATTGAGCACAGTCCCGGCGCCAATGATAGCGTCCGGTACTTCTTTGGCAATGGCGCGGATCGCATCCATTGCGCATGGGGTACGCAACGTTACTTCCAGCACACGTACGCCGCCAGCGACCAGTGCTTTGGCCAGCGGAACGGCATGCTCCAGTTTGTTGATAACAATCACAGGAACAACCGGCCCTGAGGTCAGAATTTGTTCCGCGCTTGTTTTCCAGTTTTTCATCTTTTTCTCCATTTATGCCCGCAGGCACCGTTGTGATTGATGGCGCGCCCCTGCCACAGGGACCGGCAGAGACTTTCTCCGCCAGTAACCGACCACACCCGATTGGACGATATTTCTCTCCCCGTCATATCTGAAGCCGCAGCGGCTGTGCGTGTTAACCCGAATCAAGGACGCATGTCAGCTCACCGGGTCTCACTTACTTGCCGCCTTGCGGCGACTTCATTTATTTGGGGGAGTCAAGACTCCCTACATTATCCGTTACTCGAATTCGTTCCAGGAACGCCCGTCGCGGGTGATCATCGCCACAGAAGCGACGGGTCCCCAGGTCCCGGACTGATACGGTTTTGGTGCTTCGCTCTCTGCCGCCCATGCGTTCATGATGGAGTCAACCCACTTCCAGGCCTCTTCCACTTCATCACGACGCACAAACAACGCCTGGATCCCGCGCATGGTTTCCAGCAGCAGACGCTCGTAAGCATCGGCAATATGCTGTTCATTAAAGGTTTCAGTAAAGCTCAGATCCAGCTTGGTCGTTTGCAGACGATGCTTGTGTTCAAGACCTGGCACTTTGTTCAGCACTTCGATCTCAATACCTTCGTCCGGTTGCAGACGAATGGTCAGTTTGTTCTGCGGCAGTTGCTGGTAAGAATCACGGAACAGGTTCAGCGCAGGATTTTTGAAATACACCACGACCTCGGAACACTTGCTCGGCAGACGTTTACCGGTACGCAGATAGAACGGCACTCCAGCCCATTGCCAGTTGTCGATATCCACACGAATAGACACGAAGGTTTCGGTGCTGCTGGTTTTTTTCGCCCCTTCTTCTTCCAGATAACCGGGAACTTTTTTGCCCTGCACAAAGCCTGCAGTGTATTGTCCGCGCACCGTGTTTTCACGCACGTTTGACTGGTCGATACGACGCAGGGAACGCAGCACCTTGACTTTTTCATCACGAATACGGTCGGTACTCAGATCAGCCGGAGGCGACATGGCGATCATGGTCAGAATTTGCAGCAGGTGGTTCTGGATCATGTCGCGCATCTGACCCGCGTCATCGAAGTAACCCCAGCGGCCTTCGATACCGACCTCTTCAGCGACCGTGATCTGCACATGATCGATCGTGCGGTTATCCCAGTTGCTGGCAAACAGATTGTTAGCAAAACGCAGCGCCAGAAGGTTCAGTACCGTTTCTTTACCCAGATAGTGGTCAATACGGTAAACCTGGGACTCAGCAAAGTATTCAGCCACCTGATCGTTGATGACCTGAGAAGACTCCAGAGAGTGTCCCAGTGGTTTTTCCATCACGACCCGCGCAGGCTCTTTGTTCAGTCCTGCTTCACCCAGGCCGCGGCAAATCGCACCAAAGTGACTTGGCGCAATCGCAAAGTAGTTAATGGTAGCGCGGTTTTGCTGGTCGAGCATTTTGCCCAACACTTTGAAATGCTTAACATCATTGACATCAAGGTTACAGAAATCAAGACGGGCACTGAGTTTATCCCACAGTTCCGGATCAATTTTTTCTTTCATGAAGGTGGTCAGTGCTTCTTTAACCACTTCGGTATAGGCCGCTTTATCCCATTCCGCACGTCCCACACCGATGATGCGGGTGTCGGGGTGAATGTGACCTGCTTTCTCTAACTGATACAGGGAAGGCAACAGCTTACGGCGCGCAAGATCGCCCTTTGCACCGAAAATTACCAGATCACACGCCTGGGCTGTCTGAGTTACCGCCATGTTCTTCTCCTCAATGCAGGAATACCTAACATATTTCTGGTTGCTGTGCGTGAGCTGCAACTCGAATTATCTCGGGTACATATTGTAATTTTATTTCAGCAACAATGTACTCTGATTGCCTGTGAGCCGTAAACCATGATCTGACAAGGGGATAACTCTGCGTAAAACCTTGTTTTTATCATAAGTATCTCAGCTGCTGTCAAAACCCACAACATTCTGTAATTTTATGACAAAACTGAACAGAATTTACCATACTGAAAGTTAGATCTCGGTCAAACTCTGACAAAAAAAGCGGTTTTTTCGTCTGACTGACGCTGCCAACGGCATTAAGCGCGTAGTATATTTTCATCAAATCACTACGATTTCCTCTTTTCAAAGAAATCGTTGAAACCTATGAGTGTCATGCTTATGAATACATTGGAAAAAATCCAGACCCACCTTGACATTCTGAGTAAGTCAGAACGCAAAGTCGCCGAAGTTATTCTGGCATCTCCGCACATTGCCATTCACTCCAGTATTGCCACTCTCGCCCGCATGGCGGACGTCAGTGAACCTACTGTAAACCGTTTTTGCCGTCGCCTCGACACAAAAGGGTTTCCAGATTTTAAATTACATCTGGCACAAAGTCTGGCAAACGGTACACCTTATGTGAACCGTAACGTGGATGAAAGCGACAGCGTCAGCGCTTACACCAGTAAAATTTTCGAATCAGCCATGGCCAGCCTCGATCAGGTGAAAAACACCCTCGATATTACAGCTATCAACCGCGCGGTCGATTTACTCACCCAGGCAAAAAAGATTTCCTTCTTCGGACTGGGTGCATCAGCCGCCGTGGCGCATGATGCCATGAACAAATTCTTCCGGTTTAACATTCCCGTGGTGTATTTCGATGACATTGTTATGCAGCGCATGAGTTGCATGAATTCCAGCGAAGGCGATGTGGTGGTGTTGATTTCCCACACGGGCCGCACTAAAAATCTGGTCGAGCTGGCGCAACTTGCCCGCGAAAATGACGCCACGGTCATTGCCATCACCTCCTTTAATACGCCACTCGCGCATGAGGCAACGCTGGCTCTGTTACTGGATGTTCCGGAAGATACCGACGTTTATATGCCGATGGTTTCGCGTATCGCACAACTGACGTTGATTGATGTGCTGGCTACCGGGTTTACGTTGCGCCGTGGGACAAAATTCAGAGATAACCTGAAGCGGGTCAAAGAAGCGTTGAAAGAATCGCGCTTTGATAAGGGGATAGTCGTCCCTAACCTGTCAGAATAAGCTCGCCCACGGGTCGGCACATCAAATCATTCACAGAACATATGAACACAGCACCATTGATTTAATAGGGAGTCTGGCGGGAAATCTACGCGCAAAGTGCGCAGGGTAAATGTCAGACATGAGGTCAGCGGGTCACACAGGTGAAACCCTTTTGTATTACAATTACACCTAAACCTAATGTGGGCTCGCTGTTTTTTGCATTACCATTTTTCATCAGTTAACGGAGTTAGGCATGTCCAGAAGGCTCAGAAGAACGAAGATCGTTACCACACTCGGCCCTGCAACTGACCGCGACAATAATCTTGAGAAGATCATTGCTGCTGGTGCAAATGTTGTGCGTATGAATTTCTCCCACGGAACCCCTGAAGATCACATCCTCCGCGCTAACAAAGTCCGTGAAATAGCCGCGCGTCTCGGCCGCCACGTCGCGATCCTTGGCGATCTGCAAGGCCCAAAAATCCGCGTATCAACCTTTAAGGAAGGTAAAGTTTTCCTCAATATCGGCGACAAATTCCTGCTTGATGCCAATATGAGTAAAGGTGAAGGCGATAAAGAAAAAGTAGGTATCGATTATAAAGGTCTGCCGGCCGATGTGGTGCCCGGTGACATTCTGTTACTTGATGACGGCCGTGTGCAGCTGAAAGTACTGGAAGTTCAGGGCATGAAAGTGTTCACCGAAGTTACCGTGGGCGGCCCGCTCTCTAATAATAAAGGCATCAACAAGCTGGGCGGTGGCCTTTCTGCCGAAGCCCTGACTGAGAAAGATAAAGCAGACATTATTACTGCGGCCAAAATGGACGTAGATTATCTGGCAGTTTCATTCCCACGCACTGGCGAAGATCTTAACTATGCGCGCCGTCTGGCCCGCGATGCAGGCTGTAATGCGCAGATTGTTTCTAAAGTTGAACGTGCTGAAGCGGTAGCGACAGATGAAGCAATGGATGACATCATTCTGGCTTCCGACGTTGTCATGGTGGCCCGTGGTGACCTGGGTGTCGAGATCGGTGACCCTGAGCTGGTCGGTATCCAGAAAAAACTGATCCGTCGTGCACGTCAGTTAAACCGCGCGGTGATCACGGCGACCCAGATGATGGAATCAATGATCACCAACCCGATGCCAACCCGCGCAGAAGTGATGGACGTGGCGAACGCCGTGCTCGATGGCACCGATGCGGTGATGCTGTCAGCGGAAACGGCAGCGGGTCAGTATCCGGCTGAAACCGTGGCGGCCATGGCACGCGTTTGTCTGGGTGCAGAAAAAATCCCCAGCATTAACGTCTCCAAGCACCGCCT
The DNA here is from genome assembly GCF_049199325.1 of Rahnella sp. PD4. Classification (NCBI taxonomy): domain Bacteria; kingdom Pseudomonadati; phylum Pseudomonadota; class Gammaproteobacteria; order Enterobacterales; family Yersiniaceae; genus Rahnella; species Rahnella sp. PD4. Next base: position 138,473 of record NZ_JBLZQF010000001.1, on the reverse strand, counting down.
GGACGTGGAATTCGATAATATCGAAGAAGCCATTGCGATGTCTGCCATGTACGCAGCAAACCATCTGAAAGGCGTGACAGCCATCATTTCCATGACTGAATCGGGTCGTACTGCGCTGATGTTGTCCCGTATCAGCTCCGGTCTGCCGATATTTGCCATGTCACGTCACGAACACACCCTGAACCTGACCGCGATTTACCGTGGCGTCACCCCTGTCTTCTTCGACAGCGTAAATGACGGGGTAGCGGGTGCACAAGATGCCGTGAATTTACTGCGTGATAAAGGTTATCTTTTGTCCGGCGATCTGGTGATCATCACCCAGGGTGATGTCATGAGTACCATCGGCACCACCAATACCAGCCGTATACTGCGTGTAGAATAATGGCAAAATGTAATAAGATATAAATATAGGGCCGATCATGATGATCGGCCTTCTTATTTATTTACTCCCCTGCCCGAAAATTTACTCCCCTTTTTGCATATCCGCCCAAACGCTTAATGCGAATATTATTGTTGCCCTTGTTTTGAAATAATCAGGTGCGGCGTGCAAACGTTCCGTCGGTAAAAGTTATTACACTTACAAATACTGCGTCTAAATATAACTTTTGATAGTAAAATACGCCCCCACTTAGACAAAATAATGTATAAAAAATACAGATTCTTCCCATAGGAATATTAAGAGCTTAATATTCACCCGCTTATTTATGTGACGAACATCACATTAAACAATCAAAAAGTTCTGTTATGCGCAAATGTTTACTCTCGTTGTTGAATGATAATGATTTGCATTTATAATGATTCTCAATCGTTAAAACATTGCATAAATCCGTACTAAGGAAATCAAACAAGACATAACACTTATTATTTTCCATAAGATAAAATATTTAACCATACACTTTACAGGCATGGCCATCAGCCCTGCCTGCTAATGCTTACGTTCACTGCTAAATCCTGACTTTATCCGGGCGGCCGCCCCACGCCTGCTGAGGATGAAAAGGACTAACCCAAAGGATACAGAATGAGCCAGATAAATAACTGGGAATTAATGCAATCCGGTAGCCAAAATCTCACCCCAGCCCAGGCAAATATAAGCAAAAATAAGGGTTATATTTTTAACCACCACAATATCCCTGAATGGCAGGCGCAGATTGAACAAGGCGTTGAATTAATTAAATCCCATATTAACCATACTGAGAAACCCTTTTCCGGTGTTTCTCCGGCTGAATTAGCCGAGCAATTTCGCCATATTGACCTGACTAAACCTCTGGACGGAACGCGGCTGGCGCTGGAAGAACTGGATGATTTATATCTTCAGCACGCGGTCTATTTCCATCATCCGAAATACCTGGCGCATCTCAACTGTCCGACCGTCTTACCTTCCCAACTGGCGGAGCTGTTTATCAGTGCCATCAACTCCTCGGTGGATACCTGGGATCAGAGCGCAGGCGGCACGCTCATCGAGCAAAAAGTCATTGACTGGACACTCGCCCGTATCGGTTTTGGCGCACAGTCAGACGGTATTTTCACCAGCGGCGGGACCCAGTCCAACCTGATGGCCATGCTGCTGGCGCGCGACAGCCATTGCAAACGCACCCGACCGCAGCACAGCATCAAATATCAGGGTCTGCCGCCGGAAGCCAACCGCTGGCGTATTTTCAGTTCACAGGTCAGCCACTTCAGTATTCAGAAATCCGCTGCCCTGCTCGGCCTGGGTTATGACGCCGTGGTGCCGGTCGCCTGCGACAGCGCTTTTCGCATGGATATTGCCGCACTCCGTCAGGAAATTGAGCGCTGCCACGCTGAAGGGTTGATTCCGATTGCCGTCGTGGCAACCGCCGGTACGACTGACTTTGGCAGTATCGACCCGCTGAATGAGATCGCTGAAATCTGCCGCCAGGAAAAAATCTGGATGCATGCAGATGCCGCATACGGCTGTGGTTTGCTGGTTTCGCCACAGCATCGTCAGCGGATTGACGGCATCCATCTGGCCGATTCCGTCACCGTGGATTACCACAAATCCTTCTTCCAGCCGGTAAGCTGCAGCGCGTTTCTGGTTAATGACCACCGTCATCTGGAGCACGTGACACATCACGCCGAATATCTGAATCCGCTGAGTGCGAAACTGGAAGGCACGCCGAATCTGGTGAACAAAAGTATCCAGACCACCAAACGTTTTGATGCCCTCAAAATGTGGCTGACGTTGCGCATTATGGGTCAGCAGGCATTAGGAGAATCCTTTGATGTGCTGCTGGCCCGCGCGACACAAACGCATCAGATGATGGAAGAGAATCTGAATATTGAAGTGCTGCATAAGCCGGAGCTGAGCACGCTGGTGTTTCGGTTCGTACCGCGTTTATCCATGACGCATGAACAGATTGACGACATCAACGCCGGGATCCGTAAGGCCATTTTCCGCGACGGCAGCGCCGTTATCGCCGGAACCAAAGTACATCAGCGCCAGTATCTGAAATTTACCTTACTCAACCCAGCCACCACCACGGAAGACGTTGCCGATGTGCTTAGCCTGATTACTCATTACGGCAAAGAACTCACTGCCAGTGCGCTGAGCGCCGCGAAAAACCGGTAAAAGGAGCCACACCATGAATACCCACCCAAACGACCCTATGTATGATTTTATCGCCGTAGGAATCGGTCCGTTTAACCTCGGGCTGGCCTGTCTGACTGAACCACTGAAAGCGCTGAACGGCCTGTTTTTAGACCAGAATGACAGCTTCGACTGGCACACCGGCATGATGCTGGAAAGCGCACATTTACAGACCCCGTTTATGGCCGATCTGGTGACGCTTGCCGATCCGACCAGCCCTTACAGTTTTCTTAATTATCTTAAATTAAAGGGAAAACTCTACTCATTCTACATCCGTGAAGATTTCTTCATGATGCGTAAAGAGTTCAATCAGTATTGTCAGTGGGCATGCAGCCAGCTGACCAGCCTGCAATTCTCCACGCGCGTGGAGGGCGTTACCTGGGATGCGGCACAGGAATGCTATCGGATAGAGGCGCGCTCGACGAAAAGCGGCGAAAAACAGATTTACCGTACCCGAAGGCTGGTTCTCGGCACAGGGCCGTCAGCGTGGATGCCTGCCTGTGCGCGGGATGCCGGTAGAAACGTGCATCACTCCTCGGCCTATTTACCGAATAAACAGCAGGTACAAAATTCAAAATCCATTACCGTAGTCGGCAGTGGCCAGAGCGCCGCAGAAATTTACTATGACCTGCTCTCCGACATCGACACGCACAATTATCATCTGACGTGGGTAACCCGTGCACCGCGTTTCTACCCGCTGGAATACAGCAAACTGACGCTGGAAATGACCTCACCGGAATATATCGACTATTTCCACGCGCTGCCGGTAAGCAAGCGCGATCAGCTCAATCGGGAACAAAAATGTCTGTATAAGGGCATTAACATCAGTCTGATCAACGATATTTATGACCTGATGTACGTCAAACGCCTCGACGGCCCGCTGAGTGTCGATTTGTACACACATTCGGAACTGACAGCGCTGACCCGCAGCCGCAGCGGCGAACTTGAAATGACCTTGTTCCACCACGAACAGCAACAGCAATACCGGCACCGCACGGAATCAGTGATCCTCGCGACCGGGTACGGCTATCAGCCACCGCAGTTTGTGGAGGGCATTTATAACCGCATTCAGTGGGATGAAGCCGGTCGTTACGCCGTCAACCGCAATTACAGCATCGATGCGCACAACCAGATTTTCGTACAAAACGCCGAGCTTCATACGCACGGTTTCGTCACACCGGATCTGGGCATGGCGTGCTACCGCAACAGCACTATTATCCGCGAAATGCTCGGCCATGAAGTGTATCCGGTGGAAAAAACCATTGCTTTCCAGACCTTTGGCACCCTCAGCTCTGATGCAAACTAACGGAGATTTACTCATGTCTGATGCCATTTCTACCGCCGTATTCTCCTGCCTGCGCGATGCAGGGAAACTGTCTTTACGCCCGCTGTCTCCGGAAAAAGACGCCGCCGTTTTACATGGCTGGATGACGCAGCCCTACGCGCATTTCTGGGGGATGCAAAACAGCAGCATTACAGAAGTCAGCAATTTCTATCGCGACCTGACTCAGGATAAACCGCTGGCAGCGCTGATGGGCGAAATCGACGGACAGCCGCAATTTCTCATCGAATGCTATCCGGTTGAGGATGACCCGTTGCATGAGCATTACGCTGTACAACCCGGTGATATGGGCATGCATATTCTGCTGTCACCGGCTGAAAAACCGGTGACTGGCTTCAGCTGGCAGGTGTTTTCAGCGGTGATGGAGTACCTGTTCAGCCAGCCCGATGTCCGGCGCGTGGTAGTCGAGCCGGATGTTCGCAATGAAAAAATTCATAAACTGAATAAACGCGCCGGTTTCCGCTATCAGAAACAAATCCAACTGACACACAAAACTGCATGGCTGGCATTTTGCCAGCGCGAAGATTTTTTTCAGGCCAGCCAGAAGGAAAAACACACCATGACCCCTGCTAATCTGCAAACCGGGCAGCACCTGCAACCTGAAATCTGGGCGAAAGCGAATGCCCTGCTGCTGCGTAAATGCCTGTCCGAGCTAACCCATGAACGTCTGCTCACACCTCAGGCATTAAAAACAACCGGCACCTGGACGGATTATCAGCTGACGGTTCCCGCCTCGGAAATTGAATACCATTTCCGGGCACGCTTGCTGCCACTCAATGACTGGATGATTGATCTCAAGAGCATTAAGCGTCTGGATAATTTTACCGTGCAACCCCTGGATGCCGTTAAATTTATCATTGAATTCGCAGAACATATTGGTATCTCACAAGCCATGCTGCCGACTTATCTGGAAGAAATCAGCAGCACGCTTTACAGCAGCGCTTATAAACTGGCGAATAATCACACGACAGCAAAGCAACTGTCAGAAGCCGATTTCCAGACTGTCGAAACCAGCATGACTGAAGGCCATCCAGGCTTTATCGCTAACAATGGCCGTATCGGTTTTGATGCCGGTGATTATGTTCGCTATGCACCGGAAGCGGCCAGCCCACTGCAACTGGTCTGGGTTGCGGTTCATCATGACAAAGCACATTTCGCCAGTGTCGAAGGTTTGCCCTATGAAAAGCTGATCGCAGAAGAGTTGGGCGAAGCGCAGATTTGTGCTTTCACGCAGAAGCTGATTGATAAAGGTGTCGATCCGAAAAATTACTATTTCATGCCGGTGCATCCGTGGCAGTGGCAGAACAAATTACTGACCGTTTTCGCACCGGATATTGCCCGTCAGTTTCTGATTTTTCTTGGTGAAGGTGAGGATAACTATCTGGCGCAGCAGTCAATCCGCACCTTCTACAATACCAGCCGTCCGCAAGGGCGTTACGTTAAAACAGCGTTGTCGATCCTGAATATGGGCTTTATGCGCGGGCTTTCGCCGTACTATATGGCGACGACGCCGGGCATCAATGAATGGCTGGCGGATCTGGTGGAAAACGATTCGTATCTGCAATCCACCGGTTTCAGCATTTTGCAGGAAGTGGCGTCGCTCGGTTATCACAATCACTATTTCGAAGACGCCATAAAAGGTGACAGCGCATACAAGAAAATGTTTGCGGCGCTGTGGCGTGAAAATCCGGTCGCCCTGTTGCAACCCAACCAGCGCCTGATGACCATGGCTGCCCTGCTGCATACCGACAAACATGGCGATGCGCTGATTGTCGAGATGATCAAATCATCCGGTCTGGCCACCGGAGACTGGCTTAAACGTTACATGCACGCCTATCTCAGCCCGCTGCTGCACTGTTTCTATCAGTACGATCTGGTGTTCATGCCGCATGGCGAAAACCTGATTCTGCGTTTCGAAAACAATATCCCGATCAATGCCTTCATGAAGGATATCGCCGAGGAAATTGCAGTGATGAACCCGGATGCCTGTCTGCCTGAAAAAGCCAAACGTCTGGCGGTAGATGTGCCGGATGATCTGAAAATTTTGTCGATTTTCACTGACGTCTTTGCCGGCGTATTCCGGTTTATTGCCCGCATTCTGGAAGAGCATGGCGATTATCCTGCCGGGCAGTTCTGGCAGGTGGTGGCAGAAGTGGTCCGCGATTATCAGACTCAGTATCCGGAACTGGCCGGGAAATTTGCCCGGTATGATATGTTCGGTGCCGAGTTTACGCACTCGTGTCTGAACCGCCTGCAACTGGCGAATAATCAGCAAATGATCAATCTTTCAGATCCGGCGCAGAATCTTAAGTTCGCCGGCACGCTGGAAAATCCGATTGCCGCCTACGCCAACCGTTACTGAAACCCCTTTTTCTAATCTGCAGAATTTTAGCGCGGCTTTCACAGGCCGCGCTTTTTTGATGTGAAATCCTGGAGTATTAACGTTATGTCGTCCGTTTCCGAACCCGCTTCGCGGTTGAATTTTCGCCAGAGGTTGTTCCCGCTGTCGCTGGTGTTATTCGAATTTGCCACCTATATCGCCCACGATATGATCCAGCCGGGTATGTTGCGGGTGGTCAGTGATTTCAGTGCCAGTGCCGACTGGGTTTCCACCTCACTGACCGCGTATCTGTGCGGCGGTATTTTGCTGCAATGGCTGCTGGGTCCGCTTTCCGACAGGCTCGGACGCAGACCTGTCCTGCTGGCAGGCGTGGCCTTCTTCACCGCCACGTGCCTGCTGACAGTTTTTACCCAAAACATTGAACAATTCATTCTGATGCGCTTTTTACAGGGCATGAGTCTGTGCTTTATCGGTGCAGTGGGTTATGCCGCCATTCAGGAAGCATTCAGTGAAACAATGAGCGTTAAACTGATGGCGCTGATGGCTAACATCACGCTGATAGCCCCCCTGCTCGGGCCGCTGGCTGGCGCGGTATTTATTCATTATGCGCCATGGAAAGCCATGTTTGTGTTGTTCTCGCTGGTCTCTGCATTTTCATTCTGGGGTCTGTGGCGCAGCATGCCGGAAACTGCCACCGGACGCGGGGAAAGATTTTCAATACGCCGCTTACTGACCGATTACCGCGAAGTGTTCAGCAATACCGGCGTGATTTTCGGGTCGCTGTCCATCGGGCTGATCACCCTTCCGCTGCTGGCGTGGGTGGCGCAGTCACCGGTATTACTGATTCAGGATGCCGGTATGACGCCGCTACAGTACGGATGGTTACAGGTGCCGGTATTCGCCGGGCTGATTATCGGTAATATCACACTCAGCAAAATCAGTGGGAAAGTGAATATCCGCACGCCCGTCTGGATAGGCATTGCCCCAATAGTGCTCGGTCTGGCGGTCAGCGCCGGTGCCGCGCTGTTTATGGTGCACGCCTGGGGCTGGATAATTGGCGGGCTCAGCCTGTATGCGCTGGGCTCAGGGCTGGTAAATGCCGGGCTTTACCGTCTGACACTGTTTTCCAGCCCGACCGGCAAAGGCACCGTTGCGGCGACGCTGGGGCTGATCACAATTGTGGTATTTGCGGCGGGCATCGAAGTGGCAAAGCAGTTGTATTTCGTACTCGGCAGCGGCATGTTTATGCTGACGGGTATGATTTCCGGCGCGACCGGCGTATTGCTGATTGCCGCGTTCCTCAGGCGTATCCCTGAAAAAAACATACAGAAAAGCTGAGGTGTGAGCCTCAGCCTTTGAAATTTTTAACGGTTACTTTTTGGGATAAAGTTCTTTGCGCGAATAAGGCTCAGGTTCACCCGGCTTTCGGGTTTTAAGCAGTTTGAGGATCCAGGTGTACTGTTCCGGATTCGGTCCGACCAGCACTTCCACCTCCTCGTTCATCCGCCGTGCGATACGATTGTCATCGGCAGTGGCCAGATCATCCATCGGCGGGCGCACATAAATATCCAGCCTTTGTTCGTGGCCATTATAGACAGGGAACAGCGGGATGATCGACGCACGGCACACTTTCATCAGACGTCCGACCGCAGGCAATGTCGCCTTGTAGGTGGCAAAGAAATCGACGAACTCACTGTGCTCAGCGCCGTGATCCTGATCCGGCAGATAGTAACCCCAGTACCCCTGACGCACTGAACTGATGAACGGCTTGATGCCGTCATTACGCGCATGCATTCGACCACCAAAACGACGGCGAACGGTATTCCACAGATAATCGGTCAGCGGGTTTTTCTGATTATGGAACATAGCGGCCATCGGCTGTCCGTCAGCGGCCATCAGCATCGCCGGGATATCCACAGCCCATCCGTGTGGCACCAGAAAAATCACATTTTTACCTTCGGCATGCATCTGGTCGACAATTTCTTTGCCGTGCCAGTGAACACGCTGCATGATTTTTTTAGGATCACGGAGGGCCAGTTCAGCCATCATCACCATAGATTGCGGAGCGGTGGCAAACATCTCATCGATGATATGTTCACGTTCAGCTTCAGGTGTTTCGGGCAGACAATACAGCAGATTAATTTGCGCACGACGACGTGCGCCTTTCGCAAATTTTCCGGCCAGACGGCCAAGGCTGCCTAAAATAGGGTCGCGAACCTTCGCCGGCAGATATGCCATTCCGGCCATCGCTCCGACGCCCAGCCAGACGCCCCAGTAGCGCGGATGATAGAAGGTTTTCTGAAATTGCGGAATAAATTCAATAGTCGATCGTTTTTCTTTTTCTGGCTGCATGCTCAGGCTCTTATGACAAATTCTGCCTTAATGATAAGTGCAGTGATTTATTTTGCAATAAATCACTGCCTTGGAAAATTAAGCGCGAAGAGATCAGTCAAGCTTCAGTTGAGGAACAACCTCACGAACAGTGGCCAGATAAGTACTGCGATCTTTACCTGTCAGCCCTTCCGTTCTCGGCAGTTTTGCCGTCAGCGGATTCACAGCCAGCTGGTTAATCCACATTTCAAAATGCAAATGCGGGCCGGTTGAACGGCCGGTATTGCCGGACAGTGCGATGCGATCGCCCCGTTTCACTTTCTGACCGGGTTTCACCAACAGCTTACGCAAATGCATATAACGGGTCATGTACTGACGACCGTGACGGATGGCAACATAGTTACCCGCAGCGCCGCCATTCTTGGCAACGACCACTTCACCATCGCCCACCGCCAGCACCGGCGTACCGACAGGTACGGCGAAATCGACGCCACGGTGCGGTGCTATGCGCCCGGTCACCGGGTTCAGACGACGCGGGTTGAAATTAGAAGAAACGCGGTATTGTTTACCGGTCGGGAAACGCAGGAAGCCCTTCGCCAGCCCGCTGCCGGTGCGGTCATAAAATTTGCCGTCTTCAGCCCGGACAGCGTAATAGTCTTTGCCGCCGGTACGCATATGCACGGCCTGCAATTCACTTTGCTCATTCTTACCGTCCAGTACTTCGTGGGACATCAGCACCGCAAAGTCGTCGCCTTTCTTCAATTTACGGAAATCAAGTTGCCACTGCAGTGCTTTAATAACAGCACTGACTTCAGCGCTGCTCAGCCCTGCGGCTTTGGCGCTGGTGACAAAACTGCCGTTCAGCGTCCCTTTCAATACTGAATCTTTCCATTCCCCTTTCAGGGTTTCCAGAGAGGATTTAAACGTGTTGCCCGAACGGTCAAAGGTGTAAGTTTCGCGACGTGATTTTTCCCATGTCAGGCGTTGCAAATCACCGGCATCATTGAGCGTCCACGAAATTTGCTGACCGATTTTCAGATTACGTAAATCACGGTTGGCATCTGAAAGTGCAGCGATTTCTGACATATCAATGCCGTACTGATTCAGAATGCTACTCAGCGTATCGCCGGTAGAAACCACATATTCATGTACGCCGGCTTCATTGACTGTTTTATCGTCAAGATCATCTTGCGGAATGTCATCATCGGCGGGGGGAGACTGGTCGATAGGCTCGCTGGCTTCAGGAAGCAGTGAACGTAATTGCTGGTTATCAAGGGTGATATTTTTAACCAGCGGTTTGGTATCGGAAAGGTCATTGTCCGGGTGATAGGCTAACGGTTTCCATACGGCCACAGCCAGTGTGACGACGGTAAGTGACCCCAGCATAATGCGATGGGGCCGCGGAAGGTTGCTATACGCCAGAGCGATAGATCGGGCTATCAGCTGCACTTAAATTCTGTCCTTTTAGCTTACTTCAGGCAGCTCAGGTACTGGTTCGCCAGCTGTGACAAAAAGTTCACGTAGCTGTCCGCACCGAGTGCAATGCTGCTCCCCAAGGGATCCAATGTGCCCATACGCACTTTTGTTCCCTGGGCAACAGCCGTTATGACGGCTGGCCTGAATTGTGGCTCAGCAAAAACGCAGGTCGCTTTTTGCTCAACCAACTGTGTTCGAATGAGATGTAATCGCTGTGCACCAGGTTGAATTTCGGGGTTGATCGTAAAGTGACCACGTGGCGAAAGGCCGAAGTGTTTTTCAAAGTAGCCATAAGCGTCGTGAAAAACAAAATATCCCTTACCCTGCACAGGCTGCAGCATAGTACCAATATTTTTGTCAGTTTTTGTCAGCCCGTCTTCAAAACGTGCCAAATTTACATCTAATTGTTGCTTTTTCTGCGGAACCAGCTCTGCGAGCTTGTTGTGGATCTCAATGGCGGCTTCGCGGGCGATTTCCGGTGACAACCAGACGTGCATATTATATTCGCCATGGCGGTGTTCATCCGCCTCATGCTCATGAGCCTCGTCATGTTCATCGTCATCACTGCCTTTCATCAGCAATGGTTTCACTGCCGGTAACGTCGCGATGGCGACCTGACGGATTGGTGGCAGTTGCGCTGCTGACTTGGTCATAAACGCTTCCATTTCCGGCCCCACCCATACCACCAGATCGGCGCTGCGCATACGCTGAATATCGGAAGGGCGTAATGCAAAATCATGAGGCGACGCCCCGTCCGGCAGCAACACTTGCGTCGGCATGACGCCGTCGGCAATAGCGGATGCGATAAAACCCAGCGGGCGTACGGAAGCCAGAACAGCGGCCTGCGTGCTGAAAACCGCACCTGAACTTAATATTGCGGCGGCCAGAAACATCCGTTTAACGCTTTTTTTCTGTATCATGCTGAGTGAACTCATCTTCGGGTTGGGGGAAAACTGGTTATTTTTAGCGAAACGCAATATTATAACATCCGATTTGTTCTGCAAGACCCTATGACATGTCCACATTAGCTACGCTCCAAAATATTTCAGTGACTTTCGGTGCACGACGGGTGTTGTCCAACATCTCGTTAAGTCTGCAACCGGGGAAAATTCTGACCCTTCTCGGCCCGAATGGCGCGGGAAAGTCCACATTAGTGCGCGTTGTGCTTGGCCTGATTGCGCCAACAGAAGGCAAGATGAACTGCGAACCCGGTTTACGTATCGGCTATGTTCCGCAGAAAATTCATCTCGATCCTACCATGCCGCTGACCGTCAGCCGTTTTATGCGACTGAAGCCCGGTGTGAAGAAAAGCGATATTTTGCCCGCCCTGAAACGCGTACAGGCCGCGCATCTGCTGGATCAACCGATGCAAAAACTCTCCGGCGGCGAAAACCAGCGTGTTCTGCTGGCGCGTGCGTTAATGAACAGCCCGCAGTTATTGGTACTCGATGAGCCGACCCAGGGCGTTGACGTCAACGGACAACTGGCGCTGTACAACCTGATCGACAGCCTGCGCTGCGAATTGGGTTGCGCCGTGCTGATGGTTTCGCATGATTTGCATCTGGTGATGGCGAAAACGGATGAAGTGTTGTGCCTGAACCAGCATATCTGCTGTTCCGGCTCGCCGGAAGTGGTCTCTGCGCACCCTGAATTTATTGCGATGTTCGGTAATCGTGGCGCAGAACAGCTGGCTATTTACCGACATAACCATAACCATCGTCATGATTTAAAGGGAAAGATAATTTTGCGCAACACCGGAGGTCGTGACGCATGATCGCGCTGTTATTACCTGGCTGGCTGGCAGGTGTTTTACTGGCAATTGCCGCCGGCCCGCTGGGCTCGTTCGTCGTCTGGCGTCGTATGTCCTATTTCGGCGATACGCTGGCTCATGCGTCACTCCTCGGCGTAGCCTTTGGTTTACTGCTTAATATTAATCCTTTTTATACCGTTATCGCCGTCACTTTATTGCTGGCCGTATTGCTGGTATTGCTCGAACGTAAACCGCACCTGGCTGTCGATACCCTGCTCGGGATTATGGCGCACAGCGCACTGTCACTCGGGCTGGTGGTCGTCAGCCTGATGTCCGGCGTGCGTGTGGATCTGATGGCATATTTGTTCGGTGATTTGTTGTCGGTGACATACAGCGACATCTGGATGATTGGCGTTGGCGTAACGGTGGTGATTGCAGTGCTGTGCTGGCAATGGCGGGCGCTGCTTTCCATGACCATCAGTCCGGAACTGGCGCATGTCGATGGCGTAAACCTGCAACGTTCGCGCATCATCCTGATGCTGGTAACGGCGCTGACCATCGGTCTGGCGATGAAATTCGTCGGTGCGCTGATCATCACCTCATTGCTGATTATTCCCGCCGCGACCGCGCGGCGCTTCGCTAAAACGCCGGAACAAATGGCGTATGTGGCGGTGATAACGGGCATTGTTGCCGTGACCGGCGGCCTGACGTTCTCGGCATTCTATGATACACCTGCCGGCCCTTCTGTCGTGCTGTGTGCCGCGGTGTTATTTATGTTCAGCCTCAGTAAAAAACAGATTGCCTGACCGCAACGCCAGAGACAAAAACGGACGCCCTGAGCGTCCGTTTTTTTATGCATCTTCCTGCTGCCTTTTTTCCCGTGCCTCCCGTTCTTCCTGCGCCGCCTCCTGCCTCGCCTGCCGCCAGTGCAACACCGGTGATACCGTTATGCCGTGGATAACCACGCTGGCGACAATCACCGTGAACGCAATGTTGGTCATATAGTTGGCGTCCGCACCGTGCAGTCCGTGCGTCCAGGCATAAGCGATATAATTCATACTGCCGATACCGCGAATACCAAACCAGCCGAGCATCAGCCGTCTCCCCTTCGGTACATGTACGCCGATTGTCGTGATATAAACAGCCAGAGGACGGATGACAATAAACAGCAGCGCGGCGATCAGCAGTCCCGTCGGTTCCCAGTGTTCTGCCAGCGTGATTCCAAGCACCATGACAATTCCCGCAGCAAAAATCCGCTCAATGGTATCGCCGAACGACAGTGCATCACCCACCATCAGTCCGATCGAATTGCGCGGCATTTCCGCTTGCATCGAGTGACGCTGGTGAGGATTGACCATGACTTCAGCGGGTGGCGGACGCGACCCCTCACTCAGATCTTCCGGCGGATGCAGGGAAACGACGCGTACTTCCGCGCTGCGAAGCCCGACACCGGCGGCAAATGCCGCAAGGAAACCGGAAGCATCGAGAGATTGCGCGGCCGCATAGCTGAGCGCTATCAGCGACAGCGCCAGAAAATCACTCGGTGCAACCGTACGCTGACGGCTGTGAAAACGCGTCGCACTGAGCCCGACCAGTTTCCCCATCGCAAAACCAATTGCCAACCCGCCGAGCAACGCCCAGACCACATCGCGCCATGCCCAGTGCCACCATTCGTGTGAAGATAATCCGTCCTGCGCCGTGAACAGCATCAGCGCCAGCATCAGCACAGGCAGCGCCGAACCATCGTTCATCCCTGCCTCGCTGGAAAGCGCAACCCGCAGCCCGTCGTCATCATTGGCATCATTCACGGCAATCATGCTGGCCAGCACCGGATCCGTCGGCGCGATAATGGCACCCAATGCAAGGGCCAGCGGCCAGGAAATACCGGTAATGTAATGAGCAATAGCGGCGACGCACAGGACGGTGAGTAACATGGCAGGAAAAGCGAGTAACACACCAACACGCCAGCTTTGTGCGCGAAAAGGCAAGCGGAGTTTCAGTCCGGTAATAAATAATGACGCCGCCATGGCGATTTCAGTGAAATGCGCGGTGAGCGTGGAATACGCCACCAGATCGATATGCAATAAATTCAGAACCCAGGGACCACAAACGATCCCCGCAGCCAGATACAAACCGAACGTTGTCACCGGACCGCGGGAAATCCACCCGGATGCGAGCGACATAATCAATAGCAGTCCTCCGACCGCCGCTGTCCAACCTAAAAATCCCATGTTTATCCCATGCTAAATATCAGTTCATTAAGCATAGTACATGTATGCAGATGAATGATTTTTCAGATAAATAACATCGGGCACAAATGGCGCGGCATATCATTAGCCGGTAAGCTAAAATTGATTTTTATCCGGGAATAAGACGAGACATAAAATGATTAAATACAGTGTGCTGTATCCAAATATTGAAAACGGAACCTTTGATCATGATTATTATCGGGATGTACATTTACCCTTGATCAAACGCCGGATGGGGGAGTTTTGCCATTCTTACGCCATCGATAAAATACCCGCAGATGCACCGGCGGAGGCGCCCTTCATCGCCGCCTGCCATATTTATTGCAACTCAATGGAAGACTTCGAAAAAGGCATGCAAGGCAATGCTGCAGATTTCGTCGCCGACGTGGCGAACTTCACTAATATCGAACCGGTGAAGATGATTTTCGACGTTGTGGTCTGACGTTTCCACCCAGCCCTGATCGTAAAAAAGGCGATTAACCTCTCTGGGTAATCGCCTTTTTTCGCGTTCTTTATCTCGCACACCACGTCCTGTCAGCGTAATTATTGGGTCAGCAACTTTTTGATGGGCGCACTCGGTTCGCGCTTAATAGTATGTAAAAACTCCTGGGCTTTGTCATTGACGGCATAATCGGCAGTCACACCAAAGTCCTGCACCATCGCCCACTTTTCAAACAGGGCTTCATCACTGTTGCGTATAAACCACAACATTCTCACTGCGGTTACCGCCACCTGAGGGATCTGTGTCACCGTACCATTGATCCACTTATTTAACGTGCTGCGTGGCAGTCCCAGCAGAATACACAACGCGGGCTGATCAATATCCAGCCTCCGGACATAGTCCAGGAATTCTTTTGCGTTATCTGCCATTCACTTATCCCCAATTTCTTAAACCCGCGCATATTGTACAAGAATCTTATAGATATTTCATCTGGTCGCTACTGGCGACTAAAAACGCTCCTTTTGATAGTTACAGAAACAAAAACTCGTGTCTGTTAGCCACCAAAGATGGCTCTGGATGAAACAAACTCATGTAGCGCAATAACTTTACGTTTCTTGACATAAGTCAAATGACCGGTTGATGTGTGAAGCAAGTCACATTCATTGTATGTATGATTTTGTTGAAGAGACAAAAATATCATCCTGATAACACCTCTTATTTGTCGCTAGTAGATACTTATTTCAAGATCGGAAAAAACAAATGAACACTCAGTTTACAGAACGCAACATTCAGATCATCGCCGCTGGTAAAGCCGGTAAGAAACACAGGCTTCAGGCTCCGGCGGACTTCCGGGCACTACGCATAGCCGTTCAGCGCATATGCCTTGGTGTGGTGCTCTCAACAAGTGTTATTCCGGCTGTTCATGCACAACTTTCGGGGGATGACCTGGAGGCTGCCAAAGCCTACTTTGCCAATAATCCGGAAATTCCTTCAGATAAGCAGAATGAGATCTTGCGGAAAAACGACCTTATTCAGGTTTCCGACTATCTCAAAAACAACACCTACTGGAATGGTTCAAGCAATGTTCAGATGCCTGTTTTTGATCCCCTGGCAAGAATGGAAACGCCGATGACACAGACAGCCACTCTTCCCATGACCAACCTGACTCCGGCGGAACACACGATTTCGGTTGCGCAACCACCTGTCAAAAATGATCCAACAGGAACGCCGGTATTACTCACCCCCATAAAAAATGATCCCACAGGTATACCGGTAGACGTTCAGACACAGATGCAAAAAAAACAAGCTGAACAGGTTGCTTTGCGTTATGCGGCGGCGAATGCCCCTCATGATGGCCTTGATGGTAAAGATGGAATCGATGGCAAAGATGGCGCTAAGGGCGATACCGGCTTAGCAGGTACTGACGGAAAAGATGCCGACATGTCTAAAGTTAATGCCAACAGCGAAGCTATCCAGGGTGATGAAATGGCAGAAGCGAATCGTCAGCGGACTTCGATGCAACATGTGGATGTGGTTGCTCTCGCCCAGACAGCTCAGGACTCAACACAGAAAACGCAGGCAGAAACGAAAAAACCGATCGCCGCCGCTCAGGCTAAAGTTGCCCATGAACAGCAGATCGAACATATATACTACGATCAGCAAATCCAGCAATTAGCCGCAGGAGCTCACGCCGAAGTCTTAGCGGAATCCCACAGCCGGACTGCGGGCGATGCCCGTACACTGGCTCAGGCAAATGACTACACCAATAAAAGATTCTCT
Organism: Rahnella sp. PD4; assembly: GCF_049199325.1. Lineage (NCBI taxonomy): Bacteria > Pseudomonadati > Pseudomonadota > Gammaproteobacteria > Enterobacterales > Yersiniaceae > Rahnella > Rahnella sp. PD4. Next base: position 122,158 of record NZ_JBLZQF010000001.1, on the reverse strand, counting down.
GATCTGAAAACGCGGGTTGATGACAACAAAAAAGAAGCGGCGGCCGGTTCAGCCTCTGCCATGGCTCAGGCCAATATTCCGCAGGTGCAGGAATCTCAGCAGTTCGCGGTGGGTGCTGGTGTGGGCGGTTATGATTCAGAGAATGCCCTGTCAGTCGGTGCTTCCTTCCACGCGGGCAGGGCCACCATCGTAAAAATGTCAGTCTCCGACGACTCACAGAATAACGTGGGTTATGGCGCAGGCATGAGCGTTGGCTGGTAATCGCACGATTAAAAAGAGGCTGACCGTTTCAGCCTCTTCATCTCTTTCAAGGCCAGTCACAAATGAAAAAACGCCATAGCGATAAATTCAAACACCTGCCGCCGGAGCAGCAATATGTCTGCCTGAAAATGTTACAGCGCGTCGAGGAAACCCCTCTGACCGAGGGTGTGACGGGCGTTGCCGTCTCGGTGATAATGAAAGACGGTCACACTGCCACGCTCAGTAAGTTTATTGCCAAACCGGATGAAGTCTCCATATTGGTCAGTTGGGAAAGCGCCCCCTGACAGGGCTTCATCTCCCCTCCCGCGAAATGCGCACATCTGTTCTAGTATGTAGATGAGTGAAACGTTCCTTCCACTTGTTTCTTATTAATCAGGCAATGCGTTTATCCGACCCATTGCTCTAATTAATTGAAGAGACTGTTCAAAAATTTGCGTTTGTAACTCCCCGATGATGCGCGGACGATGGACTTTCCCGCTCATTACAATCACCGACTGGTGGAGGAGAAAACGTGGGATTTTTAAGCGGATTTTTCGCCCGTATTACCGGACAGAAGCCCGCATCCGATACGGAAAAAACATCACCTCATGAGGAGTTAAAAATGGCAAAAGTACTGGTTCTCTATCATTCCATGTATGGTCATATTGAAACGATGGCACAAAGTGTTGCAGAAGGTGCACGCAGCGTACCCGGGGTTGAAGTCACGATAAAACGCGTACCCGAAACCATGCCTGAAGAGGCTTTTAAAGCCGCTGGCGGTAAAACTGACCAGATTGCGGAAGTGGCATCGCCCGCTGAGCTCGCTGATTACGATGCCATCATTTTCGGGACACCGACCCGTTTTGGTAATATGTCAGGACAAATGCGTACCTTCCTCGATCAAACCGGCGGGCTATGGGCTAAAGGCGCACTGGCAGGCAAAGTCGCCAGCGTATTCAGTTCAACCGGCACCGGCGGCGGACAGGAAACGACCATCACCTCGACCTGGACCACCCTCGCCCACCACGGCATGATTATCGTCCCGATTGGTTACACTACGCCGGAACTGTTTGATATTTCACAGGTTCGCGGCGGTACCCCTTACGGTGCAACCACGCTTGCCGGTGGCGATGGTTCACGACAGCCGAGCGCAGAAGAACTGCGTATTGCCGTACATCAGGGCAAACACGTCGCGAACATCGTCAGTAAACTGGTCAGCTAATTCGGCGTGTATAAATAAGGCGCAAATGTCTGCGCCTTAAATTCCTGTCACCAGTAAATCCAGAGCAGCCACGACATCCGCACGATGAATATCGGCATTAAACTCGGGCTCATGTCGCAACTGCGTTGTACTGACGCTGGTGAGCAGATTTGTCATCAGCACATATTGTTGATTTTGTATACGCACCAGAGGGTGAAGATGCCTGACGGGCCTCAGATTACTGAGTGAAGTCAGCGGGATCACTACCCGTTCGTTCAGTCTTTCAAATAATGGATTCTGAATATCCATAAAATAGGGATAAAGGTTTTTGCCATCCCCCCTGTTTTCATACACATCAAATTGCGCCATTACAATACTCCGCGTCCCTGAGAGAAGAGTCCTGCCTTTTCAGTAAAGGCATTGCATGAATCCATTGCTTGCTGATTTTCTTCTAAAAACAGTGCCCTTTGTTTCTCTTTCACCGCTTCTCCTAATGCTTTATCAAACGTGGCTGACAGGTTAATGCCGAATGCTTTGGCCTGTTCAAGCAGATCGGCACTCAATGTGACATTGGTTCGCTTCTTATTTCCTGCTATGGATAACATAACACCCTCTTTATGCGTACATGACATGCGCATAAGAGTGTCACACAATGAAGCCATAATCTATCGCATCCTTTTCAAAAACCAAAAAAACGGCCCTTGCGGACCGTTTTGTCTCTGGCGGAGAGTACGCCTGTTATGCTTATTTTCCACGCGATGCAATGATATTTTCCGCCACATTGCGTGGTGCCTCGGCATAGTGGTTGAACTCCATGCTGTAGGTTGCACGGCCTTGCGACATCGACCGCAAAACGGTGGAGTAGCCGAACATTTCAGACAGCGGCACTTCGGCTTTGATAATTTTACCGCCACCGCCCGCGATCTCTTCCATGCCCTGCACCGTACCGCGACGCGATGATAAATCTCCCATCACGCCACCGGCATACTCTTCCGGTGTTTCCACTTCCACTTTCATCATCGGTTCCAGAATCACCGGATCGGCACGTTTCGCGGCTTCTTTGAAACCAAAGATCGCCGCCATTTTGAACGCCATTTCTGAGGAATCGACCTCGTGGTAAGAACCAAAGGTAAGCGTCACCTTCACATCCACCACCGGATAGCCCGCCAGAATGCCGTTGTTCAGCGCTTCCGTGACCCCTTTTTCGACAGCGGGGATATAGTCGCGCGGTACCACACCTCCCTTGGTGGCGTCAACGAACTCAAAGCCCGTTCCCGCAGGCAGCGGTTCGAGGGTGAAGACCACATGACCATACTGACCTTTACCGCCGGACTGACGCACAAACTTCCCTTCGACGTCGGTGACCGTTTTGCGCACCGTTTCACGGTACGTTACCTGAGGTTTGCCGATGTTGGCTTCCACACCAAACTCACGCTTCATACGGTCAACGATGATTTCCAGATGCAGTTCGCCCATGCCGGAAATGATCGTCTGGCCGGATTCCTCATCCGTACGGATGCGAAACGACGGATCTTCTGACGCCAGTCGTGACAGCGCGATGCCCATTTTCTCCTGGTCAGCTTTGGTCTTTGGCTCGATGGCCTGCGAAATCACCGGATCCGGGAATTCCATGCGCACCAGCGTGATGATATCCGACGGGTCACACAGCGTTTCCCCGGTGGTGACATCTTTCAGCCCCACACAGGCGGCAATATCACCGGCACGGATTTCGTCAATCTCGATACGATCATTGGCATGCATCTGCACGATACGGCCAATGCGCTCTTTCTTGCCGCGTACCGGGTTATACACGCTGTCGCCTTTTTTCAGCACGCCGGAGTAAACGCGAACAAACGTCAGCTGGCCGACATACGGGTCCGTCATCAGTTTGAACGCCAGGGCCGAGAATTTCTCACCGTCATCGGAATGACGGAAGGCTTCGTTACCGTCTTCATCCGTGCCGGCAACCGGTGGAATATCCAGCGGAGAAGGCATCAGTTCGATCACGGCATCGAGCATGCGCTGCACGCCTTTATTCTTGAATGCACTGCCACACAACATCGGCTGGATTTCCCCGGCGATGGTGCGCAGGCGCAATCCTTCGGTAATTTCATCCTCGGTCAGCGAGCCTTCCTCAAGATATTTATCCATCAGTGCGTCATTGGCTTCGGCGGCTGCCGAGACCATTTTCTCGCGCCACTCTTCCGCCAGTGCCTGCAATTCTGCCGGGATGGCTTCATAGGTAAAGGTCATACCCTGTGTCGCGTCGTCCCATAAAATGGCGCGCATTTTGCGCAAATCTACGACACCGGTGAAATGTTCTTCTTTACCGATGGGGATCACAACCGGCACCGGATTGGCTTTCAGACGGTCCACCATCATCTGACGGACACGAAAGAAATCTGCACCCTGACGGTCCATTTTGTTAACGAACGCCAGACGCGGCACGTTGTATTTATTGGCCTGACGCCAGACGGTTTCAGACTGTGGCTGCACACCGCCCACGGCGTCGTACACCATCACCGCACCGTCGAGTACACGCATGGAACGTTCCACCTCAATGGTGAAATCCACGTGCCCAGGGGTATCGATAATGTTAATCCGGTGCTCATCGAACGAGTGATCCATCCCGCGCCAGAAACAGGTCACGGCGGCAGAGGTAATCGTAATGCCGCGCTCCTGTTCCTGAGCCATCCAGTCTGTGGTCGCACCGCCGTCATGCACTTCTCCCAGCTTATGATTCATGCCGGTGTAGAAAAGTATACGCTCGGTGGTGGTGGTTTTACCTGCGTCGATGTGTGCTGAGATACCGATATTGCGGTAGCGCTCGATTGGCGTTTTGCGAGCCATATAACGTCCTTACTGGTTGATGGCTAAGTTGGCGGAGAGTGGTTTTCACGTCCCGTCACAAAGTAATGGGTACTAAAATTCTTAATGCGAAGAGTATACTACAATTGTACGTGTATAATCGTACAATTATTTTATTCTATCGATGAAATCGGTCAGTGGCCGTCGCGTTGTACAGCAGCAGAGGGATAGGCTATATTGCGCGGCCGCCGATGAGCGTCGTTAACGTAAAGGAACAATATGATAGCCAACCACCCTGAGCGGGAGCAGATCCGCCTCGAAAATGTTCTGACTGCGCTGGGAAATCCGTTACGCCTGGCCGTTGTGCGCACGCTGGCCAAAGGTGGCGAGCATCCCTGCGGCACGTTATTGCAGGGTTTGTCGAAATCGACGCTGACCCATCACTGGCGTGTATTACGTGACAGCGGTGTCATCTGGCAGCGCCCGGACGGCCGCGCCAATTTGCTTTCACTGCGCCGCGACGATCTGGACGCGCGCTTCCCCGGCCTGCTCGATTCTCTGCTGAATGCCATCGAATCTGACGGCATTACGCTGGAATCCACCCGCAAACACATTTCCGGGCAACATCTTTAATCTGCCTTCAGTTGCGTTTTCACGAGATCGCAAAACATATTGATTATAGCGGATGAATGACTGTCTTCCCGCCGCGCAAGATACAACGGTGCGCTAAGTTGTGTGGCGGTGTCCAGCGGCAAAAATACCACGCCGTCTCCGCCCAGCCGGGTCATGGATTCCGGCACAATAGAAATCCCCAGTCCGGCACCGACCAGACTCAGACAGGAAGTTAAACGCGGCGCTTCCTGCACAATGTGCGGACTGAAACCGGCGCGGACATATGCCCCGAGTATGGCATCGTACAACCCCTGCCCGGCCCGCCGCCGGTATAAGACAAAAGGTTCGTTACTCAGATCTTCAAGTCTGAGCGGCTGACCGGCCGTTTGCGACGCCAGTTTGTGCCCCGCCGGCACGGCCACCCACATCGGTTCATCCAGCACTTTTTCCATTTCTAATTCCGGCATATCTTTGACCCGCATGCGCACAAAAGCGACATCCAGCTCCCCCGCCACCACGGCGGACAGCAACTCGCCGCTGCCACTTTCCTCAAGCTGAGTACTGACCGCCGGATAAATTGTCCGATAGCGGCGCAGCAGTGCGGGGACGAAGGTATGCAGCGCGGCGGAACTGGTAAAACCGATGCGGATCCGTCCCTGTTCGCCCTGCGCAGCGCGGCGCATGGCGGCACTGAGCTGAGCGGCGCGCGCCAGCACGGCACGGGCCTCCTGTAATAACACTTCACCCGCTTCGGTCGGAACAACACCGCGCGGCAGGCGCTCTAATAAAGAGATACCAAATTCCTGTTCAAGTCCCTGTAACAGGCGCGTCAGCGGTGGCTGCTGGATAAACAGCAGTTCTGCGGCGCGGGTAATGCTGCCCGCTTCCACCACGGTGACAAACGCATTCAGACGTTTCAGTTCAATCATATCCATACCTACAGAGTATCTTTCGCCATTAATAAATGCATTAGACATCATGGCACATCCACGCGCATGATCCTTAACAGAATTTTACGTCTCAGGTGGCTTTGAATGACTTTAAGGGGGTGTGTGAAAATGTCAGCACAAACGCAGGATAAATTAATGACTGATACAGAGGTTCAGAGCGCGCCGCAGCCCGGTTGCCGGCAACTGTTTATGGGTTTTTTCATCCTTGGCCTGACCGGTTTCGGTGGCGTATTGCCCATGGCGCGGCACATGCTGGTGGAAAAACGCCGCTGGCTGACTGCAGATCAGTTCACCGAACTGCTCGGACTGTGCCAGTTTTTACCCGGCGGTAATATTATTAATCTGTCGGTCGCCCTGGGGATGGAGTTTCGCGGGTTACGTGGCGCATTATCGGCGCTGCTCGGGCTGATCCTCGCACCGACGATTTGCGTGGTGCTGCTCGGCCTGGTGTATGCACGTTATCAGAACCAACCGCTGGTGGAACATCTGTTCGCCGGGATGGCGGCCGCCGCCGCCGGTTTACTGCTCTCGACCGGCATCAAAATGCTCGCCCCGTTACGGGGTAAATGGTTGCAACTGGCGCTGGTCGCTGTCGGTGTGATGGCGATTGCTGCGTTCCGCATGCCTATGCTGCCCGTCATGCTGGTGCTGGCCCCGGTCAGTATTTTCATCTGCGCGAGGAGTAAATTCTGATGCCGGTTCTGCTTTCTCTTGCCCTGTTATTTACCGAACTTTCCGTGCTGGCATTTGGTGGCGGAAATACCATTCTGCCTGAGATGCAACGGGCGGTGGTACAGGTGCATCACTGGATGAGCGCGCAGGAATTCAGCGCCCTGTTCGCTCTGGCGCAGGCCGCTCCCGGCCCGAATATGATGATCGTGCCGCTGATTGGCTGGCAGGTTGCCGGATGGTCAGGCCTGCTGGTGTCCTCGCTGGCAAAATTTGGCCCGTCCTCGATTATTACGCTTATTGTGATGGGCGGCTGGAAACGTTACAAAGACCGTCCCTGGCGGCAAATTGTGCAGCGCGGGCTGGTACCGGTAACCGTCGGGCTGGTGGTATCAAGCGGATTACTGATCGCCAAAGCGTCAGCGACCACACTGCCCCTGGCTGGGGTGATCGCGCTGTGCACGCTGCTGTCGCTGAGTAAGCGAATCCATCCGTTGTGGGTGCTGAGCGCCGGTGCGGTGCTGGGTCTGGCCTTTGGTTAAGCGTCCTTACAACGAAAAAGGCTGCCATAAGGCAGCCTTGGCGTGATATCCGGCGCGATTAAGAACAGAACACGCGGGCTTCACGCGGGGTATAGATACCAAACGTCACGACACCCAGAAGACCGTTGACGAAAGTTTGTTGTGATTCAACACGAACCACTTTATCTGCGCCACCGCAAACTTTAGCCGCATCAATGGTTTTTTTCTGGCCAATACCGCTGACGAAGAAGTGATGCGTGGTCACTTGCTTAGGCGCGGTCGCAATACCCTGGCCCATGTTGAAAGTTTGCTGTGCACAGCCGGATAACAGTACGGCAACAGCCGCAGCAAAAATCACCTTTTTCATGACAATCCCTTATAGAAGACCTTAAATGGCCATTAAGCCTCAGTAGCCGTCTGCAGGTATGCCCCATAACGAAACGGGACGAACCAACAGATCCAAAGGGGGTTATCGGAAGATTGACGAAAAAATGTAGGCTAAAGAGTGAAAAAAGTCGGTTTATTGTGGTTTTTAATTGAGAAGCCGCTCTCAGCATCTGTCCGATAAATAGCGTATTGATAATTCATTGAGTTTTTATATATAAAAAACGTTAAGGATGATAATGAAAAGTAAACCTCTGAGCCTTGCCAGTGCTGCCCTTTTGCTTTCTGCCACTGCCTCCGCCACCCCTATCCAGCCTGACCTCAGCCAGCGTGACGTAACACGGCTGACCGTTGACGGATTGCAGTTCAAGGATCTCAATCATTCCGGGAAACTGGAACCTTATGAAGACTGGCGGTTGACGCCGCAGGCACGCGCAGCGGATCTGGTGAAACGCATGACGCTGGAAGAAAAAGCCGGTGTGATGATGCACGGTTCCGCACCGACCGCCAGCAGTCCGGTTGGGGCCGGGACGTATTATGATACAGATGCGGCGGAAAAGATGATTGCCGGCGCCAAAGTGAACAGTCTGATCACCCGGCTTTCTGCGGATGATCCGGCCGTGATGGCCCGGGAAAACAATAAACTGCAACAGATTGCCGAAAACACCCGACTCGGCATTCCGGTCACCATCAGCAGCGATCCGCGTAACTCATTTGAATATCTGGTCGGCGCGAGTACCTCTTCCGGTAAATTCACCCGGTGGCCGGAAACTTTAGGACTGGCAGCGATTGGGGATGAAAAACTTACCCGTCGTTACGCCGATATTGTCCGTCAGGAATATCTGGCCGTCGGCATTCGTGAGGCACTTTCACCGCAGGCTGATCTGGCAACAGAGCCACGTTGGGCACGTATCAGCGGTACCTTCGGCGAAGATCCGACGCGGGTGCACAACATGGTGCGCGGTTATATCGAAGGGATGCAAAACGGTGCCGACGGGCTCAATCAGGGCAGCGTGATCGCTGTGGTCAAACATTGGGTCGGGTACGGTGCGGCTGAAAACGGTTTCGACAGTCACAATGTTTACGGCAAAAACGCCGTCTTCCCCGGCAACAATCTCAAAGAACACATTTATCCTTTTACCGGCGCGTTTGAAGCCAATGTCGCCAGCGTAATGCCGACGTATTCGATCCTGAAAAATGTCTCCGTGGACGGTAAACCGCTCGAACAGGTCGGAGCCGGATTCAGCCATCAGTTGCTGACCGATATTCTGCGCGGACAATACGGTTTCAAAGGCGTCATTCTCAGCGACTGGCTGATCACCAGCAATTGTGAAAATGATTGCCTGAACGGTTCGCCGCAAGGCAAAGAACCGGTGCCGGGCGGCATGTCATGGGGCGTTGAAAACCTGACGCCGCAGCAGCGTTTCGTGAAAGCCGTGCAGGCGGGTGTTGATCAGTTTGGCGGCGTGACCGACTCGCAGTTGCTGGTCAATGCGGTGAATGAAAAGCAGCTGACTGAACAGCGTCTGGACGAATCTGTCGTGCGTATTCTTGAACAAAAATTCAGGACCGGTCTGTTTGAAAATCCGTATGTCGATGTGCAGTACGCCACCCGGACCGTCGGGCGGGCTGACTGGCAAAAAGAAGCCGATGCGGCTCAGGGACATTCGCTGGTACTGCTGCAAAACACCGGCGACGTGCTGCCGCTGAAAAAAGGCAAAAAAATCTGGCTGTATGGCATCGGACCGCAGGCCGCAAAAGCAGCCGGTTTTACCGTGGTGGATACGCCGGAGAAAGCCGATATTGCGCTGATCCGCGCCCATGCGCCGTATGAACAACCACATAAAGCCTGGTTCTTCGGCAAACGCCATCATGAAGGTTCACTGGCCTTTACCGGCGACAATGCGGATTATCAGGCCATTGTGAAAGCCAGCAAAGCGGTGCCGACAATCGTGACTGTTTATCTCGACCGTCCGGCGATCCTGACCAATGTGACAGACAAAGCGAAAGCGGTTATCGGTAATTTTGGTGTCAGCGATACCGTGCTGTTTACCCGTCTGACCAGCCCTGAAGCTTATACCGGAAAGCTACCGTTTGAACTGCCATCGTCTGAGGAAGCGGTGCTCAGACAACAATCCGATATGCCGCATGACAGCGAAAACCCGCTGTTTGACATTGGCTTCGGGCTGGCGCGTTAAGCCCGGTTAACCGGTGACCCGTGCCAGCACAAAACCGTCCCAGCCTTTGCTGCCGACGGTTTGCAGCGCGGTCGCAGATAAACGCGGCTCCTGTTCGATCATCTCAATGAAGCGACGCACGCCCTGTACCCGGGCGTCGTCGCTGTGCGGATCCACCACCGCACCCTCCCGCACCACGTTATCGCCAATAATCAATGTACCCGGTTTCGACAGTTTCAGCGCCCACTCGAGATACAACGGATTACCCGGTTTGTCTGCATCAATGAAAATCAGATCAAACGGGGCTTCTGCCTGAAGCCCTGGCAGCGTTTGGGCGGCAGGACCGACGTGTAAGGTAATTTTGTCCTGCAAACCGGCCAGTTCAATATTGGTTTTTGCGACACGGGCGTGATGCGGATCGGCTTCCAGTGTCACGACTTTTCCGAGCGCCGGTAATGCCCGCGCCAGCCAGAGTGTGCTGTACGCGCCGAGCGTGCCGATTTCCAAAACTTTTTGCGCGCCGGTAATTTGTGCCAGGAGCGCCAGTAATTTCCCCTGATTGGGTGCCACATCGTGCGCGGGTAAACCGGCCTGATGGTTATTTTTCAGCACCTGTTCCAGAACCGGATCGCTTTCCACGAGATGACTTACCAGATAATCATCGACCGCAGCCCATTTCCCGTTGTACTCCTCCTGACTCCCCTGACTCATTTTCGCCTCCCGGCAGTGAATTTTAGGTAATGAAAATATTTAAAAATGCCCTATTAACCGTAATCACTCGCGGCCATTTTTGCCCGAATTTTTAGTGCCACTCTCAAAAAACCCTCGTTTTCATCAGGTTAAAAATGCGTCACCTCACACTTTTTGAAGAAAGTTCCCTTGAATTTACAAAATAATAATGATAACAATTATCATTAAGTTTAACATTTGCCAGGTTTGGTTACGTTACCGTCTGTCACGTATAGCCGTTTTTAGGCGGAACAAATGTTGGCTTTTGGGTTTATTACACATGCATCAATTAATCACTCAATAATTTATTGAGTTATTTATAGGGATTATGAATATGTTGTTGGCTTTCCCCCTCAAACGCTCGGTGCTCATGTGCGCGCTGGCAATGCCGGTTGCCTCAATGGCAGCTGAAGACACCGTCATTGTCAAAGCCGCGCCTGCGGATACCGCCGATGCGCCGACCCAGGGTTACAGCGCGAAAACCAGTAAAAGCGCGACCAAAACGGATCAGCCGCTGATTACCACGGGCCAGGCTGTTTCTGTCGTGACCCGTCAGCAAATGACGGATCAGAATGCCACCACCGTCAACGCTGCGCTGAACTATACACCGGGCGTATTCACCAACTTTGCCGGCGGCGCAACGCGTTATGACACCATCTCCCTGCGCGGTTTCCATGGCGGTGACGTCAACAACACCTTCCTCGATGGCCTGCGTATCCTCAGCGATGGCTCGACCTACAACTCCATCCAGGTTGACCCATGGTTCCTGGAACGCATTGATGTGGTGAAAGGCCCCTCTTCTGCCCTCTACGGTCAGAGCATTCCTGGCGGCGTGGTGGTGGAATCGACCAAGCGCCCGCAGTTTGCTGAAGAGGGTCATTTCCAGCTTTCCGGTGGCACGCAAAATACTAAAGGCGGCGCGTTCGACTACACCAACGCCATCAATGATCAGCTGGCGTTCCGTCTGACCGGTATGACCCGCAGCAGCGATACGCAGTATGATCATCAGCGTGAAGAGCGTTACGCGATTTCGCCACAACTGTTGTGGACGCCGGATGAAAACACCTCGCTGTTACTTCGCGCGTATCTGCAAAAAGATCCGTCCGGTGGCTACCATGCCGCCGTTCCGGCTGACGGCAGCCTCTATGGACAGAAACTGAGCCGCGGTTTCTTTGATGGTGAAAGCACGCGCAATCAGTTCAAACGCTGGGAACAAATCTACAGCTACGAATTCCAGCATGCATTTAACGATGTATGGTCATTCCGCCAGAACGCCAACTACACCCATTCCAATACCGAACTGGATCAGGTGTATCAGGCCGGCTGGAATGCGGATCGTACCGAGATGAGCCGTTATTATTCCGGTGAAAAATCATCCCTGGATACCTTCGCGATCGATAACCAGCTTGAAGCGGATTTCGCCACCGGCGAACTGGCGCATAAAGTGGTGCTGGGCTTTGACTATTCCCACTTTATCAATGATGTGAAATCTGACGCTGCTTACGCTGAAAACCTCAACCCGTACACCGGCGTGGGCGGTGATGCACTGGATTATTACAGCCTTAAACGCGGTAAAAACCGTTATGAGCAGATGGGTACCTATCTGCAAGATGAGATGAACTGGAACAAATGGTATCTGACCCTGTCAGGCCGTTACGACACGCTGAAAACCTCCAGCCGCAGCTACGAAAGCATTTACGGCACGCAGAGCAACAGCGAACGTAAAGACAGCCACTTTAACAGCCGCGCTTCCCTGCTGTACGCCTTCGACAACGGGATTTCTCCGTACGTCAGCTACAGCCAGGCGATGACGCCATCTGCCTTGCCGGGCGCTGACGGCACGCTGCTGAAACCGATGCAGAGTGAGCAATACGAAGCCGGGATCAAATACCAGCCTGTCGGTACTTCTGATATGTACACCGCGGCGCTGTATGATCTGACTCAGAAAGACGTGGGTAACCGCGTGGTGGTCGGCAGCTACTACGAGCCGGCGGGTAAAATCCGCTCACAGGGGCTGGAGCTGGAAGCTAAGAAACAGGTTACCGAACGCTTCAACGTGATGGCCGGTTACACCTACAACAAAGTGCGTATCCGTGATGCGGCTGAGAACAACGGTAACACACCGTATGTGACGCCAAAGCAAATGGCTTCCATCTGGGGTCAGTACAACACGCCGATTGGTGTGGATATGGGTGCAGGTGTTCGTTACATCGGCACCCAATGGGCGGATAACGAAAACACCCGCCACATGCCTTCCGCCACGCTGGTTGACGCGTCACTGCGTATGAATCTGGTGCAGTTCAATCCGCAACTCAAAGGCGCCTATGTGCAGCTGAACGCTAACAACCTGTTCGACAAAAAATATGTCGCAGCCTGTTACGGCACCAGCTACTGCTACTGGGGTCAGGAACGGACGGTGGTGGCTACAGTAGGTTACGATTTCTGATAGATTTTTCAGCTCCTCCCCCTGCGAAGTAATACCCCACCACAACCCTCCCCCTCGCAGGGGAGGGAGCGATTCTGAGAGTTTATTATCCCGGCAAATTTAACCGCGCCTTCAGCGCTTTCTTTGCACTTTCCAGCAAGGCATCCGATACCTGCCGGTCCGGCTCACAGCGTGCCAGTGACAAACTGCCCATCAGTTCCGCACTCACCGAAATCGCCAGCGTTTGCGGATCATCGACACCCATCTCTGTTATCTGACGGATAATCATTTCACGGATACGTCCGATACCACGCGCAAACTCTGCCTGACAGGGTGCCGACATACGGGGGGTTTCAGAGGCCAGCGCCGATACCGGACAACCCTGCGCACGGTTATCGCGGTGCCACGGCGACAAATAAAAATCGATATACCCTGCCAGTTGTTTCTGCGCCGTCAGTCCCTGATTTTCTTTATCCCAGCGGGCCATAACCTGATTAAACATCTGCCCGATGGCCGCCTCAATCAACGCCTCTTTTGAGGCAAAGTGCGCATAAAACCCACCGTGCGTCAGGCCGGCTTTGCTCATCACACCTGCCACGCTGACCTGCAATGGCCCTTTGGCGCGGATGGCTTTCGCCGCTTCCTTCACGATCCGCTCACGGATTTTAGGTTTATGTTCACTTTCGTAGCGCATAGTAACACCCTGATAATCAGAAAATTGCCGTCATAGTTTACCTGACAGGATCAGTTAGCGAAACGCGTGCATCCACCGATAATCCGGGGCGCAGCGCCGCTAAATCAGGCTGACCGGTGTCCAGACGGATGCGCACCGGCACCCGCTGAACAATTTTGGTGAAATTACCCGTGCCCGGCTCAAACGGCAGCAATGCGAACGTTGAGCCAGAACCCGGCGCGAGGCTGTCGACTTCACCGTGAAATGTCACGCCCGGCAACGCATCCACATGCACATCCGCGCGTTGTCCCGGCTGCATTCTGCCGGTCTGCGTTTCTTTGAAGTTGGCCGTTACATAAATGCCCTGCTCCGGTACCAGTGTCATCAAACGCTGACCGGGTGTGACGTAATCGCCTATCTGTACCTGCCGGTTGCCCGCCACGCCATCAACAGCGGCAAAAATAGTGGTGTGATTGAGATCCTGCTGCGCCAGCGCTTTTGCTGCCTGCGCTTTCACCACAGCAGCCTTCGCCAGCGCCAGTGCCGCCTGAATTTCTGCCCGCTGTGCATGTGTTACCGCTGCCTGATTTTGGGCGACATCCAGCATAGCTGCGGCGTGCGCAGAGGTTTGCTCTGCCGTCACCGCCACCGTTTTATACCGGTCTGCATCGTTACGTGACGTGGCCCCGCTAACCGCCAGCGACTGATAACGCTGCTGCTCGGCCTCTGCATGTTGCTGTTCAGCACGCGAGGACCGGATCGCCGTGCGCGCGGCCTCGATTTGGGTGAGCGCCAGCTGCTCCTGCGCCTGCTGGCTCAGCAATGCGGCTTCCTGTTGTGCCACCTGCGCGCGGGCATCTTCAAGTTCCCCCTGCGCAGCGGCCAGACGCGCCGTAAACTCTTCGCTATCGATCAGTACCAGTTTATCGCCGGCATGCACCCGCTGGTTATGATTCACCAGCACCTGCGACACAAAGCCTTTTACTTTTGGCGCAACGAGGGTCGCATCCGCTGTCAGATACGCATCATCCGTCGATTCTGACGCGGGTGCAGCCAGTAACCATGCCGCACCGCCAAGGGCTACCACCAGCGCAATACCGCTGACCACGAAGATCCGCTTAGATCGTTTATTGACCTTCTCTACCGGGACCGGCATCCCATCTCCTGTCGTTGCTTCGCTCATTTTTAATTCCACTCATTGCATGATGAACATCATATTAATATGATACCCATCATACAAACAAGCTCCGGGATTTCACAATATGTCTGCCAACCTGACGCCAGCCGCGACGCTCTCGCCTGCGGATTACCCGACATCACGCAAGTTTCTGATTTTCAGCATTATGGCGTTTGGTATGTTTCTGGCGCTGATCGACATCCAGATCGTCGCCGCTTCGTTAAACGATGTGCAGGCCGGGCTTTCCGCCGGACCAGATGAAATCAGCTGGGTGCAAACCTCGTATCTGATCGCCGAACTGGTGATGATCCCCTTCTCCGCATTCCTGGCGCAGGCGCTTTCTACCCGCTGGCTGTTCAGCGCATCGGCGGCGTTGTTTACCCTCAGCAGCATCGGTTGCGGATTGTCGTGGAATATTGAGTCGATGATCTTCTTTCGCGCATTGCAGGGTTTTACCGGCGGCGCGATGGTGCCGACAGTATTCGCGACCGGATTCGCGATGTTTCGGGGTAAACAGCAGGCGCTGATCCCGGCGATCCTCGGCATGGTCAGCGTGCTGGCCCCCACACTGGGACCGACGGTGGGTGGCGTGGTGACGCAATTACTCGACTGGCGATGGATTTTCTTCATCAATATCCTGCCAGGCGCTCTGGTTGCCACCGGCGCCGTGTTATTTATTCATGTGGATAAAGCCGATTTCCCGATGCTTAAACGTATCGACTGGGTACATTTGTTGTCGATGGCGATAGCTCTCGGTTGTCTGGAGTATGTGCTGGAAGAAGGCCCGCGAAAAAACTGGTTCAGCGAACCGCAAATCCAGATTTCGGCGTGGTTCTCGCTGGTGGCCTTTGTACTGTTTCTCGAGCGATCCTTTTATTCAAAAAACCCGATCGTACGCCTGAGCCCCTTCCGTGACCCCACATTCACCTTTGCCTGTCTGTTCAATCTGGTGGTCGGTTTTGGTCTGTATGCCTCAACATATCTGACGCCGGTTTTCCTCGGCCGCATCCGAGATTTCAACAGCCTGGAAATTGGCACAACGGTGTTTGTGGTCGGCGTCGGGCAATTCTTCAGTACGATTATCGCCGCCCGATTAATCAGCCGTGTCGACCGGCGGGTCCTGATTACGGTGGGTTTATCCGGTTTCGCACTGAGTTTATGGCTGACGACGACGGTCACAACCTACTGGGGAGCAGAACAGTTCTTCTGGCCGCAGGTGGTGCGCGGCCTGTTCATTATGTTGTGCATCGTGCCGAGTGTGAACATGGCCCTGACCGCGTTTCAGGGGCCGGAACTGCGCTACGCCTCAGGGCTGTTTAATCTGATGCGTAATCTCGGCGGCGCGATTGGTATTGCCACGGTGAATACCTGGCTGCAGGACTGGACCCGCGTGCACGCTGCACGTTTCGGCGAATCGCTGGGACACTATGGGGATCATGCGCAGGAGATGATAGATTCGCTGGCGCAAAAAATTGTCTACCTGACGCCGGACACCGCTCAGGCATTGCTGATGGCAAAAGGGATATTTGGCGCGAAAGTCGCGGCGCAATCCCTGACACTGGCGTTCAACGACATCTTTCAGGTCATGGCGTGGATGTTTGTTGCCGCGCTGGTCATGGTGCCGTTTTGCCGTAAATAAAGTCAGGAATGTGAAGAAAATGTGCAGGCTGCCGCAAAAAATGCGGTTGTGGCAGGGAACTTTTCGAACAAGATGAGAAAGCTTTGGCCTGTTTGAAATAAATCCTTATAATTAGCGGCCCTGAAATGCGATTCGTTACACATACCGTGTCCCTTTCAAGTGCTATGTGCAAGTACACTATTCCTCCGGCCGGTTACGATCGGATCGGGGGGAATTAACATCCTGACAACTGCCAGTGTGGCATTAACGACCAACGAAAATATGAAAATGAGCATTCGCGCAATCCTTACCCTGGTTTTGGCAGTTGCTGCATATAGCCAGGCGTCTTTTGCTGTGGTCTACCCTCTTCCGGCCAATAATGGTCGTCTGGTCGGTGAAAACATCACAGTTACCGTTCCGCAGGGCAGCAGCCTGCCGCTGGAACATTTTGCAGCGCAATACCAGATGGGTTTGAGCAATATGCTCGAAGCTAACCCTGGCGTTGATCCTTATCTGCCAACCCCGGGCACCGTGCTGACTATCCCTCAGCAATTAATCCTGCCTGATACCCCGCATGAAGGCATCGTGATCAACAGTGCTGAAATGCGTCTGTATTACTACCCGAAAGGCACCAATACTGTGGTCGTGCTGCCAATCGGTATCGGTGAACTGGGCAAAGACACCCCGATGAACTGGGTGACTACGGTTCAGCGTAAAAAAGCTGGCCCGACCTGGACCCCGACGGCGAAAATGCATGAAGAATATGCTTCCCGTGGTGAATTCCTGCCCGCCGTCTTCCCTGCTGGCCCGGACAACCCGATGGGGCTGTACGCACTGTATGTTGGCCGTCTGTATGCAGTTCACGGCACCAACGCCAACTTCGGTATCGGTCTGCGCGTGAGCCACGGTTGTGTACGTTTGCGTGATGCCGACATCAAATGGCTGTTCGACAACGTTCCGCAAGGCACCCGCGTTCAGTTTATCAACGAGCCGGTGAAAGCCACCGTTGAGCCGGACGGTAAACGTTATATTGAGATCCATAACCCGCTGTCCTCTAACCAGGAAGAGTTTGATTCCCAGCAGCCGCTGCCAATCACTCTGACCGGTAACGCAAGCAGCGTATCGATGGATCCTGCGGTCAACCAGACTGTGGTTCAGCGCGCTATTGAGATGCGTTCAGGGATGCCGGTTCAGGTTAATTAATTGCGTCCCTGACGTTTTAGTGAAAAAGCTCCGTTCATCGGGGCTTTTTTTTTGCAAACGCAAAAGGAGACTACGGATAACTCCCTCCCCTGCGAAGGGAAGGAGTAAAGCAACATCCTCTCCATCACTGTCATTAAAATGTCACAACTCTGACTTAACCTTTCGGTAACAAAAAATATCTATATGTGTATTTTTATTTCCGATGGTTTATGAAAAGGAGTTTTGACAATGCAACAATCCGTATCTCTTGTGGCCCGCGCCGTGACTGCCGCCCTGCTGCTTTCCACCTCTGCCACTGTCCTCGCCACTGAAACTGACTCGCTGACTGACCGCGCAGCAAAAGGTGTGCTGACAGAACCGGGTGGCGCGCGTCGCCTGAGCGGTGACCAGACCGCCGCGCTGAAAGCGTCACTTTCAGACAAAACGGTGAAAAACGTGATTTTACTGATTGGCGACGGTATGGGGGATTCTGAAATCACCTCCGCCCGCAACTATGCAGAAGGCGCCGGCGGCTATTTTAAAGGTATCGATGCCCTGCCGCTGACCGGTCAGTACACCCATTATTCTCTGGATAAGAAAACGCAGAAACCGAGTTACGTGACCGATTCTGCAGCATCCGCCACCGCCTGGGCGACAGGTGTTAAAAGCTATAACGGCGCGATTGGTGTAGATGTTAACGGTAAAGATCACCAGACTATTCTTGAGATCGCCAAAGCCGCAGGCAAGGCCACCGGCAACGTCTCCACTGCCGAATTGCAGGATGCAACCCCGGCTGCGCAAATCGCCCACGTAACCTCACGTAAGTGCTACGGTCCGGAAGAAACGGCGGAAAAATGTGCCAGCAACGGGCTGGAAAACGGCGGACGTGGTTCGATCACCGAACAGTTATTGCAAACCCGCGCAGACGTCACGCTGGGCGGCGGCAGAAAATCTTTCAGCCAGTTGGCTAAAGCCGGTGAGTTCCAGGGTAAATCCCTGAAAGATCAGGCACTGGCACAGGGTTACGTGTGGGTGGAAAACGCGGAGCAGCTCAGTGCTGTCACGCAGGCAGACCAGAAGAAACCGGTTCTTGGCCTGTTCTCCGAGGGCAACATGCCGGTACGCTGGCAGGGTCCGAAGGCCACTTATCACGGCAACATTGATAAACCGGCTGTTACCTGTGAAGCCAATCCGCAGCGCACCGCAGACATCCCGACGCTGGCCGTTATGACTGAAAAAGCCATCGACTTGCTGAAAACGAATCAGAACGGTTTCTTCCTGCAGGTTGAAGGCGCATCGATTGATAAACAAGATCACGCCGCTAATCCATGCGGCCAGTTCGGGGAAACAGTGGATCTGGATGAAGCGGTGCAAAAAGCGCTGGCGTTCGCCCGACAGGACGGCAACACGCTGGTTATCGTCACCGCCGATCATGCCCATTCCAGCCAGATTATCGAAACCGATGCCAAAGCGCCCGGCCTGACGCAAACACTGACCACCAAAGACGGTGCGCCGATGACTATCAGTTACGGCAACTCAGAAGAGGATTCACAGGGGCACACCGGGACACAACTGCGTATCGCCGCGTTCGGGCCGCATGCAGCGAATGTGGTCGGTCTGACCGACCAGACGGATTTGTTCTATACGATGCGGGATGCCATGGCGATTAAGTGATAGTTTTTCAAAGGGAGATGTCCCTTTGGAACCCTTCGAAACCGGATTGGGTAAGTTTTGGTTTCTCAGTTGCACTGAACGCCTGATCGAGAAACTTTCGGTTTCTTACGTGCGAGGCTCACTTAACGCGCTGCGCCGAAACCGCCCAAGAGGGAAAAGTGCTTTTCCCTCTTGGATCTCCCTTCGCTTTTTCAACAAGCGCTTCTGCTCGCTGGCTATGTTTCAGGTATCACCCGGTTCCAAAATACCGCCGGAGGGAGAGGTGGAAAACCGCGCATCTGTTTGCGCGGGTTGTAACCCGAACGAAGGGCACCGCGCAGCGGCGGGATTTTGCGGCTATCACACACCTATCTGAAACATAGCCTCCAGCGGCAGCGCGCAGTTAAAAAGCGCGGAGTCCAGAGGCCCGCGCGTTACCGGGTCTCTGGTCGGTGTGGGCCGACGCCCACGACCTTGAATTTGAAGCAATCAGCTCAGGATATTATCCAGTCTGTCGTCATCAATCCCGTCCGGCTCCAGATGCGCTGTCACATCCGCTGACTTGAATAATTTACTGACCGCCATTTCAGCAGCATCACCAATATCGTGTCCGATATCCACCGTCAGATTGCCATCCACCTCAAGGTGGAACTCGACAAACACACGGTCACCGCCGTTGCGGGTGCGGATGTCATGCACGCCACGCACACCTTCCACACTTAATACTGCCGCTTTAACGCGTTTACGATCGTCAGCACTCAGCTCCCTGTCCAGCAACTGAGTTAAGGCATCGGCCGCCATACCACGCGCGTTCCAGAGCATGTAGAAGGAAATCAACAGCGCGCCGATGGAGTCGGAACGCGTCCAGCCAAAGTAACGTTCGAAAATCAGCGCCAGTAATACAGCGATATTCACAGCCACATCTGTGATGTAGTGCGCACGGTCTGCAGCGATGGCCGTTGAACCGGTGCGTTTCACCACATAGGTTTGCATCAGCACCAGGCCGGTCGCGGCCAGGGAACTGCCGATAATCACCCAGATGCCCAGACCGAGTTGCGCCAGCGGTTCGGGATTGATGATCCGCCCGATGGATTCCCCGCCGAGCACCAGCCCCGCGCCACCCAGTAACAGCGCCTGCACAAACGCCGCCACAGCTTCGGCTTTGCCGTGTCCGTAACGATGGCCTTTATCGGCCGGACGTCCGGCATAACGCACACCAATCAGCGTCACCATTGAGGCCAGCACATCCACCAGACCGTCAGCCGCAGAAGTCAGCAGCGCAATCGAGCCGGTGGCGGCCCATGCCCAAACTTTGACGCAAACCAGGATTAATGCGACACACAGCGACACCAGCGAGGCAATACGTGTCAGCCCTTTATAAGACGGTGCAGGACGGGTCATGGTTTGCCCCACAGGAGCAGTTGTTGTTGGGAATCTTTCACACGAATTTCCTGAAGCAGAGAACTACTTATTTTAAAAAACCAATGCCAGCCCGGCATTATAACCCATTTCCCACTTTTAAGACGTTCCCTATGGTTTGGATCTTTGTGCCTTCACTAAGGTTAATTGACATGGATTTACTTGCATTTACATCAATACGTTCTAGCTTAAGACAAGATTTCTTTGTTCAGGCGCGCGGCCGCCAATAATCAGAAGAGCACTATGACAAACGATAACAAAGCACAGCCTTCCGCGTCCGATGACGCAAACACTGAACTCGATTCCAGCCAGGTAAAATCTGGAGAAGGTCACACGCAAGCACCCAAAGACCAGAAAAAACCTGATGACGGCAAGCAGGATAACGATGAAAAGCGTAAAGGCCCCGGCAAGAAGCCGCTAATCATCCTCGGGATTGTCGTGGTCATCATGGTGGTTGTGGCACTGGTCTGGTGGCTGATGACAAAAGATCAGGTCAGTACTGATGATGCCTTTACCGAAGGTGATGCCGTGACCATCGCCCCGAAAATTGCCGGTTATGTCACCAGTCTTGCCGTGAAAGATAACCAGTTTGTTAAAAAAGGCGATTTGCTGGTGGAAATCGATCCGCGTGACGCCACCGCGCAGCGCGATCAGGCACAGGCGCAACTGGGTCTGGCCATCGCGCAGTTACATCAGGCACAGGCGCAGTACGATCTGGCGAAAGTGCAATATCCGGCGCAGCTTGCTCAGGCAAAAGCCCAGCAGACGCGCGCGGAAGCCAATTTGCTTAATGCCACCGCCGATTTCCGCCGTCAGCGCGGCGTCGATCCTCGTGCCACCACCCAACAAAATATCGATACGTCCAATGCGCAGGTACGGTCTGCGACCGCTGATCTGGAAAATGCCAAAGCGCAGGTGCAGGTGGCCGCGCAGGTCCAGCTGAATATTCGTCAGGCAGAAACCAACGTCGAAGCCCGCCAGCAACAGGTTGAACAGGCGAAAGCCCAGCTGGAAACGGCGACGCTGAATCTGTCATATGCGCAGGTACGCGCCCCGTTCGACGGTTACGTCACCAAGCGTAATGTGCAGCTCGGCACGCTGGTGCAGGCCGGGACCTCGCTGTTCTCAGTGGTGTCGAAAGATATCTGGATTGCCGCGAACTATAAAGAATCGCAGCTCGAACGCATGCGCCCGGGTAACAAAGTGGAAATCACCGTCGATGCCTTCCCGGACATCAAACTTCATGGTCACGTTGACAGTATTCAGCAAGGCACCGGCTCACGCTTCTCGGCCTTCCCGGCTGAAAACGCCACCGGAAACTACGTGAAAATCGTTCAGCGCGTGCCGGTGAAAATCATCATCGACAGCGGACTGGATGAAAATCACCACCTGCCACTGGGGCTGTCTGTTGAACCGACGGTGACCGTCGAATGAATGAAGATCGCAGCTACTGGAAACCCAAGGCTAATCCATGGGCAGTCGCCGCCGTCGTGACCATCGCGGTGTTCATGGAAATCCTGGACACCACCATCGTTAACGTGGCGCTTCCGCACGTCGCCGGTTCGCTGTCTTCCAGTTATGACGAATCGACCTGGGTCCTGACGTCCTATCTGGTCGCGAACGGTATCGTGCTGCCGATTTCAGCGTTTCTCAGCCGTGTGATGGGCCGCAAAACGTACTTCCTGATATGTATCGGCATGTTCACCGTCTGCTCCTTCCTGTGCGGGGTCGCCACTGAACTTTGGCAGATGATCTTATTCCGCATCCTGCAGGGCTTTTTCGGTGGGGGTTTGCAACCGATTCAGCAATCGGTATTGCTCGATTACTTTAAACCGGAAGACCGGGGCAAGGCGTTTGGCCTATCCTCGATTGCCATCATTGTTGCGCCGGTAGTTGGCCCGACGCTCGGCGGTTACATCACTGATAACTTCAGCTGGCGCTGGGTATTCCTGATCAACATTCCGGTGGGGATCATCGCGTTACTGGCGATTTATCAGCTGCTGGAAGACCCGCCGTGGGAACGTAAAGCCAAGGGGAAACTCAGTATTGATTACATTGGTATCGGGCTGATTGCACTGGGTCTGGGTTGCTTACAGGTGATGATGGACCGTGGCGAGGACGACGACTGGTTCCAGTCCGGTTTCATTGTCACCTTTGCCGTACTGGCGGTCACCGGGATTGTCGGCGCAGTTTACTGGCTGCTTTACGCCAAAAAGCCGGTGGTGGATCTGCGTTGTCTTAAGGATAAAAACTTTGCAGTCGCCGGTTTGCTGATGGCCGGAATGGCGATGATTTTGTATGGCAGTTCGGTGGTGATCCCGCAACTGGCACAACAGCAACTGGGTTACACTGCCACGCTCTCGGGGCTGGTGATGTCGCCCGGCGCGGTGCTGATCGTGCTGTCGATCCCGCTGGTGCTCAAGCTGATGCCCGTGGTGCAGACGCGTTACATCATTGCCTTCGGTTTCTTCCTGCTGGCGGCTTCGTTTATTTATTCGGCCACGCTGACCCCGGATGTGGATTTTGAAACACTGGTGCTTTTCCGCAGTGCGCAGTCGATAGGGCTCGGTTTCCTGTTTGTGCCGCTGACCACCATTGCGTTTATTACGATCCCGCAAAAGATGAACGCTGATGCTGCCGCGCTGTTTACCATGTTCCGTAACGTCGCCGGCTCGATCGGCATCTCGCTGGCAACAGCCGGTGTCACCGAACGTACTCAGGCGCACAGTGCGCACATGGTGCACAACATGTCACCGCTCGATGAACAGTTTAATCAGGCAGTCAGTAAAAGCGCGGCGGCGATCCGTGATTTTGCCCACATCGCCGGCG
Source organism: Rahnella sp. PD4 (assembly GCF_049199325.1). NCBI lineage: Bacteria > Pseudomonadati > Pseudomonadota > Gammaproteobacteria > Enterobacterales > Yersiniaceae > Rahnella > Rahnella sp. PD4. The sequence continues at coordinate 98,891 of NZ_JBLZQF010000001.1, read as the reverse complement.
ACCCGATACAACTGGCGACTGCGAGGATGTATCAGGAAATGATTTCACAATCGCGCATTCTGGCCTATATCGACGTGTTCGGTTACTGCGCCATCGTCGCCGTTATTTTGATCCCATTTTGTTTCCTGCTTTCGCCGGTTAAGAGCGAAGGTAATGCCGGAGCACATTAAGTTGAACAAGAAAAGCTCTACTCTGAGAAATCAGCCATCAATGATGCCGCCCTGCTCCTCCTCCTGCGAAGGGAGAGGCCGGGAGAGGGTTTTAAATACAGGCACCCGTTTCCTGACACTCTCGGCATTAACGCTGGTATTAGCTGCATGCTCCGTTGGCCCTGATTATCAGAAGCCAAACCCGGTAACGCCACCGGCCTATAACGACATGACGCAACCGAAAGATAAAGATGGCGCGTCTATTGCGCTGCCTTCGGAACCCAATCCGTTATGGTGGAAAGCGTTTAATGACCCGCAGCTCGACAGTCTGATCACCCGGGCGATTGCCGGTAATATCTCCCTGCAACAGGCGGTGCTGCGCATTGCCGGTGCCCGTGAACAGGTAAAACAGGCGGAAGGTGCCTGGTTACCGTCGGTTCAGGGCAGCGCTAAAGTGACGCGTCAGCAACTCGGGCTGAAAGGGATTATCGATTCGAGCGGTGCATCGCAGCAGATTGATCAGCTCGGTCCGGAAGCTTCCGGTGCCATCGGCGCGGCCACGCGACCGGTGAATTTGTATCAGGGCAATTTCGATGCCAGCTGGGAACTGGATTTGTTCGGCGGCACACGACGTCAGGTCGAAGCCGCGAATGCCCAGACGCAGTCGTCCGTTGAACAGCGCAACGATGCATTAGTGTCGCTGGAAGCCGAAGTTGCCCGTACTTATCTCCAGTTGCGTGGTGCGCAAAGCGTGACAGCCGCTATCGAAACGCAAATCGACGTGGCGCAGCAAACCTTAGACCTGACGCAAAACCGTCAGCAAAACGGTCTGTCACCGCAGCTTGATGTTGAAAATGCCCGCGCACAGTTAGGCTCTCTGCGTGCTCAGTTGCCGCAATATCAGGCGCAGGAACGTCAGGCAATGAACGGTCTGGCCGTCCTGCTCGGCCAGACGCCGGGTTCGCTTGATGCTGAACTCTCCGCGCCGAAACCGTTGCCAGCCCTGCCCGCTGCGGTGCCGGTCGGTGTGCCTTCACAGCTGGCACGCCGTCGTCCTGACGTGCGCCAGGCTGAGGCCGATCTCCATGCGGCAACCGCAAATATCGGTGTATCCGTCGCGCAGTTGTTCCCAAGTATTTCGCTCACCGGCCAGTTTGGCATGCGTAATACCGACGCCAGCTATCTCGATAACTGGAGCAGCCATTTCTACTCCTTTGGCCCGCAGATTTCCCTGCCGATTTTCCAGGGCGGACGTCTGGTTTCCGGCGTGCATCTTTCCCGTGCGCAACAGGCTAATGCCGCGCTCAGTTATCGCCAGACCGTGCTGACCGCACTACAGGATGTGGATAACGCGCTGGTCAGTTACCGCACCGATCAGGATCAGGTCAACGGACTTGAGCAGACTACGGCAGCGTTGCAGACCGCGTTTGATCTGGCGAGCGACAGCTACCGTCAGGGGCTTTCCACCTTTATCAACGTGCTTGATGCCCAGCGTCAGCTGGCACAGGCGCATCAGCAATCCGCCGAAGCGAAAGTGAAAACCAGCACCGATCTGGTCTCGCTGTATAAAGCGTTAGGCGGCGGCTGGGAGCCCTATCAGAATGTAGAATTACCGACTTACACCGTGTTTGGCCCGGCGGCTACACCGGATGTAAAAGTCAACACCACCGCGGGCGTAACGCCGTAATCACGGCTTAATGCGAAGAGATAAAATCAGAAGGCGTGGCCGGGGCAGGTAATGAAAAATTCTGCCTCATGCGCGCCACTTCACTCACCGGAGTCAGCCCGAATAAGCGTTTAAATTCGCGGCTGAACTGCGACACACTTTCATAACCCACCTGCGCGCTGGCTGCTGAGGCGGTCAGATTATTACGCAACATCAGTAATCTGGCCTGATGCAAACGGGTGGACTTGAGGTATTGCATCGGCGATGTATCAGTAATGCTTTTAAAGTGACTGTGAAACGTCGGCACGCTCATCCCCGCCTCTTTTGCCAGCGCATTTACATCCAAATGCATGGGGTATTCTGCGTGCAATTTCCGCAGGGCTTTCATCACCTTGCCAAATTGCCCCTGCAGGGCCAGCGCACTGCGCAATGTACCGCCCTGAGCGCCTGTCAGCACGCGATAATACAGCTCCCGCATCATCGGCCTGCCCAGAATTTCAGCATCCTGCGCAGACGCCATGACCTGTAAAAATCGCAAGACTGACGCCCGCATGGCTTCGTCCATTAAACTCGACACCATACTTTTGGGCGCGTCTACCTGTGGGGGGTCATACGCATCCAGTTGCAACATCAGTTCTGCCGCCAGCGTGAAATCCAGCCGAAGATAAATCGCCAGCATCGGTTCGCTGACGCTGGCGTCGGTTTCCATCGTAAAAGGCACCGGCACTGAGACGGCCAGATAATGTTGCGCGTCATACAAATAGACATTATTGCCTAAAAAACCGCGTTTACTTCCCTGCACGACAATCACAATCCCCGGCTCATACAAAACCGGCGTACGCAAAAGCGGACGATCGGAACGCAGAAAACGCACATCCGCCAGAGCCGTGAGGTTGTAGCCTTCACGGGGCGTAAGCCGGTCCAAAAGCGCGATCATTTGCTCAGTCACACTCAACGTCAGATGCGTCATATCACCCTGAAAATACCTGGCAAAAAGTGAATAAAGTGTCGCACCCAGAACCCGCCGTGTCCAGATGACTCAGAGGAACAGGCAAACATCAGAGAGGATCGGGGCTACAGCTCCGGGGTTGCACGCCCTATGCTACAAGTCCGTTTTTTATTGAGGAGTGTGTATGAGCCGGTCAAAATTATTATTCATCACAGGTGTAAGCAGCGGATTTGGCCGCGCGCTGGCAGAGGAGGCTCTGCAAGCCGGGCACCGCGTGGTCGGCACATTACGTAATGCGCAGGCTCGTGAAAAATTCGAGGCGCTGGCCCCTGGCCGCAGTTTTGGCCGCGTGCTGGATGTCACGGATTTCGAGGCTATCACCCCGCTGGCCGCTGCCGTAGAACAGGAAATCGGTGCCGTTGACGTACTGGTTAACAATGCCGGTTACGGACATGAAGGCATTATGGAGGAATCACCGTTAAGTGAAGCGCGGCATCAGTTTGATGTGAATGTCTTTGGCGCGGTGGCCGTCATCAAAGCCTTTCTGCCCTATTTCCGTCAACGCCGCGCCGGGCAGGTGCTCAATATCACATCAATGGGTGGCTTTATCACTCTGCCCGGCATCAGTTATTACTGTGGCAGCAAGTTCGCCTTACAGGGGATTTCTGAAACGCTGAGCAAAGAGCTTAAACCGTTCAATATTTCCGTCACGGCCATTCAGCCCGGATCGTTCCGCACTGACTGGGCAGGACGTTCAATGGTACGCTCGCCGCGCACGATCAGTGATTACGACGCCAGTTTCGGCCCCGTGCGTGAAACCCGGGCAAAACGCAGCGGCCACCAGCCAGGTGATCCGCAAAAAGCCGCCCAGGCTATTTTACAACTGATTAATTCGCCGGCACCGCCTGCCTCGCTGTTACTCGGCAGTGACGCGGTAAAATTTGTCAGGGAAAAACTGCAACAAATGAATACCGATATTGATGCCTGGGAAGCGCTAAGCCAGTCCACCGATGGCTGAAACATTCTTTTAAATATCCCGACAGCGCATTTCCCGGAGACTGCGCTATTCTGTTCAGACACTGAATTCATCCTGCCTGCGGGCAGGATTTTCGTCTGAATAACAATCGGGTAAAACAATGAACTCCATTTCCAACGAAGAGAAAAAACCCAGCTGTGATTCAGTGATCAACAGCGTGGCTTACCGTGACGGTAAGCGATTACAGGATGTGACGGTCGAAGACATCAGCGAAGTGCTGAAAGAACCCGATACCTTTGTCTGGCTTGGATTATGGCAGCCTGAAGATGCCTACATGCGCAGCATTCAGGAAGAATTCGGCCTGCATGATCTGGCGATTGAAGACGCGCTGACGGCGCATCAGCGTCCAAAAATCGAGCAGTACGGTGAGTCACTGTTTATTGTTACGCACACCGCGCAGAAAGTGAATGAAACCATTGAGTACGGCGAAACACACCTGTTCCTTGGCAAAAACTTTCTGATCACCGTGCGTCATGGCGCATCATCGAGTTACAAAGAGATCCGTAAACATGCGGAAGAACGCCCTGAAATGATGAATAAAGGACCGGGTTATGCGTTGTATTGCGTGCTCGATTCCATTGTTGATAACTATCTGGAAATTCTGCATCAGTACACTGAACAGTTTGCTGCCATCGAAAAACTGATGTTCCGTAACACCTTTAATCAGCAGGCGGTGCAGCAGGTGTATAGCCTGCGGCGGGATCTGTTGTCGCTGCGCAATGCGGCAGTGCCGATGGAAGATATCTGTAATCAGCTCAGTCATCACTTTGAGGAGCTGATGCCCAAAAGCCTGCGCGCGTATGTGCGTGATGTGCAGGATCATACCAATCAGGTCATCCGCACCACAGATGATCTCCGCGAAATGCTCTCGAACGCCATGCATGTGAATCTGGCACTGGTGTCAGTGCATCAGAACGAAGTGGTGCAGCGGCTGGCGGGCTGGGGCGCGATCCTGGCGATCCCGACGGTGATTTTCAGCCTGTACGGCATGAACTTCAAAAACATGCCGGAACTGGATGACTGGTGGGGATATCCGCTGACGCTGGGCGTCACTGTCGCCGGTTGTGCGTGGCTATACTGGAAGCTTAAAAAATCAGGCTGGCTGTAAGTTAATTATTACCTGAAGCCACACGTTAATTAACATGCGAATAACAGAACCCGTCGTTATTCGCCTTCTTTAATTATCCTGACAATTTTAATCCTGACTTATTCTGTTTGCCCTTTCCTCTTCGCATTATTTCCTTATATACTCAGTCGCATCTTTCTTACGGAAATAATATTGATCATGTCAGTCCGTTTCGCGATTTCACAGTTTATGCATTCACTGCGCTTGCCCGGCAAGCGGGTCAGTGCGTTGCTGTTCGCGTTGTGCTGGCTTATTCTCAATTCCCAGCTGGCGCTTGCCAGCCATCAGTGCGATATGCGCCCGCCGGTGGAAAATACCCCCATGGCGCACAACATGACTATGCAAATGCCTGATTCTCCTGAGTATATGCAAAGTCAGTCCGTATTGTGTGAGAAGCACTGCGTCCCTGAAAGAACCCCGTCTGACAGTGGTTCCGTGCCGCTGGTAGCACTGCCGGTCCTTCCGGCATTAGCCATGATCACCGTCGATGCCAGCACAGCGGTCACTACCGCAGACTGGGTTGCCCCTCCGGTCACTCCCCCTCCTGCCGAAGTTCAGTTCTGCCGATACAGAGAATAGCCTCTGCTGTCCTGAGTGTTTTCCAGCACTCAATATTCAATGAAATTTATTTGCCATTTATTTTCCAGAACAATGGCTATTTTTATCTGATGACAGTATCGGAGTATTCCCCATGCGTGCAATTTTTAATTTAATTTTCGCTAGTCTTTTCTTTATTCCCTTTTATTCCTCCGCAGAGTCCATGCCGATGAGTACGGATCATGATCATATGACGATGCAGCAGAATGTGCAGACATATGAATCCGAAGGTGTGATCACCCAATGGCAATCTGATCGTGTCGGGATTTCCCATCACGCCATCCCTGCGCTGAAATGGCCGGCCATGACCATGAATTTCCGTCTGCCGCCAGAAATTGCCGCCCGCTCCCTGCCCGCCGGTACACCGGTCACCTTTAGCTTTGTCAAAACTGATTCCGCTTATCAGTTGCAGACACTGTCACCCCTGAAACGCTGACCGGGAGATTCACCATGTCTGTTTTACCGCGTCACCACCGGGTGACGTGGCAATGGCTGCTGGCTTTTGTGCCCGTCAGCGCGTTTGCCACACCCGTTACCCTGCCGCAGGCACTGATTGCTGCGCAGGATTATTCCGCCGAGCTTTCTGCCAGCCGTCACCAGGCAGATGCGCTGGATAACCGCGCCGGTTTGGCCATGCAATTGCCGGATCCGAAGCTGAAATTTGGCATCGAAAATCTGCCGGTCAGCGGCGGCAACACCGACCGGTTTACCCGTGAAGGCATGACAATGCAACGTATCGGCATCATGCAGGATTACATCAGCAGTGATAAACGTCAGCGCAAAGCGGACACGCTGCGGGCGGAGTCCCGGGAAGTCGCGGCTACCCGCCAAAGTATCCGGGCACGTTTGCAGCGCGAGGCCGCCCTGGCCTGGATGGAGATGGCGATCGGCGGGCAAACTGTCTCGCAATTGCAAAAACTGGTGGACGAAAGTCAGCATCAGATTGGTGTTCAGCGGGGTGGCGTCAGTGGCGGCAGTTCGCTGCCCGCCTCGGTGCTGGACGCACGCCTGACACTTATCAGCATGCAGGACAAACTGACTGAGGCCGGACGCGATGTTCAGCTGGCCCGCACCCGTTTAAGTCAGCTGACAGGTATCGGTCAGCCTGAAATTAACGGCGCCATTCCGCCTTTCACCGAACTTCCGGCGCAGGCGTTACAGGCCGGAAGCGTCGAACAGCATCCTGAAATTATTCAGGCCAGGCGCGAAGCCGAGGTGGCGCAGGCGAAATCCTCACAGTCGGCCATTGCGGCACTGCCCGACGTCGGTGTGGAAGTGTATTACGGCCACCGCGCTGACGGCTATGAAGATCTGGCGGGCGTGATGTTTACCGTTGATCTGCCCCTGTTTACCGCCTCACGTCAGGATAAAGATCACGCCGCCGATCAGTCGATGGCAATGGAAAGCAATGACCGGCTGGCGCAACGGGTACGCGATCATCAGGCGCAGCTGACCAGCTTGCTGACGCAATATCAGGCGGCCACGACATTATGGCAGCGGCAAAAAAATGACGTAATCCCGCTGCAACAGCAGCGTATCAGCGTGATTCAGGCGCAATATCGCGCCGGGAAAAGCAGCCTGAATGAGGTTCTCGACGCCCGCCGTAACCTGATCGACAGCCAGATTGCCGAACGTAATGCCGCGCTGGAAGTGGCCCGTTATTGGGTCGCCCTGCGTTATCTGGCCCCACAGGAGATTCATTAATGACTGATGCTAAAACTTATAGCCTGCTGACCATCACGATCGTGGCCGCGCTGAGCGCCGGTTACGTCGCCGGCCGCCACAGTCATCCGGAACCAACGCAGACAGCTGCCGCGCCCGCCGGGCGCAAAGTGCTGTACTGGTATGATCCGATGACACCCGGCCAGCGTTTTGATAAGCCGGGTAAATCGCCGTTTATGGATATGGAACTGATGCCACGTTACGCCGATGAAGTCACCGGTGACGACGGTGTGACGGTCAGTGCCCGCCAGCAACAGAATCTGGGATTACGCAGTGAGAAAGTGCAACGCCGGGTGTTATCCGCCACGCTGAATGTCTACGGCACGGTCAGCGCCGATGAACGCAGCCTGCGCACCGTCGCCGCGCGTGCGAACGGTTTAGTCGAAAAACTTTACGTTGCCGCCAGTCAGCAGCGGGTGAAAAAGGGCCAGAAACTGGCCACGTTGTGGATCCCCGACTGGACCGCCGCGCAGCAGGAATACCTGGCCGTGCGTCAGCTTGGCGACCGCAGCCTGACCACCGCCGCCCGTCAGCGGCTGGCCTTACAGTTTATGCCGGAAGACATTTTGCGCCGCGTGGATAAAACCGGTCAGCCGCAAACCCGCATCGACGTCGTGGCGCCGGAAGACGGTTATCTCAGTCAGCTTGCCGTACGTGAAGGTGCGCAGGTCAGCGCCTCGCAGCCGTTATTCGAACTGACCAGTCTGAAGCAGGTATGGATTGTGATGGATTATCCGCCTTCCGCCGCCAGCCAGATCCGGATCGGCAGCAAAGTCACGGCCAGCGCCGACAGTCAGCCGGGCGAAGTTTTTCACGGCACGGTCAGTGAATTGCTGCCGGATATCGATGCCGTCAGCCGGACACTGAAAGCCCGCGTAATAATGGAGAATCCGCAGGAGACCCTGCGTCCCGGCATGTACCTGAATTTGTCGCCGGATGTCGGTGACGGGGCTGCGGTTCTGGCCATTCCCCAGGAAGCGCTGATCCAGACAGGTAGCCGCAATACCGTGCTGCTCGACGACGGTAACGGGCATTTCACCCCGCAAGCGGTCACCACGGGCGCGACGCGTGATGGCTGGACACAAATACTATCCGGCCTCGATGAAGGCCAGGCGGTGGTGACATCAGGACAGTTCCTGATCGACTCCGAAGCCAGCCTGCGCAGCGCGCTGCCGGCGACAGAAACTCCGCTGTCAGACACGCATCAGCACGGGGGGGATTTATGATTGCCGCCGTGATCCGCTGGTCGCTGAAAAACCGGCTGCTGGTGTTACTCGCCGCGCTGATGATGGCGGGATGGGGCATCTGGTCATTACAAAAAGCCCCGCTCGATGCCCTGCCGGATCTCTCTGACGTGCAGGTGATTGTGCGCGTGAGTTATCCGGGTAAGGCACCGCAAATCATCGAAGATCAGGTGACCTACCCGCTGACGACTACCCTGCTGTCGGTGCCCGGTGCGAAAACCGTGCGCGGTTTTTCAATGTTTGGCGATGCCTATGTTTACGTGCTGTTCGATGACGGCACCGATCCTTACTGGGCGCGCTCCCGCGTGCTGGAATATCTGAGCCAGGTGCAGTCCTCACTGCCGGCAGGTGCAAAAGCCTCGCTGGGGCCGGATGCGACCGGTGTCGGCTGGATTTATGAGTATGTACTGACCGACAAAACCGGCAAACACAGCCTCGAACAACTGCGCGCCCTGCAGGACTGGACGCTGCGTTACGATCTGAAAACGGTGCCGGATGTCTCTGAGGTCGCCAGCATCGGTGGCATGGTGCGTCAGTATCAGGTAGTGGCCGATCCGCAACGAATGCGCGCCCGTGGCGTAACACACCAGCAACTGGTGACCGCGTTGCAAAACGCCAATCAGGAAAGCAGCGGTTCACTGCTGGAAATGGGTGAGGCTGAATATATGGTCCGCACCTCCGGCTATCTCAAAAGTCCGGAGGACTTCAACAACGTGGTGGTGACGGTTAACAGCGGGATCCCGGTGCTGCTGGCGGATGTTGCTACCGTGCGTACCGGCCCGGAACTGCGGCGCGGTGTGGCGGAGCTCAACGGTGAAGGCGAGGTGGCGGGCGGCGTAATTATTATGCGCTCGGGTAAAAACGCACTGGAAACCCTGAAAGCGGTCAAACAGCGGTTACATGCTCTCGCCCGCACATTGCCGGCGGGCGTGGAGATTGTACCGGTGTACGATCGTCAGCCACTGATCGAAAATGCCATCGACACGTTATCCCATAAATTACTGGAAGAGTTTGTGGTAGTTGCGGTGGTTTGTGCGCTGTTTCTGTTTCACTTCCGCTCTGCGCTGGTGGCCATTATCACCCTGCCGCTTGGCATTCTCGGTGCATTTATCGTCATGCATTATCAGGGCGTCAGCGCCAATATCATGTCACTGGGCGGCATCGCGATTGCCATCGGTGCGATGGTCGATGCCGCGATTGTGATGATCGAGAATATGCATAAGGTACTGGAACAGTGGCGGCATGAGCATCCCGGTCAGCAACCGGCACCGGCAGATTACTGGAAAGTGTCTGAGCGGGCTGCCACGGAAGTCGGTCCGGCGCTGTTTTGCAGTTTGCTGATCATCACCCTGTCGTTTATTCCGGTGTTTTCGCTGGAAGCACAGGAGGGCCGGATGTTTTCCCCGCTGGCATTCACCAAAACTTATGCGATGGCGGTGTCTGCCGGGCTGGGCATCACGCTGGTACCGGTGCTGATGGGCTATTTTATCCGTGGCAAAATTCCTGATGAGAATGCCAGCCCGCTCAACCGCTGGCTGGTCGCTGTCTATCAGCCGGCCCTTTCCGCCGTGCTGAAACGCCCGAAAATCACGCTGTTATGCAGCGGTCTGTTCCTGCTGGTGTCCCTGTATCCGCTGGCAAAACTGGGCAGTGAATTTATGCCGCCGCTCGATGAAGGCGACCTGCTGTATATGCCGTCGACGCTGCCGGGGATTTCAGCCCGGGAAGGGGCGCGGCTGTTGCAGCAAACGGACCGGTTAATCAAAACAGTGCCGGAGGTCGCCAGTGTATTTGGCAAAGCCGGACGGGCAGACAGCGCCACTGACCCGGCTCCCCTGACGATGGTCGAAACCACGATCCGCTTTAAACCGCGCGACCAGTGGCGGCCGGGTATGACACCGGACAAACTGGTGACGGAGCTCGACAATGCGGTGAAATTACCGGGTATCGCCAATGTCTGGGTACCGCCTATCCGCAACCGTCTCGACATGCTGGCCACCGGCATCAAAAGCCCCGTAGGCATTAAGGTGAACGGTAATAATATTGCGCAAATCGAGCAGATTGCTCAGCAGATCGAGCATATCGTGAAAAAAGTGCCGGGTGTAACCTCAGCGCTGGCCGAAAGGCTGGAAGGCGGCCGTTACGTCGATATTACAATCAACCGGCGCGAAGCTGCACGTTACGGTGTCACGGTTGCTGAACTACAATCGCTGGTCTCGACACTGGTCGGTGGAGAAAATATCGGTGAAACCCTGGAAGGCCGCGAACGTTATCCGATCAACCTGCGCTATCCGCGTGAACTGCGGGACAACGTGCAGGCGCTGCGTGACTTACCGGTGCTGACAGCCTCCGGTGCACAGGTACCGTTGTCGGCGTTGGCATCGGTCAGCGTCACCGACGGTCCGCCGATGCTGAAAAGTGAGAACGCCCGTCTTTCTGACTGGATCTATGTTGACTTGCGCGGACGCGATTTGAAATCTGCGGTCGACGACATGCAACGGGCGGTGAACCAGCAGGTAAAATTACCGGAAGGCGTGACGGTCAGCTGGTCGGGACAATTTGAGTATCTGGAGCGCGCTACGGCAAAACTGAAAATAGTGCTGCCGGTGACCCTTCTGATTATCTTCGTACTGTTATATGTCACATTCAGCAGTGTCCGTGACGCGCTGCTGATCATGGCGACCTTGCCGTTTGCCCTGACCGGCGGCGTCTGGTTGTTGTTCCTGCTCAGCTTCAATTTGTCGGTCGCCGCCGCCGTCGGCTTTATCGCCCTGGCCGGTGTCGCTGCTGAATTCGGGGTAATCATGGTGTTGTATCTGAATCAGGCGGTGCAGCGCCAGCAGAAAGCCGGTGAGGAGATGAGTGAGGCAGAACTGTGCGACGCCATTCATCATGGCGCGGTGTTGCGTGTCCGGCCAAAAGCCATGACCGTCGCCACAATTATGGCGGGTTTACTGCCGATCATGTGGGGAAGCGGCACCGGTTCAGAAGTGATGCGGCGCATCGCCGCGCCGATGATCGGCGGCATGGTGAGTGCCCCGCTGCTGTCGATGCTGGTGATCCCGGCGGTTTATTTGCTGATACATCGGAGGCGGAATTAGCACTTGCAGTGCAGGCCTGATCGAGAAAATTTCGGTTTCTCACGTGCGGTGCTTACCTGACGCGCTGCGCCGAAACCGCCCAAGAGGGAGAAGTGCTTTCTCCCTCTTGGATCTCCCTCCGCTTTTTTACTGCGCGCTATCGCAGTCGGCCATGTTTCAGGTACATCAGTGACCGGCTGGAAATCTTGCCGCTACGCGGTGCCTTCTCTCGGTCCTGGAGCCTCTGGTCTCCAGGCCGCTCCGCTCAGCAAGACTTCTGAATCGCCCGCACGATCTTAAATTCAAAACCAATCCGCTTTTCATATCAAAATCAGTGAGGTTGTGAAGTAGAAGCCTGAGGCCGGTTCCAAAATCACGCCGGATGAGAGGTGGAAAACCGCGTGTCTTTATTACGCGGGTTGTAACCCGAAGGGAGGGAACCGCGCAGCGGCGGGATTTTGCGGCTATCGCTGTGATGCCTGAAACATAGCCAGCAAGCGGAGCGCGCAGTGAAAGAGCCGGAGATTCTTAAGAGGCGCGGCGATAGGCGCCTCTTAAGGCCAGTTTGGGTGGCAACCCAAGGTTTTGTCGGTGTGGGCCGACGCCCACGACCTTGAAGTTGAAGTTAAAACGGCGTGTGGGACCGTAATCCCACACATATCATTCTTCTGCCGGAACGACCCGATCATTCGTTTTCTCAAGGATCATCGTCTGCGTCTGACTCAGACTGATCCCCGCTGCCCGCAGCATTTTGAGGATTTCGTACAGCAAATCACTGCGCGTAGCGCTGACCATGCGCGGACTGTTCACGTAGCCGGTCACACTCAGCACGATCCCGGTCGGGCCGAGTTCTTTAAAACTGACCGATGGCGCAGGCGCTTCCAGAATGGATTCATGCAGATTGTAGGCTTCCAGTAATAAGGTGCGTACCTGTTCAGGGTCGATATCCAGCGGGAACGTCAGCGTGATGGTCGCCACGCCCTGCGCATTACCCATGGTGGCGTTGCGTACGTTCTGTGAAATCAGCTGTGAGTTCGGCACAATCACCGTTGATTTATCACCGAGCTGAATTTCCGTAGCACGCACATTGATGCGACGGATATCCCCTTCCACACCGCTGATGCTGATCAAATCCCCGACTTTTACCGGACGCTCGGTCAGCAGGATCAGACCGGAGATAAAGTTCTTCACAATCTCCTGTAAACCAAAACCGATACCGACCGACAAGGCGCTGACGATCCACGCCAGTTTATTCCATTCAATGCCCAGCGACGACAGCGTCAGCAGGATGATCAGCACGTAGCCGACGTTGGTGAACAGTGTCACCAGCGACGCACGCATACCACGATCCATCATGGTTTTGGGCAGGAAATCGTTATCCAGCCAGCGGCGTGCCGAGCGCAAAATATACCAGCCGATCACCAGACACAGCACTGCGTTGACCGCATGCGCCGGAATGATGTTCATGCTTTCGAGACCTTTTCCGCCCCAGATATCGACGATTTTGGCCAGCAGTTCCAGCGGGGTTGTCGTCCCGAAAGTCCCGTTAAGCAGCGCGACGGCGGCCATCAGCAGCAGTGCGGTTTTGCCGATTGCCGAGAATAAGGTTGCGGCCAGGGACAGATGACGGTCATTAACGCTCAGCGTGCCTTTCAGGATTTTGCCGCTGTGTGTTGTCGGAGAAAACAGGCTTTCGCACAGGTCAACCACAAAATGGATCAGCAGATACAGGCAACTGACCACCAGACCTATCCACAACAGTTCAAAGGTCACAAAACGGGCCAGCGGAATATAGCCAATCAGCAGCGCCATCAGAATGACAAATGCCGTCAGGCTTATTACCAGGTGGATAAGCCCGGCCAGCGTGGAGCGTGCTTCGGTCTGCTCGCCTTCGGCCTTCATCTTGCGACGCATACGGTTGATACGCACCGGCGCGATCAGGCAGTTGAGCGCCACAAGTAACGCCGCCAGCCCGTTGCCAAATAACGTTGCCGAAACGCTGGCACCGACCAGATTGTTTAGCTGTTCAATAATGCCGAACAGGAAGATAAAGGTCGCCAGCAGGATCGGGAACGACGCCAGTGTTTTGGCCAGCGGATCAGCAATGCCCGGCAAACGCCATGACGGATGATTGTTGGAAAGTAACGCAATGCCCAGGCCTGCGATCACGGCGGAGAAATAGGTCAGCTCGACCAGTTGTTCAGCGAACTCTGTCACCCACGGTGAGGTATCCGGCAGACGTGTGAAAATATACCCGAGCAACTGAACACTGATGCCGAGCGTCAGCGTGGTGCTCAGCGTAGTGAAACAAGCCAGGAAACTGCGACGAAAACGCCCTTGCGGTAACCAGCGCGGCAGGATCCAGTTTATCGGTCTGTCGAGTACGCGACGCCCCGCCAGACCAATCGCCAGCGCCAGTAACAGGTAAATCGCGGTGCCGATGCGCCAGTCATCACTCCACGCCTGCGCCCAGGCGTCCTTAACCTGCGAACCGAAATCATCAAAACGCGCCGCATCGTCAGCGTTTGGCGTAATGAGCGGTGTCCAGAAATTGCCACCGAGAATGCTACCGGTATTGAGCGCAATCTGCGTTTTCAGCGCATCGCGACGTAATCCGGCGATTTGCGAAGACAGGTTTTGCGCGCCAACGGAGATGGCTTTGGTCTGCTCAATTTGCGTAGTCAGCAGCGTTTTGCTGTTGTTGAGCTTATTACGCTGGCTGATCACCTGCGGCGTTTCAGTGATGGTACCCGGCGCAGGTGCCGGACCCAGCACGTCGAGCTGCGCCTGTACCTGCGCCAGTTCCGGTGTCAGCGCGGCCGTCAGCTTGTCGGCATCTTCGGCCAGTTTCTGCGCTGCATCAGTCAGTCCGGTAAATTTCTTATCGGTTTTTGCCGAAGAGACCTGCTGTTTAAGCTGATCCAGACGCTTTTGTAATGCCGGCAGCGCAATCGTGGCGTTAACTTTAACCGGTTGTTCCGCCGTGGCGGGCTGGCCTGTACTTTCGTCGGCCTGGCTCAGCACCGGCGTTATCAGCAGACATGACAACAATGCCAGCAATAACGGCACTCTTAACATTTTTTGCATAGAAGGATGATTCCGGGAGTTCAGGAAATTATTGTTTGAAAAATCCGGCTAAGAATACGCTTTCTCAGCCGGAAAAATAGCGTTTAACTCTCTGAAAAGAGCCTGGGATTTAGTTGTTTTTACCTAACATCACTCTGAGTATAGCCGCAGACTCTGCAGGCCTGAGCGCCAGGATACCGGAATAGAGGCTGACAGAGATTTCACACACTTTTTCGCGATCGACATCCGGCTGGGTCAGATCATTGAACATCTGTAACTGCTCGCCGTACATACTGGCCAGCGCCTCACGCACCGGTGCCATCATCTGCACCACTTTCTCCGTGCTTACAGGTGCTGGCATAGCAGTTTGCCCGCTGCCGGTTGCCAGCAGTAAATCATTCATGGTGTCGAGATCTTTGCGGAACAGTTCCGGCGGCAGCACCTGCGCGGTGTTCACACCGCCGCTGACTTGTGGATAAAGAAATTTAAAACAGCTGCCGTCTTTGCGCGCCTGCAGGGTCTGCATTTCTTCCAGATTCACCTGCATCGCCTGGTTCACATTGGCGTCCGGTGCATGGCTGATACGCTGCGAGAGCAGCGCTGACACCATCGGTTTAACGGTATCAATGGCTTCCTGCTGCGGTTTTCCTTCTTTCTTCATCGTCAGAATATGACTGCGGATCTGCGCATACAGGGCCGGTTCCTGCATTCTGATGGTGTTATACAACGGCAATGCAGCCAGCGCCTGATCAATTTTCTGCTCTTCGCTGTTGCCTGCCAGACGCGGCTTGATCACACCGCCCCACAACAGGTTGCCACCGATGATCAGCACCAGAAATAAGGTCACCGCAGGTACCCGGCCAATTTTGCCTTTTTTGTGTAATGCGCCAATCAGCGATCCCATCACTGCGCCACTGATGCCCCACACCATCACTTCATTCCAGTTCATTTTCCATTGCCTTCAGTAAAAAAATTTAGTGACTTCCAATCTGTGCGACCGCATCACGACTGGCATCAATACGTGCCTGTCCGTGCAGTTCGTGTAATTTGCCCTGTCGCATCTCCAGGAGTCGATCGGCGTGTTCAAAATAGTGATCATCATGGCTGATTGCCAGCACGGTTTTACCCATGTCACGCAATTGTGGCAACAGCTCACGGTAGAACGTACGGCGGAACTGCGGATCCTGATCGGCAGCCCACTCGTCGAGCAACAGGAAATCTCGCCCTTCGGCTGCCGCCAGCAACAGCGCCACACGCTTACGCTGTCCGGCAGACAGTTGCAGGTTAGTCACCTCATGGCCGCTGAACTGAAGTTTTTCTTTCATTTTCAGGCGTTGTAGCCAGTCTTCCACCAGCAGCGGATCAGGCTTCTGCCCCTGCGGACCCAGCAACTGACCGAAGAGGTGGAAATCAGTGAACACCGCCGAGAAAATCTGCCGGTATTGTTCGGCGTTTTCAGCAGTGACCGGCACGCCGTCAAGCAGGATTTGCCCGGAACGCGGCTGATACAAACCGGTCAGCAGCATCGCCATCGTCGATTTACCGCTGCCGTTGCCGCCAATCAGGAACACCAGTTCGCCACGGGTGAGTATCAGGTTCAGCGGACCTACGCCAAAACCTTCGCCTTCTTCTTTGCCGGCGTAACTGAACGTCAGGTCGCGCAGTTCAAGGATGTGCCATTTTCCGCTGGCCAGGGCAGGTGTAAAGGCTTCTTTATACTCTGCCAGTTTAAGCGCTTTCAGTTTATCGAAAGCCACCTGCGCGCTGAGCAGCGTCGGCAATGCGCCTACTGCCTGTAACATCGGCGTACGCAGGAACAACAGCGTCAGGGAATAGGTCGCGGCAACGTCGGTATCCGACCAGCCCAGCGTGTTCGCCATGAAGAACACCAGGCCAATCGCGCCAAGCATCATAATATTGGACCAGTTCACGGCGCTGAGGTGGAAGGTATCAGCGCGGATAATGTGATGCCGGTACTCCTGCGCATCTTTACGGTACACATCATCAAACAAATGACGGGCGCGCTCGCGGTTCAGCGCCAGTTCCCTGCGCCCTTCAATCACTTTCTGATAATCGCTTTGCAGCTTGTCTTCAGCATCGCGCACTTTCGCCAGATGGCGATAAACATGTGATACCAGTTTGAAACCCCCGAAAATGGTGATCAGCAGCCAGATCACCGTCACCAGCAGCATTTCCGGCGACAACCACGCCAGATAACCGGCGCAGCCAAGGGTCAGAATAATCCCCTGCACCAGCTCCGGTAAGCGCACAAACGCCAGCGTGATATTACGGATGTCGCTGCCGAGGCTGGCAAGCAGTTGCGCATTGCCGATTTGCTCAATGCGTTCGATATCAGTATCAAGGATACGTTTAATGAACTGGCCGCGCAGACGGTAAATGAAATGATGACCCAGCACAGTCAGTGCCAGCTGTGAGCCCAGCGTGACGGCCATCAGCAGCAGCAGTAATCCGAGGAATTGCGGAAGAACACTCAGGGAGCCTTGTGTGGTTTCAATCAGCTTGAGATTGATAAACGCGATCAGCCCGATACCCAGAACGGCGCTGAGCAGGCTCAGCGCCATAACGCCTAAAAACGGCCAGCGATATTGCTTAAAGACAACACGTAACAACTCCATGAATTTTTCTCATTCTGAATGCAGGGAAATAATGCTGCACGCAGTTTAATGACACGCATTGCCATATCAAGAACAATTCTCATTTTACCCGCGTATCCTGACGGATCACCATGCGCTCGAACTTGCCGGCAACCACCAGATAGCCAAACATGCCCAGCAAACCGTGCGCACCGACAAACCACAGCGCGAGGTTAAAGGAGCCGGTTACCGCGACGATATAACCGATCACGACAGGGGTAATAATCCCGGCAACGTTGCCCAGGCAGTTAAACACCCCGCCGCTCAGGCCGATCATTTTCTCCGGTGCGGTATCCGACATCACCGCCCAGCCGATGGCCGATAAGCCTTTGCCGAAAAATGCCAGCGTCATCAGCGCAATCACCGCCGCATCAGTGGTGACAAAATTGGCCATGGCCAGCATCGCCGCGAAGAACATCCCGAGCACAAACGGCGTTTTACGCGCTTTCGACGGGCTGACACCGCGGCGGATCATATAATCTGACATTACGCCACCGAGTACACCGCCTGTAAAACCACAGATGGCCGGTAACGCCACCACCCATCCGGCTTCCATGACCGTCATCCCCCGCCCTTTGATCAGGTAAATCGGGAACCAGGTCATAAAGAAGTAACTCATCGAGGTGATGCAGTACTGGCCGATATAAATGCCCCACAGCGTCCGGCTCTGGAAGAGTTGCATCACTTCACGCAAGGTGAATCGCTGACGTGAGGCTCGGCGGTTCAGTTCCAGATCAACCAGCGCACCGTTGGCGCGGATGTGTTCGAGTTCGGCTGGTTTAATGTGCGGACTGCTGTGTGGCTCTTTGTACAATACGAACCAGAGGATCCCGGCAATCAGCCCGACGCAGCCCATCCACAGGAACACATGTTCCCAGCCCAGCGCGTGGGTCAGCCACGCCATGATCGGCGTAAACACGCCGATCGCCATGTATTGTGCGGAATTAAACAGTGAAGTGGCGGTGCCGCGTTCGTTGGTCGGGAACCAGCAGGCGACGATGCGCGCATTGGCAGGAAACGCCGGCGACTCCACCAGCCCGAGCATGAAGCGCAGGAAAAACAGCATGATTGCCGCCGAAATCCCGCTGACCCCGAACCAGCCCACCGTGCCCTGCAACAAAGTAAACACGGACCAGAACACCAGACTGCAACCATACACCCGCCGTGCGCCGTATTTATCCAGCAGCCAGCCACCGGGAATTTGCCCGATCATATACGCCCAGGCGAACGCCGAAAAAACCATGCCGAGCATGACCGGATCCAGATTCAGCACCCGCGAGACTTCGGTACCGGCAATCGACAGCGTGGCACGGTCGGCGTAGTTAATCACCGTGATGGCAAAAATCATCCCGAGAACCACGTAACGGAAATGACCCGGTTTTGCCGCTTCAGCCGCTGACTCACGGATGACCGGCTTTGCGTTATCTGACACATCTGTAGGGGACGTCATATTTTCTCTCCAGACTTATGATTGCATTCCCTGCTTTTTGTGACCGGATGCACAGTTTTTGGCGTTTCGGCCACGCCATTTAGATCTAAAAAATCCAAATTAATTAACAGAGTAGAAACATTTGACGATACGGTCTAAGTTAAAAAGACAATGGAACAAGTCAAAAATTGAATGATTGAATTAAACCAGTTGCGCTGTTTTGTAGCGGTCGCGGAGGAATTACATTTCGGCCGGGCGGCAAAAAGATTGTTCATGACGCAGCCACCGCTGAGCCGTCAGATCCAGTTACTCGAGCATGCGTTGGGTGCGCGTTTGCTCGAACGGACCAACCGGCACGTCAGCCTGACGGCCTCGGGCAAGACATTTTTGCGCGATGCAAAACTGATCCTCGAATTTACCGGGCAGGCACAGGAGACGGTAAAACGGGTTGAAAAAGGAGAAATTGGCCGGCTGACGTTGGGATTCACAGCGGTCAGTGGTTACTGGCAGATCCCGCAGATTATTGCGCTGGCTGCAAAGGAATTACCTGAAATCACGCTGGTGATGAAGGAAATGGTGTCGTCAGCGCAGCTTCAGGCACTGGCGGCACGCACGCTGGATATCGGCTTTGTGCGCCAGCCTGTGGCGTTATTTCCGCTGGCCTATCACTGCGTGCTGCGCGAGCCATTATGCGTTGCGCTGCCTGCCTCATCCGCACTGACCGCAAAACCGCGCATCCGTCTGCGTGACTTCGCCGGACAGCCATTCATTATGTACTCCGCCAGCGAAGGTAAATATTTTTACGACTGTATCGCCGGGCTGTTTGCGCAGGCTAATGTCGTGCCACATTACGTTCAACATTGCAGCCAGACCCATACCATTCTCGGGCTGGTGCGCGCCGGTGTCGGGCTGGCGATTGTGCCGGAAAGTGCCCGCCAGCTGGCCTTTTCAGGCATCGAATTCCGCCCGCTCAGCCACCCGGACGCCTTCGCTGAAATCCATATGGCGTGGCGTCAGGATGGTGAAACCCCCGCGCTGCTGGCGTTCAGACAAATGGTGACAGCACATAGCGCGGCGCAGAATATACCTGCGCCGCGGCGTAAGCCCCGTGCTCAAAAATCAGCGTAAATTAAGCGAATACAGCGCCGGCACACCGCCTGCGGTGCTGACGATGTCAAGACGGATCCGGCGGACAGACCGGCCGGACGGGACACTATGCTCACAGACTGAGTGCCGGTTACCCGTCACTTCCGCCAGCAACTCATCGTCTGCCCACAGGCGGTAATGCGTCACGCAATGCGGCGTCACCGCCAGCGCATGCCCCATCTGCACGCTTTCCATCGCATTATCAAAATCGTTATCAAATATCAGCGTCAGCGCCTGTATCTTCTGCGGCGTTTCCCAGTGCCAGCATACGGAAGGCGCAGGATCATTCAGGTCAGGCACCCAGGCGTTTGTTTGCTGCTCCGGACGCAGACGGCCATTTAGCAGATTACCGGCAGCGTAACAACGCAGCGCAGGCTGGCAGCGCAGTGCCGGGAGGATCTGATTCGGGTGGCGGCGCGGCAGCCAGAAATCAAACTCATCCACACCATAATCGCCGTCTGCAATCTGCCGCGTGTGTTTTGCCACGCGTGCATTCAGGCTGTTGAAAACGGTCATGATGCCGGGCAGAAGTTTCCCGCTCAGGGCGATATCCACCTGTTTATTGCTTTCAAAAGCGATAAACAGGTATTCGTCGCGCAGGCTCTGATGAGTAAATTTCACCGTATATTCCCCCTGACCGCTGACCTGAATTTCGCACGCATCCAGCGGGGTATCCGCCGTGAAATTCCCCACACGCGCTGATCCCAGCAGGCTGACTTTCAGCGGCTGCGGCGACGTGGAACGCAACGTAAAATGCATTACCGGCAGCGTTTCCCCGGCTTTCAGCGGCAGAAGCAATGCCATCCGCGCGTCAAGGGACGTCCATTCCCCGCTGGCGGCAAGTTCACGCAGTAACAGTTCGCTGCTGACCGAGACATGCGCGCCCTGTGCCGGGTCTTCCAGCCACTGGCGCGGAATATAACAACCGGTCTGTTGCAGATGCTGTTGCAGCACGCCGATGCGGTTTTTCTCCGCCAGTTGCGGCGCATTCAGTTGCCCGCGATGGCACAGTGCAGCGGCGCGACCGGCCACTTCGCCCAGTAAACCGCAGGTACACATCACCCGCGCACTGCCAAACGCCACATGGGAAGCCGAGATCAGCCGTCCGGTGAGAAACAGGTTTTCCAGCGAGCGGCTGTACAGGCTGCGGTAAGGGATGGTGTAAGTGCCTTTGCTGTGAAACTGGCGACAGCCGTCATGTTTGCTGTAAACGCCATCAGCGGGATGCAAATCGATCGACCAGCCACCGTAAGCCACCGCGTCATAGTGGTCGCGCTGTTCAATAATGTCCTGCTGGCAAAGGATATGGTCGCCGACAAACCGGCGGCTTTCGCGTTTGCCGGGAATGGCGCCGACCCATTCGATGGTCATGCAGGCGGCTTCCGGAAACTGGCCGGAGTTTTTAATGTGATCCCACACGCCCCAAACTATTTTCCACAGCTCCCATTTGATCTCTTCGCTGTCGTGGACGGTATCCAGCCGCCCGCCCCATTCCAGCCACCACAAATCACAACCGTTGAGCGTGGAGGTCAGACGGGTATAGCGCGGGATCTCTTCAATATTTTGCAGGGCAAAAGACGGCGGAACGAAATCCACCGGCGCCCCGCCTTTTTTGGTGTAGAAATAGATCGAGTGCCCGAGCTTATGACCGAAGTTATCACCCGGTGCCATTTTTTCACCGAATTCGCCGGGATCTTCCGCACCAACACGGTATTCCGCTCCGGCCAGATGCCCGAGCACGCCGTCACCGGTCGCATCGCAAAACTGTGTGGCGCTGATGTTGTAGAAGGTTTCGTTGATGGCGTTAAAACCTTTCACCCGTATGATTTTTCTCCCTTCAGTTTCCACCTCAAACAGGGCGGTATTGAGCAACAATGTCAGGTTCGGCTCGCTTCTGGCCATATCCAGTAACACCAGATCAAACATCACCGGATTGCCTTCTTTGTTGCGGTAAAGGTTTTCCTCCATGATTTCGCCCATGATACCGCCCTCGCGTGCCCAGCGGTTGTTGTTGCCCATATGCGAGGTGGCGCCGTTCGCCCATAAGCGGACTTCGCTCGAGGCATTGCCGCCCAGCACCGGCCGGTCCTGAACCAGCACGACTTTCAGCCCGTCACGTGCAGCGGCCAGTGCAGCACACAGCCCGGCCAGACCGCCACCGGCGACCAGAAAATCAGTGTGCATCTGTTGTTGCGGAAATTCACGGGCACCGGTTTGCGGAAAAATTTGCATAAAGTTTGTTTCCTCTAAAACTGACGATAAAATCGTTTTACGTATTTTCATTTGAAGCGCGCCATGTCATCACAACCGAATCAAAGCCTTATCGACGGCATACGCTGTCTGCAATATCTGGTTTCCAGTGACCGTGCCATTGGCTGTCGCGAACTGGCACGCCTGATGGATATCAACGCGACCCGGGTGAACCGGCTGCTGATGACCATGGCGGCCATGGGGCTGACCCAGCAGGATGATCAGCGGCGCTATCTTCCCGGTCCGGGCATCCACGCCCTTGCCGCGCAATCTATCCGCGGCTCCGCACTGTTTTCGCAGGCTCTGCCGCTGCTTGAGCGCCACGCCCCTAAAGACATCGTGGTGGCAATGGGCGTGCTGTGGGAGGATCAGGTCACTTATATTTATCACTCTGAACCGGGTCTTCAGGTCAGTCAGGCACTGGCCGGTTTTCATATGCTGCCCGCATGGCAATCTGTGATTGGTATGTCGCTGCTTGCGGCTGAAAGTGATGACGCATTGCAGGCACGGTTCACACAGGAACAGTGGCAGACGATGGCACCTTATCTGGCGCAGCAGCGTGAGCAGGGTTATGTCGTCTGGCAGCATGACGACGGCGAGGTGTCGATGGCACAACCGCTGGGTGCACATAACGCCGCGCTGGCCTTCGCCGGCATGTGGAATACCGGTGAAGCTGACATCGCAACGCGCCTGACCGGCTTACGCCAGCTCACCGCGCAGCTCGTTCCTCATCCTGTGTAGGGTGTTCCGGGGGGTCAAGACTGATCCGCCCCACCACAAACAGGTAAGAACAGATCCCAAGCCCCGCCAGTACAGCAATAAACGCCAGCGCCGGGGCGAAGTTGTCTCCGCTTATCAACGCACCGATGGCAATCGGCACCACAATCGATGACAACGCGCCGGTAAAATTAAACACCCCACCCGCCAGCCCGATCAGGTGACGCGGCGCGAGTGCCGTGACGAATACCCAGGTGATGGTCGCCAGGCCGTTGCCAAAAAACGCCACCGACATAAAGACGATAATAAGCGTCGGATCATTGGTGTAATTCGCACCCAGAATGAACAGGGTCAGCGCCATACCCAAAATCACCGGTGCTTTACGGGCAAAACTGGCGCTGACGCCACGTTTGATTAACCGGTCAGAGACAAATCCCGCCAGCAACACGCCCACAAAAGCGGCCAGATAAGGTACCGAGGCGATATAGCCTGATTTGATGAAATCCATATGCCGGTACTGCACCAGATAGGTGGGGAACCAGGTGAGGAAAAACCAGAAGGTGGCTGAAATGGTGAACTGACCGAAATAAATGCCGGCCAGCTTGCGGCTGCGGAACATCAGCGCGAGGTCACTCCAGACAAATTTGCGCTTCGCCGCTTCCTGCCGGCTTTCAAGGATCGCGCCGCCGTCACGAATATGGTCAAGCTCTGCCTGAGAAACGCCTTTATGCTCCAGCGGTTCACGGTAAAGGCAATACCACACCAGCGCCCAGACCATGCCCGCCACACCGGTGATCAGAAACAACCCTCGCCAGCCGTAAAGATCCTGCACATGAAATAACACCGGCGTCATGCAGGCCAGTCCGACAAATTGCGCGGAAGAATAGATGCCGATGGCGCTGGCCCTTTCTTCTTCAGGAAACCAGCTGGAAATCACCCGGTTATTGGAAGGCATCACCGGTGCCTCAAATGCCCCGACGCCGAGACGCAGACCAATCAGTGCGCCAAAACTGCTGGCCACGGCATGCAGCGCGGTGATCAGTGACCAGAGAAACAATCCCACGCCATACACTACGCGGGCGCCAAAGCGGTCAATGATAAAGCCGCCGGGGATTTGCAATGCGGCATAAATCCAGCCAAATGCTGAAAATATCAGCCCCATCTGCAATGGTGTAAATTGTAATTCACCGGCCATTTGCGTGGCCGCCACCGACAGATTGGTTCTGTCCATGTAATTGATAATGATGTTGATAAACACCAGACCGAGCACCATAAAGCGTACGCGCCCGGTGCTTTTTGCCTTAACGCGGGTAAGTGGTTGTTCTGACATAAGAATGTTCTCTCATATTTATTCTCACGACCCGCCAGGCTGCGGCAGGATGACGTTCACTTATCTTTCAGTGTTTCTTTTATAGAAACATTCAGGTCTCCGCAAAGTGTTATCGTTCATTTTGTGATCTGCATTGGAGAACGGGCTGACCCTTTACGAAATTTTAGAACGCCGTTTCCGTTACTCACCGGCGCAAGAAAAAAGCTGACAGTCCGACGCACGCTTCCTAAACTGAGGTAATGGATAAAGAACAAGAACTTCACCGAAGTAAACGTAACGCGCTGGGGCTGCTGCTGGTGGCCGCTGCCCTGTTTATCATCACCCTTTTCCTGCCGCCCAACTTTTGGGTGTCCGGGCTGAAAGCCATTTCTGAGGCTGCGATGGTCGGTGCCATGGCCGACTGGTTTGCCGTCGTGGCGCTGTTTCGTCGCGTACCGGTGCCCTTCGTCGCCTCGCATACGGCGATCATCCCTAAAAACAAAGACAAAATTGCCGATAATCTGGCAGTGTTCGTGCAGGAGAAATTCCTTGCGCCCGCCACGCTTATTACGCTCATTCGCCAGCATGACCCGGCACGCATGCTGACCGACTGGCTGAACGCGCCGGACAACGCGCAGCGGTTTGCGAAATATGCCGTGAAGATGATCCGCGGATTTCTCGATGTCACGGACGATCAGCTCATCGCACAACTTATCCGCCGTGCGCTGTACCGTGTGATCGACAAAATTGACTTGTCAGCCTCGGTTGCCACCTTGCTGGAAAGTCTGACCAAAAATGGCCGCCATCAGGAACTGCTGGATCAGGCGATGGATCAGCTGGAAATTCTGCTGGCCAAAGACAGTACGCGACAGTTTATTTCCGCGCAGATTGTTGGCTGGATGAAACGCGAACATCCGCTGACCGCCAAATTGCTGCCCACCGGCTGGCTGGGACGCAACGGCGCGGATATGGTGTCCAATGCGGTAAATTCGGTGCTCGATGATATGGGCAACGACAAAACCCATGCCTTCCGCAAAGGCTTTGATCAGTCCGTTCAGCGCTTTATCTGGAAGTTACAAAATGACCCGGCCACCGCGCAGAAAGCGGAAGAGATCAAGCAATATCTGAAAGATGACGAGAAACTGAATATCTACGTATTGCAGTTATGGGGCGATATGCGCAACTGGCTGAAAGAAGATCTGGAAAGCGAGGATTCGCGGGTATTCGCTAAAGTCACCGAATCCGGGCAATGGCTGGGCAATGCGCTGGCGCAGGATGAAAAGCTGCGCCTCTCGCTGAATCAGCAGATGGAAAGTATTGCAGAGAAAGTCGCGCCGGAGTTCGCGCAATTCCTGACACGCCATATCAGTGACACGGTTAAAGGCTGGGATGCGCGTGATATGTCGCGCCAGATTGAGTTAAACATCGGCAAGGATTTACAGTTTATTCGCATCAACGGCACGCTGGTCGGCGCATTTATCGGGCTTATGCTGTATCTGTTGTCACAACTGCCGGTGGCTATTCCCTGGGTGATGGCGCGGATTTAAAAATTTACCCTCCGGAGAGCAAACGGGTCCTTTTTTCAGACCCGTTTATATTATTCTTGCGGATATTGCACATCATTTTCAGCAGATCTCACTGCAAATCGGGTAAGTAAAACGCCCAATACCGGGGTAATTAAAAAAATTATCGCGATAAATATGATGACTGACCATCCCTCTGGCACGCCGAAATAAACCCCCCAGCTAAAAACAAAAGCGACTATTGACATCACAAGGGCCGGAAAAGACCACAAAAGCGGCATAGCAACATAATCCCCTTCGGGGAGTTTTAACGCTGAAGGCTGTGTCGCCGATAATACCGTTAAAGCAGCTTTACCCTTTTCTGATGCAGCAATAAGCTGTGCTCCTTGCCCATACCTCGCAGCATCAGAAGCCACTGCCAGTGCAAGCCACCTGTAACCTGCGGTATATTCACCAAAAGCCAGTTCAAGATCGATTCTTTCCGCTGCCACTTTGCATTCGTTCAATGCATTCAGAAGTGGATATTTTTCTGTCTGTGCTAATCCGGTATGCCAAAGTATTTTGGGGGCAGTTGTTTGTTCACCTGCCAGATACACAGGTACCGAATCAGCAAGATCAGCGTCGCCGGTTAAAGGCTGGTAAAGATAAACAGGTTTGGGCTTTTCATTCACCGGATATTCTTTGCAAATAAATAAGGCTGTGGCACTTTCCATGCTGTTCACCGTTTCATCATTGTAGAGATCGGCAATAATAATTAAACGGCTATATTGCCATTGATTACCTGACTCTTCGATCATTGCTGCCAGCACGCTGTAATCCGGACATTCACAGAGCTGCGTTATTTCATTTTTAAATTTGAGACCATGTTCATCTAATACTCTGCGTAATTCTTCGGTTGTTGTATTATCACCTTCACGCAACCAATAGAATACCTCTACCTCAGGATATTTAATTATTTTATCCGCCAGAGTCTCAATAAGCTGATTAAAAATATACTGTGATTTCGTCACCTCAAATCTTTCCGCCATTTTTATCCTTAGCGGGGTTTTCGGCGCAAGGGGGAATTGCCCCTCTAATTTAAGCAATTGCACCGCAAGGTTATCTACAGGAGCGACGGAAGTGGATCCAACAATCACCAGGCGTCTCTGAGAAAACTTTTTCAGATAATATAAATCCCACTCCACGCACTGCCTTTTAACATCATAATAGTATCCCTCAACAGAGAGAAACATACCCGCATAGCATAAGCATGTTGTAATAATGACAAAAGGCACCACCACAGACTGGAGAAAAAATATGTCCTCAACGGGTTTATTGTCAGGCCAGGACAAAGCCCTTATCAATACCGCTACAACAATGACCACAATATATATCAGTAAGATAGGGAGCCAGGGGAAACGAAACTTTTCTCTCTTTTTAAGGGGTGGGTATAGTTTCCACTGACTCATTGACAGGCTCCGGCAATTTGCAGCGTGGTTTTAATTGCGCAACCACAGGCTGCCCTGCAATCATCGACAACAACGCCACGCCCGTTCATCGTCCAGGTTTCGCAACACTCTGTAATGGGAAATGTCCCTTTGTGTGCCAGACAAATGACCGTATCACCTTTGAGAGCAACGGCGATGCCCATAAACTGCGATCCGGAGGCCTGATTAACATATCCCCCGTTGACCAGAGGATCGTTCAAACGAATAACGCCTTTCATATTATTTCCCCGCATCCATATCGCAGCGCATGTGTTCCCATCCCAGGTAGTTCTTCACTTCAGGGACCTTATCGGGTAAGTCCTGCCAGTTGGTTTGCCCCCTGAGTGACGTTTGCCGCAGCTCATCTGCGGTAATATATAATGTCCCCCAGGACCAGCTACGAAAACCACCCGGCATCGCGACGGGTTTATAATCAGGACCTACGTCAATATTGATTGGCTTATCTGTATTCATTTCTGGTGCGTCAAAAGGTTGTGACGACATAAATATCCACTTCTTTTGCTTCTCGCGAGGATTGTTATAGGGTCTGGTCAGTAAATAACCCCGTTGATTAACGACGGTAAAAGATATCGTATTTTCCCTGTCAGGATGCACGGGTTGATTTGACCATTGCTTAAGGCGCCACTCTAAATTCTCAGGCGCAAATACCGCTATTTGCCAGGTTTTTCCATAGTCTTTCGATACAACAAATTCAGAAACATTCAATCCGGGAATGGCGATGTATTTTTCTGATGGATGAATAAATGGTTGGGTAAAAATCTGGTAAAATTGCTTAACAACTTCAGTATGAATCGTTTTTTGAGTATCGGTATACCAAAGCGCTCCGACACAATCCCACCCTTTTAATTCCAGATACCGGTGATCGTCAAAGCGATAAACCACCTGCGCCGGAGGCTCTTTTGCCTGCGCTGCGACCACCACCAGCGTCATCAATAATCCGCCTAAAACTTTTAGCCCTTTCATTACTTGCTCCCTTTTATTTCCCTGTATCCATATCGCAGCGCATATGATCCCATCCCTGATAGTTCTTCACTTCCGGGACGTTATCCGGCAAGTTCATCCATTCAGACCTGAATTGACTTTTTGATTCCTCCAGCCCTCTTTTGGTCATATACACCATGCCCCATGCCCATCCTGGAGCACGCGGTTCGATTTTGTGAAATGTGCCATCAGACGCCGTATAAGGAATACCTGGCCCGCCAGGAAGGATGCGCGGATCGTCAAATCCTCTGGACGACATATAGAGGCTTTTTTTAGTCAGTAAAAAACCCTGATCGTTAACGACGGTGAAAGAAATGACATCTTCTGACGGGGGTTGATTCATTTCGTCAGGTTCATTAGGACCTGGAGAAAACATAGCTGTACTCCATGTTTGCCCATAATCTTTAGACACTCTAAAACCTCCTGCACTCCATCCTGTTAGGGCAATATATCGCTCAGAGGGATGTACAAGTTTTCGGGTGAATATGCGATAAAACTGACCCACAGGATTTGAACGAACCCCCCTTTTAGTATCGATGTACCAAAGTTCGCCTTCGCAATTCCAGCCTTTAAGTTCCAGATACCGGTGATCGTCAAAGCGATAAACCACCTGCGTCGGAGGCTCTTTTGCCTGCGCTGCGACCACCACCAGCGTCATCAATAATCCGCCTAAAACTTTTAGCCCTTTCATTACTTGCTCCCTTTTATTTCCCTGCATCCATATCGCAGCGCATATGATCCCATCCCTGATAGTTCTTCACTTCCGGGACGTTATCCGGCAAGTTCATCCATTCAGTTCTATATTGATTAGTTGCATCTGCCAGCCCTCTTTTGGTCATATAAACCATTCCCCAGGACCATCCCGGGGACCTTGGTTTTATTGTATCGAGGGTGCCATCTGGTGCTGTAAAAGTGATACCTGGCCCGCCAGGGAGGATGCGCGGATCATCAAATCCTCTGGACGACATATAGAGGCTTTTTTTAGTCAGTAAAAAACCCTGATCGTTAACGACGGTGAAAGAAATTGCATCGCCATAAGGGGGGGCGTTATCCCCATTAGGCTCATTTGGGCCAGGAGACATCCGTCCACCGCCGCTCTCCCAGGTTTGCCCATAGTCTTTCGACACTGTAAAGCCACTTATCCCTGCTCCCCACCAGGGGATAGCAATATAACGTTCAGAGGGATGGACATATTTATGGGTAAAAATACGATAAAACTGGCTGGCCACTTCCGAGCGTATCCCTAATTTGGTATCGATGTACCAAAGTTCCCCTTCGCAATTCCAGCCTTTAAGTTCCAGATACCGGTGATCGTCAAAGCGATAAACCACCTGCGTCGGCACTTTTTTGGCCTGTACGGTGTTGGCTGCAGCAATCAGTAGTAAGCCTGTTAATAATTTCATTCCGTTCATCACGTCTCCTTTATGACTTCATGACTTCAACTGGCTGTCACTTAATGGTTGCGGCATTTCCCATTGTTTGATTGCTACCATTCCTGAACTTCCCGCCAGGAAAAGCTCCATTTCGATTTCAATACGGCTGCGCACATAAGGTTTTTCACGTGGGCCATAACCATTGTCCACACCAAAATCACCTTTCGGAAGCACCTGCTCGGGTTTACTCATATGTATCTTCGTATTGTCATAGGGAAGCTTTCCACTCCTGTAGTATTCCTTTGCATCAAAGAATGGATTCAACGGATCCCGCCAGTCAGCCCGATGGAGCAAACTTTCCCAGAATTTGCCTTCCTGATAATCGAATGACTTGCACTGACCAATGGCCAGATCAAATGCCATGGCATGTGAGGGCGCAAATTCACTCATCACGATGGAGGAATGCTGGCTGTAACCCACCGGATCCGTTTTCAGCCATTCCTTTTCCAGTTCCTCGCGTGATTTCAGCCAGGTAAACTGAATACCGCGATATTCAGGCGTTCCTGTGATCACCCCTTTGATGATTTTCTTTTCACGGTAGATACTTTCGATAATCAGTTGTTGTTCACTGAGCACCGAACCCGGCATAAGGTCGCGGTAATCATATTTATCCAGCTGATAGATGGCCTTGCCTGTCCGGCTTATCGCGCCCGCTTTGGCAGAATAGGAAATCGTCTGATCGGGGCTGTCCGGATCAACGGCGTGTTCGTAATTTGTGTTCTGTCCCTGCAATACAAATTTAAAGGGTTCCGGCAACTCCTCAGCATTGGGTATCACGTCGCGGAAATAATAAGCGGCATTGATGCCTGATGCGGTGCTGAAATCGCCGGATTTCTTGATGGGATAAACAAAAGGTTGTCCGTCCGGAGCTTTGCCTACCTCACCATGCTGGACAAAGACGCGCTGATAAAGATTAGGGATATCCTGAGCAATCGCCTGTGGCACTCCCCGCCAGCCGATCCCCTGAACGTTTTGTAATGACACAATGTCATCATCGACACAGAAATAATTAAACACTCTGCCGTTATTATTCCGGCTGTAGCGCGGGTCAGTGTGCCACTGGTTTTTCCTGGCCGACGGCAGCGCACATAATGTCTCAATGGCCGTTATTTCCTCCTCCGTGTGTTGTGTTCCCTGGTATTGCGTCGCCATCAGGTTGCAGAAGTTTCTAAAAGTCTTCTGTCTGGCCTCGGTGGTTTGCTGATTTCCTTCCTGAATGTTTTCACTTATCCGGCTTTCCAGAGAATACGGAGAGTGGTTCATGATCACGCAGTTTGCCGGTTCTCCGCCTGCCTGTTTAACCAGCATGTTCGCCAGCATGGTAATAATGGTTCCCTGGCTGTGGGCGACGACGTTTATCACATCATTTCTTGTGGCCTGGTTGCTTCGGATCTGCATAATTAAATCCGCCAGCCTTTGTGCGGCAAAAAACTGATAGATGCGGTGCGGGTTTGGGTAAATCGGGTGAGTGTAATCGCCGCCGTTCATATACAGCGTGGCGAAGCCTACCGGCGCCAGTACCGCGCCCCCTGAACCCGGCCCTAACATATCCGGTATGCTGGTGGTCGCGTTGGCAAACGTACCACCATTTTTTGCAAAATTGGCATCCAGCGCATTTTTAAAACTGTCGTTCTGAAATTTGACAGAATTGCCGCCGTCATTCCCCTGAGCCGCCATTTTTTTAGGATCATCTTCCTGGTAAGCGTCATAGGGGAGTCTGGCGTCGTCGTGTAAAGTCTTCAGTTCATCACGATACTTTTGTTGATCTTGAATGTAGTCGTCATGGGTAACGGGCTTATAGCCCCAGTAGAAAGGAATTACCGGTGAGCGGCCGGGAGCTTTGATTTTTTGCTGCGCACTTTCATTATGCATCAGCATAAAATCCCGCCATTCGTGCGCGTATAAATCGGCGCGGTCAAGACGCTTATTCAAACCGGCAATGATGCCTTTTTCCTGATTCTGGTACGCCTCGCCGACGTCATTCACACCGTGTACCAGAATGACAATGCACGGCATAGGCCGTTTAATCCCGATGTTACAGGTCTGTGCCGCTAAACCCAGTGAGTGATGTACACCAATTTCATGGGTGGCAATGACGCGGGGTTGATAAGGGCTACCCTTCTGATCAGTCATGTAAAATCTCCATTTTGAACATGTGAATATCATCAGCATCAAGCAGGGATGAATGTCCTTCACCATCCGTCATCCCCTCGGTAACCGTTCCGTCTGTGCCGGTTAAGCGGAATTTTTGATGAGAGACAGGCTGATCAGGATCATCAGAAGAATGGAGTTTGAATCGCCGCTTAAAGGTGCCTTTTTCAAAAACGGGGGCTGTCGTCGTAACACGTTCCGGCCCCATAAAAGCCAGATTCGGTCCTTTCAGTTCAATACCGGTCGGAGAGAATATTTCAACAGAGCCGTCGGCGTTAATGCGGATACCACCGCCGCCACAGGAAAATTGGATGCCTTTTTTGGCACTGGCGGTCATCTTGCCGTCTGTGGATGACAGCGTGAAATCCTGCTGTGACAGTAAATGCATTTCGCCACGCTGTGCCTGGGCTTCGACATTGCCCGCTGCGGCAATCAGCTGGATCCCCAGTCTCTGAGCAAATAAAGACAACTTTTCGCCGACGGCTAATGAGAATTTTTTAACAATGTTCAGGCTGGCATTGCTGCCTGCGGTGGCAATCAGATCTTCACCCGCTGAAAGCTGAAGCGCCGAGGGAGTGATGAATGCCTGTCCCTGGCCTGAATAGGCTAAAAGTGAGGATGACGTGAGCTGGTTAAGCGCCTTACTCAACTGCTGCTGTGCGCCTGTATCAACCGCACCGGCACCGGCTGTGGTGGCGGTTTGCTGTAATGTCCGGGCGAGTGCTAAGGCGCTTTGCAATGCACTGATGGCAGCCGTCATATCAAGCTGTTTTCCCTGTGCGCCTGGCTGTGGCTCCGTGGTGAGCATCAGCCCTTTAGCGGAACGTATCGTCCCCCACTTATCAGTGCGTAGCTCAAAACCTTCTCCGCGCTTTTGGCGTTCGGCATCGACCAGATGACCGGTATTGAGTTGTGTTTTGCCGTACTCGGTGGACAGCTTGATATGCTCTTGCCCGCGCTTATCCTCGAGTCTTATCTTGTTGAAAGAGGCCGTGCGGATAATGTTGCGTGTGTCGTTTTTGATGGTGACCAGATCAGGATTTGCGCCATCATGGAGCACATGGGAAATAAACGGTCTGTCAGGGTCGCCCAGCTCAAAGGCAACCGCGACCTCGGTATTATCCAGTAAGGGGAAGTGAAAACCGAAGGTATCGCCAGCGTAAGGTCTGCCAAGCCTGACAAAAGCACTTTCGTAACCTTTCTTTTTCTCATCGACATCAAAATCGAATTTAACGATGTAACGGCCTTGCACATCCGTCTCTGCATAAAGGGCATTACGTGTTCTGGCTGATACCCTCGCGGGTACTGTGCCGGAAATGACCGGACGGGGAAGACGTTCAGGGCGAAAACAATACACCTCACTGTAAGGGATGCCGCTGAGTGTCGAAGTAAAATGCTCTGCGCGACTGCCGCTGATTTCAATCTGACAGACGACAAAACCGCGCTTAAAACCCTCAGGGACATTCCCTGTGGGGTAGAACATCACACCCGGTGAAATTTGAGGATCATTGGTCACTGCGGTAAAAATACTTTGGTGATTCAGCAAATATTCGTGGCGCACACGGGCATAAAATGACGCCGATTCGCCCTCAGTCCCATAGTAATCGCCGGAAGTAAGCTGATTATCGCCATAACGATATTCCTGACCTGCACGAACGCTTTCTGAAACATTGTGTACGTAGACAGATTTATCAGCCTGAGGGGAAGACGGGTCACGGTAATTATAATTACGGGTTTTAACGGCATCAGAAACGACGTTGTAGAACTCCCTGAGATCGGTAATGTATTCTTTCTCATTGGTCATACCAGAGTTCCTGACAAAGGGAATTTTCTTGTCAGAAAACTGATAACCCGTACCACTGTCACTGAATATAATGAGGGTTTCAGTGGTTATTTTGGGATGATTTTCAAAATGAAACCAAATCCCAACTTCGCAGAGCAATCGCAGAATAAATTGTAAGTCTGTTTCCTGCCACTGAATGACCATTGCGCGTGACGGGTAAGTTGACTGGAGTGTTTCAAAGTCAATTTTGTAACTCTGGATCTGCTTGTGTTCCAGCATCACTTTTTTTACCAGCTCAGGAACGCTGATGCCGAGGTAGACAGCAGACTTACGGGTTTTATCAAGAAGCGCTAATTCGTTTTCTAAAACACATTCATAAAGAGCTTCATCTGATGAAGAATCAATACGTGAGAATGATGTAATTACACCGTTTACCTGCTTCATTTCCAGCCACTTCTGGTCAGATTCAAGAAATGCATGAATATTGGGGGCACGAAAAAGGAAAGAGGCGTTCGTGTTAAGAACCTGTTCTATAGGGATACTCTTATCCTGGCACGTGAATTTAATCATGTATTTGTAGGGTTTACTCAGGTGTTCGGTCGCGGTAAACGATAAGACATCTGCATTAATTTTTTCGTTAAATAGAAAGCATAACAAATACCGGTTTAATGAATCTTTATTCTGGAAGTGTTTGTTCATTTCCTTTCATCCTGAATCACGGGAAATATATTTTTATCTTTTCCTCAGCAATAAACAAAGACTTCATTTTGAAATGGCATTTATTATTAAAAAACAGACAAGCACATACATAATTAATATACACAACAGAAAATTATTCGCACAATGCATTATTTCGGCCATCTGAAAAAGCGCAATTTATACCATGCGATGTTTGGTTAAGTGTTAATGCTCCCCCTGCACACGGGGGAGCCGTTACAGCAATTACTTCACCGTTTTACTGAATGCATCCACCGCCAGAATAGCGTTCGCCACGTCTTCGGCGGAAAGATTGTGGTTAAGGTTACCCAGCGTATCGCCCTCGCCGCCTGCCAGCGCACCGATTTTCACCAGACTGGCAAAAGATTCGTTTTCCAGATGCATTTCTTTCAGCGTGGTTGGCATTTTAATGGCACGGTAGAAACGGACGTATTTCGCGATTTCTTCGTCCGGGCGCTGTTCCAGCACCATCTGCGTCAGTGTACCGTAGGCCACTTTTTCACCGTGGGTCAGATGATGAATATCACCTGAAATCGCCGTAAAACCATTGTGGATCGCGTGCGCACCTGCCAGACCGGCATTTTCAAAACCCAGACCGGAAAGCAGCGTGTTGGCTTCCACCACGGCTTCAACGGCTGGCGTCACCAGTTTCTGCTCAACCGCCGTATAGGCACTGTAACCATAGGTCAGCAACGTTTTCTCGCAAGCTTCGGCAATCGCCATCCCGGCGATAGTCGGGTCACCCCCGACCATTGACTGAGAATGCGAACGCAATACCGCCTGTGCTTCGACAAAGGTGGCCAGGCCGTCAGCGATCCCGGAGGCAAACAGGCGTACCGGTGCCTGAGCACACACATGGGTATCTACCAGCACCAGATCCGGATTTTTATTGTAGAAACGGTAAGATTCGAAAACACCTTCATCGGTGTAGATAACCGACAACGCGCTGCACGGTGCATCGGTTGAGGCCACGGTCGGCACGATCACGACGTTTTGTTTCAGTTCATCGGCAATCGCTTTCACGGTATCCAGTGTTTTACCGCCACCGAGGCCCACCACGACCTGGGTTCCCGCATGACGGGCAATGCCGGCCAGACGGGTAATTTCGCTGGCAGAGGCTTCGCCGTTAAAGCGCTCATAATGAAATGCCACGTCAGCTTTTTTTAATGAATGCTGAACGCGCTCGCCGATAATTCCCCAAACAACATCATCAGCAATCAGGAATGATTTCCCTCCCAGTGCGGGCAGATAATCTCCTAACTCATCCAGCACACCGCTGCCCTGGACGTATTTTCTTGGCGAAGAAAAGATAAATTTACTCATGATAAAAACCTCTTTTCGTGGATAATGTGGATGTGAATAACTGCCCGAGCGTACCGCAGTGCAACAACGAGCCCAACTGATTTGATTCACTTTAACAACATGACTCGCAAAGAATTTTTCCAAAAGGTGCGGATGTCTAAAATAATCGGGGAAATTCCTTTCGCCTGTTCTGATACCCCATAAGGATTATTAAAATCCACATAATTCATTACCGATAGCGTATAGGCAGATTGTTAGCTTTTAGCTATTGAATACATCAATAAAAGCGACTTTCGCTTAATAAGGAAACCCGTAGAATTCATTGCATTGGCAGCACGTCGTAAGCAGTGGTCATTAGCCAGCTCGCTGTTAGCCATTCCGTTAATATTTCTGAGATTAATAAGGAACAGCATGTATAACTTTCAGCGCTACAACGCCAAAGAACTGGCGCTTGCCTATATGAGCAGCAAACCACATGAGTTTTCGCCGAACGAATTTTTACAACAGTTGAAAGAGGTTGAAAAATCTTTCGACGCGGCGCTGAGACATCCTCAGCAACAGCCGCAAAACGGAATGCTGGTGAAGGCGTTTTGATTGCCATCTTGGCCTTCATCAGTTGAGTGCCGTGCGTTACCCTTGCGTTACCTTTGAAGTATCTTGCATGTTCCTGTGTCCGGTTCATCTGCAAAAAATAATGTAAAAAAGCAAAAGCCCCGAATATTCGGGGCTTTTTGTATTGAGGGATGACGGGATTATTGGGTCATCTGCCGGTCATCGATATATTTGCGTTTGTCCGGCGCTGGCGGGAAATACTGATACAGCCAGGTTTCAGACAGCGCAGTCTGGCCGTTGCGCAGGAACATACGCAGCTCGACCGGTGCGACTGAATCGCTGTCCGGATACCAGTCAAATAAGATGCGGTAACCGTCGAACGGCTGCACATACAAAATTTCGATGTTTTTAATTTTACCTGCCGAGACATTGATCACCGGTTCAATGCCTTTATCAGCAAAGGCTTTCAGCTCACCGCCAATAAAATCGATAGCAAAACGGCGCGCCCAGACTTGCGGATAATTCTCACCCGGTGCCCAGCCTTCCGGGAAACCGCCCATACCGGTACGGGTCGCCAGCACATTCGCCATCGGGCTGCGGTGAGGAGGTTCAGAACTCCAGTACAATTTGTAGCTGAAACTGAATTCCGCGCCGGATTTCACCGGTTTTTCCGGCTGCCAGAAGCACACAACGTTATCCAGCGTTTCACCCGTGGTCGGGATTTCCATCAGATTAACGGCCCCCTTCCCCCAGTCTCCGACCGGTTCCACCCACAGGCTCGGACGCTTGTTGTACCAGCCGATCACATCCTGATAATTGTCAAAGTCATGGTCGAGCTGCAACAGACCAAAACCTTTCGGACTGTTGTCGCTGAAAGCGTTGAACTGCAATCGCTGCGGATTGTTCAGCGGGCGACAAATCCATTCGCCGCTGCCGGTCCACATCTCCAGACGGTCTGAGTCGTGGATTTGCGGATGGATTGTGTCGCAACGGCCCCGTTCACTGGTGCCGCAACTGAACATACTGGTCATTGGGGAAATGCCCAATTGTTTGATGTCTTCGCGGGCATGCAGATGGTTTTCAATTTCCATCACCACGCGGGTCGGTTCGCAGTGGATCACGAATTTATACGCGCCGGTGATGCTCATGCCGTCCAGCAAAGCGTAAACCGTAAACGTTGTGTCACCAGGTTTGGGTGTATCAAACCAGAACGCGGTGAAATCAGGGAATTCTTCCGGCTGATCGGTAAAGGTATCAACCGCCACGCCGCGCGCTGACAGGCCATACTGATAAGTATCATCGACCGCGCGGAAATAGCTGGCACCGAGGAAAGACACCACGTCGCGGCGCGTCAGCTCAGGGGCTTTATTGACTTTAAAACCGGCGAAACCAAGGTTGGAGAAACCTTCCAGTTGTTTGGTATCAACACCGGCATCGTGATAGTTAAACAATTCAGGGCGGAAATGGATTTCGCGCGCCAGATGTTTCACCGGATCCACGGAATACATGCGCACGCGGCGTTTGAAACCCATACCAACGTGGAACAGTTCCACATCAAGCTGGCGGTCAGGCAGACCATTCCACAGGGAATGTGCATGATCATACTGAATCGCGTTGTAGGCCTGCGGCGTGAGTTCAGCCAGCGTTTTCGGTAACGGCTGCGGCGCGCCACCATAAGGCTTATCCGCTAAATCTTTCGCCATCTTTTTCAGCGCATTGAAATCAAATGGCAGTTCGCCGCCGTCCGCTACATTCGCCTCTGCCGCCTCAGCGGAACGGGTAAACAGTGTGGACATAGCCGGCACACCACACCAGGCGGCGAGTGCCATAGATGCTTTAATAAATGCTCTTCGTTCCATGCCAGAATCGTTTCCTGTACTGGGCAAAAATCTGGAGACATCGTGCTGTGACGCCGTCCCCGCGTATTCAGAATTTTTCGACCCTAAGGCTAACGTAAAATTCACAAGCCGCGTACAAGAAATTGAATGCATTCAGCTAATATTTTGCTTGTAAAAGTCATCAGTTCTTACCGCGCCCGTTCCCCGTATGACAGGGGCTGAGCCGGTTTTCAGAAACCCGGATTTGAGCCGCTATTCCTGCCCTGTTTTGGCGCGCAAATCACGGCTGACTTTAGGAGCATTCTGTTACCGGAAGGTTACTGTTATTTCTCCCTCATCGAGTCATTCTCGCCAGATAGCGCGCCTTTTGCCCGTCCTGCTATGCTGAATGCTTATAGTTTGGTGATTTTTTTGTTTATTGCATGGAGATTCCCGCATGTCCGATGAACAGATTCAGGAGAAAGCGCGTGAGCTATACGCACAGTTAAGCGGCAAAATTTCACTTCCCTGTACGCTCCATGTCAGCGGTACCGGCAATCTTCCGTCTTATTATCCGGTCACGCCACTGATTGCCGCCTCTGTGGCGCTGGCGGGTATTGCCGTTTCACAGCTTGTTGCTCTTAAAAACGATAAACACGATACGGTGACTGTGGATCGTCGCCTGGCCTCGCTGTGGTGCAAAACCAGTATCCGGCCTGAAGGCTGGGATATACCACCCGCCTGGGACAGCCTGGCGGGGGATTACGCCACTGCGGACGGCTGGATCCGTTTGCATACTAATGCCCCCGTCCACCGCAAGGTCGTAGAGACACTGCTCGGCAAAGCGGAAAACCATGAGGCGCTGGCGCTGCGGGTGAAGATGTGGAAAAAAGCAGAACTTGAACAAGCCGTTGTGCGGGCGGGTGGATGTGCCGCGCAGATGTTCAGCCCGGAAGAATGGCAGCAGCATGTACAGGGAAAGTCGCTGATTTCGGAACCTCTTTTTCAACATTCGGTGTCAGCTAAGGCTGCACTGCCGCAATGGGAATTGTCCCCGCTACAGCCGCTGGCAGGCGTGAAAGTGCTCGACCTGACAAGAATTCTCGCCGGTCCGGTGGCCACGCGTTTTCTCGCCGGACTGGGCGCCGAGGTATTGCGTATTGATCCTTTCGGCTGGGATGAAGCCAGTCAGGAAGCGGATATCACACTCGGCAAACATTGCGCACGGCTGAATCTGCATAACCCGCAGGACCGGCACCGTTTCGAAGAATTGCTGCGGGACGCGGATGTGATGGTTCATGGTTATCGCGCGGGCGCGCTGCACAGACTGGGATATGGCAGTGAAAAGCGTCGTGCGATTGCGCCGGGGCTGGTGGATGTGTGTCTGAATGCGTATGGCTGGAGCGGGCCATGGCGCGAACGGCGCGGATATGACAGTCTGGTACAAATGAGCTGCGGGATTGCAGCACAGGGAATGCGGCTTTCCGGTAGTCACAAACCGGTGCCGTTGCCGGTTCAGGGGCTGGATCACACGACCGGTTATCTGATGGCTGCCGCTGTGCTCCACGGATTGGCGCAACGTATGCAAACCGGTCAGGGCAGTGAATGCAGACTTTCACTGGCACGCACTGCCTGTGAACTGATGAAAAATGGCGCATCAGCAGCATGTCACGAACCGCTGATTGAATCTGCAGAACAGGACGATTTTTCATCCGAGCCGGAACGCACGGTCTGGGGCAATGCCCGGCGGCTGCTTCCTCCCGTTCACCTGGAAAACACAACCTTAAGGTGGCGCCTCCCCGCTTCCCCGCTCGGTTCTGCACCCGCCAGCTGGCGTTAAGTCGTCAGGGAAAACGCCGCCTTGCGATACTGCAACGGCGTTTTGCCGATCATCTTTTTAAAACGGGTAATGAAATACGGCGCGTCAGTAAATCCGCATTGCAGCCCGATCGCTTCGACCGAACGGTCTGTGGAACGCAGCAATTCACATGCCCGTTTAACCCGCCGGGTGGCGAGATAATCCTGAATTGAGCCACCGGTTTCCTGCCCGAATACCCGCGAGATATAACTTTCTGACAATCCGAGGGCCACAGAGAGTTCCGCCAGCGAAAATTTTTGCACGTAATTTTCTTCAATCCATTGCATGACTTTAGAAGCTGTTGTCCGGCTGACAGTTTTTGGCAACACGTCTTCCGCTGGCATAAATGCCATCAGTTGCAAGATCAGCAGGGTAATTTCTTCCCACTGATCGGCCTGCGGTTCGGACAACTGATTGAACTGCTCGAGAATGACTTCTATATGGCTGGCATGTTCGCTGAGATCATAAATATGTGCTGCACGATCAGCATCCCACAAATTTGCGAACCTCGCCCGGCGTTGCGGGAATGATTGCAGGCAACCATCCAGCAACTGATGATCCAGATGGATGGTGGTGCGTAAATACAGGTTCTTTTCACCGGATTCGACAAACACTTTGTGCAGTTTAAAAGGCGGAAAAACGAACAAGCGCCCCGGACGCAGTGTGTATTGCTGATTATCCACAATGACAATCCCGTAGCCCTGACTGACAAAAAGTAATTCCAGACACTGATGCCAGTGAAAATAATTGGCACTCCCGCGGTTCATCCGGTTAAAGGAAACCTGACGTTCATTAAGGGCAATACGCTCCAGATAATCAGATACGGGCATACCTGTTTTCCTCATTTTCATTTGGCACCGTAAAACGACAAGGACAACAAAACACAATTTTCAGTCAGTTTTTTATAATTTAAGCCCTTTTAGTTGCGATTTAATAATCACAATTTCAAAAATCACCTCATTTTGTGAAGCACGTAACAATCAGTGTTTTTCATTTCTCTATATTTCACTCGCAGCACAGAGAATTGAAATAATATTTCAAATTAATAAACCCTTATTTTTTGCTTCCCTTACGTCACCGGGAGAATTTTTATGACGCTGAAAAAAGTGAACATTAATAATCCGTTACAGACCCGCGATGATGTGCAGCATCTGCTGAAAGAGTTGCTCTCGGCGGTGTCGCCTTATACGGAAGAAGGCAAAAGCGGAATCAACCTCGGAAATTCCACCACCCATTACGGAAAAAAAATTGCCGAAATGGAAGCACTGTCGCGCATGTTGTGGGGCATTTTCCCGCTGCTGGCCGGTGGGGGTGAATGTGAGGATTTATCTTTTTATCTGGATGCCATTCGTTTCGGCACTGATCCGCAGCATCCGCAATACTGGGGAGATATCCGCGATTTTGATCAGCGCTGTGTGGAAATGGCAGCGTTTGGTGTCGGGCTGACGCTGCTTGACACAAAACTGTTGCAGCATTTCAGCGTTCAGGAACAACAAAATCTGGCGGACTGGCTGAATCAGGGGCGTGATGCCACCATCCCGAATAACAACTGGAATTTCTTCCCGGTTATGGTGCAGATGGGCTTTAAAACATCCGGATTACCCTGGGATCAGGAAGCCGTGGCAGCCCGTTTTGCGCTGATGGAAGATTATTATCTGGGCGATGGCTGGTATTCCGACGGTCCCGGCAGGCCGCGTGATTACTACATTTCGATGGCGTTTCATTATTACGGCCTGCTGTACGCTCAGTATATGGCTGATGTGGATGCATCACGTGCAGCCATGCTGCGTGAACGGGCACAACGTTTCGCACAGGATTTCATTACGATGTTTTCCGCGGGTGGCGCAGCGGTGCCTTTCGGACGCAGCCTGACCTACCGTTTTGCCGAAGCAGCGTTCTGGAGTGCGGCAGCGTACAGCCAACTGGACGTGTTCACTCCGGGCATCATCAAGGGGCTGATTTTGCGCCATCTGCGTCACTGGCTGAAAGAGCCGATTTTCGACCGCGACGGCGTGCTCAGTATCGGTTATCACACACCGAACCTGGTGATGGCGGAAGACTATAACGCACCGGGCTCACCTTACTGGGCATGCAAACTGTTCCTGGTGCTGGCACTGCCGCCGGACGATGCCTTCTGGGCGGCAGAAGAGGCGCCCCTTCCGGCACTGCCCGACACTCATTGCATTCCTCATGCCAGTCAGATCCTGACCCGCGATGCCGGAGGTCAGCATGTTGTGATGCTCACGTCCGGTCAGCTTGAGCTGAATAATTTTGTGAATACCGAAGCCAAATACACCAAATTCGCCTATTCCAGTCAGTTCGGATTCACCCTGGATCGCGGCCGGTACGGTCTGAATCATGCCGGTTGCGATTCGATGCTGATGTTCTCTGAGGGCGACGGCTATTATCGCGGACGCCGCGACTGTGCCGACACCCGCATCACCGTCGGGATGATTTATTCCCGCTGGCTGCCGTGGCACGACGTAGCAGTACGCACCTGGCTGATCCCCTGCGGTGACTGGCATTTGCGGGTCCATCACATTGAGAATCAGCGTCCGCTGGAGACGGCCGAAGGCGGTTTTGCAGTGATGCAGACACCTTCAACGCAAATACTGCATCCGGCAGAAAAACAGGCGGTGACAGTCACAGCCGGTAACGGCATCAGCCGGATTGCCGCGCTGGAAGATAATACGTCGCGCGAAGCGTCCACCGTTATCACCCCGCCCAATAGCAGCATTATGTTCGCCGAAACCGCCGCCATACCCGTATTGAAAAATGCCCTGCCGGTGGGATCTCACTGGCTGATCACTGCCGTGTCGGCCTCGGCCAGCACGGATATCCGCAGCCTCCCTTTACCGGAAGTCTCCCGCGAAGGACAGCAGCTACGTTGGCAATATCCGGGTCATAACGGACAAATCATTTTAGCTTAACCGCAATAGCCGTTTCAGGAGTCACGATGAAAGCCATAAAAACAGCCAGTAAAACGGCTTATTACAAAATGAGCAGCTTTATATTCCTGTATTTCTTCACCTGGTCTTCGAGCTTCGGGCTATATGCCTTATGGCTGGGGCAAAAAGCCGGGCTCGACAGTGTCAGTATCGGCACCGTGTTTGCCATTAACGGCGTTTTCGCGGTGGTCATGAAGCCGGTTTACGGCTATATCATGGACAAAATCGGCATGAGCAAATCTCTGCTGTATTTTGTGGTGCTGGTTTCCGCCCTGATGGCACCGTTCTTTATTTTCGTTTACCAGCCACTGCTGAACAGCCACCTGATGGTCGGGATTATCGTCGGTGCGCTGTATCTGAGCCTCGGCTGGTACGCCGGTGTGGCAGCATCCGAATCGTATGCTGACCGTTTCAGTCGCTTGTATCATATGGAGTTTGGCCAGGTTCGCATGTGGGGGTCACTGGGCTGGGCACTGGCCGCGTCGTTTTCCGGCGTGCTGTTTAACCTCTCCCCTGCATGGAACTTTGGCCTGAGCAGCGCGACCTCGCTGGTCATGCTGATGGTGCTGCTTTCACTGAAAATTGGTGATGAAGAACTTAAAAATAACGACGTCATTTCACAGCAAAAGATCGTGTTCAGCGATGTGATTTTACTGCTCAAAAACCGCAAGTTCTGGATGTTCTCGCTGTATGTCGCTGGTGTCGCGTGGATGATGTTTGTCGCCGAACAACAATTCTCACGCTATTTCGTCACCTTCTTCGATACCAAAGAGCAAGGCAACGCCTGGTACGGCTATCTGAGCACGGTGCAGTCCGGTCTCGAATTTCTGATGATGATGGTTATCCCTTTCCTGGTGAACTACTTCGGTGCCAAGAAGAGCCTGCTGCTGGTCGGCGCACTGGTGGGATTACGCCTGATTGCCTCCGGGCTGACCCACGACCCGCTGCTGATTTCAATTATCAAACCGTTCTACGGGCTGGAAATCGCGTTGCTGCTGGTGTCAGTGTTCAAGTACATCGCCGAGCATTTCAGCAAACGCGTCAACGCCACCATGTATCTGTTGGGTTATCAGGCCATGATATACGTCGGCTCCATTGTGGTCGCCCCGCCTGCCGGTTACTTCTACGACCGTATTGGTTTTGAACACACTTATCTGATTATGGGCGGTATCGCGCTGTGCTTTACGTTGATTTCCGCCTTCACATTATCCGCCTGTCACAGCCT
This sequence comes from Rahnella sp. PD4, assembly GCF_049199325.1. Lineage (NCBI taxonomy): Bacteria > Pseudomonadati > Pseudomonadota > Gammaproteobacteria > Enterobacterales > Yersiniaceae > Rahnella > Rahnella sp. PD4. The sequence continues at coordinate 54,974 of NZ_JBLZQF010000001.1, read as the reverse complement.
GCGCTCAGGCACCCCCGTGCCTGCGGTGCAGGTTGAAATTGAAACAATTGGAATGGAAAGGGAGAAAGTATGACGATCACCATCGCGAAAGAGACGTTGCTACCCGTGGAACTGAATCAGCTGGATAAAATCGCTTTTGCACAAAAGATGCAACGGGCGCGCCAGACGGTACTCAGCAAAATTTCCCGTAATCTGGAAAAGTTCGGCGATAAATTCCCGGCAGAAACCTGCGAAAACGGCCATTACCCGCTGACAGAGAATGTGGAATGGACTACCAGTTTCTGGACCGGCCAGCTCTGGCTGGCGTGGGAAATGACCGGCGATGACCGTTACCGTCTGGCAGCAGAAAAACAAGTGACATCGTTTGGTAACCGTATCGCCAACCGCATTGATACCGCGACGCATGACCTCGGTTTTCTCTACAGCCTCTCGTGCGTCAGCGCCTACAAACTGACCGGCAACCGGCAGGCTCGTGGTTTTGCACTGCTGGCAGCAGAAGCCCTGATGGAACGTTTTAATAGCCGGGCGAAAATCATACAGGCGTGGGGCGATTTGCATGACCCGGAACAGGCCGGCCGCATGATTATCGACTGCAATATGAATTTGCCCTTGTTGTACTGGGCGAGTGAACAAACCGGTGAACCGCGCTTCGCCGATGCTGCCCGCGCGCATGCAGAACAGGCGGCGAAATATATTGTGCGCCCGGACGCCTCCACCTATCACACGTATTACATGGATACTGTGACCGGCGAACCGCGTTTTGGTAATACGCATCAGGGATATGCCGATGACTCATGCTGGTCACGCGGCCAGGCCTGGGGTATCTACGGCTTTTTGCTCAGTTATCGTTATACCGGCGATGAAGATCAGGTGGAGCTGTCACGGCGTCTGGCACATTATTTCCTTAACCGCTTACCGGAAGACGATGTCTGCCACTGGGATTTAGCGTTGCTCGGCACCGATGCCGTTCGCGACAGTTCGGCTGCGGCGATTGGGGTCTGCGGTCTGCTGACGCTTGCGACCACGCTGCCAGCCACCGATGACAAACGGGTGTGCTATGAAGAAATGGCGCTGCGCATTATGGATTCACTGACCGAGAATTATCTTACCCGTGAGGACGAAGATTGTGACGGTTTACTTAAGCATTCTGTCTATCATATGGCCAGCGGTAAAGGTGTTGATGAGTGTTGCAGCTGGGGTGACTACTTTTATGTCGAAGCCCTGACCCGTGTGACGCAGTGCTGGCAATCCTACTGGTGATGACCGGGACGCAGTGTTTACGCACTGCGTCTGCTTTTCTGCCCTTTTTCATTCGTGAATTGTTTTTAAGCATAAGCAGGGTCTTCATCGTATTGACAGAGGTACCGGCGTGTTACCGTAACATCCTAATCAATTAGTTTTTTTTCTATGTCATTACAACCATTAAGAATAGTCTTAATGCGGGCCATTTTTTGTACAGTTACAAATTTAATTGTGACATAAAGCAAATTTATCAAATCCTTCCCTGCCCCTTAAGGGGTAAAAAAATCACTTCCAACTGTCCGATTTTCATGCAAAAAGTAGAATCAGCGCGCAGTTTGTGCCTGCTGTGCTGACACAAAAAAATCCAATCATTATGCAGAACAGGGACGTCCTATGAGGACTTACTATGCATACGATAATCTTGGATCCATGCCGGTATACGCGTCTCGGATTGCAACAATTTCTCACCAGTGAACAAGATGTCAGTTACGTCAGCCATTTTGAGCAGTTTCTTAATGGTTGCAACAAACTGAATCCTTCGATTGTTTTTATTAACGAGGATTGCATATCACCTCATTCAGGCAATAAAGAACGTCTCGGAGAACTGATCACCGGCTCCCCTGATACGCTGTTTTTTATTTTTATGTCCCGTACACGTATTCATTTCGAAGAGTATATTTTTGTTCGTAAAAACGTGATTATTACCTCCAAATCCATTAAAGCCGACACACTGAAGCAATTAATAAATCATCCGTTATTACCTCAGGCGAAGGATCCCGCCGGGAGTGGAATGCTCGATACCCGGCCTGTGATGCTCAGTCGTTCTGAATCAGCGATGCTCAGAATGTGGATGTCCGGTAACGGCACCATTGAAATATCCGACAAGTTACAAATTAAAACCAAAACGGTGTCTTCCTATAAGGGAAATATTAAAAGGAAAATAAAATCACCGAATAAACATATTATTTATCACGTCGTTCGTTTATGTGATCAGCTCACCAATGGTATTTATGTGAATTAATCACCTCTCTTCTCTTTCGGCTACAGGTTACGCAACGGCGCAGCCTGTAGAAATCTTCGTTAATCTCTGAAAATGAGATCTCCGCCACAAATATAAACTGAATCCCTCCGCCGGAATGCCGATGACTCCTTATGGCGTCTTTTTCGTCACGGCCGGACTTGCCCGCTGGCAATGCCTTTATCGCTGTCACTGACCGCCCGGAACAGGCGGTATACAGGATCAATTGAGCGGAACAAAATAAAATGGATACTCCTACATTTTCAACGACCAGAACCTCTTTTATCAGCAACATTCGCCTTATCACCCTGATTAGCCTGATTCTTACCGGGATACTTTTCCTTTTTGCTGTTGCCGTCGGCACCTCCGGTTTCTTTCTAAAGCAAAGTAATGCCGCGCTGGCAAATGCTACCCAGGAGCTGCAAATCCGTCTGGCTCTTTCCAACAGTTCAAACCATCTGCGTACCGCACGTTTGTTGCTGATTCAGGCCGCCGCAGCGGCGCGTATTGGTGACCAGGATGTGTTTAACCAAAACCTGAAAGACGCTGCCAGCCGAATTAAACAGTCACAAACTTCGTTTGAGGCTTATATCAACCGGCCGAATAAAACCGATAAAGATCGGGAAATTGATGAACCGCTGAAAAAAGCCTATGACGATTATCTGACCAAAGGCATGGCACCGATGCTGGAATCGGCCAGACAGGCACATTTCGAGGAAGTCATTTCTCAGGAAGCAGAAACGGTACGTAGTCTGGATCTCGCCAATAATATCCCTCTGCTGGCGGCAATTGCTTATCGTACCGAAACGGCTAATGCCATCAATGATAAAGCGCAGCATAATGCCGTGCTCGGTTATACCCTGATGGGTGGCGGTTTCCTGCTGGCACTGGTGCTGACCTTCATCACTTACCTGGTGATGCGTAAAGTCATTATTCATCCGCTGAACAGACTGGTGATGCGCATTCAGAAAATTGCTGAGGGAGACCTGACGCAACCCGCACAAGTGCAGGGCCGCAATGAAATCGGCGTACTGAGTAATAATGTGGATCAAATGCAACGCTCGCTGGCATCAACGGTTCTGACTGTTCGTGAAGGCGCGGTGTCTATTTATCAGGGCTCGACGGAAATTGCTTCAGGTAATACCGATTTGTCTTCGCGGACCGAACAACAGGCCGCGGCACTGGAAGAAACGGCTGCCAGTATGGAACAGCTAACGGCTACGGTGAAACAGAACTCCGAAAATGCCCATCACGCCAGTAAACTGGCTGCAGACGCTTCAAACAAAGCGCAAAAAGGCGGGAATATTGTGGCGGACGTGGTCAGTACCATGGATAAAATTTCCCGGAGTTCGACCAAAATCGCCGAAATCACTAATGTGATCAACAGTATCGCTTTTCAGACAAACATTCTGGCACTCAATGCTGCTGTGGAAGCAGCACGTGCCGGTGAGCAGGGACGTGGATTTGCGGTGGTGGCCAGCGAAGTGCGCAATCTGGCGCAACGAAGCGCACAGGCAGCGAAAGAAATTGAAGCACTGATTGAAGAATCTGTCGATTACGTTGGTGAAGGCAGCATTCTGGTGGGTGACGCGGGAGACACAATGTCAGAAATTGTTACCGCTGTCAGCCATGTGACGGACATTATGGGCGAAATCGCTTCCGCATCGGATGAACAAAGTCGCGGGATCAGTCAGGTCAGCCAGGCAGTGTCAGAAATGGATGGTGTCACGCAGCAAAACGCCTCGCTGGTGCAGGAAGCATCTGCCGCCGCCGCGTCACTTGAAGAGCAGGCCGCCCGCCTGACACAGGCTGTGGCTGTGTTCCGTCTCGATGGCAGCATCCGCAGTGCGCAACCACAACCCCCGGCATCATCCCGCTCCCTGCCCGGCCAGGCTTCCCGTTCGCCTAAAGGGGGAAACGATGAACCGAACTGGGAAACGTTCTGATAACGGCCTCAGCGTCATTACCGGCAGGCAATAAGTAAAAAAAACCGGCGGCAAAAATCTTGCCCCGGTTTTTTTTATTCACGACAGACATCGCATAAATATTATTCAGAACCTTCGCGGGGTTCAACGAATGTGCCATCTTTAGTATCGCCTTCATTGAAGAACCAGATACCTGCCGGATAATCTTCCAGCGAAACCAGATACATGACGCCTTCATAAAACTCTTCTACGGCTAATACCTTACCTTCACGGCGCGGTCCGCCGTCAGTTTTTACTGTCACAAGATCATTAACTTTCATCAGGTTATCCCATGGTTTTCAATTATGATTATTGTAGTACAGACCATCGCACAAAGGCATGCCTGACAGGAAAGATGATGCGAAACGGTAAAATAACCCGGTGGAAATCATTTGCACTTTCTTAACGAATTCGGGCAAGAATCCTGAGTTTCATTTCTTCTATACTGGCTGCGTGCTCACCCCCGAGGGAGTGCAGAATGAATGTCATAAGAAATATTTTGCCCGCCTCTGTGCGGGCTTTTTTTTATCTTTTAGCCAGCGACCGCCGGTTAAGACAGCAGACGCTCGCGAAAATGACAAAAGACCTATCAGCAAAGAGTGAATGGGCAAACAACAGGCGTAAAAAAACCCGCGCATGCGGGTTTTTGTCATCTGTACTTTTATCGCTGAACCAGCGGTAAAGTAAGATTAGATAGCGGTAACGTTAGCCGCAGACGGACCTTTAGCACCGTTCTCGATAGTGAACTGTACGTTCTGGCCTTCAGCCAGGGTCTTGAAACCTTGATCCTGGATAGCGGAGAAGTGTACGAACACATCTTTGCTGCCGTCAGCAGGAGTGATGAAGCCAAAGCCTTTAGACTCGTTAAACCACTTAACCTGACCTTTCATCATTGACATAGGAATTACCTTTTAAAAATAAATTTCGCCACCATGGGCATGTTATAGCCGGATTTCAGTCGTTACTTATGGAGGCACTAAGAAGGAAATTCGTCAGAGCAGGGTTATCATGGATAACGCTTTAAATTGGAACAACTTTACTCAGGATGTCGTGCATAAATAGGTCTGTACCACAGGCCGGTATGTATTTACTCATGACTGCCCCTTAATAGCAACTCTTTTTAATGCAATGGGGCGGTAAAGCGTGAAATTAGTCATTTTTTGTACCAGACAGTACAATTGGCGTACAATTATCAGGCTACTTTTCAACGGGTTGTGAATTATCTGCTGCCAAAACCGCTCCACAGTGCGCGCAAAATTTTGCATCAATTTCGTGGCCGGAATGCAGACAAGTCTGACAGGAACGGGCAGCACGCCCTTTTTCCAATTCTTGTGACATATAAGCCGTTAAAATCCCGGTCGGCACGGCGATGATAGAGTACCCCAGCAGGATCAGCACCGACGCAAGCATTCTTCCCAGCGCGGTATGCGGCGTAATGTCACCGTATCCGACTGTCGTCAGTGTCACCACGGCCCAGTAAACAGATGCGCCCAGCGAGGTGAATCCGTCACCGCCGCCTTCGACTGCAAACATCAGCCCGCCGAAAAGACAAAGAATGATGGCGACAAACCCAAAGAAGATGCTGAGCTTACGTTTCGCGCGCATCACGCTGCGCCATAAAACCCCGGCGTCGCTCATATAGCGCAGCAGCTTCAGCACCCGCAGCACACGTAAAATTCTCAGCAGGCGGATCAGGATCTCCAGATTCCCCGCCCCCGCAAAAGAAGGCAGCATCCACAGGATGTACATGGGCAGAATGGTGCAGAGATCAATAATGCCAAAAAAACTCACCGGATAGCGGGTTTTGCGCGGCGAACAGATCACCCGTAAAACGTATTCCAGCGTAAAAAGCGCGGTAAACCCCATTTCGACCAGGCCGAACAACGGGATGATCTCAGGTGTCGCCGGAAATAAGTCACGAGCACTGGATTCGATAAACAACACCAGCACGCTGAGCAGTGACAACAGGATCCAAAATATTTCCATCCGTCGTCCAGTGCGGGTGCGGTGTTCAAATAAAAGGGCATAACAACGGCGTCGGGCTGACGCGAAAAAACGATAATCCTGAGACATAACCGGCACCGGCAAAAAGGAATTATGGCAAGAATAGACGCTTTTCATTGCCGCGCCTACGGACAAACAGCCCATAAAAAAGCCGGTCACACAAAGTATTGGTGCAATACACTGTGTGACCGGCTTTTAATGGCGGGTCTGCTGGCGGAACGACGCATTAATCCATTAATTCAGATACCGCGTGGCGAACATACGCCGTAATTTGCGCGACGTCTTCTGCGTCCGCACTGCCGCCGCCAATCGACCGCACGGTATTCTCGAGATGGCCGATATCCTGCTCAACTTTCTTCGCAATCTGCACTTTTACGATGGTGTCGACTGAAGAGATAAAAGCCCGCATGACAGCCTTCAGCGCGAAAATCTCACCGAAAGAATCGTACGCAGGTTTGTCAGAGGCCGCTGGTTGAGCAGCCTGTGGGGGCAAGTTTTTCAGCCTGTCCACATGTTCAATCATCAGATCCATATCTCTGATGAGTTCGTCAAAACTCTTAGCCACTGGTTTTCCTTCGCCCGGCGAAAGGCAGCAGGATACCACCGCGCTTTCAAGCCGAGAAGTCACAGAAACGTGTAAAGAGTAAATTTCGCCACAATGCGCCCGCCCTGCCGTGTTCTTTCACTCAAAGAGTGATAAACCGGGCAGGCGCATCAGGTCGCTATTTAATCCATGTGATTCAATACGGCCTTCAGGCGTTTTTCAGTGACGCCATATCAACAACAAAGCGGTATTTCACGTCGCTTTTCAGCATACGTTCATACGCGCCGTTGATATCCTGCATGTCGATCATTTCCACATCACAGGAAATATCATGGGCGGCACAGAAATCCAGCATTTCCTGGGTTTCAGCGATACCACCGATCAGGGAACCGGCAACCGTTTTACGCCCCATAATCAGTTTGCCGCTGTGCAGCGCAGGTTCGATTGGTTCGATCAGACCGACCAAGATATGGGTGCCGTCACGTTTAAGCGTATCCAGGTACGGGTTCAGATCATGTGGGTTAGGTACGGTGTCCAGAATGAAATCGAAGTGGCTTTTAACTGCCGCCATTTGCGCTTCATCGGTTGACAACACGACGTGGTCAGCGCCCAGACGGTAAGCTTCCTGCTCTTTACCTTTGGAACGGGTGAACAGCGTAACGTCTGCGCCCAGTGCTTTGGCAAACTTCAGACCCATATGGCCCAGACCGCCCAGCCCCACCACAGCCACTTTGTGACCTTTACCGACTTTCCAGTGTTTCAGCGGAGAGTAAGTGGTAATACCCGCACACAGCAGCGGTGCCGCAGATTTGATGTCCAGCTTTTCAGAAACGCGCAGAACAAATTTTTCTGAAACCACAATTTGTTCAGAATAACCACCATAGGTCATCATGTTGTCATGACGATCATGGCTGTTATAAGTCATGGTAGCGCCTTCTTCACAGTACTGTTCCAGGCTTTCTGCACAGGATTCACAATGCTGACAAGAATCGACCATACAACCGACACCGACGGTATCGCCCACTTTGAAACCCGCGACTTTCGCACCAATCTGTTTCACGCGTCCGATAATTTCATGCCCCGGAACCATCGGATAAATGCTTTGATGCCATTCATTACGCGCCTGGTGGATGTCGGAGTGACAAACACCGCAGTACAGAATGTCGATCACAACGTCAGTATCACGCGGGTCACGGCGAACAAAATTATGAGGCGCAAGAGGCGCATCCGCTGAAAGTGCAGCGAAACCACGAACGTTAAGCGTCATTTTTATCTCCTGATTGGATTACGGAATACTGCATGCCCGCAGAAAAGGCAGGCACCGTAAAATTATGACGGCTTAAGGTGACTCACTGATATAACGATCCTCGCCATTACTTGCCTGAATCTGTTTTTTTCAGGATTTTTAGCATGGATTGTACAGAGACTAAACAATGGCGCTCTGCCCGCAAAGCGCCATGTTTTCAGAAAGGATTAAATCAGACCCGCTTCTTTCAGTTCGCTTTTCAGGTAAGCGTAATAGATAGGCGCCGCGACGACGCCGGGTATACCGAACGCCGCCTCGAAGATAAGCATCGCCAGTAAAACTTCCCAGGATTTCGCCTTGATACGGCTGCCCACAATACGGGCATTAAGAAAGTATTCCACTTTATGAATGATAATCAGATATGCCAGCACCAGCGCACCGACCCACAATGACAGCGACAGGCCGACAATGAAAATCAGTGTATTCGAAATCAGATTACCGATAACCGGCAGCAGTCCGCAGACGAATGTCACGACAACCAGTGTTTTCGCCAGCGGCAGATGAATGCCGAACAACGGTAAAATACCGAACAGGAAAATGCCGGACAGTACGGTATTGATCAGGGAAATCTGGAACTGCGCAAAGACTACGTTACGGAAGGCTTCGCCCAATAAATGCATCCGTTGCAATAACTCTTTTTTCAGAGGCGCGTGCAGTTCCCCCTTACGCGGCTGCTGAAGCGAGATAATCGCCCCGAGGATCATACCGATAATCATGGTCAGGAAAACATGGGCGGCGTTCTTGCCAACGGCCTGAATCATCACAATATGCTCACGCAACCACAGCAGGAAACTACGCTGCAACTCTTCAATATTCGCCGGTAAATAATGCAGTAACACGGGCGATAAGCGGCTTTGCGCGTCTGTCAGCAGACGCGATACCATGGCGTTAAATGCCACGGGATTACGCATATCTTCCATCAGAAAATCGGCAATGCCCGCAATCGCCAGCGTCAGACAACTGATAACCAGGGTCGCAATAATGGCCACCACTAGCCAGCGTGCACGTTCGCCACTGATAATTTTTTGAAAGTACGGAGTAAGCGCATTGATGAGTTCAAACACTAAAAAACCGGCAATAAAACATGCCAGTAAATGAAGAGGAAGAATCAGTAACAACCCGCCCGTCACAATCACCACACTGAGCCAGCGAATTTGATTCGATCTCATAATTTGCATTGCCTGTATCCTTAGATCTCTGTGTACCGGGCTTCCCCCGGATCGGGTCATATCATAGCACTGAAGTCCGGCGCACAATCCTCTGACAACTTAACCCGTTAAGAAAATTTTGACAGACAGAGAGGTTCTTCTATCATCTCCCCCTGAAAAGACCGTAAAGAAAATCCGAGAGTCTGGAGAATAATATGTCTGAAGTAATTCGCGAGAAACTGGCCCTGCCTGCCGGACACGATAAATTATTACTGCATTCCTGCTGTGCGCCCTGCTCAGGCGAAGTGATGGAAGCCATTCAGGCATCGGGGATCGACTATACGATTTTCTTCTACAATCCTAATATTCACCCGCAGAAAGAATATCTGCTACGTAAAGAAGAAAATATGCGTTTTGCCGAACAGCATGGCATTCCTTTTATCGATGCCGATTATGACACCGATAACTGGTTTGCGCGGGCAAAGGGAATGGAAAATGAACCTGAGCGTGGTGTGCGCTGCACCATGTGTTTTGATATGCGTTTTGAACGCACGGCATTATATGCCTTTGAACATGGTTTCAGCGCCATCACCAGTTGTCTGGGTATCTCCCGCTGGAAAGACATGAAGCAAATCACCGGCAGCGGCGAACGTGCCGCGGCACCTTACCCGGGCATGATTTACTGGGATTATAACTGGCGTAAAAAAGGCGGATCGGCGCGCATGATTGAAATCAGCAAGCGCGAACGCTTTTACCAACAGGAATACTGCGGCTGTGTTTATTCCTTGCGCGACAGTAACTTACACCGCAAAGCACAAGGCCGTGGGCTGATCAAACTCGGCGTCAAATATTACGGCGACGAAGACAACGAATAAAACTGCCTGAACCCTCTCTTTTTGTTATATCCGGTCAACAGGCCGGGTTAATTATTCTGTTATTTCGCCCGCCTCCTGTCAGATTCGCCAGTCATAATTGACACGTTAGTTATTTATTTTGCCAGCCCCTTAAGCCTGAGTTTTCTAGAATAATTTCCTATGACCTGCCCCGCCTTTGTGCCTTGTATTCACCACTGTTGCTTGTTACTTTCCGTCTCATATTTATATATATATGTATTTAACATAAGCAATAACACCCGGTTATTACAGGTGTATCAACATTATTCAGGTTCATTAAAAATATAAAGCAAACACGTCATTATTGAGGGACAAAATATGTGGGTATTAATAGGTATTCCGATCGTTGTGCTGGGTTTTGCACTGCGGTTTAACTCTTTACTGGTGGTGACGGTCGCCGGTATTTCGACCGGCCTGGCGGGCGGAATGCATACCGTTGATATCATCAGCGCATTTGGCAAAGCGTTCACCGATAATCGCTATATGGGGTTGATATGGCTGACACTGCCGGTGATTGCCATCCTCGAGCGCAGCGGCCTGAAAGAACAGGCGCGTCATTTAATTTCCAAAGTACATGCTGCCACCACCGGTCGCGTGCTGATGCTGTACTTTTTCCTGCGCCAGATGACCGCCGCACTGGGGCTTAACTCGCTCGGTGGTCATGCGCAGATGGTACGCCCGCTGATCGCGCCGATGGCTGAAGCCGCAGCCACCACCAGATACGGCGATTTGCCCAATGATATCCGTCAGAAGATCCGGGCTCATGCCGCCGCAACCGATAATGTGGCCGTTTTCTTCGGCGAGGACATTTTCATTGCGGTGCAATCTATCCTCCTGATTAAAGGCTTTCTGGAACAGTACGGCATTAACGTTGAACCGTTGCACCTGTCTGTCTGGGCGATCCCGACGGCTATTGCTGCGCTGATTATCCATTTTATTCGTCTGTGGTTACTTGACCGTTCGCTGGCTAAGCGCTTTGACGTGCAACACGGGAGCGCGGCGAAATGATCACCTTGCAGACTGTTTATATTCTTGCGGGACTGATGTTCTGTGCTTATGCATTTTTCAACGTACGCGACAAAAGCCACTCACGCCGTTATGTCAATGCGCTGTTCTGGGGGATTTACGGCATAACTTTCCTGTTTGGTGCGCAATTGCCACACTTCATTACCGGTTGTATGGCGATTCTGCTGGCGATCATCGCCGGGAGCGGAAAACTGGGGAAAGGCAAATCAGAAAGCGGACAGCCTGATCAGGTTGAAAAGCGTGAAGCTGGCTCAAAACGTTTTGGCAATAAACTGTTTATTCCTGCCCTGTTGATCCCCCTGGTGACCCTGGCTGGCACCCTGACGCTGAAATACACGCCGCTGGTGGAAGCCAAAAACGTCACGCTGATTTCGCTGGTAATCGGCACGCTGGTGGCCTTCATCGTGGCGCTGATTATGCTGCGTGATTCGCCGGTCAAAGCAGTGAAAGCGGGGGGACAGACAATGGATACCGTTGGCTGGGCAGCTATTTTGCCACAAATGCTGGCCGCTCTTGGCGCGTTGTTTGCACTGGCGGGAGTCGGCGGCGTGGTGTCGGACCTGGTCAAAAATATCATTCCGCTCGGTTCACCGCTGGCGATTGTGATTGCCTATACCTTCGGCATGGCGCTTTTCACGATGATCATGGGAAACGGTTTTGCCGCCTTCCCGGTCATGACGGCGGGGATCGGGCTGCCACTTATTGTCAACCAGCTGGGCGGAAATCCGGCGATTATGGGCGCGATCGGCATGTTATCCGGTTTCTGCGGCACCCTGATGACCCCGATGGCAGCCAATTTTAATATCGTCCCCGCGGCGCTGCTGGAATTGCAGGATAAGAATGGCGTGATTAAAGCGCAGTGGAAAACCGGTGTATTACTGTTGCTGGTCAATACCGCGTTTATGTATTTCTTTGTGTTCCGTTTCTGATAAGGAAAGACGATGTCGACGCAACAACATAGTGTACTGACGGCAGAGATGGCATCCCGTTTTGCTTCACTGGCACTGAATCACTTAACACGCGAATACCCGAATAAACTCATGCATGCCATGAGCAGCGCAGCGGATGCGCAAACGCCACGCCAGTTGCATCCGATCTTTTACGGCAGCTATGACTGGCATTCCTGTGTGCACGGATACTGGTTATTGCTGCGACTGCTGGATCGTTTTCCACAACTGCCGGAAGCAGAAAAAATCATTGAGGTGGCCGGCCGGCATTTCACGGCAGAAAATGTCGCCGGTGAAATGGCCTATCTGCAACAGACGCAACATGCCGGATTTGAACGGCCGTATGGCTGGGCGTGGTGTCTGGCGCTGAGCCAGCAATTGCATGAAATGACCCTGCCACAGGCTGCGGAATGGGCGAAAACGCTCGCGCCCATGAGCCGGTTCTTCGAAAAGAGTTTTAGCACGTTTCTGCCAAAGGCAACCTATCCCCTGCGGGTCGGCAGCCATTTCAACACAGCTTTTGCCCTGGCGTTAACACTGGATTATGCCCGCTGTGTTAAGCATCACAAACTGGCAGAATTGATCGAAGAAACGGCATTGCGCTGGCATCTTGAAGATGTGCATTGTCAGGCATGGGAACCGGGCGGTGATGAATTCCTTTCACCTTCCCTGATGGAAGCTGAACTGATGCGCCGCGTTTTACCGCCCGAAGCATTTGTGACCTGGTTTGGCCGTTTTTTACCGGATCTGGCGCACAGCCAGCCTGCGACACTGTTTATCCCCGCCACGGTCACTGACCGCAGCGACGGTAAAATTGGCCATCTGGACGGGCTGAATCTCAGCCGTGCCTGGTGTCAGCGTTCGCTGGCCTCTGCGCTGCCAGCGGGTGATCCGCGTGCGGTCTTGCTACGTCAGACGGCAGAAGCCCATCTGCACAGCGCGCTGAACCATCTCGACAGCACCTATATGGGCGAGCACTGGCTGGCAACCTTTGCCCTGTTAGCACTCGAAGCCTGACAGCCCGTCACCTCTGTTCAGCCGCAGGATTACCGTAAACCCGTTAACGAATGATCCCGCGCGCTGAATGAAGGAAAAAAGCATTGAAGTGGCACAGTAACGGATATTCCGTGCTGAGCCGCTCAATTTCTGACTTTACCCGTTCAATCGTTTCCTGCCGGTGATAAAGCAAATCGTACAGATAGCGGATGATATTTTGCTGCGTACTGCCAGCCCGGCAAAATTCTGCTGTCTGCTCGTTTATCCCTTTAGGTACCGCGCGGTTTCCGCCTGCCATCACAAACGGCGGCACATCCTGCACCACACACGTATTGGCAAGCAAACGGGCTCCCGCACCAATAATACAAAACTGATGCACTGCGCTCAGGGCATCAATCCGCGCATCATTACCTAATAAAACATGCCCTGCCAGAGCACTATGTTCGCCAATGAACGTGGCATTTCCCACCTGGCAGTCATGGCCGAGATGGACACCCCGCTCAAAAATATTCAGATGCCCTATCCGGGTCATACCGCCGCCCTGTACAGTGCCTCGATGTAATGTGGCATGGCAGCCAATCTGGTTTCCATTGCCGATTTCCAGCCCGGTAGGTTCTCCGGCGTATTTCAAATCCTGACTGATTTCGCCAATGGATGAGCCTCTGCCAATCTGATTATCCCTACCTATTTTGGTATTGCCGTTGATGATGACATGCGAAGAAATGCATGTTCCTTCGCCAATTTGCACACCCGCTGAAATAACACAAAAAGGCCCGATAACCACTCGCGGCCCAATAATCACACCGGGTTCAATAATGCTGCTGGCCGCAATGATGGCCGAAGATGAGATCAACACGAATATCCTTCTGACAGCCCGCAGACAGTCAGTGATGAATTAAACCGGTCAGGCATAATCAGGGAAAGACAAAATGAGCGGAGGGAAACGCGCTCAGAGAGGTTTAAACAAAGGGTGTTTCGTTGAACATCCACATCGCTACGCCGGTGAGCATAAGGCTTCATGCAAGAAAAGGCGGTCTCTTATATTTTATATATTTTCTGAACTTTTTCAGAAACGCTGCAGGATGAAGGATTTATGACGGGTAGATTAAGGCTTTCTTAAGCTTGGATGAATATTCTTATGAATATTCATTTCCGTACGTTATCTTTCCCTCACATTAACCCTGCTACCGTCATTTTGTTGGGAGTTTTCATTGCGCTATATATTTCCGAAGATCAGCTACTTTACGCTGACTTTATTGCTGACCCTGTATTTTACCTTTGTGGTTAACTTACCTATTTTGTTGCATTTTTACCGCATCTTAAATGCACTGCCCGCATACAATCTGGCTTTCGCCCTGAGCATTCCGGTCGCGCTGTTTGCCGCACTGAACTTTGTGTTCACCCCTTTCAGTTTTCGCCCGTTGCTTAAGCCATTCTTCATTATCGTGCTCCCGGTCAGTGCCCTCGCCAGTTTCGCGATGATGACCTTCCAGGTCGTTTTCGATCGCGGCATGATCGAGAATATCCTCGAGACGCAATCTGCTGAAGCATCTTCATACCTGAATCTGAAAGTGGTGCTGTGGTTTGTCTTCACCGGCGTTTTGCCCGCGATTTTGCTTTTCCTGACACCGGTCAGCTATGAAAAAACACCGCTGCGCCGTCTGGGAGTACGCCTGGTGTCAATGGTGATTTCATTGCTGGTCGTTGCTTCCATTGCCGGCGTTTTTTACAAAGATTATGCTTCCGTTGGCCGTAACAACCGCACTCTGAATCTGGAAATCGTACCGACCAACTATCTTTACAGTGCGTTCCAGTACATGAATCACCGTTACTTCACACCGAAAATGCCGTTCCGGACTCTTGGTAATGATGCAAAACTGGTACAACAACCGGGGCAAAAACCCAATCTGGTGTTTCTGGTGATCGGGGAAACAGCACGGGCGCAAAATCAGTCGTATGAGGGATACGCCAAACCAACCAATCAGTACACGCAAGCCATTCCGGACGTGGTGTACTTTACGAAGATGACGTCATGCGGTACGGCAACGGCAATTTCTGTGCCGTGCATGTTCTCAAACATGAAACGCACCAGTTACGACGCCAACCGCGCCCGTAACAGTGAAGGTTTGCTGGATATTCTGCATAAGGCCGGCGTTTCAGTATTCTGGAAAGACAATGACGAAGGCTGTAAAGGGGTCTGCGACCGTGTGCCGAATGTCACCATTAATACCCAAAAAGACGGTAAATATTGTGATGGTGATACCTGCTACGACATGGCACTGATGCAGAATATTGATGATGACATCAAGGCTGACGGCAAAAATACGCTGATTAGCTTACATCTGATCGGCAGCCACGGCCCGACATATTACAAACGCTATCCTCAGGAATTCCGCAAGTTCATGCCTGACTGCCCGCGCAGCGACATTGAAAACTGTTCACAAGAACAACTGGTGAATACCTACGATAATACGCTGCTTTACACGGATTACATGGTGTCGCAGGTGATTGAAAAAGCGAAGCAGTATCAGGATAAGTACAATGTGGCCGTCATTTATCTTTCCGACCATGGTGAATCCTTGGGTGAAAATGGCCTGTATCTGCACGGTACGCCTTACAGCGTGGCACCGGCGCAACAGACCCATGTGCCGATGCTATTCTGGCTGTCTGATGGCTATGTCAAAGCGCAGGGAATAGATATGCAATGCCTGAAATCCAATGCTGCGAACAAAGACGTTTCGCAGGATAACCTGTTCCACACCGTGCTGAGCGCGATGAACGTACAGACCTCAGAACGTGATCCACAACTGGATATTCTGGCGGCCTGCCGCCCATCTCAGAAGTAGTCACGCCCGTAGCTGAAAGGGTTTGCTGCCAGAATGTTATGGCAGCAAACCGCACTCTGTCAGAATGCTTGTTGCCAGTGCGCTGACCGTTTTATCGAACTGCTCAGATTGATTATCCATCACCATATACAGTGCCGTTTGCCGCACCGTTCTGGTTGTTAATTCAAGACGGCGAAGCAAACCGCTCTCCAGCGTTTTCTCCACACTTTCCAGCGGCAGCCAGCCGTATCCTACGCCCACCATAATCGCTTCCATCGCGGCCCCGACAGTAGTGAAGGTCCAGCTGGCACGGGTGCCGGATGGTGCATTTTCATTACGCGGCGAGTGCCGGTCGGCCACGCTGATCAGCGGGAAGCGTGCCAGGTCCTCTGCGGTCAGCGGAACGGCGAGGCTCATCAGCGGATGATCGTTTTTCGCCACCGGGACAAAATCCACGTCCAGCAGAAAGCGTCCCTGTATGGCATTTTCCGGTGCCAGCGTGGTGATGTATAAATCAGCAGACCGTTCGTTTAATTGCTCCAGGCTTTCTCCGCGCAAAATTTCCGTCAGGTGCACCCGGGTATCGGGAAATTGTTGTTGAAAACTTTTAAGCGCGCGAAACAACCGGTATTTCGGAAAGACGCTGTCGACCACCAGGCTCAGTTCGGTGCGTGTTCCGCCTTTCAGCCCGGCAGCGCGGTGCTCAAGCTGCAAAAAGGCTGAAATAAGCGGCATTGCCTGCGTCAGCAACGCCCGTCCCTGCCCGGTCAGGGTCGCTTTACGACCCTGAATTTCCAGCAACGGCAGGCCAAGCCGTTCCTGCAATCCGCTCAGCGCATAACTGACAGAAGACTGGCTGCGGTTCAGCACCCGCGCTGCCTGCGCGTAACTCCCCTGTTCAATGACCGTCTGCAACACCACCCACTGCTCAAGAGTGGTTCGTGGAAGTGCCATGCTTTTTTCCTTCGGAGAAATTTATCGGAATTTTAGATGCTTTTTATCAGAAAAGAGCGTTTTTTTATCAATTTTTTAGCGTGTACTCTCTCTCTATCGAAACAGCACTGACATACGGCGCACTAATAAGGAGAATTATTATGAGCAGCTTTGATAAACACGACCTGAGCAATTTCATCGGCAAACACGTGGTTTACACCTATGACAATGGCTGGAATTATGAAATCTATGTGAAAAATGCCGGAACGCTGGATTACCGCATTCATAGCGGGCTGGTTGGCAACCGCTGGGTGAAAGATCAGCAAGCTTATATCGTGCGTGTGGCTTCTGATGTGTACAAAATTTCCTGGACAGAGCCGACCGGTACCGATGTCAGCCTGATAGTCAACCTGGGTGACAACGTGTTCCACGGCACGATTTTCTTTCCACGCTGGATCATGAACAATCCGGAAAAAACCGTTTGCTTCCAGAACGAACATATTCCGCTGATGAATTCATATCGCGATGCCGGCCCGGCTTATCCGACGGAAGTCATTGATGAATTCGCGACCATAACTTTCGTCCGCGACTGCGGCGCCGACAATAACGCGGTGATCGACTGCCCGGCCAGCGAGTTACCGGCTAACTTCCCGGACAATCTGCGTTAATCACTAAACCACAGACATAAAAAACCACAGTCCGTAATGGCTGTGGTTTTTTATGAACAGGGGTCAGAGATACAGGCCGTCAGCGTGCCAGCGTTTTCAGCAGCGTCGCATTGAATTTTTCCGGTTCTTCCATCTGCGGTGCGTGTCCAAGGCCTTTAAACTCGATCAGTTTCGCGTGCGGAATAAGCTTCGCAACCTGTTTGCCCAGCACGTTGTAATGGCCGATTTTGGCTTTCACCGCAGGCGGGGCAATATCGCTGCCAATGGCTGTGGTGTCAGCCGTGCCAATTATCAGGGTGGTGGGTACGCGGAGATTTTTGAATTCGTAAAAGACCGGCTGAGTGAAAATCATGTCGTAAATCAGCGCTGAGTTCCATGCTACCAGCTTGTGCCCCGGACCGTTATTCAGGCCTGCCAGCATATCGACCCAGCGGTCATATTCCGGTTTCCATTTATTCACGTAATACGTTTTTAATTCGTACTGTTTAATGCTGTCCGCTGAGGTTTTCAGTTCGCGATCATACCACTGATCGACCGTACGATAGGGAACACCTTTGGCTTTCCAGTCTTCCAGACCAATCGGGTTCACCAGCACCAGTTTCGTCACTTCCGGCGCATACATCAGGCTGTAACGTGTCGCCAGCATGCCGCCAGTCGAATGCCCGACAATAACGGCTTTGCTGATTTTAAGGTTTTTCAACAACTCATGCGTGTTGGTCGCCAACTGCTGGAAACTGTACTGGTAATGGGAAGGCTTGGTCGATGAACAGAACCCGACCTGATCAGGCGCGATAACCCGATAGCCATGACTTACCAGAGCCGAAATAGTGTCATCCCAGGTTGCGGCACAGAAATTCTTGCCATGCATCAGCACCACAGTCTGGCCGTTTTTATGCCCGGCAGGGGCAACGTCCAGATAGCCCATTTGCAGCGGTGCACCCTGGGAACTAAAGGAAAATTGCTTCAGCGGGAACGGATAATCAAATCCCTGCAATTGCGGGCCGTAAGCGGGAGCGTCTGCCGCCATTATTGAGCCGGAGAAAGAAAAGGATAAAACAGCCGCATAAAAGAGCACTTTAAAACGGGGAAGCATCGGGTTGTCCTGGTGGCGTTCACTGAACAGACGGCGTAAAACACTATGCTACAAAATTTACGCCTTCAGAAAAACCACTTAAGACCGGCTGATTCAGTCTTTCGTTTGCAAAATGTAACGGTATGTCCGGTAAATACTCATCCTGGCCGCCGGGGGCCGGTTTTGATTTAAACTTATTACAGTTGAATCCATAACTATTCATAATATGAATTAAAAATGAGATTATCAGCACTCTCAGATTGGCCTTGTTATTTGCCTTGTGGCAGTGAATAACACCGTTATAGGTTATATTGACGGGGCGAATCGTCGCTCTCAGGCTCTCACTGGTGGTTACCCTTGACCTTAAATTGGTTAAACCGACGCTCTGTCCGGATATGCGTTTCACTGCTCGCCTTCGTTGTTGTCGCTGCACTCGGAACATTGGCAATCTCATGGCAAACATCTCAGGGATTACGACGTGATACCGCTGCAAATTTGCAACAATCCGTGAGGCTGGTGGATATGACGCTGGATAATGCCGCCATTGCAACCAGTGCCGTTGAAAATCTGATTGGCATGCCCTGTGATGCCAGGATTCTGCAAGCGCTGCGCTGGCAGGTGGCGAAAGTGCCCAATGTCCGTACGGTCAATCTTTATCACCAGGATACGATTTACTGCACTTCCCTGTTTGGCCCGCGCTCTGACACTATCTCGACCGACAAATTCGTGGGTGGCAGACTGATGCTGATGAGCGGTAACAGCGTCACGCCTAATCACCCCCTTATTGCCTATCGTCATGATGTTAACAGCAGCGGTGTGCTGGTCGGTGTCGATGGCTATTTTCTGCATAACATTCTGTCATTGCTCAGTACCCATGCTTATCTGGCGTTACAGGTTGGCGACCAGTGGATGGACAGTAACGGCATCATTCACCGCGGTGAAGACTGGCCGGCCGGCGAACGCATGGAGCTGACTTCTCAGCACTATCCTTACGCTATACGTTTAGTGATCCGCCAAAGTGATCACTGGGGTTATGTCTTCGATTACGCAACCGTCAGTCTGGTGCTATTTCCGCTGCTCAGCTTATTTATCGCGTTCATGACTTATATTCTGCTCGGTCGCGTGGGCGGCCCGACAGCTGCCCTGAAAGAGGCGCTGGAGAAAAAACAGTTCATCGCGTATTTGCAACCCGTCGTGGACGGCACTACCCATCAGGTGACGGGGGCTGAAGTCCTGATGCGCTGGCAACATCCGCAGTCAGGTCTGATCCCGCCTTATCAGTTCATTCCGCTGGCTGAAGAGAGCGGCCTGATTGTGCCCATGACTCGCCTCATCATGGCACAGGTGCGTGAGCAGTTCGGCCCGCTGGCGGCACAGTTGCCTAAAAATTTCCATTTCGGTTTCAATATCTGCGCCAGTCATTTCAAAGACCACTCACTGGCTGAAGACTGCAAAGCTTTTATTGATGCTTTTAAGGTGAATCCGATCAATCTGGTACTCGAACTGACCGAGCGTGAATTAATCGAACCGGGTGAAATCACCTACAGCCTGTTTCGCACGCTGCGCCAGATGGGCGTACTGATCGCAATGGATGACTTTGGCACCGGGCATTCCAGTCTGGCGTACCTGCAAAAATTCCATATCGATATTCTGAAAATCGATCAGAGCTTCATCGGCCGGATTGGCACCGATGCGCTGGCCGAACATATCGTCGATAATGTGATTGATCTGGCTAAACGCCTGCAAATGATCATCGTGGCGGAAGGAATTGAAACCCAGACGCAGGTGAATTATCTCGCGCCCTACCAGCTGGAATTCCTGCAAGGCTACTTTTTCGGCAAGCCCGTACCACCGGAGATTTTTATCGGGAAATGGCTTTGATTCTCAGACCGCCTGCGGCAGGTGCTATCCTCTTCAGGCAGCGGGCACTTTCGTGACTCTGTGACTAGACTAATAACGTGAGCTACGTCTTATAAGATGCGTGCGCTTTTTGCTAAAAATCCACTGGTGTGTAACATCCATACAGATTCAGTCCTGTGACAAAGCTAACTTGTTGAAGTTACTTGTATTGGAGTACTCTGGCGGAGAACACTGCTGACAATCCGATTGATCACTTTGCGAGCAAGATGATGATTAAGTGGCCGTGGAAAGCGAATGAACTGAAAATTGAGAAATCAGACGTATGGAACGATGCGCTGAATATCCCACTTTTGTCTTGCCTGAACGAAGATGAAAAATTGCGTCTGATTCAGGTTGCCAGCCAGTTGTTGCAACAAAAACGGCTGGTTCCTTTGCAAGGCGTTGACCTGACGGAGCTGATGCAGGCGCGTATCGCGCTGCTGTTTGCGCTGCCTGTCATGGAACTGGGCGCCGCCTGGCTCGACGGTTTTCACGAGATCCTGCTCTACCCTTCCCCTTTTGTGGTTGATGCTCCCTGGCAGGATGAAAACGGGCTGGTACATGCTGGTTCACAAATTCACGCCGGACAAAGCTGGGATCAGGGGCCGATTGTCCTCAACTGGCAGGACATCGAGGACTCATTCGACAACTCGGGTTTTAACCTGATCATCCACGAAGCGGCGCATAAACTGGATATGCGCAACGGCGGTGAAGTCAGTGGTATTCCGCCTATTCCGCTGCGTGAAGTAGTGTCGTGGGAGCACGATTTACACGCCGCGATGCAAAACCTGCAGGATGAAATCGATACAGTCGGTGAAGACGCTGCCAGCATGGACGCCTATGCTGCGACCGATGCTGCCGAATGTTTTGCCGTGCTATCCGAATATTTCTTCAGTGCACCAGAATTACTTTCAGAGCGTTTTCCGCTGGTATACGGCCATTTTACCCGTTTTTACCAACAAGACCCGCTGGCAAGGCAGCTGCGCGGTCAGCGTTGCGATTGTTAAATCCCGTTTTGAAGGACTTTTTTTCGCACTAACCTGCCCTTTTGCATCCATATTGATTAGTTGCTGAGCAGTCGGATGTTTTTAACGAATTTAGCGTTGACACTCCGGAGCCCTCTGGATATTATGCGCCCCGTTCACACGATTCCTCTGTAGTTCAGTCGGTAGAACGGCGGACTGTTAATCCGTATGTCACTGGTTCGAGTCCAGTCAGAGGAGCCAAATTTATGTTTTCATGCATCTTCACGAATCTTTATACGATTTAGATTCAACGAGTTAGTGTGAAAAATCTTCCCGATGCATTTTTAGTTTTCTCTCCGCATCGGGAGAATTTGGTGGTCAGATTTGGGGTCATGTTGGTTCGATGACGGAGTGACCCCCAAATGTCTCTTAACGACACAAAAATCCGCAGCTTAAAACCATCCGCTAAACCCTTCAAAATTTCCGATTCCCATGGTCTGTACCTGTTGGTTAATCCAGGCGGTTCACGTCTCTGGTATCTCAAATATCGTATCAGTAGAAAAGAATCTCGACTTGGCTTAGGCGCCTACCCCGACGTGTCTTTGGCTGATGCTCGTCAACAGCGTGATGGTATCCGTAAATTGCTGGCGCATAATATCAATCCAGCACAACAGCGCTCTGCTGAAAGAGCCACTTACTCGCCAGAAAAAACTTTCAAGTATGTGGCACTGGACTGGCATAAAAGCAACCGGACATGGTCAGAGAACCACGCCTCCCGTCTGCTTGCCAGCATGAACAATCATATATTCCCTGTGATTGGACACTTGCCGGTAGCTGAACTGAAACCTCGTCACTTTATCGACCTTCTGAAAGGCATTGAGCAAAAAGGTCTGCTGGAAGTCGCAGCACGTACCCGGCAGCATATGTGCAACATCATGCGTCATGCCGTACATCAGGAGTTGATAGAGCACAATCCGGCAGCAAATCTGGAGGGTATCATTGCCCCGCCCGTTAAACGTCACTACCCCGCCCTTCAGTTGGAGCGGCTACCGGAACTGTTAGCTCGCATTGAGGACTACCAGCAAGGACGAGAGTTAACCCGCCTGGCCGTATTACTCACCCTTCACCTATTCATCCGTTCCAGCGAACTGCGTTTCGCCCGTTGGTCTGAGATCGATTTCAAAAATAGAATCTGGACCATTCCTGCCACTCGCGAGTCCATCCCCGGCGTCCGCTACTCTGGCCGTGGTGCAAAAATGCGCACTCCACATATCGTTCCACTCTCCTGCCAGTCTATTGCTATTCTGCAACAGATACGGGAAATATCCGGACATCAGGTGTTGGTATTCCCCGGCGATCATAATCCGTATAAACCGATGTGCGAAAACACAGTCAATAAGGCGCTACGCCTGATGGGCTATGACACAAAAGATGAAATCTGCGGCCACGGATTTCGGGCAATGGCATGTAGTACCCTAATGGAGTCTGGCCTATGGGCACAGGATGCGGTTGAACGGCAGATGAGTCACAAGGAGCGTAACAGCGTTCGAGCGGCTTACATCCATAAAGCAGAATATCTTGATGCCCGTAAAGCGATGATGCAATGGTGGTCGGATTATCTGGATATGTGCCGGAGAGCGTATGCCCCACCTTATATTTGTGGGAAGGAAATCAGTTGCACAATGGGATAACCCCTCTGACAAAATAAACCACAAAAATAGCCGTATCAGTCTGTACTGGTACGGCATTTTTCTGGCTTCAGTTCATATAAATTGTTAAGCCGTTTATGAGCATCTTCAACCGAATTGACCTGCGTGAATCGAAAGTGTGAGTTCCGCTTATCATTTAGAACTATCTACGGAAACGGATTAGGTCAGTTATGAGCGAACAGCGGACGCTGGCATTCTTTATAAAAATTCGGTTTGTGTTGTTTTGCATTAGTTTAGAGACGAAAAATATTGCGTCGGTGATTTCCCCAGCGCTTTTCTGAACATCGTAATAAACGCGCTGACAGAATCATATCCCAGCGTTCCGGCTACGCGCTGCACGGATTGACCTTCAGCCAGATGGCTCAGGGCAATCATCAAATGCAGTTGCTGACGCCAGCGACCAAAGCTCATTCCTGTCGCCTCTTTTATCAGCCTGGCCAGCGATCGTTCGCTGGTGACCAGATGTGCAGCCCACTGCTTTAACGTTCGCCGATCATCAGGCTCATTAAAAAGTGCCTCAGCCATATTCCGGATTTTAGGATGATCGGATACGGGAAGATGGAGCGCTTCAACCGGCACATCCGGAATATGCTCCAGCAGCACCGCTGCGAGCCTGGCGGTTTTACTGTCAGGTGAATAAGCCTGTCCCTGCTCTGCCAGATACAGAACAAGCTCGCGGACCAGAGAAGTAATCGCCAGGGTACAGCAGATTTCCGGCATCGCTGCCGCGCCGGGTTCGATAAAAAGAAAGCAGGTATCTGCATTCTTCGTGACCCGGCAACTGTGGGATATTTCACCCGGAACCCAGACAGCATGTCCCGGTGGAACAAGCCACAGCGCATCCTCAACCTCACAGCTCACTGCACCGCGCAAAGAGATAATAAGTTGTCCCTTACGGTGAGCGTGCGGACTCTGACCTGCATACTCGCCTGACGATGATACATGCAGCGCGATAGCAGCCTGACTGAAAGCATCGGCATTAAACTCATCCGGTGAGGTCACCGGTTTTTTATTAACTGGCATGATTTAGTTATATGTTGTCAGGTTATCTATATTCTGTAACTCATGCGTCCTTTAAAGTCTCTCTTTTTACCAGAGAAAGCAAAATTTATGTCCCACACTACGAACAAGTGGTCTTCAATCATACTTGTGACCGGCATCCTTTTTATAGCTATCAACCTGCGTGTTCCTTTTACCGCTATCGCACCCGTTTTAGAGTCTATTCGCCATGATTTTGGGCTAAGTATTACTGCCGTTGGGTTGCTTAACTCGCTGCCTTTACTGGCCTTTGCCGCCTTTTCACCGCTGAGCGCATCCATCTCACACAAGTACGGTCTTGAACGCACCCTTTTTGGTGCCCTGGTCGTGATTTCAGCGGGCATCCTGCTTCGCTCCACAGGCAGTGTCTGGGCGCTTTATGGCGGGACCATATTGATAGGTATCGGGATTGCGCTCGGCAATGTCCTGTTGCCTGGCCTTATCAAACGCGACTTTTCTGGCAACGTGGCTTCCGTGACGGGGGCATATTCCATCACCATGGGCGCGGCTGGTGCTATTGGTTCAGCCGTTGTCATTCCTCTGACGCAGAGCTGGGGCTGGAACATCGCGTTAGCCATGCTGGTTATTGCACCGCTGCTTGCGTTGCTTTTATGGTTGCCCCAGTTAAAGATGAAGCATCAGTTGCCAGCAGCGGGTGAGAAAAAAACGGCGACCATCGCGGTCTGGCGCTCGCCTCTGGCATGGCAGGTCACCTTGTTTATGGGCCTGAATGCGATGCCGTTTTATGTTGCTGTCGGCTGGCTGCCCGCCATTCTAACGGACAGTGGACTCTCCTCAGCCCAGGCCGGTGAAGTACACGGCATTCTTCAGCTGACCACCGCCATTCCCGGCCTGATTCTGGCGGCCACGCTGCGTCGCCTCAACGATCAGAAAGCAGCCGCTGCCGGCGTCAGCCTGTTAACCGCTGCGTCCTTTATCGGCATCCTGTACCTGCCGAATCTGGGGATGCTGTGGGCTGCTCTTCTCGGCTTCGGCTCGGGTGCCAGTATGATGCTGGGCCTGACCTTCATCGGGCTACGTACCAAAAATGCCGGTGACGCTGCCGCGCTGTCAGGCATGGCGCAGAGCGTCGGTTATCTGATGGCGGCGATGGGGCCGCTGCTGCTGGGCAAAGTACAGGTGTTGTCCGGAGGCTGGACATTGCCATTACTGATGACCGCAGCAATCGCGGTCGCTGGTGCCTGCACCGGAATGGCGGCCGGACGAAATGCACACCTGGAACCGGCACAGCAGCCGGGCTGAATTTGCCGACACAGCAGGAGAGCGCTCTGTTCTCCTGCTGCGGATACTCTCCATTATCGTTCCCATAAATATCCCTGCTACTTAAGGCGACCTTTTACAGAGAAGACCGTTTTTGACCTGCGCCATCGTTAAAAAGCCCGGCGACCCAGTCAGCAAAAGCACGCACTGCGGGAGAGAGAAAACGCTGATGCGGATAGAGCATCGTCACCGGCACTGAAGGTGGCTGCCAGTCCGCCAGAACCTCGACCAGCTTGCCTTGCTGCAGATTCTCCGAAATCACATTCTCAGCAAGCTGCGCCAGCCCAAAACCCTCAAGACACAGTCTGATATAGAGTCCCGTTTCGTTAACGGCTGCGTCTCCTTCTACCGGAACTGAAAGCATCTCAGTGCCACGCGTAAAACGCAGTTCATTGGTCCGTCTTCCCGAACCGGAAAAGTAATGGATTGCCCGATGCTGTGACAACGCTTCCGGCGTCTCAGGGATACCGTACTCCCTGAGATAGTCCGGCGAGGCACAGGTCACCCAGCGAAACCGGCCAAGGGGACGGGCAACCAGCGTGGAGTCGGTTAATTCCCCGGTTCTGATGACGCAATCCACACCTTCCTGAACAAGATCAACCTGCCGGTCGCTGACGCCAATCATCAGATAAATATCCGGATAGAGCCGGTAAAAATCTTTCAGATTCGGCATGACGATAAAATGGGCGATCCCACCGGGCATATCTATCCGCAGTCGCCCCTGGGGCCGCCTGACGGAATCGGTCAGGCTGGATTCCGTGTGTTCAATCAGTGAAAGGATTTCCCGGCACTGCGCAAGATACTGCAGGCCTTCAGGAGTGAGTCTGACCCGCCTCGTCGTCCGGTTAAGCAGACGCACCTGCAGGTATTTCTCCAGATTTTTAATCGTGCTGGTGACGGTGGAAGCTGGCAGTGACAGTGTCTCTGCCGCGCGCACAAAGCTTCCGGCTTCAGCAACCCTTATAAAAACCTGCATAGCCTGAATCCGATCCATCGTCCTGCTCCTGGGTAAAAGTGAGTCTGATTATTCGCGAATTATGAATTATGAAAACGCTTTAAGCATCTTTTTCAGGCTAATGACGTGGCGTATCGTTCCCCCATTAATCAGGAAAGAGGCAGGTTTAATGACCGACTACATCCGAAATATTGTTAACAATCAGAATGTCACTTCA
The DNA here is from genome assembly GCF_049199325.1 of Rahnella sp. PD4. NCBI lineage: Bacteria > Pseudomonadati > Pseudomonadota > Gammaproteobacteria > Enterobacterales > Yersiniaceae > Rahnella > Rahnella sp. PD4. The sequence continues at coordinate 28,324 of NZ_JBLZQF010000001.1, read as the reverse complement.
CAGGCTACGTTGATTCGTGGCGCGACGATACTGAGCATGGACGGGAACGTCGGTAACATTGAGCGCGGCGATATTCTCATCAACGGCTCAACGATTACCGCCGTCGGCCAGAACCTTGATGTGCCGGGTGCGCATGTCATTGATGCCACCAACATGATCGCCATGCCGGGAATGGTCGATTCTCATCGTCACGCATGGGAAGGACAGCTGCGCCGAATTAACCCAAACGCCACCTGCCTGGACGACTACAGCAACGCCACGCACTTCTCCTTCGCTAAATATTACCGTCCTGCCGATATCTATGTTGGCAACCTGCTGACGGCGCTGGGCGCTATTGACGCGGGCATCACCACGATGATCGATAACTCGCACAACAGCCGAACCGCAGCGCATTCCGATGCCGCCGTCGAGGCCCTGCTTGATACCGGCATTCGTGCCATTCATGCTTCCGGCGCACCGGTAGCTGGCGAATGGGATAAAGCGCACTGGCCGGGAAACTGGCAGCGTCTGCAGGATAAGTATTTCACCGACAACCCTGAAAGCCTGGTCTCTCTCGCCGTCATGGCCCAGCTGGAGCCGGAGTTGTGGGCCGAGGCCCGCAGGCTGGGACTGTCGATTGTCACTGAGTTCTTTGGCGCTGAGATGGGGTCTGAACTTGAGTTGCTGCATCAGCAGGGGCTGCTGGGTCCGGACAATATTTTCAATCACTGCACGGCGCTGCCCGACCGGGGATGGAAAATTCTGCGGGAGGCCGGTGTCAGGGTGAACGTCTGCCCGCGCTCAGATTCGCACTATGGCATCGAAAGCGGGATGTTCGCCATTGAGGCCGCGCAGCGTCATGGCATCAACCCTGGCCTGAGCGTAGACAATGAAACGTCGTACAGCACCGATATGTTTATGGAGATGCGCGTCGCCTTTTACCTGCAGCGCGTGATGGGCATGCATCAGCAGCAGTGCTGCGATTCTGAACATGCGCTGAAAACGCTTCCGGCGGCGCAACTCCTTAAAGCCGCGACTCTTGATGGCGCTGCCTGTGCAGGGCTGCAGGACAAAGTGGGCAGCCTGACGCCAGGCAAACAAGCCGACCTGGTGATGATTAACGTCAGTGATCTCAATCTTTACCCGTCCGGCAATGCCTTTGGCACGGTGGTTCATGCCGCCGAGCGCAGCAACATCGACACCGTCATGATCGGCGGACGCATCGTTAAACAGAACGGTAAGGTGCTGGGCGTAGACAGCGCGCGACTACGTGCGGCGATTGATGAGTCGCGTGAGCACCTTTTTGCAGCCTCTGGCTACCAGCCTGACATTTTTGCTGACACCTTCCTGCCGCTGGTGCAGGCCGACTGACCAGGATGAAAAGCATGGGTATGATCTATTACGTAATCGCTTTTGCCGCAGGCCTGGGGATCACCCTGCAGACGACCCTGAACAGCCAGCTGGCAAAGGGACTGGGCGGCGACCCGGTCACTGCGGCGCTGTTTTCATTTACGGCGGGCGCGTTCAGTCTGGGGATTTACGCGCTGCTGCGGGGTGGGTTGATGACATCGCTGGCGGCGATCCCGTCGCAACCCCTCTGGAGTCTGGCGGGCGGAATGATAGGCGCATGTGCCCTGTTCAGCTATGTCGTGCTTGCGCCGAAAATCGGGTTTTCAGCTCTGCTCGGGCTGGCGATTGTCGGACAGTTACTTTCCTCGCAGATGATTGACCATTTTGGCTTGCTGGGCGCGGTGCGGCGTCCGGTTTCGTTACTCAGGCTGGGGGGAATGGTTGTCATGCTGATCGGACTTGCCGTCATGCTTTTCGGCGATCGGCTCTCTGCACATTTTCTACAGTAACTGCGTTATCCACTTTTGCCATCGTGCAGTACGACCTTTATATCCGGAGGATTATCATGTTTTCAATTGCAGCTGAGGTCAGGAATACGCTCGGAGAGTGCCCGCTGTGGTGTGAAAGAACCCGCAGGCTCTACTGGACGGACATTGAAGCCAGTGAACTGCTCGCCATAGAAGAAGGCAATGATGCTGTGATGCGCTGGTCGCTGCCTGAACGCCTTGGCTCCTTTGCACTGACTGAACAAAGTCACATTCTGCTGATGGGATTCGCGTCAAGGCTGGCTTTCTATGATCTCAACAGCGGGTTAATTACCCCAGTGGCCGCTTCACCGGGAGACACCGGCAACCGCATAGGTGATGGACGATGTGACCGTGCCGGTAATTTTGTCTTCGGGACGATGGATGACGGTTATCCCGTTAAAGTCATCGGTAAGTTTCATCGACTCAACGCGGCAACGCTGACTGTTGAGACGCTTGGACTGCCCGATGTCGCTATACCGAACAGCATCTGTTTCAGCCCCGATGGTTTCACACTCTATTACTGTGACTCGATGCAGGGTCGGATAATGTGCTGTGATTACCCCTCGCTGCAGAACCAGCACGTGTTCGCCGAAAGCGAAGGCAGCGGCGCGCCTGACGGCTCCTGCGTGGATGAGATGGGCTATCTATGGAATGCTGAATGGGGGGGGAACCGTGTTGTCCGTTACCGCCCGGATGGGACCACAGACGCTATTCTGACGTCACCTGGAATCCAGAGCACCTGTCCGACACTCGCCGGTGAGGGTTTTACCCGTCTCTATTGCACTACGGCTACAGTGGGACTCACTACGCTGTCTGAATATGACGGTGCATTGCTCAAAGCTAAATCTGATCTCAGTCCCGGATTACCTGAAAACCGCTTTGCGGCACACACAGTTTAATGGTTTTGATACTGATAGAAATTTGGCAGTTCAGGCTCAAAGAAAACGTCCGCTTCTGGCACGGAGCAGATAGTCAAACCTCTATGGACACAGTTTATCTTAGAACAGACTCTTCAATGTTCGCTCTAGCTACGCTTCCTTTTCAAAGAACACGATAGAAACGATCAACACATGCCAGGGATTGCTCAACCCAGATTTATGTTACCCGCAACAATTCGTGGTCTTAACAGAAAGGAAACTTAGTTTTAGCTTACTTATTAGCCAGTTACTTTCAAAGATGATCCCGATCAGTGAGGCCAAATTTCAGAAGCACGTCTAGTAAACGGGCTTCTTGCTTTTCATGCTCCGGTGCCTTAAGCGCTTATTCCGATGTTTCTCTGGCTGACGTCCGGCATCAACGTGATGCCATACTTAAGTTATTGGCCAGAACATACTACCCACCCCCCAGGAAAATTCTTTAAGCACCTTGCATTGAGCTGGCATAAAAGGCGCGTCAGGTTTTCCGTATTCGCTCTGGTACCCTCATTGTCCAATGCACTTATCCGCGACTTCGTTTTCTCGATCTCATGAGAGACTCTGGCGACATCTTCAGCTTTTGCGCATAGGACAATCACCACTCCGCTGGTATCGACCTCCACAATGTCCCCAGGTTCGGCATGCATGCTACTGATGGAGACAGACTGGTTTACTGACCTGTACCCCGTCCCTACCGGATCACATAAAGCGGCCTCTGGTAAACATCGAATACATATATCATGAGCTGTATCGTGCTGACGTCCGAGTTCGGCATCTTGCTGAGCATCTTAATCGCTTGTGAGCTATGACCTCCTGACGGCATAGAATCTATGCATCTTTAACAGTACCCAAGTATAGAAGCATAGTTTTCAGTAATTATTGAGTATGAAGGACTGATCAAAAGAAACAATATAGGTAATCATCATAAAAGTTATTTCTCTCGAACTAAATAACCGTTATAGACTGAAATCACAGAACGATTGACCGAAGTGAAATCAACATTCAGCAATTCAATTAGCGGGGGAGCGACCATATGGAAATCCACAACCGGACTCCAAATGTATATGACTTGCTTGAAATAAACAAAATCCTACTTTCAACTTCAAATAATGGTGAGTCATTTGAGAAAGACTTACATCTCAATGGATTCATAGAAAAACCATGGGGATATGAGTATAGAGTTTATTGTGATTCTATTTTTGATGTATGGCGCCTTCATATATCAAAGAATCAATCCACTTCAATGCATTGTCATATACTGAAAGACACCGTCCTTATATGCCTACATGGTGATGGCGAGACCAGATTTCTTGATGGTACACATCAGGCGTTAAAATCTGGCGACAGCATATATATTGCAAAAGGTGTATTCCATCAGACTATTTCGGGAAAATCAGGTATCGAGTTAATTGAAGTTGAAAATCCAAGAAACAAATTCGACTTACTCAGACTTAAAGATAATTATGGCCGGCAAAATATGGCATATGAAAAGAAATCACAGGAACATGATCTTTTACCTCCTTTGCAACAGATAGCTGCAGGCACATTGATCAGAGAACATGACCTACACAAATTAGCATACTTTTCCGTCAAAAATCTTGATAGAAAAATGTTGAATGACGAGGATGATTTTATTTTTATTTCATTAGATGTAAAAAGCCATCTAATGGGAAAGATTCATATCCTACGAGCTAAAGATGCCATCTCAGAAATGTACTGTGGTCAGAATGTATTTTTAATTAACGTCCCGTAACGCAATAAGAAGGAAAATAACATGTCTAATCCGACACGAGTAGTGATAATCACTGGTCCAGGTTTTCAGGATCACGATGTAGTTTATACTTACTATCGTTCTAAAGAGGAAGGATACGATATATCTATTGCAACAAAGGATGGAAGTGCAGTGACAGGGAAATATGGCATCACTGTTCCTATGGATAAAAGATCCAAAGACAATATTAATTTCGATCAACTCAACGCCACTGATTTTGATGCTGTTATTCTCACTGGCGGTCATGAAGCGCCTGATAGAGTTCGCCAAGATCAGAGAGTTAAAGATTTTCTAAAGCAGATGGTAATACAGGGGAAAGTTGTGGCTGGGCTCTGCCATGGTCCCTGGATTATGATTTCTGCCGGTATTCTAAGAGACAAACTCGCCTGCGCTTATGTTGGTCTGAAAGACGATATGGTTAATTCCGGCGCCAATGTAATTGAAGCAGATGTAGTTGTCGACGGGAATATCATAACTTGCTCCTATTATGCCGAATGTGGAAAATTTATGCGTCAGACATTCGATGCAATAGATAGATGGAAGCGCGGCGAAACCCTTAAAGAACCGCTGGTGGTATAATTCGATGTTAATAGCAATGGATTTCGACGGGGTCGTGGTTGATGGAGTAGACGAATGCATGCTAATTACATGGAATGTATTACATGACAGACCTCTCAGTGATTTTAACCAAGATGTACTTCAAAACATCCCACGCCTGATGGCTAAACGGTTCAGGAAATTAAGGAATTTTGTACGCCATGACGGTCACTTTATTGCCTCATTCACTGAATTTGGTAACGAAGCTATAGATAATGACAGATTCACTACTATATATGAATCAATTCCAACTGAAGATAAGAAAATATTCAGGGATAAGTTCATTCATTATAGGAAGCTGGCAAGAAGTATCTACCCTGGTTTTTGGGCTGAACTACACCGTCCGCTATTGGATGTTTCAAATTTATTTGAAACAGCTAATGATATCTATATTGTATCAGGAAAGGATGAAGAGTCTATATTATTCATTCTAAGTAAATATGGTTTAAACATACCCGCAAATAAAATATATGGGAGGGTGACCGACAAAAACAAGACTCTTACCTTGCTAAAATCAATAGCCTTCGATAAAAATGAGGATATTCTATTTATTGATGACAATATCCAAAATGTTATTGATGCATTAGATCATGGCATTCAATCATTTTGGGCTAATTGGGGATACAACATCCCTGAGCATAAATTAATGGCCCTAAAAAAAGGAATTAATGAATTAGATACCGAGGCTCTCTTGAAATTAGTCAAGAAATCCTCTTAACGCAATATTATTTCAATTTTTCTGTATGAGGAGTAATAACTCATGGCGAAAGAAATACTATGTGGTTTTGGAGTGGGTGTAGATGCCGTTGCAGGCTGGCTATCTTCTTATGGGGGAGAAGATTCTCCAAGCGATATATCTCGCGGTATGTTCGCTGGCGAAGTAGGTACTCCGCGTCTTCTGAATCTATTTGACCAGTTTAATATCCCCACAACCTGGTTTATGCCTGGTCATTCCATTGAAACCTTTCCTCGGCAAATGGAAGCAGTTGTCAATGCTGGACATGAGGTCGGGGTTCATAATTACAGTCATGAAAACCCAATATCTATGTCGCCTGACCAAGAAAGAGAAGTCCTTCTAAAAGGCATTGACATGGTCACAAAATTAACAGGGAAGAGACCTACTGGGTATGTCGCTCCATGGTGGGAATTTTCTCCTGTAACCACAGATCTTCTATTAGAAAATGGCATCAAATATGACCATTCACTAATGCATCATGATCATCAGCCTTATTATGTCAGGAAAGGTGATTCCTGGACCAAGATAGATTATTCCAAGACACCGACCGAATGGATGAAACCGCTGGTACGCGGAGAAGAGACGGACCTCATTGAATTACCAGCCAGTTGGACAATCGACGATATTCCTCCTTTCATGTTCATGAAAACAAAACCCAACAGCCAAGGTTTCATGAATCCCAGGGACATCGAACAGTTGTGGAGGGATCAATTCGATTGGGTCTACCGTGAGCATGAATATGCGATCTTTACTTTTACGATTCACCCGGACGTATCTGGACGCCCGCACGTATTAATGATGCTCGAACGCCTCTTAACTCATATGCTTGGTCATCCAGGGGTGAAATTCCTAAAATTGAATGACATTGCAGATGACTATGCCAAGCGATCGCCACGGATAAAATAATGACACGGCAGCCGATAAGGCTGCCTATTTTATGTATCTCAAACCATAAATCCGCTATTTTTTGATAGTTCGAGGATTCTGTCTCTGATTCCTGAAACGAGTGGGTTACGTAATGAGCTATCAATCCATACCAAATAGATTGAATTTACGGGGAGTCTCTCATGGACATTGACTTCAACGATCTGACCTCCTGCTATGCTTTGGGCGCATAAATACTCAGGCATCACAGTCCAACCAATATTTTCTCGGATCATTCTTTCTAAAATCCGCAAATCCGGTACAGTAATAGACGGACGAAGCAGTGCAAAAAATCGCGAAGAATCCTGGAAAACCTCCCTTATCAAGGGTAACTGTTCATCGTAAGCTATTAGAGGAAGCTTCGACAGCGTATCAATCACGTCCTCGTTTTCTTTGAAGTTATCTGCTATAAGTGACGCTACCACAACTATTAACTTTTCCATTCCAATTTCAGCATATCCAAACTTTTGTTTATCCGGTATAGAAGTCGTGAAACCTAATTGACAACTTCCGTCCAGAAGACAGCTGTATATGCGCTTCCTATTTCCTGTCAAAACTTTAAATTTAATACCTTCATTGAATAGTATTTTCACCAAGTACGGTAATTTTGACCACATTAATTCTGCTGGCCCGATGAAAGATACTGTCCCCGAGGACTTTCTTGTACGTGATCTAAGCATCGACAACTTCAGTTCAATCGTTTCTAAATCTGAAGCCACCAATCTCGCCAATTCCTCCCCATCCACTGTAGCCACCACACCATGTGAACGACGAGTAAAGAGAACACACCCGGTAAAGGCCTCAAGTGAATGAATGTGGGCAGACATTGCAGGCTGGCTTATGCCCAACCGCATTGCCGCTTTTGAAATCGAACCAGCTTTGTATACTTCAACAAAACTTCGTAACTGAACCAGATAGCTCATACTGCGCACCCTTAAGAGCTTGAAGCTCTCCGATTACGGCATAAAATCGAAAGCCTGCACAGTATTATGTTATAAACATGTTTCGTTAATACTTCTACACATATTAACTTATTTTAACAATTAAAGGTTCTTATAGGGTACGGATAGCATACAGCAATATAACACATTGATATTATTATATTTTATGTGTATTATATCTGGTTAGCATTAAGGTTTCACGCATGCCATAAGGTTCGGATTGGCGTGTTATTCTCTATAATATACTCTGGGGATTGATAGTCGCTAAACCTTTAAATTGGCTAAACAATCATTGTATTTTTATCTATTAACGTTGACAACCTCAACTCAAATCGAGTTATCACAAATTCCGTTGGTCAGCGAAGCGGTTAGCTTCTGTTAGACCGGTTCGGACTATCTTTCGGAACATTAATCATCATCCCATGGTGCCCGTTTCCATTTTTCAGTCATGAAATCGATAAATACACTTAGCCTACGGGGTATAGGTTCTCGCCGCGCCCGGACAACACTGATCTGAGATGTGTTTGCTTCCCAATCAGGCAGAACTCGGCAAAATTTCCCAGCCCTCAATTCATCATGAATATCCCAAGTTTCTCGAAGAGATATGCCAAGCCCCGCCAAACTCCAGGCATGCAATACATCTCCGTTGTCACTGATAAGGTTGCCAGTAACGCTGATGCTTCTTTCATGACCGGCTTTACGTAAAGTCCATGAATTGTGTAAAAAACCCGGGTAAGCGAATACTAAGCAGTTGTGATTTAAAAGATCTTCTGGTCGCTCAATGGGTGGATGATTCTTCAGATATTCGGACGATGCGATGAGAATACGTCTATTATTTGCTATTTTTCTGGCCAGAAGGCGAGAATCAGCCAGATCCCCCATACGAATAGCCAGATCGAAATCACCACTGTAAAGATCCTGGATTTGGTCAGATAACCTTAAATCAAAGCCCACCCTCGGATGTACTTGGCAGAATGCAGCTATCGCAGGAGCAACATATTTTCGGCCAAACGGTGCGGGCGCAGTCAAACGAATATTTCCGCTTAACTCCTCACTATCCCCTCGGGAAAGTTCCTTCATCTCATCCAGAACGGCCAACGCTACGCGAGCCTTCTCAGCTATAGCTCTGCCCTCGTCTGTAATACGTAGATTACGGGTGTTTCTTTCAAAAAGGGTAGTGCCAAGTGCAGTTTCCAGCCTGGCTATCTGCTTGCTCACCATCTTGGGGAGTATCTGTAGGTCTCGTGCTGCGGCAGAGAAATTGTTTCTGTCGACGACGTGTAAAAACACTTCAAGGTCGTCATTTCTCAAGTTTATTTTGTTCATTTTGGGGTAAGTGTTTGTCCGTTTAGGTCTATTTAAAGGATAAATAGATTGTTCCACAATAAGACTCAATATGACAAGTCTGTTATGTCGCATGCAGTCAGAAGAATTTTGCTTTAAGTCCCCCCATATAGAGGAAGTTAAAATGCCTAAACGTATCCTGTTTGTATTGACCAGCCATGACCGTAAAGGTCAAGCCGAGAGTAAAGATGCCGCACCCAGTGGTTTCTATCTTTCTGAGGTGTCTCACCCCTACGATGTACTCACAAAAGAAGGATATGAAATTGATTTCGTGAGTCCCAAGGGGGGCAAGACACATGTTGACGGTTTAGACCTCAGTGATCCGGTTAACGCCTCCTTTTGGAATAATGATTCCTTACGCGAGGCAACTAAAACCACATTAAAACCCTCGCAGATTGATCCTGACGTCTATGACGCCGTCTTCTATGCAGGAGGGCATGCGACGATGTGGGATCTCCCTGACAATATAGAGTTGGCGGGTGTTTCATCACGAATTTATGAAAAGGGTGGCATTGTCGCTGCGGTTTGTCATGGCCCCGCCGGATTGGTGAATATTCGGCTTTCCGATAATGAATATCTGGTTGCGGGCAAAAAGGTGTCAGCTTTTACCAACGATGAAGAACGTGCTGTAGGGTTGTACGACATTGTTCCATTCTTACTTGAAGACACGCTGAAGCAAAGAGGTGCTGAGCATCTTGCAGCCGCAAATTTTCAGCCACAGGTGATTGTCAGCGAGAGATTAGTGACCGGACAGAATCCCGCTTCCGCAAAAGGAGTCGCTGAGGCAATGCTGCCTTTGTTGGCTTCTATTGAAAATAGAAGAGCCTGAGTTATGAAAGAACGCATGCCTTTTGTTATATATGTCTTTGCACTCTGCGCTTTTGCTTTGGGATTCACTGAATTTGTCACGATCGGCTTAGTTTCCAGGATATCAGCTGATCTAAACGTCAGTGTCAGTCATATAGGTACAGCGGTGACAGCCTACGCCCTCGGTGCCGTAATTGGTGCTCCGGGATTAACTGCGTTGGCAACACGATGGCCTCGTAAAAGATTATTACTTGTTGCTATGGGCCTGTTTACAGTTGGCAATGGTATCGTCAGTGCGTCTGAGTCCCTAACGCCTATGTTGATTGCACGATTTGCTTCCGGTTTAGGGCACGGAGTGTTTCTTGCTGTTGCTTCAAGTGTGGCAACCCAACTGGCTGGGCGACATCGTGCTGGCGCCGCTGTTTCGGTCGTTTTTGGCGGTCTTACAATTGCGTTGGCATTAGGCGTACCACTTGGTACCTACATCGGTAGTCTGTTGAGTTGGCAGTCTATATTCATGGCAGTAACGGCAAGTGGAGCGATCGGTTTCATTGGATTGGCAATGCTGATGCCCACGGATCAAAATGATCCCTCCTTGCAAGCAAAAGCCATGGACGGTTTAAAAGCCATGTTCAACCCACTACTGCTTGCGGGAGCAGGAATTACAGTTTTGGCCTATGCAGGATCTTTTGCCCTGTATACGTATATTTCCCCGATTCTACTTCAGGTAACGCATGTAGACGAGCGTACGAGTAGTTTGCTTATGTTGGTCTACGGCGTGATGGCCGCTATCGGGAATGTCTGGGGTGGTCGCCTGACTGACAAGCAAGGTGCAGACCGTGCCGTGATGACAATTCTTATTGGTCTGGCGATCGTCCTCTTTGCTATGTGGTTCTCTGTCTCATCCTTAATGTTAATGGCACTGTTTATTGGGTTGCTTGGAGCATTGACATACGCAGCGGTCCCCTCAATGCAAGCAAGAGTGATAGGGCTATCTCACATACATGCACCTGAAGCTCCAGCTGTGGCAGCAGGACTGAATATTGCCGGTTTTAACGGAGGAATTGCATTAGGGTCGCTATTGGGGGGTGTAGCACTGGATGTTACTGGTCTTACAAGCCCTACTTGGGTTGGAGGCGGAGTAGTAATCGTTGGTATTTTGTGGATGTTATTACAAATAAACTCTAATAAAAGACGCACCACCTCAGATTACTCCTGATAGTACACATAGCATTTAAAATGGCTCAGTGAACACCAAATCACTGAGCCATTTTATTTTACCTCTTTGAAAAATGTCACAACCAAACACAGGTTATTTTTTATTTTATAAAATCAGCCTATATCATTCTGATCTATTTCATATCAATCAGAACTTTAAACATCTTTCAAAAGCACAGCGAAATTCATCAGCAATATCATTGTGTGAAAGGAGATGTATTATGTCAGACAATCCAACTTGCCTAAACATTAGAGATGGAATTCCAGACTGGATAACTATCAGGGAGGCGGTAAGACTTCTCAGTGGATTGAATGGGTGTAAAATAAGAAAAAGTGATTTTTATCGATTTGCTCTGCAAGGGAAAATTCGGTTTTCAATATATTTTCAATCCCCTGTAATATTGAGGAAAATTAAATCACAAAATCATAAATTAAAGCTAAGACCAATAAAAAGTTCGTCAATGATGAAATCATTCACGCTTGCCGAAAGTTCCTTTGTCAGCGAAAACAATTTAACTTTCAGTACTGAAGGAAGATATATCCACCCTGTACAAAGAGTCATTGACACAACATTGCTCGGCTATGAATATGTCCTTATACAGCGTTTACTTGCACATTCATTAAAGATACCATCACCTGTAACAGGAGCAAAGTCGAATAATTATGGCATTACTGTTTGTTTATTGGGGGAAACGTTTCAACTTTTCGAAAAGATGACATGGCATGAAAGAATCGAACGACACGTAAAAAGGCTACCTAAAGATATTTCATCAGATGATTACGAAGATATAATACTAAACGCCACAAAGAAAGATTCGCATAAATATTATTTTCCTATGCATGAATTACCGAGTGATGCCTGCTTTGTCCTCAGAAAAAGTGAACTTGATAAGTTGATCAACAAACCGATCGAAAAAGAAATACTTCAACCGTCTCCAACTCGAATATCCACCCCTCTATCACGCCTCTTCTGGCTTGCCTGCAAAAATAATGAAACTATCAGTCCGTTAATCATGCAACCGTATAAACTATTGTCCATTTTTGAACAATGGGCATCAGAGGAAGGCATTACCGATCGATTCAGTGGCGACACGCTCAAAACTGCGCTTGAGCGCGGCTCGCCCCCTTCCCTACCAACACAAAAGTAAGATGATGCCCTTCGCTATGAAAACCCGTATTAAGGATTGTATTTTCCGTAATACGGGCTCATCAACTTTATCCACTCCACGACTTTGTGTTGTCGTGTGTTCTCCCGGCTAGTGCTATATCTGCCACAGGAGAATACCGTGACATCTCATCAGTTATTACGCCTGAAACAGGTTGAAGAAAAAACGGGCCTGAAGCGCTCTCAAATCTATCTGTATATGAAAGACGGTACCTTCCCTCGCTCAATCAAGATTGGCCCAGCCAGTGTCGCCTGGCTCGAATCGGAAATTGACGAATGGATCAATATTAAATTAGTTCGCCGCTCAATAGGCTGAAGGGAGAAAACACCATGATTATCCCGTCACTGAATTACGCCGTTTTAACCGATGCCTTGCATGCATTGAAGGATGGCAACATTCGTTACTGTGAATCGCTAGGATTCACTTTCGACGAAATGAATGCCCTTAACCAGTTGTCACTTGACGAACTGTTTATCATCAGTCGGGAGTCTGCGCAGTTTTTGGCTGTGACGGTTCATCACGACGCATTACGCCTGCTTCTGGCTAAATCCCGTGAAGAGGTTCTGCAGCAACAGCGTATCAACCACGCAATCCGGCTGGGTGGGTCAATTGCGCTACTCAACAAGTATTTTGGCCTCACCTCCAACGAAGTTTGCCTTCGCCGCCGGTTACTGGGCGTCCGTGTGCCTTATGGCCGGACGCCAGAGCCGGACGAAGATACGGATGCAGCCATCTGGCTGCAATGGCAACAATGCCGGGTGGCCAACCTGGAATCGACCGATGCGCTGGTCGCCATGATGCAGGTAACGCAAACCCTGCTGCCGAAAGTCGAAGGGTTGTCACTGACCATCGTCTGGAAGCGTATCGCACTTTGCGAACGGGAGGCGTCAGACCGGAGGGCCACACATGCCGGATGAGATCGACCGCGATCAGGAATTTAATGAGCAACGACTGGAAGAGATGATTGAACAGAGTCGTTTTAAGCCAGGGTCTACACCATCATTATTCCATTGCCGTATATGCGGAAAGCCCATTCCTGAAAAGCGACGGCAGGCACTTCCGGGCATAACCACCTGCACGGAATGTCAGGAAAAACTTGAACGCCGAAGACGTTAATAATGGTCACAGAGACATGCAGGAATATTTCTCCTGCATGTCTCTATCATTAACTATAAATCCACAGTCGTCTTTATTATATATTTCACTTCCTTTTATTTACCCCAAAGCTTATCCCCTTCCACCGCTAATTTATCTCTCTCATTTTAACTTTGAATTTATCGTTTATATACCGCACCGGATATCTGATCCTGAAAGCGTCATTACATAATAGTTACCCGTATTGACGTTAATTCGCCTGAATCAGGCATTGCTCTTTAAAAATAAGGTTCGGGCTGTCACGAAACCACAATTCAGGGTGCCGCTGAATGTTCTCGCTGACCCGTTAAAACCGGAATGCAGAATTGGGATGTGACATTTATTTAACTCATCGTTGTTTTTATTAGAGGAGGCCACATGCGAAAACCCATTTATCACGTATTTGTCACCCAGGGAAGTCAGCCCGACCCATTGGGTGAAAAAAACACCTGGTGGACGAAAGTCGGCGTGGCTTTTGCCCATCACGGTAAACCCGGCCTGAACGTGGTACTGACACCCGGCATTGCCGTTTCCGGAAAGCTGGTGCTCCTTGAGCCCAGGGATGACGGCGAGGCGACACAGGATACTCAGGCCATTTAACCGCCCTTATCCCTTTTCCCGGCCCTGCGCCGTCTGATGGCGGTACGCGTTGCCCGGTTTACCGTTCCGAGGCCACCATGCTTTCCCCAACCGTATTTCTGGCGGCGGCCATGCAGTGCGCCGCCAGCGTTCACCCGTCTACGGCACTTGATGTGGCACGGGTCGAATCCGGTTTGAATCCGTATGCCATTGCTGAAATCCTGCCCGGTGGCAAAGGCGTGATTTCACATTTTCCCGCCAGCAGGAATGAGGCCATCAGCCTCGCCGGACGGCTGAAGGCTCAGGGCCGACGCTATTCGGTCGGGCTGATGCAAATCACCAGCACCAATTTCCGTCATTACGGCCTGACCGCCCGTGACCTTCTTGCCCCCTGTACCAACCTGTCCGTCTTTGAGCACATCCTCACCGACTGCTACCGCCGCGGCGGTTCCCTCAAGCGTGCGCTCAGTTGCTACTACTCAGGAAATTTCACGACCGGCCAACAGCCGGAATCTGCGTTTAACCAGACCAGCTACATCCAGCGCATCGGGTACGCCGTACCGTCAACGCGGCAAGACCGGCAGCGACCTCCAGCCGAAAAGGCCCTGCCGGAAATCCATTACCCCGCCGCCGTCATGCGTGGCGAGGTTACCGATAACGCCACGCCAGTTCTGACATCCCTGCGCTACCCCAACGCCGTGATACGCGGCGCGTTACCCATCCCCGGCCCCCAGGAGGAACAATGATGAAACGAATACAGTATGACTGGCCCGTCCTCTCTTCCTTGTTAATGACAACCCCGGTGCTGGCAGCAGACAGCGGGTTTAATAAAGCCAATGAGACGCTGAGCAACACCTCTACCGGCCTGCTCGGACTGGCCGCCGTCACCATCACGCTGGCCACCATGTGGGTGGGATACAAAGTCTTGTTTGACGGCAAGAGCCTCCATGACATGCGCAACGTCATCATTGGCGCCATCCTTATCGTCGGTGCGTCAGGTTTCGGTGCCTACTGGGCGTCATAAGGGAGGCAACGATGGCTACGCTGAACAAAGCGCTGACGCGACCTGCCGCCATAGCCGGTATTCCCCTCGTGCCGTTCGTGATGGTCAGCGGGGCCATCGTCCTGCTGGCGGTCTATGTCAACTATTACCTGATATTACTGGTTATTCCCGCCTGGCTGGAGATGAAGGCAAAGGCCAGAACCGATATTCACTATTTCGGGCTGCTCTGGCTGGCCTTTAAAACCCGTGGCCGGTTTGGCACCAATAAACATTTTGGTGCCAATGCCCTGCTGGCAAACCGCTATGACGCCATCGACGTTTCGGAGTTTATTGAAAAGATGAAGTTAAACGAGCGCGTTACGCTGGATAAGCATATTCCCTACTCCTCCCATATCCATCCCCAGGTAATAAGAAACCGCCAGGGTGATTTGGTTGCCAGTTGGGAGCTGGAGGGCACCGTTTTTGAATGCGAGGACGAACATCACCTGACGTTAATGGCGACGCATCTCAATAACGTGATTCGTGCATATGAAGGCCTGCCGGTTACTTTCTATCTTCACCGTATCCGGGAAAAATACCACGATGCCTTTGATGCAAATTCAGGTATTCCCTTTTCTGATGAAGTGACCCGGGTGTATTCCCAGCCGATCAACGAAAAGCCGTTCTGGCGGCACCGGCTGTTTTTCACCGTCTGCTATGCGCCCTTCTCTCCGCTGGAGAAAAAGGCCATGAAGGCGCAGCCGTCAGGTAAACGCAAAGCGGTGCTGGATGATGCCCTGAAAGTAATGCTGGAACACCGGGATGCGCTGGCTTCGGCGCTGTCCCGCTATACGGCGACGCCACTGGGGATGTATGAAGGCAACGGGCGGGTGTATTCCGCCCAGCTGTCCTTTTATCACCGCCTGCTCACCGGCAAGTGGCAAAAGGTGGCGGTCACGCCTGCGCCGTTTTATGAAACATTAAGCACGCCGGATGTCTTTTTTACCACCGACACCGCCGAGTGCCAGACCGTCGGCAGTTCCCGTTTTTTCCGCAGTCTGGAAATCAAAGATTACTCGCCTGAAACCGCGACCGGCCTGCTGGACGCGCTGCTGTATGCCGAAAGCGAGTATGTGCTGACGCAGTCCTTCACCTGCATGGCCCGCGATGAGGCGCAGAAGCATATTCGTTTGGCGGAAAAGCGCCTGACTTCGGCGGATGACGACGCCATTTCGCAGCGCGAAGAGCTGATTGTGTTGCGTGACCTGCTCCAGTCCGGGCATGTCTCCTGCGGAAAATACCACTTTTCCCTGCTGGTATCTTCAGACAGCGCCGACCAGGTGGTCAAAGACACCAACGCGCTGGCGCAGCCCTTCGCCGACCTCGGCATCATGACGACGCTGTCCACGCTGTCGCTGCCCGCCGCGTACCTGGCGCAACTGCCGGGGGTGTATATGTTGCGCCCCCGTCTGGTGGCCGTCAGCAGCCAGAACTTTGCCGACCTGGCGAGCCTGCACAATTTTCATCCTCATAAACGAAACGGCAATCCCTGGGGCGATGCCATCGCGATACTCAAATCCCCTGGCGGTGGCGGGTATTACCTGAACCTGCACGACAGCCAGAGCGGGCGGGATGACTTCAACGAAAAAACGCCGGGTAATACGGCGATTATCGGTAAAACCGGCTCAGGGAAAACGATGCTGATGACCATGATGCAGCAACTAATGCAGAAGTACCGCAATCCGGCGACGTTCTCTGAATCAGCCCCCCGTAAGCAGCTAACCACCGTGTATTTCGACAAGGACCGGGCGGCGGAGATGGCGATACGCCAGATGGGCGGACGCTACTTCCGTATCCGTACCGGCACGCCCACCGGGTTTAACCCGTTTAAGCTTGCGCCGACCCGGCGGAATATCAGCTTTATCAAACGACTGGTGCGCATGCTGTGCGGCCGCAACGGCAAGCCGCTCGATCCGCGCGATGAGGAGCGGATCAGTGCCGCCGTAGATACCATTATGCTCGACTACCCGCCGGAATACCGCAAGTTCGGTATCACCCGGCTGCTGGAAGTCCTGCCGGAGCCGCCAACCCCCGACGCCCGCATCAACGGGCTACGTATTCGCCTTAAACAGTGGGCGCAGGGCGGCGAGTTCGGCTGGGTATTCGACAATGAGGAGGACACCTTCAATATCAGCGACGTCGAAAATTTTGGTATCGACGGTACGGAATTTCTCGATGATGACAACATTCGCGGCCCCATCACGTTTTATCTGCTTTACCGCGTCACCAGCCTGCTGGACGGTCGCCGGCTGGTGATGTTCATGGACGAGTTCTGGAAATGGCTGGCCGATGTCGAATTCTCCCGCTTCTCGCTCAATATGCTGAAAGTGATCCGCAAACTGAACGGCATCTTCGTCCCCGCCACGCAGTCGCCTGACGAAATCGTCAAGCACCCGATTGCCCCGGCGATTATCGAGCAGTGCAGCACGCAGATTTTTCTCGCCAACCCGAAGGCCAGCCGGGGTGATTACGTGGAAAAGATGAAAGTGCCGGAAAGCGTGTACGACATCGTCAGAAACCTCGATCCGGGTGAGCGCTCTATGGTGGTCCTGAAAACGCCGTTACGCACAGGTGAAACCCGGCCTTTTGTGGCGATGGCGAAAATGGATTTATCGGGCCTCGGGGAACTCACCAAAATGCTGAGCGGGAGCGAAGACAACCTGAGACTGTTCGACACCCTGTATCAGGAGGGAATGCCGCCTGATGACTGGAAAGCCTCCTTCCTTGAACAAGCCCTGTAATATTCATGACGGAGGTAATGAAAATGCGGTTCAGAAAACTCATACTGGCATTCTCGCTGTTGATGTCCACCCAGGCGATGAGCGCCGGAATACCGGTATTCGACGCCGTACAGAATACCGAATCCATGAATCAGTGGATCCAGAAACTCCAGCAGTGGCAGGAAACCGTTACCCACTATAGAAGTGAACTTGATGCCTACAAGCAGCAATTAGCCACGGCAACGGGCGTGCGTGACGTTCAGGCATTTCTCCGCGAGGCCAAAAGTCTGAAAACCGATATTGATAATCTTCGTCAGCACGGTATTTCACTGGATGACCTGCTGAGCAACCAAAGCGGGTCATATTCGTCTGAACTTAATAGCTTGTATAACAAATATAAAACGTTCGATACCTGTAACCCGTCCAGCGCTTCACAACGCTATCTGGACAGCTGCAAACAGATGATCCTGAATCAGGCCGTAGCGATAGAAAATACGTCCGAGGTTGAAAACAAGATCACGGGCACGCTCGGCGATATATCAGATTTATCAGACCGTATTGCTAATGCGCAGGATTCGAAAGAGTCGCAGGACCTGGCTAACGCCATCGCGGCCAAAAGCGTACAATTAAATGCGCTGACCAGCCAGTGGGAAATGTCAGTCAAACAGGCTGAACAGCGAACAACGCTGCTGGAACAGCAAAAACAGAAAGCCTTTGAGCAACAGCAATTAACTGCGCCCGTTGCCGATCTGAACTCTCTATAGGGAGGTTAACATGTTAAAACCCGTATTAACCTTATGCATCATGTCAGGCATTCTCGTCTTATCCGGTTGTAAAGAGACGAAATCAGAAGCCTGGTATAAAGAACATCCCGATGAAACCTATACAGTCTATACGCAATGCCTCATGGATGGTGAGGCAAGCGGCAACTGCGAGTTTGCGCACCGGGCAGCACTCATGTTTGCCCAGACAGGCAAACCCGGCATCAGGGAAAAATTCGAGACACTGTTTCAGCAGGAAGCCCAAAAAAGAAAATCCGTCACTCAGTAAGATCCCCACCAACAAAAACAGGGGTCCTTCCCTGTTTTTATCCCCTGTCTGTTCCTGACTAATGAGAGGCACCATGTCCGGTGGTATTTTTGTTGGTATGGACAAAAACATCATGGATGGACTCAATGCCTTGTTAGAAGGTCAGTCTTCTACGTACGGCACCCTAATCAGTGTGATTATCGTCAGTTCCTTTACCCTATTTATTACGTATCGCGGGTATCAGACCCTTGGCGGCAAACTCCAGACACCTGTTGAAGATGTTGTCTGGGATGTGGGCCGCATGTTGCTGATCACCACCTTTGTTTTAAACCGCGATGGCTGGCTGGATGCCATCATTGCGGCCATTGAAGGGCTTAAGGACGGCATCAGTGGCGATGATAATGTCTGGGCGCTGCTCGACACGGTGTGGGAAAAGGCACAAGCGCTGGGGCAAACGCTGTTCAATTTGGACACTTCTACCTACGTTAAAATGAATGGCGGCTTTGCCGAGGTGCTGGTCTGGGGCGGTGCAATCGTTCTGTTACTGGCTGCAACCTTTGTCAACCTGCTCGCCGAAATCACCATTCTGTTAATGACCACCACCGCCCCACTCTTTATTTTCTGCCTGCTGTACGGTTTTCTTAAACCCATGTTTGATAACTGGCTGAAAACACTATTTACCGCAATCTTAACGATCATGTTCTCTGCCCTGTCTGTCCGGATCGCCATCAACTACCTGAATAAAATACTGGATGCCGCCACAGCAACGTCTGCAGAAAGCAATATGGTGACCCTGGCGGCGCAATGTTTGCTGGCCGGGATTGCCGCAGGCGTCGTGGTGTATTTTTCAGCGAAAATAGCCACTTCGCTGAGCGGTGCCGCCGTGCAGGCCGTGTTACAGGGTGCAGCTATGAGCGGACTGAGCGGGCTGGCGAGCAAATCTGCCGACGTCGCCAAACCCGGCATAAAGACCGGGGGCCGACTGACCGCCAAAGGTGGCATGGCCGCAGCCGCGACAACCGGCAGGTTCATTGCCGCAGGGGCGGGCAAAACCGTGAGCGCCTGGCAGAAACGTGCCACCGCCATTGAAAGCATGAAACGCCAGAATCAGCAGCGTCATCGTTAATCCTCCCGACCGCTAATTTCTTTTCTCCGTCACGCCGTGGCCTCTACCAGCGGTGAGGCCTTCCTGCATTTATCCGATAAGAGGCTTCCATGAAATTCAGCATCTTGCTTCTGGTGCTGTGCGCGCTTACGGGCTGCGCGCAGCATCAGGGCGACCTCCCGCCGGTGTCCGGCGATCCCCAGCCGGTTAATTCCCCCGCCATAATTCAGGAGCTTACTCACCATGTCTGATATTCAGCGCATCATCAATGTCTCGCGCTCTTTTGAATCCATCCTGCTGGAAAAGGAAGAGCGTTCCCGCAAAACTGCCTGGCGGGTGGCCGCTGCCGGGCTGATTCTGGCTGCACTGACGATCACGGCCATTATTATTCTGCTGCCGCTGAAAACCACTGACATTGAATTGTGGTCGGTGGATAAACAGACCGGTCGTTATGAGTATATGACCCGTATTAAAGAGCGGGATATTGCGTCTGAAAAAGCGCTGGCCCATTCACTGGCGGCACACTATGTCAGACTCCGCGAAGGGTATAATTATTTCTCCCTCCAGCGTGATTACAACGACGTACAGTTATTTAACAGCGACAGCGTGAACCGGGATTATCTGGATGGGTTTAACGGCGACCAGGCACCGGACGTTATTTTTAATAAAACCGAATATGTCGTCTATATCGACATTATTTCTAATGTGCATGCGCCTGCCACCGGACCGGACAACCTGGCAACACTGCGTATTAAGCGCACCCTTCGTCGTATTTCTGATAATTCAGTGAAAACGGACTTCTGGAATATCCGCCTCACTTATCGTTATGTCCCGCATCAGCAACTGACGGACAGTCAGCGTGAAGTGAACCCGCTGGGCTTTATCGTCACCAGCTACCAGCGCGATAAAGAACTGAGGAGCGAATGATGCTGAAAAACATCCTGCTCCTGACAGGCTTACTCGCGTCATGCGCGACATGGAGCGCCGCCACCCCGCGCGGCAGCGGCTATGACAGCCGGATGCAGAACGTATCGTATAACAGCCAGAACGCCACCGTGGTGAACACCCGCCCCGGCTACGTCACCACGCTGCTGTTTGACGACGATGAAGCTGTGATTGATGCGCAAGCGGGTTTTCCAAAAGGCTGGACGGTCACGAAAAGTGATAACCGGGTCGGCGTCAGCCCGAACCCCATCACCCAGCCGGTGACGGACGCCAGCGGCAACAACGTCAGTCAGGTATTTTTGCCCACGGCGAAGGACTGGAAGACCAACCTCTTCGTGGTGACCTCAAAGCGTGATTACAGTCTGGAGCTGAATGTGTTGGATCACGATTCACCCGCGCAGGCGTTCGTTATCCGTTACCACTATCCGACCGAGGCTCGCCAGCAATCCGCCGCCGCCAGCGCCGCACGTCAGACGCAGCAGCGTGAAAGACAGGAGAAGCAGCAGATAGCAGCGGCATTCGGACAGGCCAGCACGCCACGCAACTGGCGCTACACCAAACGGGTCGCCGCCGGTTCAGCCTCCATCGCACCGGATTTTGCCTGGGATGATGGTCGTTTTGCTTATATCGGTTTTTCCCCCATCAGAACCCTGCCTTCCGTTTTCCGGGTGGTTAACGGACGGGAGCAGGCAGTCACGCCCCGGACGGTTAAGCAGGGTAATTACACCGTGATGGTGGTGCCTGCATCACCACAACTGGTGCTGCGTTACGGCACCTCGGTGGTGGGGATCGAAAACGACGGATTCGGGCGCATCCCAATAACCCGCAGCGACACTGTTTCACCGTCCGTTACGCTGGAGGCCAGATGACCGATAAACCTGTCCCGGATGAACCGGAAAAAACCACCGCAGAGCGGGAAGCGGAAGCCCGCGAACGCGCGCGTGCGGCAATGGCGTATCAGGAGCCGGAGCAGAAAACACCGCCCGGCCAGCCGGAAGTGACCCGTTTTCGTAAGACATCCGGCCGCCGCACGCTGATCGTCACCGTACTGAGTCTGACTCTGGTGATCGCCCTGGCATCCGGCGGCGATCGGATTTTCAGTGCATTGAAAGGGCGTAATGAGAAAGAAGCCGACACCGCGCTGCCGCCCTCCGCCGGGAAGACTCTGCATGAGCGTCAAAATCTGGGCATGGACAGTAACCCGTTTGGCTTGTTCGGGCCGCACACACAGGACGGAACAGCACCTGTCAGCCAGGCCGTCACTCCCGCACCAACGCAGCCACCGGCACCACCCGCCCTGAACAAGGCAGTTGCGTTGGCAGACGGGCTGAACAACGCCCGAACAATGCAGGGCGATAATGTACGCACGTCCCCGGGTGAAACGCGCAGCAACGCAGAAACGTCCGACAGTCCGTCATCATCCACGACGTACACATCCTGTACGTCAGTACTGACCAGAGGTAAAGATGGCCGCCTGCGCTGCCCGGAGACTGCCTCGCCGGAAACGGGTAATAACGACAATCCGGGCGTCGCCCGTGTCACCGGCGTCAGACGGCTGGGTCTCGATCCTGATCTCTATATCCCGGTGGACCGTTATATCCCGTGTTCGATGATGTGGCGCTTCGTGTCCGATGTCGGGGGGCATATTTCCTGCCTGATCAGTGAAGATGTTTACAGCGCCAGCAACCATGTGACGCTGATCCCGGCGGGAACGGTCGCCCGTGGCATCTACCGCACCGGGGCGCTGCAACACGGACGCAGCCGGATGTTTGTGCTGTGGACGGAGCTGCGTACGCCTGAGCCCGGAAGCCTGCAAATCCCGCTCAGCAATACGCAGGCCAGCGGCCCGCTCGGCGAGGCGGGGATCTCAGGCTGGATCGACAATCACTTCTGGGAGCGCTTCGGCAATGCCCTGATGCTCAGTACCGTGCAGGACGTGGCTGCGGCGGCGTCGGATGCTGCCCCGGGGAAAGACCGCAATACCGACTACACCGAGAACACCCGCGCCGCCACGGCGGAAATGGCGAAAACGACGCTGGACAACAGCATCAATATCCCGCCCACCCTGTACCTGAATCAGGGTGATGTCATTGGCATCATGACCGGTACCGATATTGATTTCTCATCCGTCTGGCAGCTGCGACTGAAAAAGAGGTGGTATGAACGCTGAAAACCTGTCGCTGGATTTTATGAAAAACCAGCTGTTTGGTGATTTTATTGCGCAGGACGGCCTGACGGAAATTGCCGTTAACCGGCCGGGTGAACTGCATACCAAAATTCGGGGGAAATGGCGAAGACATGAAGCCCCCATTACGCTGCGCCAGTGTTACGCCTTTGCCAGAGCGCTGGCGTCGTGGCAGGACGATAATATCGACGACACCTCGCCGATCCTTTCCGCCACGCTTGAATCAGGCGAGCGCATTCAGGCCATTATTCCCCCGGCCTGTGAGCGTAACACCGTGTCTATTACGCTGCGCAAGCCCGCATTTGGGCAGAAAACACATCAGTCATGGATTGATGCGGGATTTTATAACCGGGTGACCGGTAAGGAGCGAACGGAAGGCAAAGATGTTGAATTGACCCGCTACTATCAGAGTGAGGATATTCCCCGCTTTATGGAAAAAGCGGTGGAATACGGCAAGACGATTTTTATCGTCGGTGAAACCGGCTCCGGTAAAACCACCTATATGAAAACGCTGCTGCACTCTATTCCCCGGAACCTCAGGCTGACCACCATCGAGGATAATCCCGAAATCCGCTTCTATCGCCACACCAACTATGTCCATCTCTTTTATCCGGCTGATGCCGGGGATAATGCCATTGTCACGCCCGGCAGACTGATACGCGCCAATTATCGTATGAACCCTGACCGGATATTACTGGCTGAAATTCGCGGACAAGAAGCCTGGGATGCACTGAAAATCGTCGGTTCCGGGCATGAGGGATTGATAACCTCCCTGCATGCGGGCAGCCCGGAAGAATGTATTGAAGGGTTAATTGACCGCTGCTATGAAAACCCCGACTGCCGGAACATGCCTTTCGACGTGCTGTTACGCAAGGTGCTTAAGAGCATTGATGTGATAGTCAGCATTGATATTCACGGTGACATACGCCGCATGAGTGATATTTATTTTAAACCCCTTAATCTTAATGGCATGAGAGGTGTATTCAGTAAAGAACTTCAATAAATAACTTATCGAATTACGCAATACTCGTTTGAATATGAAGGTGACCGAAATGAAAAAAGCAATATCCTCCGCATTATTACTCTGCATTATGGCGTCATATTCAACCTCCGTCATGGCCGCTGACGCCTGTGAAGTGGTGTTATGCATGTACGGTAAAGCCACCGGTAACGGCGGCGGAAATGAATGCCATTCTGCTGAACGCACATTCTTTAATATCGTCAAAAAGAACAGGCACGGTTTTCTGCCCGACCACACTGCCGATGCCAGAAAATCATTTTTACTTGAATGTGACTCGGCAGACCCGAAAATTATCAGCCAGATAATCAGTAAATTTGGCCGCATGCGTGGTTAATTAGCCGAGGTTATGTTTATGACCAAACCGGGTTTTATTCAGCATCCCTGGACACGTCAACGTGGGGATTCCATGAGCGCAGCCTGTGTTATTGAGCACATTGAAAATGAGGCAATGTGCGGATGCGGCCTTTATTATGAAATTTATCACTACCGAGTTATATGCCGGTTATTGCAGTTGCTGCAAACGCTGAACGCCACCGACAGAGTAACGCTGACAGAAGAAGCTAACCGGCGTGGCTTTACGCTTGATGAAACCAGCATTAAAGAAAGTCGTCAGTGTTATTCCAACATCATCAGGGAAATCCGCGAGAGCCACTATTAACCCCTCCCTTAATTTTATTCGCACGTCTCCTATAGCGCCAAAATATTTCAGCCGAGTCCGGTTAAAGACCTGGCGGTTTTCAGATTTTTACGGCCCAGCACATTTTTCGCGAATTAAGGCGTGAAGAAATGCGGGCCGTAAAAATGAGGCAGCGGACAGAATTATTTTCGCGGGTTAAGGAGCGAAAATAGTTCAGGCACCGCGTCTCATCGGCAAACAGCCGCGCCCACGCGGATTTTGCCGGCCGGGGGGAGCCGAATAAATTTCGCCGCCCCGGCGAGCGAAAAGCTGTCGCCCACGACAGCGGTTTATTTGGGGGGCATCGCCCCGCACACCGTCGCGGCTAAGTCTCCGGCCAAAAGCCGGTAGCGTGGCGCGACCACCCTCTTTAAAGGTCAGCTTCCCTTTTATTCCCGCTGCGAGGAACGAGCTAAGGGAAGAAAAAGGCGAAAGCGACCGTCTTAAAGGGGGTGGTCGCGCGTAGCGGGCGACGGTGTGCCGCCGTTGACGTTGGGGGTTTTGGCGTGGCGTCCAGCTGCGACATTACCCCCATGCGACATATCATAAGGGCGTCCAGCCCGCATGAACTGGCGCACGCCGTGTCGTGCAGGGAAGCATGCTTTCCTGCACATGGCCGTACAGCGGCTACCTTCTTTACCCCGGACGTTCGCCCCGCCTTTTCGCCCGACACCGCGGGGCGAACTGATGGGGCGATGTCATGGGGCGAACCGCTGACGAAGGAGGCATCGTGATTTTGAATAAGCTGGCCGTTTCACTGTCGCCGATAGTGAATGACGCGCTGACCTTCATTGCTTTTATACAACAGCATCAGCTGATGCTGGCGCTGTTATCGGGGCTGACGATGCCGTTTTTCGCGTCGATGAAAAGCGATGAACGGCAAAAAGCCCCGTTGTGGCAAAAGCTGATTATTGCTTTTTCAATGCTGTGTTTTCTTTCCGGTACGATGGCCCCGGTTGTTATATGGATTTTCCAGTGGCTTTATAAAGGCCGTGTAGTCGCCAGTATTCCCGTTCTGGCATGGCCGGTGCTGATTGGCTTTACCGTAACGGGTTTTATTTTGCATATTCTGCTGCGCAGGGTATTAACCCCTGAATTAGACAAAATAAAGAAACGCCTCGTCAGAAAAACAACGCTTGAACGGGAATTACGCACCGATGTCCGCACGGTGAAATCCCTGCTGCCGGAAACACTGCATTATGACCCGCTGGATTATATCGACCTGAACAAAGGGTTATTTATCGGCATGGACCGCGATATTCAGCCGATGTACCTGCCCTTAAAAGACTGGCAAAAACAACACGCGGATATTATCGGCACCACCGGGGCCGGCAAAGGGGTTGCCACCGGCATATTACTATATCAAAGCATTCTGGCTGGTGAAGGCGTATTTGTGATGGACCCCAAGGATGATGAATGGGCACCCCACCTTTACCGTAAAGCCTGCGAGGATGCAGGAAAACCTTTCGCCTTAATTGACCTGCGAAAACCGCAATACCAGTTAAACCTGATTGAAGAGATCACCGCCGATGAACTGGAAGAGCTTTTTGTTGCCGGGTTCAGCCTGGCGGAAAAAGGCCAAGAGTCTGACTTCTATCGCATTGACGACCGGAAAGCGGCCCGGATAGCCGCGCAGTTCGTCACCCGTAATACCACCGCAACCATTCGGGATGTGTATTACGGCGACTATGTTCAGGGTATTGCAGATAAGATAAAAGCCTTTTTCGGGAAAATTGAAGAGCTGGCCTTGCTCAATGCCATTAATGCGCCGACAGGATTTTCGCTTAATACGATATTTAAGGAAGGCGGTTGCTGCTATGTGATTGGCTCAATGCGCAACAGCAAAATCATTACCGCGCAGCGCATGCTGCTGGTTCGCCTGTACCAGCTGGCAGAAAGGCGCGAGCGAGTGAAAAATGTGCCCCGCCCCATTGCTATTTATCTTTCCGAACTGAAATACCATTTATCCCGGCCAGCGCTGGAAGGTTTGGGCGCGGCACGCGATAAAGGCGTGCATATTATTATGGACCATCAGTCGATTGCCGATTTAAAAGACTGCCCGGCAGATTTGAAAGGTGACGCCGTTGTCGGCGCTGTCGTTGAGAACGCCAAATTCAAACTGGTTTATCGTGTCATGGATCCGGACACCGCTGAATGGGTGGCTAGAATGTCCGGTACTATATTAGTGGATGATGAGGTCCGCAAAGCGAAAACCGACGCCGTGCTGACAGAGACCATCGACAGTGAACGCACCATCAGGCAGGCCGAGCGTTTCTTTACCGACAGCAATATGATCCTGAACCTCCCCGATTTTGTCAGCTTCATTTTTACGACAAAAACACTCCCCTCTGCTTCTCTGATCTCGCCCATCAGGGTGAAAAAACGCGAACTGGAGATCTGTGCCGTGTCGCCCGCGATTGCCGCCACCGCCGCAACGATAAACATCGCATTGGATTTTAGCGAGGAGGAAACATCCCCCGGACCGTCATCAACGCCGGATATCACCACAACGCGGCCCGATCTTTTTTTTAATGATTCGGGCGAAAAAGACACGACAATACCGAATGCCGATAAAGAGGAAAACCCGTCATTGCTGGATTTCTAAAGGGGGAATGATGCTCATCACCGCATACAGCGAACGCCAGGCGCGACATCGCGAAAAAATACAACGACTGCTGAATTTTCTGAAGGAAGAAACGTACAGTGATTTTAAAACACTGATGCTGCTGTTCGGCTTCAGGGATCATAAATCGATGTATTCCCTGCTTTCAAAAGTCGAGGACATGGGCTTAATACAAAAGCACGTCCTGGTATCGCGCACCATGAAAATTTCATTGTGGGGCATAACCAGTAACGGACTGGCCGTAGTGTTAACCCCAGACGATGCGCTTTTCCCGGCGCGCTTTGAGCCGTCAAAAATCACCGGCTGGACGCTGGAGCATCACCTTGATAATCAGACCGCCCGTATCATCCTTGAGCAAAAAGGCGTATCCGGGTGGATAAACGGCGATCGCACAACCTTCCTCAGCCGCTATCAGGTCAGTCACCGGCCTGACGGCTTGGTCACTCTGCCCGGCGGCACCGTGATCGCCATTGAGACCGAGCGTCGTCTGAAAACCAAAGCCCGTTATCAGTCGATCATCGCCAGCCATTTGCTTGCCCGAACCCGTAAAGACTGGATTTACGTTTTTTATATCGTGCCGGACCCGCAGAAAAAGCGCGGTCTTGAACGGCTATTTGACAGCATCAGGCACGTCATCGTTAACCACCAGCACATCCCGCTGGAAACCCGCCACCGGAATGTCTTCCGCATCTATACGTTCGACGAGTTGCAACGGCTCGATTTAGACCACGGCATATAGTTCTTCTGTATCACTTAAAGTCCCACCCCACCCAACCAGCAGCGCAACGACCGAAATAATACCCCTCGAAATACTCACCCAAAATCAGAACAGACAGGACTCCAGAATGAATAGAGAAACTGACCTGTAAGTATCCCACCAAAACGGCCCATTCACTTTTAGAGATCTTCCGACATACTGATTATGTCCCCTGAGGAGATCGCTATGCGTAAGATCCGATTCACTGAGCACCAGATCATCGCCGTCCTGAAA